>NZ_VUMM01000019.1 GCF_009696175.1 Floccifex porci
AAAAAAGATTGAATGGTAAAACATGTGGACAAGTACGAAAAGAATCTTTAGAACAAAAGGAATTTACACAATATCCAATTATTCCATCAGTAAGATATGTAAGATACTGGAATGAAATTGAATCAAAAAAGAAACATCAAAAAGAAATGATTATAGAAGAAATAAAAAACAACCCAAACCAAAGTGGAATGGGTTGTTGATCGATGAGATTTTTAAATATTTCCCATGTCTACTTGACTAGGGTTGTATCATGGCTCTATCCTTTTTATAATAAATAAAGAAAATACAATCCATAACAAACTAACATTAAAATACCACTTTTCTTATTTAAGCCATTGTTTTTGTATGCATAAATCCATAATACAATACCAGTTAAAATACAAATAAATGTATCAATTAAAAATGAAGACTGAAAAGGAATCGGTGTTAATAAAGAAGTAAATCCTAAGATAAATAAGATATTAAAGATATTACTTCCTACAATGTTTCCAATCGCAATACCTGCATTTCCTTTTCGAGTAGCCATAAAACTAGTGAACAATTCAGGTAAAGAAGTTCCCAATGACACAATAGTTAAACCAATAAATTTTTCGTCTACACCTAGATATAAAGCAATTTCAGTGGCACTTTCAACAACAAATTGACTTCCCAGTAAAATAAATGCCAGACCTAGAATGATAAATATTAATATTTTGAAAATAGACTTCGATGGTTTCTGTTCTTCTTCTTTTTTAGAATGTGTATATAAATAAATTAAATAAACAATAAACCAGATTAGAAAAATGAAACCTTCAAACCATGATAAAGAAGCATCCGTATATCCAAAAACCATTAATAAAGCTGTGCTGAAAATCATAAATGGAATGTCTTTTTTGGTTGTCGATTTTTCAATGGGAATAAAAGCAATGAGAGAGCAAATACCCAATATAATTAAAATATTTAATATATTGCTTCCAACAATATTTCCAATGGATAAATCGGCACTGTTTTCTAGAGCCGAGCGAATACTGACAGCTGCTTCTGGTGCACTAGTTCCCATGGCAACTATAGTTAAGCCAATAATGAGTTGCGGAATATGTAAATATCTGGCAAATTCACTGGCTCCATCTACAAATAGGTCCGATCCCTTTGTTAGTAAAATAAAACCTAAAAGTAAGAGTAAAAATTCAATAATCATTGTGTTCTCCTTTCTAAAGTAGCAAAAAAGGCAAGACTCTTGTTATTTCAACAAAAGTCTTGCCTCTTCGTTATATACCGGATTTTCATCGTATTGACGATATATAATCACAAAATGTGTTGGCTACTCCCTTTTTCTTTCTTTTATTCTATCACAAATTATTTGAATCCATGCATTAATTTGCGCAAAAGTAAGAAAAAATGTCATACACCATTGTAACCAGATCATCATAAAGACAATATTCGATAAAACACCATATGTTAAAGAAAAATGTGTAGAATGGTCAATGAAATATGAATAAATATTCGAAAACAATATCCAGGACAAAGCAGTTGCACAAGCTCCTGGTATTTGATAAATGAAGTTTAATCGTTTTCCAGGAAGGATAATATATAGTATGGCAATCATAATTGTAATAATCGTAAAGGAAATCAGATTCTTAAAATGAATGACGCTGGCAAAATCCACAATGAATTTTGGATAATATTTTTCTAGAAACAGACTGATTTTTCCACCATATACCAGTATCAATAAACTGAATACGATTAATAACATTAATAATAAAGTATTAAATATGGATTGTAATCGAAGACGAATGTAATTACGTCTGTCTTCAGTTTTATGAATAGAGTTCAATCCTAAAGTTAAAGCATATGTACTTTTACTGGCTGCATATAAACAGGTAATTGTAGATATGGAAGCAATGGGTACAGTGGATTGACTTTGTATATCTTTAAAAAAAACGGTAGCATATTCATTGATCGGCCTTGGTAAATTTGCATTGATCATTTGAATAAAAGTGGATTGTTCTAAAGGCAGGACAGTTTTCAAAATTGTGATAAGAAGCATCATAAAAGGAACGGCAGATATAATTAAGAAAAATGCCGTTTGGGTAGCGTATAGACCAATCTGATCTTCTTTATATTTATTTAAAAAACGATTAATAGATGTTTCTATAAATAATTTTATTTCTTTTTTCATAAAGAAATTGTAGATAATTCTAAAATAGATGTCAAAAATTTCTTATAAAATTGTTAAGACATCCAATAAATTCGATAAAATATAGTTACATTTCTTTTTATGATCAAAATCAGGTTCTATCATATCCGGTATACAGATTACAGAGCAGCCTGCCTGAAATGCTGCATCAATACCTGTTTCACTGTCTTCTAAGACAATGGCCTGATTTGGTTCACAATGTATTTTTTTGCAGGCTTCTAAAAAGATTTCAGGATGAGGTTTTCCATTTTTAACCTGATCTCCGCATATAAAATCATTGAAATAATGATCGATATGCTGTCCTTTTAAAATATTTAAAGCTCGGTTTTTATAGGAGCTGGTAGCTAAAATGATTGTGTAAGAATGTTCCTTTAAATATTCTAATAAAGGAATACAACCTATTTTTAAGCAAGGTTTATGAATCAGTTCCTGGTCCAATATTATATGTGTCTGTTCCCAGAATAAATCAAATGGAAAAGAAGAACCAAAATCTTTTTTAAATTGTTCCTGAGCAAATTCTTTTCGTTTACCTAATAAAGAAATATACATTTCTTTTGTATAACGATATCCGATTTGACATAAATAGTCTTTATATATATGAAAAGTAATGTTTTCACTATCAATTAATAATCCATCCATATCAAAAATTATATTTTTCATCTGATTGTCCTCCAAATATCAGTATAATATAAATAAGGAGGAAACACTATGAAAATTATGGATGTAGAAATGTTTGGAGGACCTGGAAAGGCCCATTTTGAACACGTTTTAACAGCCGATGAAATGCATGGGATGAATCGTGTTTATGCAAGAGTGACATTAAAACCGGGATGTGCTGTAGGATATCATGTTCATCAGGGAGATGGAGAAGATTATTTTATTCTTTCTGGTCAGGCAACCTTAGATGACAATCACGAAAGGGAATTGATTTTAAATCCTGGAGATCATTTCTTCACTCCTTCTTCAAGAGGACATTCCATTACAAATAATGGAAAAGAAGATCTGGTATTTATGGCTCTGATTATTTATGATGAACAGAAAAAGTAGACTTCATGTCTACTTTTCTTGTTCAATTAATTCTTTAATGGCTTCAATGGCAACTTTAATTGGGATATTTACATCATGTACCTGTGGATTTGGCAAACCTTTCTTTTCTCGTTCCTGATTGGCAATGACCAGACATATCGATCCACAGCGAACTTTTAAATAGTTGGCTACAACAAATAAAGTGGAAGACTCCATTTCTGAACCTTTGCATCCCAATCGATTCCAGGCATCCCATTTTTGCAGCAGCTGATCATGATTTGGTAAATCTTCAGGTTTATGCTGACCATAAAAAGCATCTTTACAATGGACAACACCCACATGATAAGATTGCTTTAATTTTTTGGCTGCATGAACTAAAGCTGATGTCACTTCAAAATCACTTACGGCAGGATATTCAACAGGAGCATATTCTTTTGAAGTTCCTTCCTGTCGAATGGCACCATTGGCAATAATGACATCACCACTTTTTACATTGATGTCCATGCCTCCACAAGTTCCAACTCGTATAAAGGTTTTTGCCCCGCAGGCAACCAGCTCTTCCATTGCGATAGAAGCACTAGCTCCACCAATTCCAGTTGAAGTCACACTGACCTTTGTCCCGTTTAAAGTTCCTGTATAGGTCACAAATTCTCTGGAATCTGCAACCAGAACAGGGTCATCAAAATATTGAGCAATAATTGAACATCTTTTTGGATCTCCAGGAAGAAGAACATATTCTCCAATATCGGATGGTTTTGTCTGAATATGATATTGTTTACCGGACCCTTCTGTATAATCAATCATGGTTTCACCTCTAATAAAAGTATAAAGCAAATTCAGAATGTTTTCAATTTGTGATAAAATATCCATTAGGAGGCATTCTATATGGAAAAAAATATTTTAATCGCATTAAAAGAAAATGAAGATTTTCCATCCTTTTTAAAAGAAAAACATTTAATTGTAGATGCAGATCTTTCATATGGAAAAATCACAACAATCTATCCATTCCATGTATTTCCAGTTGAAAAAATATATATTTTAGGATTAGGAAAAGGGGATCGTATTAAAGAAGCATTCATTACTTTTTCAAAAACAATTAAAGAAGATGTATATGTTTATGTAGATGAAACTACAGCCTATCCGGCAAGTTTAGGATTATATTATGGGGCGTACCAGTATAAAAATAAAGAGACTCGAGATTATGAATTTTCAGACTGTAAAGAACTGGTGGAAAAAGGAAAAGTAATGGCTGAACAAATTAATTATGCCCGTTATTTATCGGATTGTCCCAGAAATATTTTAACACCGTTGAGATTTAAAGAAGAAGCCGTTGGGACAAGTAAACAGTATCATTTAGAATGTGAAGTATTATCAAATGATGAATTAAAAGAAATGAAAGCTAATTCTATTTTAGCCGTTAATTCAGGATCTAAATTTCCTGCTTATCTGATTAAATTAAAATACAATGGAAACAAGGATCAGCCTTATACAGCTTTAGTAGGAAAAGGATTAACGTTTGATTCTGGTGGATACAGCCTGAAAAAAGATATGTCAGGCATGAAATATGATATGTGTGGAGCTGCCAATGTTTTAGCAATCCTTCGTATATTAGCTTTGATGAAGGCAAAAATAAACTGTATGGCTATTTTATGTATTACTGAAAATATGATCGGCCCGGATGCCTATACAGTGGATGATGTGATTGTATCTTTAAATGGAAAAACCATTGAAGTAACAAATACGGATGCAGAAGGAAGACTAGCATTAATTGATGGAATTACTTATGCCCAAAGAGACAATGTGAATCGTATCATTGATATGGCAACATTAACAGGAGCCTGTGCCAATGCATTAGGTGAAAATTATACAGGAGCCTTTACAAATGATGAAGCTTTTTTACAAGAATTAAAAGAAGCATGTAAAGATACAAAAGAAAAAATTTGGCAAATGCCTTTGGATGAAGATTTCCATAAACAGATTCGAAATTCAAAAGTAGCGGATCTAACCAATGCACAAGTTGGTAAAAAAGCAGGTGCCAGTCTGGCGGCAGCTTTTTTGGAAGAATTCATTGAAGAAAATGTTTCCTGGATCCATCTGGATATAGCAGCAACCAGTACAAAAGAAAAAGAAGCTACAGGAGTTTTAATTGAATCCATTGTGCATATGCTGCAAAAATAGGAATAATTAAATAAAGACAAGAGTTTTCTGATTTTGTCCGATTGTTTCACTCTTGTCTTTTTTATTTTATATGTTATTTAATCATAAAGATAATTTAGGTAATTCAAATTCTTGATTGCAGGCTTTGGTAACATCTAAAGAATGACTTACAATGATGATACATTTTCACTCATCAGCAAGCTGCCTAAAAATATCCATGATTTCTTTTTGTGTCTGTGAGCCCAGATTTCTGGTTGGTTCATCTGTATCCAATCCAACGCTTTTTAAAAGTTCTGCTGCTTTTAATAACAATCTTTGATGCCAGCTATTTATAGAAAGAATTACATTTTCTAATGCAGTGAATTTTGTAATCAGATTAAAGCTTTGAAAGATTACCCCGATATATTGATTGCGAAACTGATATTTGTTGATGGTTTTAATATCTTTTCCATCGTAATAAATAGAACCACTATCGGATTGAGCAAGCTCAGTTAAAACAGAAAGAAGCGTAGTTTTTCCAGCTCCAGATTTACCGACAATACATTTTTCCTTTCTCAAAATCAAAATATATATCCTTGAGAACTTGTTTTTTATTGTATGAGAAACATATGTTCTTTATTGTTAGATTGTCCGAAATATTGACATAGTATCATATATTGTTTAATCCTAAATCCAGACTAAATGACTTTAAATTTAAGAAAGTTTTATTTTATATATACAATTTTTTATTTTTGTGTTATCATCTGTAAAGTCTAGTGACAAGACAGTGGAGGATGTATGAAAGAATTTTTAAAAAAGAAAAATGTAATTATATCTTGGAAGCGTTATGGAATCGATGCTTTAAGTGCTATGGCACAAGGTTTATTTGCTTCTTTGCTGATTGGTACAATCATTTCTACGTTGGGAAGTCAATTTGGAATTGAAACACTTGTAACAATTGGAAATTATGCCAAGGCAGCTACAGGAGCCAGTATGGCTATAGCCATTGGTTTTGCCTTGCAATGTCCACCTTTAGTGTTGTTTTCATTGGCCAGTGTAGGTATGGCTACCAATGAATTAGGGGGAGCCGGAGGACCTTTAGCGGTCTTGCTGATTGCCATTGTGGCTGCTGAATTCGGAAAAGTTGTTTCAAAAGAAACAAAAGTGGATATTATTGTGACACCTTTTGTAACAATTGCCGTTGGGATATTTTTGGCCATGATTTTTGCTCCTGTAATTGGAAAAGCGGCTAGCAGTGTAGGACAGGCAATTATGTGGGCTACCGAACTGCAACCATTTTTAATGGGAATCATTGTTTCTGTCGTGGTTGGAATTGCTTTAACCCTTCCAATCAGTTCAGCCGCAATTTGTGCTGCTCTATCTTTAACAGGACTAGCCGGAGGAGCAGCCGTAGCAGGGTGCTGTGCCCAGATGATTGGATTTGCGGTAATGTCGTTTAAAGAAAATAAATGGGGAGGTCTTTTTGCCCAGGGAATTGGTACTTCAATGCTGCAGATGCCAAACATCATGAAAAATCCTAAAATATGGTTGCCACCCATTATTGCTTCCGCAATTACAGGACCTGTGACAACTTGCCTGTTTAAGATGGAAATGAATGGGGCAGCGGTTTCATCCGGAATGGGAACCTGTGGATTAGTCGGACAGATAGGCGTTTATACAGGATGGCTTGCAGATGGAATACAAATTACAGCCGTACATTGGATTGGATTGATACTGATTAGCTTCGTTTTACCTGGTATCATTTGCTGGCTGCTTGGTATCTTCTTTAGAAAAATAGGATGGATCAAAGAGAATGATCTAAAACTGGATTTATAGACTGTTGTGCAAACAGTCTTTTTTCGTATTATAATAAAAACGAGGTGAGACGTATGTTAAAAAAATGGATTGAAGAAAGTCAAAATATTGTATTTTTTGGAGGAGCAGGTGTTTCAACAGAAAGTCAGATTCCTGATTTTCGAAGTGATAATGGATTGTATAAGAAAAAATATCGTTATCCTGCTGAAGTAATGTTATCGCATTCTTTTTATGAATCTAATCCGAAAGAATTTTTTGAATTTTATTTTAATCAGATGATATATAAAGATGCATTGCCCAACAAGGCTCATCTGGCTTTGGCCGAATTGGAAAAGATGGGAAAACTTAAGGCGGTGGTAACCCAGAATATTGACGGACTGCATCAGAAAGCAGGTTCTAAAACGGTCTATGAGTTGCACGGGTCTGTACTTAGAAATTATTGTCAGCAATGTCATTCTTTCTATACTTTAGATCAGATTTTATCTTATCGAGATAAAGATGGTATCCCTCGTTGTCCAAAATGCAATCATATCATCAAACCAGATGTTGTTTTATATGAAGAAGGGTTAGATGACACAACGGTTTATAATGCAATCAAAGCCATTTCAAATGCTGATTTATTAATAGTAGGAGGAACCAGTTTAGCGGTATATCCGGCAGCGGGTCTGATTCAGTATTTTAATGGAAATCATCTTGTACTAATTAATAAAGATAATACACCATTAGATGACCAGGCCGATCTTGTGATTCATGATTCCATTGGAAAAGTATTAGGTGAAGCGGTATGAAAGAAAAAACTTTAAAATCTCAGATCCTTTATGAAGGTAAAATATTGAATGTATATAAAGATAAGGTTGAACTGGAAAATGGCAAAGAAGATATTCGTGAATATGTTCATAATGATGGAGGAGTGTGTGTTCTGGCATTAACCGAAAATCAGGAGATCATTTTTGTCAAACAGTTTCGATATCCTTTTAAAGAAGTTTTATATGAAATACCAGGAGGACGTAAAGAAAAAGAAGAATCTTTTATTCAGACAGGTTCTCGTGAACTAAAAGAAGAGACTGGATATGTATCACAGGATGTAAATTATTTTGGTTATTTGTATCCAACTGTTGCTTATTGTTCAGAAGTGATTCATATGGTTCTGGCAAAGAATTGTCATTATGAAAAACAATGTTTGGATGAAGGAGAGTTTGTTGAAGTGGAACTTATACCTGTTTCTAAAGTAAAAGAGATGATTTTAAAGAATGAAATCAAAGATGCAAAAACTTTGGTGGCTTTATTGAAATATTTTTCTTTTTATGAAAATTAGTTTCAATATTTTCATTGAAAAGAATGTAAAGTAAGAATATAATAACAAATAGAATTCGAGAGTGGAGGCGTATTTATGACTAAAGAAATCGATTGGAATAATCTTGGATTTGGATATGTTAAAACAGATTATCGTTATGTTTCCAATTATAAAGATGGAAGCTGGGATGAAGGGACATTGACTACAGATGATCAGATCACAATGAGTGAATGTGCCTGTGTACTTCAATATGCACAAACATGTTTTGAAGGTTTAAAAGCTTATACAACAGCAAATGGAGATATTGTTGTATTTAGACCGGATCTAAACGCAGAACGTTTACAGTCTTCCTGTGCGGGATTAGAAATCCCAGTAGTACCAAAAGAAAAATTTTTAGATGCCATTCATCAGGTTGTAAAGGCAAATAAAGATTTTGTTCCTCCTTATGGAACAGGAGCTACTTTATACATTCGTCCATATGTATTTGGTAAAAATGCAGTCATTGGTGTAAAACCGGCTGATGAATATGAATTCCGTGTATTTGTTACACCAGTAGGGCCTTATTTTAAAGGAGGAGTAAAACCTATCACAATTCGTGTCAGTGATGTAGACCGTGCAGCACCTAGAGGAACCGGAAATATTAAAGCGGGATTAAATTATGCGATGAGTTTACATAATATCGTAGATGCTCACAATAAAGGATTTGACGAAAATATGTATTTAGATCCACAGACACGTACAAAAGTTGAAGAAACCGGAGGAGCAAACTTCCTGTTTGTCACAAAAGATGGAACGGTTGTTACCCCAAAATCAAATAGTATTTTACCTTCTATTACACGTCGTTCTTTATTATATGTAGCACAGCACTATTGTGGATTAAAGGTCGAAGAAAGAGAAGTTTACTTTGATGAAGTAAAAGACTTTGCGGAATGTGGATTGTGTGGCACAGCAGCTGTTATTTCTCCAGTTGGAAAAATTGTAGATCATGGAAAAGAAATTCTATTCCCAAGCGGAATGGAAGAAATGGGACCTGTTATTTCAAAATTAAGAGAAACTTTAACAGGTATTCAAATGGGTACAATTGAAGCACCAGAAGGTTGGATCCAGGTAATTAAATAAGAAGGATGGTTAAATCCTTCTTATTTTTCTTATAAATAAAACAATCAAAAGGAAAGATACCGATGAGATAGCGATATAAAAACCTGTATGCAGGTCAAAACCTGTTAGCGGAACGATTATTTTCTGATCTTTCATAATGATTTCATCTGTATCTTCATTTACAGTGAAATGAATATCTTCTGCTTTCTGGTATCCATCAGGTGCTTTTAATTCACATAAAGTATATTCTTCATTCAGAATCAGATTTTTAATTGTGTGTGGATCTGTATCAGAAATCCATGTTTCGATTTCATTTCCATCTTTGTCCAGAATCGATAAAGTGGCTCCTTTTACAGGCTGATTGTTTTCATCTGTTTTTTTGATGTCAATGTCTTTTGTTTTTAGATTAACCATAGTAATGCATTGACTTTTATCAGCAATAAACTGAATATCTTCACCTTTTATATAAGAAGGCAAAGCCTGTTCTTCATGTAAAGTATAAGTCTGATTCCATTTTAAATTAGATATTGGATGAATGGTTTCATATCCGTATTCATCTATATGATAAGTAATTCCATCTATCTTGTACAGGATACCTTCCTCTGTAACAATAAAATTATCAAAAGATTCTTTATTTTTCAGTCTTTCTGTCTCTTCTTTAGACAAATCAACAATTTTTTTGCCTGTAATCCATTCATCAATCACTTCTCCATCTGAATTTAAAACCTGTAAATGTACATCACGTACTGGATTTTTGAACTGATCGCTTTTATACACAAAAATCTGATGATTGATCAGATGAATCTGCTTTAAAGAGTCTATATTCTTAATGGTAAAGGAAATGGGATCACTGCAGATATAACCTTCGGCTGCTTGTTCTTCAATTAAAGTATAAGTCTGGTTTTTTAATAAATTGGATACAACATAACTTTGATTTTCACTGATCCACTTATCAACTGTATTTCCACTTTCGTCTACAATTTTTAAAGATGTACCTGGAATATAATTTCCACTTTCATCTACTTTATGAATTTGTGCTTTACCTGTGGCAATGGAAACATTTATTTTTACATTATTGGGAATGGATTTTTCTAGAGAAAGGACATTTTGAGAAGTATTTGAAATATAGACTGTAGAAGAAAGGGCTTCATCTGAAGAATAAAAACAATCAAAAGATAATGAACCTTCCGGATTGTCTCCTGGTTCTAACCATACTGTCAGAGAATTTCCTTCTTTCAGATAATGTATACCATTGTTTTCTTTTTCAATATAGTGTTCAAAAACGTTGGATGAATCCAGTAAAGTGATTGAATTCTCTTTGCCATATCCATCAAGTAAAACATCATTTGTTTCAAAACAGACAGGTGTTTTCATAATCTGAATATTCTGATTCACCTGATCCATTTTAGCTTGTATATCGCTGTGATAAGTAAAGTTTGATACACTTTGATCCAGCAGTTTCCATAATAAGATCTGACAAGCCAGATCCATTTCATTGGATGGATCCTTTTGAATCCCAAGTGCATAGATCCATCCCGCTTCCTGACACAGTGAAGGAGAATAGATACTTTCCATAGACATTGCCTGATAGTCACTGGCACCATTTAATGCACTTACATTAGGTTCTACGCAATGAACCGCTTTACTTCCAATGTGAATCTGTCCATACAGATCAATAATCTGATTTCCTGTCACATTGTCTGTGTAATAAACTTTCCATTTTTCAGGCACTGTTTGTGGACTGCTTCCATAAGGGTAGGTTACCTGAATACTTGTTTGTCCATATATTGATGATGGAAACAGGCACAAACAGAATAAGATTGATAATAAAATGTGTTTGAATTTTTTCATTCTGACACCTCCTATTAGTATTTATTCGTATAAAATTTAAAAAAGGAAAAAGAAATATTCAAAAATAGAAAGTATAAAGTATAAAAGTTGATTTTTTAAGAAAAATACAATAAAGTTATATTAAATAATACATTTGAGAGTATAATGATTAAAGGTAGGTATTATGTGGAAGTATTATAGTAAAACACATCTAAAAATAATTGGAATTACATTTGCGATAGGACTTGCGATTATGATGGTTACATTTTCCCAGAGTCAGGGAATTTATGCCGAAATTTTTCCCGAAGAAATTGTAGATTTTATGTATTCAAATGTTGTGGTCACTTATCTGTTGGGTGGTTTTTCTTTAGCTGGTTTAGCTAATGCGATATTATTGATTCAATATATTATGAAAAAATGGGCTTTTGGGATTTTTATTATTCTTGCGGTTCTGATTTTATCTCCGGATGTAATATCTGTTGTAGGTGTTTTCAGTCTGATTCCGAGTGTCATTTTTTCAATTTATGGATTATATACTTTAAATAAATCAAATAAAGAAATCCTTCAAAAAGAAGGGATGACTTCTGAAAAGGATGTTTTAGATATTTATAAACAAAGACATAATCTTCTGGAAGAATATAAGTCATTTGCTCAGATGTGTCGAAAAAATGTTCAAAAAATATCAGCTATTTATGCTTTAGGAGTCATTGCGGTTATTTTTGTTTTATTATTCATGAGCAATCTGATTTTGATTGTGATAGCGATTTTCTTCTTTACATATACATTTAATATGCTGGCAAGATACCGGGTTTCCAGTTTTTTACCAATCACAAGCTTATTATATGAAAAATGCGATCCTGAAGCGTGTGCATCTGCAATTCTTTATTATTCTATGCAGAATAATCGTTTTAATCTAACAAATCAAACGTTATTTGCACAATGTCTTCTTTATATGGATGATGCAGACCTCGCAAAGAAAGCACTAGCAACTTTCCCTTTAAAAGATGAAGCAAGTATTCTTTCTTATTATTCCATTATGGCTTATGTATATTATCTTTTAAAAGATGAGGATAAATTAAATGAGTGTAAACAGGAAGCTGGAAAAGTTCGTTTAAATATGGGAGCTGTGGGAGTGAATATTCAATCTCAGGATATCGCATCCATTCAGAATAAAATTGATCTGATGAATGGCGACTTTAATACATGTCGTAAATATTATTTACAAGCTTTCCAAAGAGCTCAATTTCCATTTCAGAAAGTGGATGCAGCTTATTATATTGGATTGATTTCCTTTGTAGAAGAAGATTATGTCGTTGCAAAAACGTATCTGGAAAAAGTTATTCAGATAGGAAATAAGATGCATTTTGTATCAAAAGCAGAACATTATCTTTCAAAAATTAATGATATGAATTTAGAAGAATCATAGTGGATTCTTCTTTTTATTTGTCCAGATAAACAAGAATATATTCATTCCATATGTAAAAAAGATTTCACAGATTGATGTGATATGATCTAAAACCAGCATAATAAATAGACTGATCATTAGAATCATTAAAAAAATAAAACATTCTTTTTGATATATAAAATAATATTTTGAAAAAATATATATCCATTCTATGATAAAACCTATAATACAGATTCCTGCAATCCATACATGTAAATTATTCGTCCAGTTTTTTAAGCCATCCTGGTATGGAAATACGATTGAAATAGTCATACCAATATGAATTAAAGCATGAAGAAATGAATGATAAGGAAGCTTACAGGAATCAAAAATAATCTTTGAATAATAATACAGACCAAAAACAGAACTGATTGTCCATAAACATAAATAAAAAGGATGACCTAAGACATTTCCTATGTAGGTCTGATTATAAACAAATACATCTGTATAATAAAATGCCATGAAGTTTACGAGTAATTCAATCAATAAAATATGTACCCATTTAAAATATTTCATATAAAAATTTTATCGAAATTTTATCGTTTTTCAATAATTAATCGAATATATATAATGGAGGGTAGCTAAATGCAAGATTGGATACATGAACTGTATAGAGATTCAAACAATATTCTTGTTGAGTTAAATAAAAAAGAATGTCTCGACATTGAAATCTTTCAAAGAATGGCAAATGATTGTTTCTGTCTGCAATGTGTTCTGCAGGATAAAGAAAAGGCAAGAATTCTTTACTCGATTCAAAACAAAGTATCTTTACATGATTTTATAAGCCAATATGTATTTGAAAAAGAAGAAGGATACCAGTTTCTGATTCATTTAATGGAAAGTGCAATTGCCATCAATCGAAATAAACCGGTCTATTTTCATCCAAAAGCTATATTTTTAGATGAACATGGAGAAAATTTTTATTTTATGGTGATTCCAATTTCTTTACAGGAATGGATGTTTACCACAAATCAGATTAAAGAATGGATTGAATATCTTTATAAAAATATACAAACAACCACTGCCTTCGAAATACCAGGATATTTGATTCGTTTTCTAAACTGTAAAGAATTTTCTCTTCCTAATCTGATACTGGGTTTAAAGAATCTTCAGCAGTTGTACCATCCAAAACGATTTTCTTTCTTGAAAAAGAAAAAAGAATCTTCTTTTCGTGTACAGGAAGCCATTCATCCACTTTATATTGAAGAAATAAAAGAAGAAGTATCGGATAATCAGACTCGAATTTTAGGCATGACAATGGAAGAGAAGGCATATGTAGAAATACATCGTAAGATGTATGAATTAAGTGAAACGACTTTAATTGGACGATCTTTTGGATGTGACATTCAGCTTAAAGAAGAAGAGGTATCTTTAACGCATTGTAAAATTGTATGTGAGAATCATCGTTATTATATACAGGATTTAAAAAGTTCAAATGGGACCTTTTTAAATGGAAAACGTGTACAAAGAAAAATGCGTCTGAAGGATGGTATGGAAATTCAAATTGCGAATGTTAAATTTGTATTTCATCAATGATGAATAATCGATATGTTTCTATCTGTACACTAAAAGTAAATGATTTTTCTCGCTGTGATATCGTTCAGGATCAATTTACAGGAAGAAACTGTATCAGTAAAACAGTTCTTTTAAATTCCGATCCCGTTTATATTCACCAGTTTCGTATGGAAATTCAGGTATTATCTTTGATACAGCATCCTTTTATGCCTCAAATTATAGATGTATATGAAACAAAGGATTCTCTTGTACTGATTGAAAATAAGATTCCTGGAATCTCTTTAAATCAATGGAAACAGGAACATCCAGTATTAAAATATTTAATTCGAGATTATTTGCTGATACAGGCTATGAATCGATTTGAATATTTACATTCTCTTGATATTTTATACATTGATATCAAAGAAGAAAATTTCATGATACATCGTAATCATCTCTATTTAATTGATTTTAATTCCTGCACTTACAATCATTCCAGTTATGTTTCTTTTGCATCCTATTCTAATGCATCTCCAGAATTAAAAAACACAGAATCCAAAGATAGAACCAGTGATATTTATGCGTTTGGTACATTCATGAAAACGTTCTATTTTACGAATCCTTTCATCATACGCACTTGTTTAAATAAAGAATCAAAAAAACGATTTTCATCTTTTTCAAGTTTAAAAATAGCCTTTATTATAAGAAAATTCATAACAATTCTAATTTCTATATTTCTGTCTGCTATACTTTTATTTGTTGTGAATCAAAGAAAGGAGGACATTCTTTTACAGGCTTATTTAAAAGATCCTCAAAATCAGATTTTGTTTCTAAATGCTTATGAGAAAGATTTAAAGAAACAGAAAGGAAATCAGACTGAAAAAATTCAAATGAATTTATACCAGTGGATCGAAAAAGGATTTATAAAAGACTGTTTAAAAAATTCAAAGATCAGTTACTATTTAATGAAACAGGCGATTCTTTCTCAAAATGATATGTACTGTCAATATTTTCTGGAAAACATACCAGAAGATATTTTAAATCAATATCCAGAAACCGTTTCTTTTATGAGACAGATCAAAAGGTTATCCGCATCTTTTGCCCAGAAATATTTAGTGTATGTATATGAAAGTAAAGACATTGATTTATTGTCTGTTTATATGTCGTTACTCATTTCCAGTCAGATTATTCTGGATGATTGTGAACTTCTATATAAGATCAATTGTGAGATTAAAGAAGATCAGGTGGAATTTGAACCATGTGCCATTCAATATCTGCAATATTGTCTGTTCTTAATAAGTGAAGATCATCCATGCCCTCCCATTCCTGGTTTATATCAGAAATCAGATCAATTTCAGATACACCAATTAATTCAATACATCGAAAGGATATAAATTATGTTACCTCCTATTAATCCATTTATAACTTTTATTAATGACAATCAGACCATAACCATACAGTGCAATCCGATTGTAGACTGTTCGCAAAGCACTTTTATCTATGAACAGGAAGAATTGGATTCTTTAAGTTTTACTTTACAGAATGAAGGAAGTACTTATCTTGTATATTGCTTAAAAGACAAAGATGGAAATATATTAGAAGAAAATCAAAAAGAGTTTTTTCTGGATACTACAGCCCCAGAAATTAAGGTATCTATAGATGATTTTTATATCGATTCTGAATTTGTATTATGGGATGAATGTACCCTGCAGATTGATATAGAAGATGCTTCGAAGGCAGAAACAAAATTGTATGTAGATGGTCAAAGTGTAGATTTTCAAAATGAATTGTTTGTGACAAAAGAAAATAAGGAAATATGTATTGAATGTTGTGATGAATATAACAATAAAAGTAAAAAGATTCTGAAAATTGATTCACAGCCAATATCCATTACAAGCAATATTCAAACGGAATATACGACACAAAGTGAAATTGTTTTCGATTCCAGCATCGAATGGGATTTCTTAGAGATTGAAGAATATCTGGATGGAGAAAAAATCGATACGATAAAACAGGGGACAACCTTTGATAAGACAGGTTTTTATCAATTTATTCTTAGAGATACAAGATATCCTTATTTAGTAAAAGAAGTACAGTCCTTTACTTTTACAAACCAGCTTCCCTCTGTTGTTTTGCCAGATTCTTATGTGACAAATCAGAACCAGATTTTACAGTATGAAATAAATTGTCCTTATTTTAAAAGTGGAAACCTTATGGTGAATGGACAATATTATTCATTAGAAGATACGATATCATTTGAAGCCAATGATGATGAAAAAAGAATCTATCAGCTGCAGATAACAGTGCAGGATCTGTTTGATCAGACGGTATTTGAACAAAGAGAGTATGTAATTGATCGTCGACATTTGAATTTTGATTTCTTTTTCAACAATACAAGTGTAGAAAAAGAACAGATTTATTTTACTACCTGTATAAATTATGACATTCAATTAAATAAAGAAGCAGAAGTAACAGTAAAACAATGGATCGAAAATCAGCCAATCTATACAGATCTGTATACATCCTTACAATTATTAAAACCTAATCAGACATTGGTCTGTCAAATCTGTTTGGAGGATGGATTGAATGAACCTGTAAACAGACAATATATTTTTTATAAATTGAATGAAGTTATAGAAGTCAGTGAAACAGAATCAAAACCACTTAAACGAATCTGGAGCGTAAAAGAGGACAAAGTTCTTCTAAAAGAAGAAAAAGAAGAAATTATGCCTGTATGCAAGATTCTTGTGAATGGCCAAGAAACAGATAAAGCTTCTTTTTTCGATACCATTCAAATTGTATTTTTAAAGGATCCATCCAATTATCTGAAGATGGTTAAGATCAATGGAAAAGAAATATCAATGGACAAGTTTAAAACGAATTCATTATCTCAATTTGTTTATGAGTTTAAGGCGATTCAGCCTTCCTATAAAATAAATGTGATAATGGAAAACTCTATGAAAAAAGAAAATCAAAAAGATAGTGAAATAAAAGTAAGTCAAAAATGGTTAATGATATTTATCATTCCTATATTGTTTCTAATAAAAAAACTTTATGAAAAGAATTCAAATATATCATCAGAATAAATGTGAATGTATATGTTTTGAAAAACAGATTGAATATGCGAATTTTCGACTGATAGAACAGGAAAATAAAGTCTATATTTGTTTAGACAATCAAAAAATGATCTGTCTTAAACCTGTAAGATATAAAGAATATGTATTTATTCCTGTACCCATTCGAACATTTTCTATCTGTACTATTAAGAATCAGTTTATCGTTGGAAGAGATAAAAATTGCAATTGTCAGATTAATGATTTAGATATATCCAGTATTCATTTTTCAATTGAAAAAAAAGAAGATCATTTCTATCTGAAAGATGAGAAAAGTACAAATGGTGTCTATGTAAATGGATCAAAAGTAAATCAAATTCGTTTAAAAGATGGAGACGAGATATGGATCACAAAATATCAATTCTTTTATTTTGGATGTTATCTAATGGTTCCTATAGAACAGAAAAAGGAAGAATTAAAAAGTCATTGTATGCAAATAGAACCAGTAAAAAAAGAAAGAAAACAGGTTCTAAAAATTGAAAGAAAGCCAATTGTACCAGAATCATATATATGGGAAAACGCACCCGTTAAGACACCTTTATTTCAATCGATTGGTTCTTCCTTTATGATTTTAACATCTTCTTTACTATCGTTTCTTATTTTGTATTTTATGCATCCAGAACAAAAGAATCAGCTGATTGCCACATTTTTTATGTCTTGTTCCATGGCTGTTGGATTTCTGTTTTTTGGTTTATACAATCGTAAACAATCGTTTCAGAATTCAATGAAACAGATTCAATTTAAAGAACACCAATATTTTGATTATTTAAATATGTTATATGAATCGATAAAAGAAAAAGAACAGAAAATCAATGTTCTTTTAGAAGAACAGTTTAATGATTTTATGTCTCATCAATATCAATTTGATGATGTATTAGTCGATTATTCCCATCAAAAATATTCTTATTTTCAATTGAAAGAGCCTCCTTTTCAATATTTAAATTCTGATATGGATAAAAATATAAAAAAATGGATTCAAATGCATGAAATCCGTGTGCAGATACCCATTTATCTGAAACAGATCAAAGCCCTCCAGTTAACAAATTCTATAAATGGATGGATGCAGGTACTATGCGAATGTCAAAACGATCTGAAATATGTACTGGTTGGAAATTCATTTAAAGAGTGTTATTTTTTATCTCATCCAAAATGTATGGAAGAAGGATATCGTTTATGGATATTTGATGAAAAAAGTAAACAGCTTTTTCAGAAGCGAAAAAAGGAAAATCAGAATTATTTATATATTTTTGATTCAACCATCTGCATAGATACAGTCTATAAACCTTCTTTCCATTATCAGTTCAATTATTCAATTTATCAGAAAGATTGTTTATCCACAGGAACTGAAAAAAATATTTCTTTTAAGGAAAGAAAGAATACGGTTCAGCTGGAAGTGGAATTGGGTATGGATGAACAAGGGGAAAAAATTATTCTAAATCTGGATGAAACAAAAGATGGAGTACATGGACTGATTGCTGGAACAACAGGATCTGGAAAGTCAGAATTGTTGTATACGATTCTGATACAGCTGGCGATGAATAACAGTTGTTCACTTTTTCAATTTGTATTGATTGATTTTAAAGGAGGAGCTTTTTCCCAGTCATTTGAAGACTTTCCTCATTGTGTGGCAACTATTACCAATTTAGACCGTGATTTAGATCGCTTTCTGGTTTTGATGAATTGCCTTATAGATACTCGTCAGAAACAATTAAAACATGCTGGTGTGAATCATATTAATGTTTACAATTTAAAAAAGAATCGTAAAATGAGTCATTTGATGATTGTGATCGATGAATTTGCTCAATTAAAAGAACAAGCAAGGCAAGCTATGGCATCTATAAAGGAAATGGCACGTATTGGAAGATCTTTAGGAATTCATCTGATTTTATCAACCCAGAAACCAATGGGAATTATTGATGAACAGATTTGGGCCAATACTTCCTTTCATATCTGTATGAAAGTGAATTCGAAACAGGATTCTATGGAAGTTCTGCACAATGATTTTGCGTATCATTTAAAAGAACCTGGACAATTTATCCTGCAAAGACAGTCTTGTGTAAAGGGGCATAGTTTTTATTTAAATGAAAAAGAAATGATATATCAGTTTGTGAATGATTATGATGAAGTTTTATATGAAAAAAAAGAAACAGAAACAAAGTTTGAACGTCTAAAACAGAAAATATTGTCCTATCCTGAATCAAGAGTGGAACTGTTCTTACCAGTTTTATCTAAGTATCCTTTTCAAAATGAACTTCTGGTCTATGAAGATATAAAAGATGTGAAACAAATTCCCTTTGATCTGTATCATGGTCAATCTTTATATATACTAACGGATGATTTTTCCTGGATTCCACAAATTTTCTTTTATTTTAAAGATCCTGTATTTACTTATAAACTATCCATCCCTTATACAGATCGAGATTTTAAAGATATGAAGGCTTTATTTGAATGTACTTTTATTAAAGAACCATTCACATTGATCGTTCTGGCAGATTCAGAATTTTTAGAAAATGTCGAATCCTTTCAGAAAAAGAATATACGTTTGATTGTACTGACAAAAAATCCTATTCATTTCAATACAGGAGTGAATCGATTTAAATGCTGCTGGAATGTTCATTCTAATGAATATATAAAAACTTTTTTTACTAAGTCACATCTATGCAATGAAAACTGGATCGAAATCCAGAATGAATTGTATCCATTTCAGTTTCAGAAAAGAGACCCTTTCTATCAGAAAAAGAAAAAAGTTCATTTTGAATCTCATGTATATCTGGGAATTTGTCAAAAAGAGTGGGTGTATTGGGATACTAGAAGAAAACTGTTGATTGTATATGCGCAAAAGAGTTTAGAGAAAGATATAAAAGACAAGATAAAGGATTGGCCTTGTCTAGATAAAATTCAAATGATTCATATTCCATCATCCATAGCTTTTTTTCAGTCCCAGGAATATATTTTGAATCAGTATGAATGGGATATATTATGGTTTGGTCCAGGATACCTGGAATATGGATTCTATATAAAAAGAAAGAATATACCTGCTTCTTTTCTTATGTTCTGGGATGAAAGAAAAGCTTATAGTCTGGAGTGATAATATGAAAAAATATTTATTACATATTAAAGTACTGCCTCATCCTTATGTTCATGATATATGGATGAATAGTCAGGGAAATGTAGGAAGTTTTATCAAAGATATTTCGGGAAAATGGTTATGCGAAAGATATACGTTTGATCATTTCCTGTTTCATGTAGAGAACCGTAGAATATTAGACAATCAGAAAACCTGGCAAGAAAACTTTGTTTGTACAGGAGATCATCTTATTTTAGTATAGGAGAATAAATAATTATGAGAATAAGTGTAAATTATGAACAATTAATGCAGCAAAGTCAATGTTTATATGTTAAAGCAGATGAGTATCATCAGATTATCGAATCCATTCAACAAAGAATTCATGGAATGGCATCTATCTGGCAGGGAGAAGACCATTTAATGTTTGTATCTAAATTTGATGAACTATATCCAAAATTAAACCAGATGACACAGGTATTAGAAGAATATGCTTCTTTATTACAGAAAAGTGCATCGATGTATCAGCAAATTCAACAGGATCGCATTGCCCAGGCTCGTATGCTGGGATAGAGAGGATAATTATGTTACAGATTTCATATGAAGATGTAAGTCAGTATGCGAATCAGATGAGTGCTTTAAAATTACAGATGATGGATACATTTTCGCAAATTCAAATGCAGATGAATTCAATAATGGATATATGGAATTCACCGGCTTCTATAAAATTTCAGGAAGAGTTTCAATTACTGGTTCCTGCGTTTTCCTCATTTGTAGAAATAATGGAATTGTATGCACAATTCTTATCACAGACGGCATTCACTTATAAAGAAAATGAAGAGATGTTAACAAGTGCTATCGGATCCTAGAATAACGTATTATCAGGAATTATTGTACACCCTCACACAGATTAAAAATAATCTTTCTTCTTTAACAGGAAGTTTTCAGGAAGAAGAAATTCTCCTTTCCAGAATCAATCAACTGGCAGCTCTGATTTATTTACAGATCGAGGAAGTTCAACATGAAGATTGAAACAAATCTGATTAGACAAATGGCAAATCAGCTGCTATCACAAATTCAGTCCCTTTCTTTTAATAATTCACAATTGTTTACAAATCATCAGAAGATAATAAATGATATATATAATCTATCAAATTATTTTAGTGTGTCCTGTAATCGATGGGAAGAAAACGAAGATGTATTGGTTCAAACATCTAAAGGAAAATTGAATTATTCTCATAATGAAACAGGAAATGCATTAGGGTGGTTATTTAAGAAAAACAATTCTCTAACTTTTTCACAGACAATTCAATATCAATATGGAAATGCAGCTCTTTCCTATAAAGCATTAAAAGGCAATATTAGTGCTTTAAAATTGTATGCAAATGGAAAAATCCAATGTCGATTATGGAAAGACAAACAATTTTATCCGTCTTTACAAATTGTGGCAAAAGCAGATGCTTCCTTATTGTCCGCAAATGCTAATTTACGTTTAGGAAATGATAAGATCTATGCCAGGGCAAATGCGAATGGCTGGCTGGGGGTCTGTTATGC
Source organism: Floccifex porci (assembly GCF_009696175.1). Classification (GTDB taxonomy): domain Bacteria; phylum Bacillota_I; class Bacilli_A; order Erysipelotrichales; family Erysipelotrichaceae; genus Floccifex; species Floccifex porci. Next base: position 22,045 of record NZ_VUMM01000019.1, read on the forward strand.
CAATGCCAAAGCAGTATTAAATCCAGGGGAACAAAGTCTTTCTTTAGGGGCAGGTGCATCTTTTCTAAAAGGATCGGTGAGCTGTTCTTTCCATTTTTTATCAGCCAGTATCACGCTAAGTGGAACCGGGTCCATTGGAAGTGTGGAAGCCAATTTAGAATACAGTCATAAAAATAGAGAATGGGAGTTTGGCTCTAAGCTGGGATTTATTTGTGGATTGGGATTTAAAGTAAAAGTCAATTATTAGGAGGTTAAGATGAAAGAATATTTACCCATTGGAAGCGTTGTAACTTTAAAAAATACAAAGAAAAGAATTATGATCGTGGGGCGTTTACAGAATCTGATTCATCAGGATGAAGTTTACGATTATGCCGCTGTACTGTATCCGGAAGGATTGATTGATAGTGAACATTTTTATTTATTTAATCAGGAAGATATAGACTGTTTATTTTACATCGGCCTTCAGGATAATGAAGAATTTAATTTCCGTTATACTTTACTGGAAAAATCAAAGGAGCTTAAAAAATAAGCTCCTTTATTCATCTTCTTCTGATAATTCTGGATAATCCAATAAATATTCAGGATTATTGACTTTTAAATAATCGAAAATTGTCTGATCGTATATTTTTAAATCGTATTTTGTGAAGTAATATACCCACATTTCTTTTTCAAAATTTTCACCAGCTGAAATGGTTTCTTCATATTTTGAAAGATTTTTATCATAATCCTTGTCTGAAACAATGGCTACATAAGAATAAGTCGTACCATCATCCATTGTGAATACTTCATCAATAACTCCAGTATCTTTAGTTTTATAAGCCTGATTGATCAGACGAGTTGGAATATCTGTATTTAATGTTGTACAGACAATTTCTTCATTAGAGAAGCTTGAATCTGCACTGGTATAAGTATCATAAACTTCCTGAAGCTCTTTTCCATCTTTTAAAGCGTCGATGGCTTTCTGTGCGGTTTTATCATCATCACATTTTAAGATAGTCACAATAGAAGGTTTATATGTTTTTTGGATTTCTTTCTTATTGTCCTTAAAATATTGAGTCTGCAAACGGTTTCCCTGCTGTTCAGGAATGAGGACGGTATTAATATAATCATCTTTATCTTCATATCCCATTTGTTTTAACTGATCTTCAAAATCGGAATAATCACTGGCAAGATCATCATAACTTTCCTGTGCTGCTTTTCGGATATCATCATCCATTCCGATAACTTCATCATATACTGCATTTTTCGCAAGCTGAAGTGTTAAAGCTCCACCATTAGATGCTTTGATTAAATTATATTCATCCTGTTTTGTATAAGTGGTAGATCCTACTGTAAATAAAGTATCTTTTCCATTCTGAATACTGGCCTGTGCTCCAGAGCATCCACATAAACCAATTAACAGAAGACAAGAAGCCCATTTCATTTTATTCATCTTCACCATCTCCTTCTGTTTTTAATTGACTGGAAATATAATTTTCGATTTTCTTTTTCGTATTCTCATCTTTGTAAGTAATATCCAATTTTGATGCATAGGATTCAATGGATTCCATTTCCAGTGTACTATTGGCAGATAGGAAAGCACTAACAAGAGAATCCCTGACATCTTCATTATCAGAATTTAATAATTTCTTTAAACTTGTTTCATTTACATAAACTTTATACATCATTGTTGAACCAGAACTTGTGGTAACGGAAATCCAATCGGATGTTTCTCCTTTTTTCAGATCCTGTGCTTGGCTGGCAACTTCATTTGGAAGTCCAGTTCCATAATAAGAATAAGTGGTACTTGTAACATCGGTTGAATCTGTATATCCATAGAAACCTTTATTATTTGCTGTAGATGTATCTTCAGAAAATTCAGTTGCCGCTTTTCCAAAGCTTTCTTCTTTTATTTCTTTATCTACATTATCCATTTTCTTTTGTTCTTCATCACTGATGTTTTCAGAATCGGTAACGGAAATAGAAATAATGGAAACGGTTCTTGGATTTCTTTGTTCCACTGCTTCTTTATATGTATCAAAGTTTTTTATAACAAATTCGGTATTCATCTGTTTTTCTTTTACACTGGTCATACAGAAATCAAAGCAGGCATCTTCCCCTTCAAAACCATAATTTGCCAGTTCCTGAGATAAATTTACTTCATAGTTTTCTCCATATTGAGATTCAAAATTAGAACGGATAGTAGATTCCAATTCTTTTGCTTTTTCTTCTAATTCCTTAGAATCCGATACAGTTTCGTTGATAACTGCTTTTTTATACATCTGGTATAACAAGGATGAATCAAATTGTGCTTCTTCCTCATAAAATTCATCTGCACTAATATTATCATTGGCTGCACTTGCCAGTAATTCCTGTCCATCTGCTTTTTTACCAGATACATTATATCGATTCATATCGAAAATAAAATAGGTTACAAAAGATAGAATGACAATCGCAATTACTACCACAAACCAATTGGATTTTAGTAGTTCAATCATAGTAGACCTCCTATATGTATAATCTTTTCAATTATAATCAAATTCGTCTAAAAATGCAATGAAACCAAAGTGTTAAATAATTGAGAATCTTATTGTTTTCTGTTAAACTATTTCAGTGAAAAGAGGAATAAATATGGCAGAACTAATCATTAAAGATTTACATGTATCAGTCAATGATATAGAAATATTAAAAGGAATTGATTTAACTGTACGTTCCAATGAAAGACATGCATTAATGGGGCCCAATGGAAATGGGAAATCAACATTGCTTCAGGCCATTATGGGAAACCCTAAATATATTGTGACAAAAGGAAGCATTACATTTGATGGACAGGATGTATTGTCTATGGAAGTAGATGAAAGATCAAAAGTCGGATTGTTTTTAGGTATGCAGTACCCAAGTGAAATATCAGGGGTAACTAACTCTGATTTTTTAAGAAGTGCAATCAACGCAAGAAGAGAAAAACCAATTTCTTTATTTAAATTTATTAAAGAAATGGATAAAGCCATTAAGCAACTGGATATGAAACCTGATTTGGCACACCGTTTTTTAAATGATGGATTTTCGGGTGGGGAAAAGAAACGTAATGAAATTGTTCAAATGATGATGCTTAAGCCACAGATTGCGATGCTGGATGAAATTGACAGTGGTTTAGACGTAGATGCTTTACGTATCGTTTCTGATGCCATCAATGAATGCCAGAAAGAAAATGGTATGGGATTGCTGATCGTATCTCATTATGCCCGTTTTTATGATTATCTAAAACCAACACATGCACATATTTTAGTGGATGGAAAAATTGTTCTATCTTCAGATGCAAGCCTTGTTGAAAAAGTAGATACGATGGGTTACGAATGGATCGAACAGGAACTTAACATTACTTTAAAGAAAGAAGAAAAGAAAGCACCTTTATCTTTAGGAAGCTGTGGTGCAAAGAAGGTGGCTTAATATGAGTGAAGCCATACAGACAGTTTATTTGAATGAATCCAATCATTTTCAGATGGAATCCGAACAGTCTTTATTCTGTCATATGCAGAAAAGTAAAATTGATTTACATATTGTATGCCAGCAGGATTCCAAAAGTCATATTTTTCTATTCAATCAGATGGAAAATGGACAGTTGAATATAGAAATTGAATGCAAGAAAGATTCTTATTGCATGATGAGCTTGCTGGATCTACAGTCTTCGGGTTTGAATTTATCATTAAATGTGAATTTAAAAGAAGAAGGAGCTGAATTTGATATTGATACAGCTCAATTATGTGATGAAAATGGAAAGAAAAAAGGAAAGATTGAAATTAGACATCAGTCCAGTCATACATATGGGCAAATTCATAATTATGCTGTTTTATGTGAAAATGCCTATTATGAAATGTGGGCAAATGGAAATATAGAGAATGGATGTCATGAATCTCAGTCTCATCAGAAAACCAGAGTGTTAACTTTATCAAAAGGGCATACAGCTAAAGTGACTCCTCTTCTTTTGATTGGAGAAAATCAGGTAAAAGCTTCTCATGCTTTATCCATAGGACAGCCAAATGAAGAACAGCTTTATTATCTTCAATCCAGAGGGCTTTCAAAACAGCAGGCTTTAGGATTATTAAGTATAGGGTATTTTATGCCAGTTATTCATCAGATTGAGGATGAAAATCAGCAGATTCTACTGCAAAGTGAAATGGAACGGAAAGTAGGTTTATATGGACGTTAATAAAATTCGTGAAGATTTTCCTATATTAAATCGAACAATGTGCCAGAAACCATTGATATACTTTGATAACAGTGCCACAACTTTAAAGCCAGATTGTGTTATTCAGACCATTACAAATTATTATACTTATTTAGGAGCCAATGCACATCGTGGTGATTATGAAATGAGTGGACAGGTGGATGCTCAATTTGAAGGTGCAAGAAAGATAGCACAGAAATTTATCAATGCCAGATATCCAGAAGAAATTGTTTTTACTTCAGGAAGTACAATGGGATTGAATGAAATCTGTATCATGCTTACTTCTCAATATTTAAAGGATGGAGATGCAGTTTTAACCTGTCAAAGTGAGCATGCTTCCAGCATCTTACCGTGGATGAAGGCATCAAAAAAAATTGAACTACAGTATATACCTTTAGATTCACATGGAAAGATTACACTGGAAAATGTTAAAAAAGCATTAAATGATAAAGTAAAAGTGGTTTGTTTAGCACAAGTATCCAATGTATTGGGATATCAGACACCAATCAAAGAAATATCAGAGTTGTGTCATGCCAGAAATATTATTCTGATTGTAGATGGAGCACAAAGTACACCGCATATAAAAATCGATGTACAGGATCTGGATGTGGATTTCTTTGTGATGAGTGCGCATAAAATGTGCGGACCGACTGGAGTAGGAATATTGTACGGTAAAAAGAAATATCTGGATGTACTGGAACCAGTATTTTATGGAGGGGAATCAAATGCTCGTTTTGATCAGTGCGGGCATGTCCTTTTAAAAGAATCCCCTTTAAAATTTGAAAGCGGAACACAGCCAATAGAAGCGGTTCTTGGAATGGGTCAGGCAATGAAATATATCGAAGAAATTGGCCAGGATCGCATTCATGCCTATGAAGTTGAATTAAAACGATATTTTTTAGATAAAATTAAAGATATGAATCATATTGTTGTATATAATAAAGATTCTGAATGTGGAATTGTTACATTTAATGTAATGGATCATGGAAAAATGATTTTTGCTCAGGATGTTGCCAGCTTCCTGAATACGAAAGGAATCGCTGTTCGTTCAGGCCAGCATTGTGCAAAACTGTTGCCTGAAGTATTAAATGTCAATTCAACGGTACGTGCCAGTTTTTATTTTTATAATACAAAAGAAGAAATAGATACATTTGTAGAAGCTTTAAAAGAAGTGACATTAGAAAACTGTGTTAATATTTTCTTTTAGAAAGGATAAAATATGTCAATTGATGCATCATTATTAAGAGAAATTATAATGGATCATTATGAATATCCAAGAAATAAATCATTAACGGATCAATCAGGATATGCATCGGTTCATATGGCCAGTGATTCCTGTATTGATGATATTACCGTTCAATCAAAAATTGAAAATGGAATCATTCAGGATGTACGATTTGATGGAGTTGCCTGTACTATTGCGACTTCTTCTACTTCCATTATGAGTGAACTTATGCAGGGAAAAAGCATAGAAGAAGCCAAAGAAATCATATCAAATTATTTTAATATGATCGATCAGAAAAAATATGACGAAGATCTTTTAGAAGAAGCCATTGCCTTTCAGAATGTTGGTAAACAGGCGAATCGAATTCATTGTGCAACAATAGGATGGAAAGCAATGGATCAGATGATCAGAGAAAGTGAAGGTGAAAAGGATGAATCCAGATGATATAACACTTTCATCACAGGGTGATTTTCAGGACGATTACAATGCCGTTTTTGAAACACCTAAAGGATTAAATGAACAAATTGTCAGAGAAATATCCGCAATAAAAAAAGAACCAGAATGGATGTTAGAATATCGTCTGAAATCATTAAAATGTTTTCTGGAAAAACCGATGCCGGAATGGGGATTGAATCTGAAGGATATGGATTTTAATGATTATACATATTATTCACGTCCAAGTGAAGATAAAACTAATAAATGGGAAGAAGTACCAGAAACGATTAAAAATACTTTTGAAAGACTGGGAATTCCAGAAGCTGAAAGAAAATTCCTGGCAGGAGCTTCAGCGCAGTATGAATCAGAAGTTGTATATCACAATATGCTTCAGGAAGTGGAAGAAAAAGGTGTTATTTTCTTAGACATAGACAGTGGTTTAAGAGAATACCCAGAAATCTTTAAAAAATATTTTGATACCGTTATCCCTTACAATGACAATAAGTTTTCAGCTTTAAATGGAGCTGTATGGTCTGGAGGATCTTTTATTTATGTACCTCCTGGGGTAAAGCTGGAAAAACCATTACAGTCTTATTTCCGTATTAATTCAGAACGAATGGCACAATTTGAAAGAACATTGATCATTGTCGATGAAGGAAGTGACATTCATTATGTGGAAGGATGTACGGCGCCAAGTTATTCAAAAGATTCTCTGCATGCAGGAGTAGTAGAAATTGTCGTATTAAAAAACGCAAAATGTCGATATACTACTATTCAGAACTGGTCAAAGAATATATACAACCTTGTGACTCAGCGAGCAAAAGTATTTGAAGGTGGATCAATGGAATGGGTAGATGGAAACATCGGCTCTTTAATGACGATGAAATACCCAACCTGTGTTTTAGCAGGGCCAAATGCGAAAGGAACCTGCATTACCATTGCGGTAGGAGATGGAATTCAGCAGATTGATTCGGGTTCTAAAATGATCCATTTAGCAGAAAATACATCCAGTCAGATCATTTCAAAATCCATTTCAAAAAATGGAGGAAAAACCAATTATCGTGGTCTGATCCAGCACAATCCAAAAGCAAAAGGATCCAGAAGTAAAGTGGAATGCGATACTTTGATTTTAGATAATCAGTCAAGTTCTGATACACTACCTACAAATATCATGAAAAATGATGATTCAACAATTGAACATGAAGCAACGGTTTCAAATATCAGTGAGGAACAATTGTTTTATTTAATGTCTCGTGGTTTATCCAGACAAAAGGCAACGGAAATGATCGTAATGGGTTTTTTGGAACCTTTCACAAGAGAATTGCCTATGGAATATGCTGTAGAGCTAAATCGTTTATTACAGCTGGATATGAGTGATTCCATTGGATAGAAAAGATTATATTACATTACGATCAAATGTTGAAAACCGCGAAGAAAAAGAAACAAAAATCATTCAGAAACTTGAACCCTTTATAAATGGAAAGGTAGGAATGTATGTTCCCATCAAAGGTGAAGTAAATTGTTTTGATGAATTCAAAAGATATAAACAATTATATTTACCTATTGTTGAAGATGAACAGACAATGAATTTCTATAAATTTAAAGGAAAATTGTATCGAGGTAAATTTAATACTTATGAACCATCCAATAAAATAAAAATAGAACCTTTAGATCTGGATGTCATTCTTGTTCCTATGGTCGGATTCTATAAGATGTATCGTATGGGATATGGAAAAGGATATTATGATCGATATTTAAAACAGACAAAAGCCATTAAAATCGGAGTGGCTTTTGACTGTCAGAAAATGGATTCTATGACAATCAAGAAAAGTGATGTTGCGATGGATCTGATTATTACAGAATCTAAAACTATATGGAAGCAGGATTAAAATGAGTATAAAAGACAATGCAAAACAATTTTGGAATTTATTTGTTGAATTAGAAGATGAAATTGTAGATGGTCTTACCCATTCAAATTATGAAATTTTAAATAAAGATGTAGAAAAGTTAGATGATATGTGTTATGAAATGACAGGCTGTCATTTCTTTGTGGAAAATGTATATGGGGAACTGGAATGTACATTTGATACAGGTCCCAATAAAACATGTCAGCTGATTGCTCAATATTTTGTACAGGTAGCACCTAAATCAATCTCAAATCATTGGATTCTTAATGATTGTCTGCCACCTTTATCGTCTAAAGCTGTCTTGGCAACGGTACAGATCAAAGAAGACCAGTACAATCTGCAGGATTTCTTTGTGTCCTATGGAATTGATGACAACCAGGATTTAGTTCACGTGAAAGTTTATTGTCCTGGTTTCTATCTTATTGACAATACGGAAAACAAAAAAGAAATGAGTATGTATTTACTTGAATTGGCATTGGGTCAATGTTGTTACGAAGCGTATATTTCTCATATCGATTATATGGATGAATGCAAAGAAGTGGAAGAATTCTGTCCGCTTATTGAATTTTATGATCGTCTTTTGGATATTGTAGAAAGAAAAGGATGGCATACATATGTTTCTCCATTGGACATCTATTCTGTATATCAGCCAATTCAGGATTTTGCACACGATTCATTAAGGAAAGATATGAAGATGATCTTTACAACGCATCCTATCCTGTTAGAAGAAACTATAGAAGAGAAAAATGATGTTCTTTCGGATATGGAAAGTAAAGGTGGAAAGTACGGATATATTTATTACAGCAATTTATATGGAAATCAGCAGGATGCCCTTTTACATAAAGAGATATCGAATTCCATTCAAAAACAGCTTCAGAAGAATGAAACAGGAAAAGTCATTGGAGGAAGTATTGGAAAGAGTTATTCCTATATAGATTGTGCCATATTTGATGAGTCTATTTTCAATCTTGTTTTTGGTAAAATAAAAAGACAGCTCGATGACAAAGTCGAACTGTACTATCAATCATTTTAAAATTATTTTTGAATATCAGCGGTTGCTTTAAACAATCGCTGTTTTTCTATGTCACTCAGTTCACATTCAGGGTTTTCCAGAAAACGAGCCATAACATCCGCATCTTTTAAAGCCTCGCATAAAGGAGAATCGTATTTATTTTTAAAAGAATGACGAGAAATCGCATAACAGATATCGTCTATTTCATTGATTTTAAACAATTCTGTCTGTCTTAAAAATTGTGAACAGTATAAACTTGATAATTTAGCATGCTGATCATGAGGACAGTTGTCCACAAATTGTGCATAATCATGAAATAAGGCGCAGATTTTAGCCCGTTCAATTCGAATGTTTCGTGAGATTGCAAGTAGAGTTATAGAAGCATCCACCATAGCAGTGTGAGTGTAGGCAGCAGTTTTTAAAGGTTCATAGCTAATTTTTGAATATTGGCTATAAACATAATCTTTTACGATTTCGTATTTTTTCATATTCTTAAAAAAAAGCACTGCGCGTGCTTTTTTCTGTTCTTACTGAACAACAGACACATTTGCTGCCTGTTTGCCGCGTTCGCTTTCAATCAAATCATAAGTTACTGTCTGACCTTCTTCTAAAGTACGATAACCTTTTGCGTTGATTGAAGAGAAGTGAACAAAGACATCTTTTCCATCTGTACCAATGATGAAACCGAAACCTTTTTCGGCATTAAACCATTTCACTTTACCAGTGTACATGCTTTTACCTCCCGGAACTGAATTACTCTAACTTTGTCTACCTATGATAAACAATTGCCGAAAATAATAAAGAATCCCTACTTAACGATATTTTACCACTTGTGTCTATAAAATGTCCATATTGGTTTAAAATAATTTTTTAACAAATTGTTTTGACAACTATTGTTGTCAATGATAAAGTATTAATGACAAATAAAGTTGTCAAAAAAGAGGTGATAGAATCTATGGCAATTCTAAATCGTGTAAAAGAATTACGAGCAGCTATGGGAATCAATCAGCAGGAATTAGGAAGTCTTGTCAATGCATCCAGGCAAACCATTTCTTTGATTGAAAGGGGAGACTACAATCCCAGTATTACACTGGCTTTAAAAATCAGCCATGTATTTCAAAAAAATGTAGAAGAAGTCTTTATGTTAACGGAGGATGAATATGAACAATGATAAAAAGATAATGATTCGGTTTGTTTTTATTATGATCATCAGTTTAATAATTGGTGGTTTTATTGGTTTTTTGATAGGTGGATATTATCAGGAATTGTTTGAATGGAGCATTTATCTTAGTGATCTGCTGATTACATATGGAGTATTTGCGTATGGTATAGGATATTTTCTGTTACTGATTTCTACAATATACTATTTTAAAGCAAAATCTTATTTAAAGGCTTTGGAAGATGAAATCAATTATGAAACAGCAAATAAAACATTGTCAAAAGCAATGATATTTAATAATGTCGCAATGCCTTTAATGTTCATCTGCTTAGGATTGTCTGCCTATTCTCTTTTTGATCTGGGAATGATATCCTTTCTTCTTATTGTTGTGTATATAGTATGGACACTGATTCTTTCAAATGTCATCATTAAAAGCATTAAACAAATGGCACCTGAAAAGAAAGGTAATGTATTTGATGTAAAATTTCAGAAAGACTGGTATGAAAGCTGTGATGAACTGGAAAAATTACAAATTGGAAATGCCTGTTATAAAACATTTAAATGTATGACCAATATTTATTTAGTAAGTGCAGTGATAATATGTTGTCTGTCATATACTGGTTTTATCTCTCCATTCTGGATTTTATTTATTGGTATGTTATGGATCCTTCAACAAGCAATTTATTCTATATATTGTATGAAAGAAAACATTTGATTTTTGTATTATTTAATCTTTATGGTGTATAATATAAAAAAATGGAGGTCATAATTATGTTGATTAAAGATGACGGTCTAAGACAGGTAATAGCTTCAAAATTAAAATGTAAAGAAGATGAAATTAATGAGAATAATATGATGGATCTGATTTATCTGGATGCACAGGAAAGAGAGATTGAATGTCTGGATGGATTGGAGTATGCACAAAATATTGAGACATTGATTCTGTCTCGAAATAAACTGCAATCTCTGGATCCAATTAAAGATTTAAGAAACATCGAAAAATTAGATGTTTCTGGAAACCAGCTAAGAGATTTACAGGCATTGCATGGATTCAGACAACTGAAATCACTGAATATTTCTCATAATAACTTATACACAATGGATATTTCTGCAGTTGCGGCGATGATCAATCTGGAATATTTAAATATGAAAAAAGCTAAAATTGACAGTCTGGTTTATCTGGAAAAATGTGCTCATTTAAAAGAAGTCAGCATCAATACAGAAAACGGTCCATTCAGCTTTGCGGTTTTAGGACGCCTTAAAAATCTTAAGAAGCTGGATCTGTCAGGAATGCGTTTATTCAATATTGATGATTTAACTTATATTTCGACTTTGGAAGAACTGGATCTGTCAACAAATTTAATGAATGATATTTCTGCTTTACTGTCAATGGAAAATTTGCGTGTATTAAATGTTCAGAACTGTCCATATCTGAAAGATTATTCACTTTTAAAAGAATTTCCATCATTGGAAGAATTGGATATGTCTTATAATGTTCCTGATAATTTTGACTTTTTACGCTCTTTGAATAAACTGCAGGTTTTACGTATGGAACAATCTGGATTCAGTGATATGAGGGAACTGAATCACCTGTCTTCCTTAAGAAAACTGGATGTTTCTAAGAATGAAATTACCCATGTGGATGATTTTATTACAGTTGGAAATTTAACAACTTTTAAAGCACAATATTGTCAGCTGGTTTCTATAGAATTTTTAAAGAAAGCCAATCAGTTGATTCATTTGAATATCAACAACAATTCCATTCGTGATATTTCACCATTGAAACATGCGAATCATATGGTGGATCTGAAAGCTGGAAACAACAATATCGAAGATATATCTGCTTTAGAAGATATGAAACAGCTTCAGATTTTAAATTTTGAATATAACAATGTTTCGGACATATCTCCTTTAAAAGATTTAAAGGAATTATGTTATGTGGATTTCTACAACAATAATATTGAAGATTTAAGTCCATTAAAAGATCTGGAATTCATTTCTTATTTAAGACTGGATCATAATGCAATCAAAGATATTTCACCAATCGCAAATCTTCCTTATTTGTTGTCTTTATCTTTAAAGAACAATCAGATCAGTGATGTTTCACCATTAAAGAATTTAACTTTACTGGAAACATTAAGAATATATGGAAATCCAATTGAGGACTTATCTGGATTGGAATATGGTAAATTAAGAAATTAAGGCAGTTTCAACTGCCTTTTCATTATGATAAAATGAAGTGCAGAAACGAGGGATTGAATTGAATAAGAAAAAATGGATCATCGGTCTAATCGCATCTATTATTCTGATTTTATTAGATCAATATACAAAACTCTATATCACAAAAACAATTTCACTTCATGAACAGGTAGATCTGATTGAACATGTATTGTATTTTACTTATTTTCAGAATACTGGAGCTGCCTTTAGTCTTTTGACTGGATTTGGAAATGTTTTTTTTGGGATCATAACAATTACAGCTCTGATCTTTATTCTTTATATGTTTAAGGATACAGAAAATAAATTTATGATGACTGGATATATTTTAGTTTTTGCGGGCGCCATCGGTAATTTTATAGATCGAATGTTTTTAAATTATGTACGTGATTTTATTGGGGTATATATAGGAAGTTATGCATTTCCGATATTTAATGTAGCCGATATTTGTATTACTGTTGGATTTGCGTTAATTTTATGTTGGATGCTGATAGAAGAAATTGAGGAAAAGAAAAGATGGAAGAAAGAACTTTTAAAATAGATGAAAATCAGGAACATCAAAGACTGGATAAAGCTGTTGCTTTATTTTTAGATGTTTCCAGAAAAAGAGTAAAAGATCTGCTGGATGACAATCATATATTTGTGAATGGAAAAAGTGCAAAAGCCAGTTATACGACTGTGCTTAACGATCGAATCACCATTGAAATACCAGAAGATGAAAATACAGAAGTCCTTCCTGAAAACATTCCTCTGGACATTGTATATGAAGATTCGGATTTAATTGTGATCAATAAACCAAAAGGCATGGTGGTGCATCCGGCTCCTGGACATTACAGTGGTACACTGGTCAATGCCCTTTTATATCACTGTAAAGATCTGAGCGGAATCAATGGAGTGAATCGACCAGGGATCGTCCATCGAATTGATAAAGATACATCTGGATTACTGGTTGTATGTAAAAATGATAAAGCACATAAAGCAATCAGTGAACAATTGGCCAATAAAACCTGTCACCGTCAGTATGTATGTATTGTCCATCATCCATTTTCTCATGAATATGGAACCATTCATGCGCCCATTGGAAGAAGTGAAAAAGATCGGAAAAAAATGGAAGTCACTTCTAAAAATTCAAAAGATGCGATTACTCATTTTACTGTACTAAAAAATTTTAGAGAGTATGCATATGTACAATGTCAGCTGGAAACAGGAAGAACACATCAGATTCGTGTTCATATGCAGTATATAGGTCATCCAATTGCAGGGGATCCGACTTATGGATATCGAAAAACATTAGAGACCAATGGTCAGCTTCTTCATGCCAATAAACTGGAATTTATACATCCGACTTCAAATGAAAAGATGACATTTGAAATTGGTCTGGGAAAGGAATTTGAACAGGTATTAAAGGAACTGGAGGAAATGGAATGAGTCATAGAATCGATGTACTTAGCTGGGATGAATATTTCATGAGCATGGCTCATTTATCCGCAAAACGGTCTAAAGATCCCAATACACAGGTAGGAGCCTGTATTGTGAATAAAGACAAACGAGTGGTAGGACTTGGATATAATGGGTTTCCTATGGGATGTGATGATGAATTGTTTCCGTGGCAAAGGGATGGACAGTATCTTCAGACAAAATATCCATTTGTGGTTCATGCAGAATTGAATGCGATTTTAAACAGCATTCAGAATTTAGAAGGATGTACGATCTATGTTTCTTTATTTCCCTGTAATGAATGTGCAAAAGCTATTATTCAATCGGGAATAAAAAAAGTAGTTTATGAAAGTGACAAGTACAATGGAACAGAAAACAATATTGCTTCCAAAAAAATGTTTGATCATGCTCATGTAGAATATATTCAATTAAAAGAAACCGTTGAAGTAAATGTTAAAATATTAAAAGGAGGGATAGAGTGAGCTTAGGACTGTCTGAATTTGTAATTGTATTCTTCCTGTTTTCCGTATTGGGATGGTGTATGGAAGTTATTTTAAAAATGATAGAACTGCATCGATTTGTGAATCGAGGATTTTTAATTGGACCTTATTGTCCGATTTATGGCTTTGGAGTTGTCTTTATTATTGTTATTTTACAGGATATTCTGCATTTAAATACCGGTATTTTTTCTACTTTTGCCGGTGGATTTATCGTATGTGGGATTTTAGAATATTTTGTAAGTTATATAATGGAAAAACGATATCATGCAAGATGGTGGGATTACAGTACAAAACCATTTAATATTCATGGAAGGGTATGGATTGGAAATCTAATACTGTTTGGTTTGGCAGCATTTGTCATTCTGCAGATTATTTATCCAGTAATTAGATTGGGATTAAATGCGATTTCAGAACCAGTAAAATGGGTTATATCTATTCTGATCGTTATTCTTATGACAGGTGATGTAATTTTATCAAGGCTGGCAATGCATGTGATCCGAGATGAAATTGATGGAACCCAGGCAGATGATTCAGAAGAAATCAGTACAAAAGTTCATATGGCTTTAAAAAATCGTTCATTGTTTGTAGCTCGTTTAGAAAGAGCGTATCCAACAATGAAAGTATCTCCTTCTGTATTAAAAGAAAAAATACTGGAAGCTGAATTAAGAGCAAAACAGGCTTTGAAAGATATGGATGAAGCCATTGATGAGAAAAAATACGAAATGTATAAGACAGTATCTGAAAAGGCAGAAACCATTGGTAGAACAATGAGTGATGTATCGGATATGGATACAGAAGAATTTAAACAGTATATTGGTGAAGTGAAAGAAGATATGAAAGATGCCTTCGATGAAAAAAAACAGGAAGTCTATAGATCTGTATCTTCAAAAGCGGAATCCATTGGTAAAACCATCAGTGAAGTATCCGATAAAAAATCAGAATATTTAGAAGAAGTAAAAGAAAGTCTAATGGATAAAAAAGAAAATTTATTGAATCGAAAAAAGGAAGATTGACATGATTCATGAAATAAAAGGTGAATTTAATCATGTATATCAGTATTTAAAACCAGAAGATGAAGATATACTTTTAATTTATAAAGAAAACGCATTTGCAGGAAAAATAATCCAGAATCAGATTGTTCTTCCAGAATATAAAGATTTTTATGCAGATTGTCTATATTTATTCACAATCGATCATAAACGCTTTTTTCTGTCAAAAGAAGAAATTGAAACAAATTATTGTACTTTGCACAGTGTCAGAACAGCTTTACCAAATGAATTGGGATTTGCCATTATGAATGGATATCATATTTATCAATGGATGAAACACAATAAATATTGTGGATGCTGCAAGAGTGAATTAATACTGGATAAAAAAGAATTTATGCTGGTATGTCCAAAGTGTCATAACTGTATATATCCAAGAATCAATCCAGCGGTAAATATTGCGATTCTGGATGGAAATCGACTTTTGATGGCAAAACATCAAAAAGATAAACCTTATGTATTAATTGCTGGTTTTGTGGAATATGGTGAAAGTTTAGAAGATACTGTTGTAAGAGAAGTTAGAGAAGAAGTTGGATTAAAGGTTAAGAACATTCGGTACTATGGATCGCAGCCATGGGGCTTTGCACAGAATATACAGGTTGGCTTTGTCTGTGAACTAGATGGCAGCGACAATATTACTTTGGATTGTTCTGAACTGTACCAGGCGGATTTCTTTTCAAGAGAAGTAGTGAAAAATGAAATAGGAACATCCAGTATTACAGGTCAGATGATCCAGGACTTTATGGAACATAAAATATAAAATCCTCCAAAGTGATATGTACCCTCCAAACTGGACAATAAGCCAGTAAGGAGGGTTTTTATATGAAGTATACATGGCAGTTTAAACTTGAATGTGTAAAGAATTATAAGAAAGGCATTACTACACCTGTACCTGAATA
>NZ_VUMM01000002.1 GCF_009696175.1 Floccifex porci
TACCTCACCAACCAGCTAATGCACCGCAGGTCCATCCATGTTCAGAGCCTTGCAGCTCCTTTAATATCTCTTCCATGCAGAAGCGATACCTATCCGGTTTTAGCACCCGTTTCCAGGCGTTATCCCGAGCACATGGGCAGGTTACCTACGTGTTACTCACCCGTTCGCCACTGGATATCCGAAGATATCCCGTTCGACTTGCATGTATTAGGCATGCCGCCAGCGTTCATCCTGAGCCAGGATCAAACTCTCCATTTGATTTAGCTCTCTAGATGTTCTGACACATCTTTCTTCCTTCTTTTAAATTGACGTTGCTGTTCTTTTCCTTGTACTTTCGTACTTCTTTCAGGTTTTCTTGTTCAGTTTTCAAAGATCGTTTCGCTGCTCTCTGTCGAGCGCTCACTTATACTACCAAATCCTTCCCCTTCAGTCAACTCTTTTTTTGAAAAAAAGTATCTTTTTTTTAATTTTTTTCTAATTTTTGTTTTAAATATAGAAAAAGGGCACTTTTTTATGCCCTAATCTAAATCTTCTCCATTGGTCTCAATTAACTTTTTATACCAGTAAAACGATTTTTTCTTTCTTCTTGAAAAATCTCCCGAACCATCGTCGTATTTTTCAACATAAATAAACCCATAACGTTTTCGCATTTCTCCGGTAGAAGCACTGACCAGATCAATGCATCCCCATGGTGTATAGCCTTTTAAATTAACACCATCTAATATGGCTTCATGCATCTGTTCAATGTGTGATTTTAAATAATTAATTCGATAATCATCCTGAATACTTCCATCTTCTTCTATTTTGTCATAAGCACCCAATCCATTTTCCACTACAAAAACAGGCAACTGGTAACGATCCCATATTTCATTCAACGAAAAACGTAATCCTTCTGGATCGATTTGCCATCCCCAGTCACTCGCTTTTAAATACGGATTTGGCACTCCTCCCAATAAATTTCCTTTTCCTAAAATCTGTTTTTCTGGATCTGAAGTCTGGCAGTTTGACATATAATACGAACAAGTATAGAAATCAACACATCCTTCTTTTAAAATCTGCTCGTCATTGTCTTTCATATGAATTTCGATATTGTTTTCTTTAAAATATCTATGAATATAATTTGGATATTTTCCTCGACACTGTACATCCGAACAAAACCAGTTCATAATTTGTGATTGTTTCTGATTGTATAATACATCAGCTGGTTTACAAGTTAAAGGATAGCTGGTTGCCATAATATTCATACATCCCACTTGATAATTTTCATCGATTTCATGAGCCAGCTTTACTGCCAATGCACTGGCTACAAACTGATGATGCAATCCCTGAAAACGATTTTGGGGAATATCAACCTGATTCATAAATTCCATTTCTTTAATTTCATTTAAGATTCCCTGATTTAAAAATCCTCCCACAGGTGTAGTCGCACTATTAATTTCATTAAATGTCAGCCAGTATTTTACTTTTCCTTTGTATCGAGTAAAAATCGCTCTACAGTAATTCAAATAACAATCAATCATTTCTCGACTTACCCAGGCATTGAATTTTTTTGTCAATCCAAATGGCACTTCATAATGAGAAATGGTAATCATTGGTTCAATATTATATTTTAAACACTCATCAATTAAACGATCATAAAACTGTAAACCCTTTTCATTTGGTTCTTTCTCATCTCCATTTGGAAAGATACGAGTCCACGAAATGGAAAAACGATACATTTTAAATCCCATTTCCGCAAACAATTTAATATCTTCTTTATATCGATGATAATGATCGATGGCCTGATGAGATGGATAGAAAATACCTTCTTTTATTTCTGGAGTGATTCGTTTCGAAGTATTTGCACTTCCTCCTGTACAAATATCTGGACAGGCTATCCCTTTTCCATCTTCATTCCAGGCACCTTCAAGCTGGTTGGCAGCCGTAGCCCCACCCCAATAAAAATCTTTTGGAAACGCCATATCACAATTCCTCTCCATTGGTTTCAATCACCTTTTTATACCAGTCAAAACTTTTCTTCTTATATCTTTTAAAGCTTCCTTTTCCTTCATCATCCAAATCTACATAAATCATTCCATAACGTTTGCTCATTTCTCCAGTCGAAGCACTCACCAGATCAATGCATCCCCATGGAGTATAGCCCCAAAGTTCGACACCATCTTCTTCTACAGCTTTTTTCATTTCTTTGATATGTTCTCTTAAATATTCAATGCGATAGTCATCTTCGATCTTTCCATCTATGATTTCATCTTTAGCTCCTAAACCATTTTCCACAATAAACAACGGTTTCTGGTAACGATCGTATAATGTATTCATTGTGATCCTTAATCCAAGCGGATCGATCTGCCATCCCCATTCACTGGCTTTTAGATAGGGATTCTTTGCTCCTTTAAATGCATTTCCAACTGAATTGTTTACATCTTCTAAAGTGGTTGCACAACGAGAAGAATAATAAGAAAAACTAATAAAATCCACTGTATTTTCTTTCATTACCATTTCATCTTCTTTTGACAAAGGAAGATTCAATCCCATTCTTTCAAATTTCTTTTTCGCATAATTTGGATAGTATCCTCTAGCCTGTACATCGATAAACATCATATTTTCTCGATCTTTCATTTTGGCTTCCCATACATCTTCCGGTTTACAACAATATGGATAAAAATCTCCGGCTGCCATCATACATCCAATTTTATTTTCTTCATCAATTTCATGACCAATTTTAGTTGCCCAGGCCGATGCGATCAGTTCATGATGCGCACTTAGATATTTTGAAGTTTCTTCATCTTCTCCTTTCTCAAAAACAAGACCCGCTCCCATAAAAGGAAGATGAAGGATCATATTTATTTCATTAAATGTCAGCCAGTAATGAACCAGACCTTTATAACGGGTAAACAATACCGTTACCAGTTTTTTATAAAATTCAACCAGCTTATAGTTTTTCCATCCACCGTATTTTTTGATCAGATGAATTGGACAATCAAAGTGTGTAATGGTAACCAGCGGTTCAATCCCATATTTTTTACATTCTTTAAAAACATCTTCATAGAATTGTAAACCTTCTTCATTGGGTTTCTCTTCATCTCCATTTGGAAAGATTCTCGTCCAGGCAATGGACATACGAAATGTTTTAAATCCCATTTCTGCCATTAATGCGAGATCTTCCTTATAATGATGATAAAAATCAATTCCATTTAAAGCAGGATAATAATGTGTATCATCCAATTCCAGCATTTTCATTTTTCCTAACATAACTGGAAAACGATCTTTACCATGAGGAATGACATCCACATTAGCTAAACCTCTGTTTCCTTCATTGTATCCACCTTCACACTGGTTGGCCGCTGTCGCTCCACCCCATAAAAAATTATCTGGAAACATTTTTATTCTCCTTTCCAAAGGATATACAGTGCATCCTGGTTAAATGGATGCATTTCTATTCCATTCTTATTTATATTTAATTGCGAAACAAAGCGATTTTCTAAATCAATGGCTTTTCCTGTATAATCACTTAAATCACAATTAAAACGTACTTTTGTGTTATGTTGAACATACACAAAAAGAGTTCCCTTTTCATCTTCTGCTACTCGAATATCTTCTGTTTTATTCAACAATAAATCTTGTCTGGCAGTTAACGCATTGACTTTAAAGGCTTCCATTACTTCTTTTAAATATCCATAATCCCAGGCACCTGGAAAGTTCATGGCTTCCTGATACGATTTAGGTGTGTCAAATCCTTCCCCTAATTTTGTCATGAACCCTTTATCCACTTTATGCCAGCTGTAAATTCCAGCCGCTCCATACGTAATTCCTGCACAAGCTCCTGAAAGAATAGAAACATAGGCTGCTCTTCTTACATCTTCTCGAGTCCATCGTCCATACATTCCTCCTGAATATCCCATTTGTTCGTAACATGGTTCCGAATTGATAACGGGTTTATCTGGATATTTTTCCTGCATTGCTTCACCTAACGAATAAGGCATGCTTAGATCTTTGGCATTGTGTCCACTTTGATAGAAACAAAGATCCATACATTCTAATAATTCTTCTGGAATATAAGAATAACGACCTTTTATATGCGTTGTGAATAAACAGTTTTTTGCCATTGATCTTAATTGTCTGGCAACGGTAATATAATAATCTTCTGTTTCTTTTTCTGGGAAATCCGTATCTCCACTTATAATGTAAATAGGATTTAAAGAAGTAAAAGTTTCATGAACGACATTCACATAATTTTCAAGACAATCAAACGGAAGAATGTCATCTTTCATCATTTTACTTGCCCATGTATGAGGTACATAATTGCACCACAATACCACCAAAGCCAGTTCAAAACCATATTCTTTCGCTGTTTTACACATTTGATACGCATGTTTAAAATAATCCATATTGATTTGATAAGGATCATTATCAATAAAAGGATTATAATTTAAATCTGTATCGGAAGCATCCCATTGAGGAAGAATATTGATTTGAATGGTATTAAAACCCTGTGCTTTTCGTTTATATAAATAATATTCCCATTCTTCCTCTGAAATATTTGTAAAAGCAGACCAGCAAGTATCTGCTAAATAGAAAAATGGGTTTCCATCTTTTTCAAGTGTTTTATGATTTTGTGCGATTCTTAACATGATTCCTCCTTACTCAACAATAAAGCCAAAGCATCATACCAGCGATCCATTCGCTTTTTCCAGTTGTTGATATCCATCTTTCGATTGTATTCTATATATTCACGATGAGAAAACAATGTTTCTTTCTGATAAAGTCCCACCGCAATTCCAGCCATATAAGCGACTCCAATAGCCGATAATTCTTCCTGTTTTGAAACTTTAACAGAACATCTTGCCATATCGCTTAGAAACTGCATCAAATAATTATTTTTGCTTGGGCCTCCATCCGCTTTTACCTGAGATAAAGCCAGAGCGCTGTCACTGGCCATTGCATTTAATATGTCGGTAATCTGATAGGCAATGCTTTCAACCGAAGCTTTAATCAATTCATTCTTTTTGGTCGTTCTGGACATATTATAAAAGATGGCTCTTACATTTTCATTCCAATGAGGTGCGCTTAATCCAGAAAAAGCAGGGACTAAGATTGTTTCATCTTCTTCATTTGCCTGTTCAATGGCTTGTTGAGTCTCATTTGGAGATTGAATCAATCCAAGATCATTCTGAATCCAGCTGATAATGGCTCCAGCATAATTGATATTACCTTCATATACATATTCCATTTTTCCATGCGTTTTCCATGCCAGCGAAGTGGTCAGTCCATTGTGACTTTTCATATACTGACTTCCAATATTCATCATAATGGAAGAACCGGTTCCCAAAGTAACTTTTACTTGTCCAGACTGATGGCAGCCTTGTCCAAATAAAGCCGCATGAGAATCCCCTAATACCGCATAAATTGGAATTTCATGATCCAGTATTCCTTCAACATCACTCATCCCAAAACAAGAATCACTGTCACAGACTTCTGGTAAATGTTCTTTTTCAATGCCAAATAAAGCACATAGTGAATCCGACCACTCTCCTGTATGAATATCAAACAATTGAGTTCTTGAAGCATTGGATGCATCTGTTTTATACGATTGGCCATGAGTCAAACAGTAAACCAGCCATGTATCAATGGTTCCAAAACGATAATTTCCTTCTGGTTTTACATTTTCTTTTAACCATACCATTTTACTGGCAGGAAAATATGGAGATAATACCAGTCCTGTAATATCATAAATTTCTTCTTTATGACTTTCATATCGCTTACAGATTTCACTGGCTCTGGCACATTGCCATACAATGGCATCGGTTAATGGATTTCCTTTTTCATCAAATAAAACCGTTGTTTCTCTTTGATTGGAAATTCCCATAGCCACTATATCCGAAGAAAGAATAGAACTCTCTTCGATGACATCCTGAATAGAAAGAATGGTATTCTGATAAATTTCCTTTGGATCATGAGATACATGACCCAATTCATTGACAATCTGTTTGTGTTTGCGATCTTTTCGACAAACAATGTCCCCTTTTTCATCAAACAACAAAGCTTTTGTGCTTTGTGTACTCTGATCGATACTTAATATATATTTCATACATTTTTTCGTACAGAAGCAACGATTCCTTCTGTATCCAATCCATAATATTTAAACATTTCTTTATTCGTTCCGGATATTAAATGTTCATCTGGTAAATTCAATTCCAATAAACGCTTTGGACAAGATTTTGATAAGACCTGTGCCACAGCTGCACCCAATCCACCTCTAGGTGCATGTTCTTCAATGGTTACCACCAGATTTACATCTTTTGCCTGCTGGATCAATGTTTCTTCATCCAATGGTTTAATGCAATACATATCGATTAGTCCAGTTGAAATCCCTTCTTTGTTTAATTGTTTCATAGCTTCTTTTGCGTATGGAACCATTTCTCCACAGGCAACCAGCAATACATCTGCTCCTGAAGAAATCACATTGGCTTTGTTTAGAGTGAAATCCATGTTTTCACCATATATATCTTCCGTTGCACTTCGAGATACACGGATATACGCAGGTAATTCATCTTCTAACAGACTTTCTATTAATTTAGCGGTCTGAAAACGATCGCTTGGATTGTAGACACGCATTCCCGTTAAACTGGACATAGCCGCAAAATCCTGACACGAATGATGTGTCATCCCCAAGGCTCCATAGCTGACGCCGCCAGAAATTCCAATTAAAGTAACATTGGTTTGTGAATAAGCCACATCCACTTTAGCCTGTTCATAGCTTCTGGTTGTCAGAAAGGAAGCAGGAGAAGCCGCAAATACTTTTTTATGACAGGAAGCCAGTCCCGCTGAAATTCCTACCAGATCCTGTTCGGCAATCCCAACTTCCACAAACTGTTCCGGATATGCATTCGCAAAGGGAGTTAACGAAGCCGATCCTCGAGAATCGGAACATACGACAACAATTTCTTTATCTTTTTTAGCTTTTTCTAATAAGACATCGCAAATGGCTTGTCGATTGGTAATGGTATTCATGATAGTACCTCCTCAATTTCTTTGATAGCCTGTTTGTATTGTTCTTCACTCATTACTCCATGATGCCAGGCTTTTTCATTTTCCATAAAAGAAACACCTTTTCCTTTCACTGTATGTGCCATGACAACACTTGGTTTTCCTTTACATTGTTCGGCTTTACGATACGCATCAACCAATTGTGTACAATCGTTTCCATCTTCTACTTCAATCACATTCCATCCAAAACAGGCAAATTTTTCCGATAAAGAAGAAGTGGACATAACTTCATCTGTAGTGCCAGAAATCTGTAAACGATTCAAATCCACTGTAGCACATAAATTGTCCAGTTTATATTGGCTGGCAGCCATCATCGCTTCATAATTTGACCCTTCTGCCATTTCCCCATCTCCTAAAACAACATACGTACGATACGATCTGGAATCCATTTTACCCGCAATGGCCATTCCTACCCCAATGGACAATCCATGTCCTAATGAACCGGAATTAATTTCAATTCCATTGATATCCGTATTTGGATGTCCAATAAATTTTGAATTGTACTGAGAAAATGTATCAATGGCTTCCTGTTTATCAAAGAATCCTTTATCCCCTAATACAACGAATAAAGCATCGGCACAATGTCCTTTACTTAACAGGAATCGATCTCGATTCTCATCTTTGAAGTTTTCTGGTGTCACATTCATGATTTCATTGTATAAAACATTTAAAATATCAATTACACTTAAATCTCCACCTACATGTCCCGCTTTTGATTTATGCATCATTTCAATAATGTCTTTTCTTAATTCATAACTTTTTCTTGTCAATGCATCCATTTTATTCACCTCGAATATACGCTTTTACTTCTTCTTCGTTATCATCATATAGATCTGGTTTTACTCCAATGTATTTACAGGCTTCATATAAAACAGGAACGATATCCTTATGAATTCCAACACAATGATGAATGTATGGTCCCTCTACAATTTTTGCTTCCAGACGTTTCCAGTTTTTCACTTCTACCCATACATACGTTCCCTTTGTGTAAGGTCCTTCCACCCCCTTGGCATTTCCTAACAACAAAGAATACTCTCCATTGTCTCCATCAAAACGACACAGAGTCATATCGCCTTTTTTTGCCTGGGCTTCTACAGCTCCTGGATAATCAAAAGCTAAAGGATACCCAATCGTTGGTTTACAGGAAGCACAGGAAACAGGCCAAGGTCCACAGTGCTGCAAAAGTTCTGCATTGTCGTTGTCAGGGTGTCGAACGGTCCAGTCCGCAAAGAATGTTCGAGCTTCATCCATACCAGCTGCTTCCGCCAATACCGCTGTAATGGCTCCATGAATATCGGTTTCACAGACCACAGGAAGACCTTCTTCATTTAATAAGCTGTTCGCTGCACATGGCATAATCCCAATTTCACTTTGTAGAGCATTCCAGCACTGAATCGCAATCGCATTGCATCCATATTGACTGGCTAATTGTTTCATTGCCACTTTTAAACAAGCAACATTTTCCAGCTGTTTTTCGGAAATGCACACATTAAAATTTTCTTTACAATATTGAATGGTATCCATTACAGATTGACTTCCTTTTACCTGTTTCATTTTTGAAGTCAATTCTGGCATAGGAATCGGAGACAATTGAATGTTGAATTTTTCTAACAGTTCTCCTTCATTGCACATCGTAGACCAGAAATCAAATGGACGAGGTCCAATTTGAAGTATGCGTGTCTTTTTAAACACTTTGACTACATTACATACTGCCAAAAAGTTTCTGATGCCTCTTTCAAATTCTTCATCTTCTAAATCACAATTACATAAATAGGTAAATGGAACCTGAAAACGTCTTAATACTTTTCCTGTTGCGAACAATCCACATTGAGAATCTCTTAAACGAATACCATTCGCATCGGGTCTTTCATCTCTAGGTCCCCATAATAAAACCGGAACACCCATTTCTTTTGCCAGACGAGCTACTTCGTATTCTGTTCCAAAATTTCCATGAGGGAAGAATAAACCGTCAATGTTTTCTTTTTTAAATTTTTCCTGAATTTTTATACGATCGTTATCATCATGCAACAATCCATCTTGTGCAATATCATCTATATCAACGAATTCCACATTCATCTCTTTTAATTTTTCTCTTGTTCTATTCGCATATTCTTCTGCTGCTGGAGCCGAAAAAATGCTTCTGCGAGTAGGGGCAAACCCTAATTTAATCTTTATCATATTTTCTCCTTTTTAATACAAGACACCAGTCTTTTTCATCTGGCTTTGAAATTGTTTTCCAACTCTGTTCAATAATCTGATCTTTTTCTTTACGATATTGTCCGCTTCTAGGATCAAACCACATACATTTATAATTTCCTGGAACAAAGCCATTCAATACACCACTTCTTCGCGTAGAAGCCGGATAATAAAACACCCAATGCGTATGGTCTTTTGATACCGTTACCATTGGCATCTTCTTTCCAAATGGATCGTTTTCAGCCCCCTGGCTTGTATGATAGGGATAAAGCTCTTCAAAGTGCTGATCTAAATAAAACTGTTTAAAATAAGCCATCTGTTTACCCGCATTTCCATCAATGGCTATATACCATGGAATATCAAAGCGATTAAAAAGGCTCATTTTATTTTCCATTCCTTTTTCCCATACACAGTCCCAGATTCCCTGTGCGCCATATGTGTAACCACATCCTCCAGATTGTATTGTGATATAAGCCACTCTTCTGACCATATCTTCATCACATAATCGTGTTCCATTTTCTTCCAGAGTGGAACAATACTCATAGAAAGCTTCCCCTTCCACAAAAGGTTTATCTTTTTTATAATTTAAATAATCACTCGCCTTGATGATGTAATCTCCATGTCCAGCCTGATTTAATGTAAAGTCCATCCATTCTTCTTCCTGATAATAAGTCGCAAATGGCCTTTCATTGGTATAATGTGCCGTTAAAGGATGATGATAGCCATCTATATGATGAATGAATTCTCCTATTATTTTCCATTGATCAATATAGAAATCTCTTTTTGAAACTTCATATCCAGCCACTTCTCCAGCTATGGTATAAACCATAGGATAACTTCCATAACGAGCTACAATATAGGAAGCCAGTTCCTTGTACTTTTCAACCTGATTTTCAATCGACATAAACCATGCCAATCCAAGTGCATTTACCAAACCTGCATCGGCAATGTATTCCATTCTTCGATCCAGTTCATTCTGATAAAACGAAACATTGGGTCGATTCTCTTTCCAGTAATGTTCTTTGCCACCCATAAGTTCATCACTTCTTAAATTGGTCTGATAAACGGTATAGCCTTGTTTTTTTCTAAGATCCACCATCCCTTTAAACATACTATCCATATGCGGATGATTGGATTGATCCCATTTTTCTTTGTACGCAAATTCCCAATGCGTATCTCCTAACCAGAAAAAAGGAGTTCCATCGGCATAAGTAAAATAACGTTTATCCTGGCTGACTTTAATAAATCCATGTTTATATATA
Source organism: Floccifex porci (assembly GCF_009696175.1). Lineage (GTDB taxonomy): Bacteria > Bacillota_I > Bacilli_A > Erysipelotrichales > Erysipelotrichaceae > Floccifex > Floccifex porci. The sequence continues at coordinate 10,503 of NZ_VUMM01000002.1, forward strand.
TCTAATGTTCCACTATAAGGAACACATTCGATCCATCCTGTTTTTCCATTTAGTTCTGAATCGTTGCTTTCCAATCGATATTGCCAATCTCCCAATAAAACAGGACTAAAGGCAATTCCCATTTTCTGAAAACCATCCCAATACGCTTCTCGAACAATAGAAGTCTTCCCATTGGTGAAAATGGCTTTCAATTCACAATTAAAATAAGGGTCTTCTATTTGTGTTTCAAAATACAATCGCAATGTTCGATATCGTTCAACTCTCATTTCAATCCTCTTTTCTTAGCCAATGAAACAGCAATCTTCACAAGTTTATCGGCATCTTCTTTGCAGATAAATCCTTTAGATACTTGTTCTTTGGTATCTTTTCTACATAACTTTTCATAATTGGATAAAGAACCATACAATTCCTGTAAAAAACTGGCAGAAAAAGCTTTCTGATATCCAAATAAAGGATCTTTATCACTAGTGGGATCCACAAAACTTTGACCAATTTCAACCTGACTTGAAGCACTATATCGAGCGGTTGGATAGTTTAATAAACAAGTTCTTAATCCACCCATCGTATTTCCAAAAACATCTTTTGAATTGCTTCCATCAAATTCCATACGAATGCGCTGACAGGAATTGGGTCCAATTCCATCTCGAACCCATTGAAATAAATTTCGGAAAGCGGCCGCAAATAAAATCTGTGAAGGATAATCGTTTCCTTCTTCATGTTTACCATGATATTCAGGAAGCATATGAATTCGTTTCAGATCTTTGTCATTGCGATAATAATTCACATAACTGTACATCGTATCGTGTGAACTTCCTGTCACCTCGTATTCACGATACAGGAAATTCGGATCGTTGCTATCCATTCTCTTGGTCCGGAAAGCATCAAATTGCCCATTTTCACTTTCAGTCTGTACAGAAATTAATGGTTCTGGACAATATTCCACTCGAGTTAAACGAAAATCATAATCCATACAAGATTCATATTGATTGACTGGAACAATTAAATTTCGAATTCCTCCACCTGCCAGATATCCATCAAATGTCTTTTCTTTACGAAAACTGTTTAAATAGCGAAATAAGTAACACGCAGATTGTGACCATCCCGTTAAATAAATATAGGAATGAGGATATTTTTCAATTGGATTGGATGCATCCTCTTTTCTTAAAAGTTCATTTAAATCTGTCAACATATCCCAGAACAATCCAGTTTCGTAAGATACATCTAAATCCGGCAGTAAATGTTTTCGAATCACATCTTCCTGTGTAAAAGGAAAAGGTTCTGGATTGGGATTTGGCCACGACAAAGATTTATATCGATCTTTATCAAATTCAATCAATTTTGCGATGGTGTTAGGTTTACTGGTAATACCTACATAAATATCTTGATCCCGAATAAACTTTTCATGTCCCAGAATCCACATTCTTTCAATTTCCATAAAAGAAGTAGGATTTATGATCTCTACAACTACATTTCCACTTGCCTTTTCAACATTCTCTGGCATACGAACAACGATTCGATTCTGATAAGAAACATCTTTATATTTGATTTTTACTTCACCTGTATTTCCATCACTTTCATATACATTGCTGGTTCCCATAATAAAATATTCTTTTTCAATGTAATGATTCTTTTTAAAATCACAGTATTTAGCTGCACTTGAAAACGGATAGCTTTCTTCTGTGATGGGAATTTCCTGGATTTTATGAATCATATTTTTCACTCCTTTAAAATTTTGATATAATACTCCTATGAAAATCACAGCTAAACAAATTGCCGAAAAACTAAATATTTCAACCGCTGCCGTTTCCATGGCACTTAATAATAAACCCGGTGTCAGTGTAGCTATGCGTCATAAAATTATTGATGTTGCTACAGAGATGGGATATGATTTTTCTCGTATTCAGAAAAAGATGGAAAAATCAAATGAAATTGCGTTTGTTTTTTTTCATAAAAATTTTGTGTTTGATACACCTTTTTTTACAGAGCTAGCCACCAGTGTAGAAACAACGGTAAAAGAGAATGGCTTTCAACTGGTTGTTCATCACATTCATGATCTAGATAATCTGGAAGAAAAGGTAGCCACTTTAAATTCCTATCATTATGCTGGAATCATCTTATTGGGAACCACTATGAATCAAAATGAGTTTTCTTATTTTCAAAAACTGGAAATTCCAATCTTGCTGCTGGATACGTATTTTCCAAATATCAAAACCAATTGTGTAGTGATCAACAATGTAGATGGTGCCCAATCGGCAACCGAATATTTGATAAAAAAACATCATAAACAGCCTGGATATCTGCATGCTAGTCAGAACATTCAGAATTTTGCCGAACGCTCTTTAGGCTTTTATAATGGGGTTCGAACTAATTCCTATCCTGTTTCTAAATCCATTGTGCATCTATTATCGTGTTCCGTTGAAGGCGCTTATGCAGATATGCTGGAAATACTGAAGAATAAGGAGCCTGTCGCTTCCTGTTACTTCGCGGACAATGATGAAATTGCCATAGGTGCTATGCGGGCTTTTAAGGAAATGGGATATCGTATTCCAGAAGATGTTGCCATCATTGGTTTTGATAACATTCCCTATTCCACTTTTGTGGATCCTCCATTAACAACCATTGATGTTCCTAAAGCCTTTATGGGTAAAATTGCTGCTCGTTTTTTAATTGAAGTCATTAAAAATCCAAGTGAGCACCATGCAAAAATTGAAATCAATACATCTCTTGTGATTCGTAATTCTATATAAGACAAAAGGTTCAAGCCAAGCTTGAACCTTTATTGATTATTTGCTGGCTTTTTTTCCTTTGAAATTTTTTAAGCCATCACCATCACCAAATCCTAATATAACTCCTACAATAAAGGCAGCTACAAAAGCGACGGCACAGGCAATACATGCATTAATGAAGTTTTGTCCAGGACCTCCAGCGTATTGAAGTACAGTTAAGAAGTTAGATGCTCCAAGAGTATAAACAGCGACTCCTAAGATTCCACCAACAAGTCCACCAATGAAACCACCAATGATTTGTGTAGCCATTGCTTTTTTGTTACGTAATAAGATACCGAACAATGTTGGTTCTGAAATACCACCTACGATCAATGTGATCACATTGGCACCTGCCATTTGTTTTTCTTCTCCCTTTACACGTAAGAAGTAAGCTAAAGTCATACCCATTAAAGCGTAATTGGCAATGTTTGATCCAGCTAATACAATTGGGTCATATCCTAATGTAGTGATGTTGATCAATGCGATTTGAATTACTGCAATATGCATTCCTGTAGCCACTAAGAATGGCCAGAAAGCCGCAATCAAGGCGATAGCCAATGGTCCAACAAAGTCATATAATGTTGAGAAGATCCATGATAATCCCATACCGATCCAGTTACCTACCGGAGCCAATACACACATCATTAATGGAACCATGATCACTAAAGTACAGAATGGAACTCCAATGACTTTGATACTTTTTAACATGTGCTGATTGAAGAAATCAAATACATATTTCAAAGCAAATACTGCTAATAAAGAAGGAAGGATCCCATTCGCATAATTATTTAACTGCATTGGAATAAATCCATAAATATTAAATGGTTCACCCAATCCAACAATGTTGATAATGTTTGGATCGATCAATAACACACCCAGTAATAAAGCCAATGGAATACTTGTATTTAATTTTTTAGCTGCACCATAAGCTGCAAACACAGGCATAAAATAGAATCCGGCATTTCCAACAATATACAGCGTCTGCATAATATCCGCTGATTCTGGGAATACATTCATTAATGTTGGTCCTAAAACGGAATAGAACATCTTGAAGAACCCGGCTCCCATCATGATTGGAATCAATGGAACAACAGTACCTGAAATATAATCTAGGACTTTCGATGGTAATTTTTTGATATCAAATGGTTCTTTGTCTAAATTTTCATCAATTGCACTTTCAATACCTAAACCAGCCATTGCACAGAATTCAGGATACACATCACTGACATGCTGTCCAATAATGATCTGAAATTGTTCTCCAGAAAACTGAGCTCCTACGGCTCCTTTAATGGAACGTACGGCTTCTACATTCACTTTTGATTTGTCTTTTAGATTTAAACGTAATCTTGTCATACAATGTACAGCAGATGAAACATTTTCTTTTCCACCGACATTATTTAGAATCTGATTGCAAAATTCTGTATACTTTGCCATTTTTTCTTTTTCCTCGCTCTCTTTTTTCTTCTATATGCTTTCAGGATATTGCGCACTACCCTGTATTAGCTAAAATAAAAACCTGACGCACAGAAAGAACACTTTCTTGCATCAGGTAAAGCCCATCACTGGTTACAATCCTTCTTTTGCACAAAGTCGATTGATATGTATCATTAAATATAGCAGCTCTTCTTTACTTGGCTCTATATTTAACTCACTATATATATAACATTTAATTTTTTCTATCACTTTCCTTAATTCAGGATATTTCTGATAGACATCTTCATACATCTTAATATTATCCGAGAAATCCTTTGACATCTGATTGGTTCTCTTTAATAAATATTTAAGATGTGTCACAAATCGAGAATAACTGAAACCGCTTCGATCAATGATAATATCCATTTCACTTTCTACAATATCGGTAATATCCTCTACAAAATGTTCAAAATCATCTTTTTCATCGTTTTTTTTCACTTCCTGCTTCGCATTGATAAAATGCATCGCAATGTTTGCTTCTTCGGATTGAGGAAGCCGTATCTTTAAACGACGATCAATATGTTTCACTGCCCATTTTCCAAGCAGCATTTCTTTTTCATATAAATGACGAATCTCATTGGTCATCGGGTTACTTAACACAAGCCCCTTCTTACAATTCTCTATCGCAAAATTTATATGATCACAAAGTGAAAACCAGAACGTTCGATTTAACTCTACTTTTAGATAAGCACTCCCTTTTTTCACTATTTCATAACTCACTTCCAGAACATCTTCCGGTAGTTCATTTAAAAGCGAAACATAGTGCGGATCCAGGTTGTAGTAGGTCCGATCAATCTGAGACAATTCAATCTCATACGGAGCTTTCTTAAATCCAATGCCCTTACCAAATGCGATAACTTCGTGATTATTGTCATCTACACAAACAGCCACATTGTTATTAATATTTCGAATGACCTTCATTTTTATACTCCGTTGCTTTTCACGTCTATATCTTATAACGAAATGAAAGCGTTGTCAATAAATATTTTTAAGTTAATTTTACTTAATTTATTAGTTATTTTTACTCAATTTTAATTTATTAAGTATATATTACTTAATTGAAAGAAAATGATTTAAATTTTAAAACACTTTTTCCTCTACAGACAAAGCGTAAATCGTTTACCTGATTCTTAATACAGACTTTTGCGGCTACTTTTGTATAAGAATCACATTTTTTGATATCTAAAACACCCACTTTTTTATTTCCTGTATATATATCCCATTGACAATCTGAACTGGAAGTGACAACTACAGATATTTGAGATACATCCTGATAATCAAAATATTTATATCCAATTACCGTTCCATCCTGAATATTGGTGATATAAGCTTCTTTGTTTTCATCCTGAGTGATTGCTGGATGAAGCTGAGAATCCATCGATACATCTTCTTTACAAGCACCTTCTTTTGACATTAACACGCAGGCAATATAAGAAGGATAATCTTCCAAAGCTTTTAATGGACCTTTATTCAATCCACAGGATGTCATTTCTGCCTGATCGAACGTTCCATCTGGATTCATCTTCAACTTTTCTGCAACCCCTTGTCTTTGATATTGGGTATAATGGGTATGCCGATGTCCAAAAATATAATAGGTACCTTCTATCTCCACTATAGAGCCATGATTGTTCGCATAATAATACGATGGCTTTTCTTCAATTCCAATATTTCCATTGGAATGTAAAACTCCTTTATATTCAAAATCCCGATCTGGATATTTTGACATTGCGTAACACAATTCATGTCCATTTACACTGGAATAAATCGCATAATAGTTATCTTTAAATTTTCGCATAGAACTGGCTTCAAAAAATTCATGTCCTTCAAAACCCGTTCCTTTTGAATTGCTGACACCCGGCAATAAAGGAACCGGCTCACTTTTTAATGTCAGCATATCCTCTTCCAGTTTCATCACCAGGTTTCCAGTAGTCGATATATTTATATCTATGTTTAATCCTTGTTTCTGTATTTTCTTTTTAATTCGTTCTATAACCTCTGGTGTAGATGAAAATCCAGAATACAGATACACCTGTCCATCTTCATCTTTAAATACACCTGGATCAAACTGTTGTCGATCTCCCTTTTTTTTACCTAAAATTGTTCCATCTTTGTGATGTACATGTCCATAAAATGTAAAAGGTCCTTCTGGTTTATCGCTTTTTGCCACCGATATCGTATCCGATGTATCTAAACCATAAAACAGATAATAAATACCTTCTTTTTCTACAACATCCGGTGCAAACATCAAACGCTTTCCTGTTTCATTTAACGGATCTTCTTTTCCTGTATAAATAATGCCATGACAGATCCAATCGGATAGATCCTTTACTGGAGCCGACCAGCATACATAGGGTTCCATACAGTATGTATTCCCATTAAAACGATCGTGAGAACCGTAAACATAAACACGATCCTTGAAAACATGGGGTTCTCCATCCGGTACATATTCCCAGCTGGGTAAGTAGGGATTAAAAGCCTGTTTGATCATTAAATCAGTTTTTCACCAGCATTTACGGTTCTATTTCCTAAATCAAAAGCTTTATCATACCCCGATGGGAATACAACCATTGTCACCAGATTGTACCCTTTTGCCTCTAATGCTTCTTTATCAAATTCAACCATTGGTTCTCCTGCTTTGATTTTTCCACCTTGTTTTACCAGCACATTAAATCCTTCTCCATTTAATTCCACAGTATCTAAACCAATGTGAACAATGCATTCAATGCCATCTTTTGTCTTAATACCCACTGCATGTCCTGTAGGAAATACCGTTTCCAGGCTTCCACTTAATGGAGCTACCACTCTATTTGACCCTGGAATCACCGCAAATCCATCTCCCATCATCTTAGTTGAAAATACTTGATCCGGTACTTGTGATAAAGGAATCAATTCACCAGAAACGGGTGCAACAATTTTAAATTCTTCTTTCTTAAAAAAATTGAACATGTTCTCTTACCTCCCATAAAAAAAACTTCTTCTTAAGCAACCTAAAAAATCCTTTAAAGAATTTTTCGGGAAAGCCTTCAGAAGAAGTAACAAACCTATTCATTTCTTTATCTATATGAAGTATAGAAATTTTTGAAAGCGCTGTCAAGAAAAAATTATTTATTCTTTCATTAAAATTGCTTTTTGAAATCCAAATGGTTCAATCGGTAAATAACTTGACAATGGTTCTCTTATTTTTGTTCCTAAAGTATTGGTTATCTTTACAATACATTCATTTTTTCCGGACTGTACTTGTTCTGTACAATCAAATACATAAGGTTTACAGATTCGAGTATCCACTTCTTTTCCATTTAGAATCACTTGTGCAATTTCATATACATCTTCTAATATAAGTTTTATTTTACATTTTGAATCCAAATAGAAATCCGTTTTATAAATAGCCGTTCCACACACCTGTTCATATCCTTTTATACTGGATACGAATTTTAACTGATTGCCAATCGTTTTTCCATCAAATTCGATCTTCCAATTGTCTAATTCCATTTCTTTTTCCTCTTTAAACAATGTACGCTGTTTTACAGGATAGCTTTCTATTGATTGAATAACTATTTTTGATTCATAAGAAGACAAATGAATCCTTGGATCATATTCATACAACTCATTTTTAAACGCATCGTATTCATAAGCATTTTTTAAAGGAAAATCAAATTCTATATCTTCTTCTACACTTTCATTAAAAAACATATAAATCTTTTTATTCTCTTTTTCATATTCATAAACAACCAGGTTTTTATTGTTGACGGGTACTATTTTATATTCATCTAAATCTTTTAAGATTTCTACTTTTGTAAGCCATTGTTTAAAATATTTACTTTCCCCAATGACTTTTGATGGAAGTTCTTTTTCAAATATAACCCGAACATTGGATTCATATAAGAAATCAACTAAATCTTTACATATATATTGACTATATGGAAATAATAGTACTTCAAATTCTGTTTCATTTATTTTTAATTTTGAATTCATACATTTTCCGGATAAGATGTAGTCTTTTGAAACAATATCAAAATGAATCTGATTCTGTGTTAAATATTTTGATAATTTTTCTACCGGAGTATAACTGGAAGCCCATTCGTTTTCTGCCGGATAATACAAAGCCACCTTTGAAGGATATTTTCCATTGGAAAACAAGGAACAAATTCGATTCATATATTGATCAAGTACTGGAAAATACGGAAATTGCGGATTGTGTCCATGTGCATAAAAATGTGGAGGACAATCCCAGTCTGGAAACTCTTTTGGATTGAAGGCATGAGGTACAATATTGTTGACTCCTCGAACCATTAAACTGTCCGCAATCCATTTCATCGTTTTCAATCCTTCATTCCATCCATATGCACCAAAGGCTTCGCACATACATCGTCCCTGTTTCTTAGGATCCAGATGAGAAGCAGAAGCTCCTAATTTTGCTAGAGCATAATGATAAAATTCTCCATTGGCCCCTCCAGTACTGAATGCATCGTGATGATAATTCATTCCTGGTACGATCTGTGTTCCAATCACATCAATTCCGGCATAATGCATTCCCTCTTGACCCCTAAAATAGTGTCCGGTTCCATATCCCAAACGTGCATGGGCTCCATTGTCTTCAATGGTATGTCCAACATAGGATACATTATGCTCTTCACACCACTTTCCTAATACACTGGTAAAATTCTCATTGTACAGTTTTGTGATTTGGTCCATATACTGAACTCGAATTTCATTTTCTTTTCCTTGTGCTTTTGTCCATAACAATGGTAAATACTTTAAATCAAATGAAAATTCTTTTTCTAAATCTTTACGATATGGCAAAGGCATATCGCTTCCAATTGTAGCTTCGCATCCTTTCACATTCCCAAATCTAGGTTCATCGGAGAAAAATGCCTGTATGCTCTTGCCAAATTCCTCTTTAAAATGCTGGTAATGTGGTTCATACACTTCATCAATTAATATTTGAGTCGCTTCTTTCATAAGTGGATTCAAATAATCTTTTGTGGTTTCTTCTCCTCCTTTTTTTGTTTCAAAAACCACAAACAGACTATAAGCCCCTTTGGGAATGTCTACCGTGATCAAGCGACTGGAATCAATACAATGGCTAATATCCATCAACGTATCCGAATCTATTTCATCGTCTTCACTTTCCACTCGTTTTGCCATATAAACACCTAAAATACGAATGTCTTTTTCTGGTTTTTCCCAGATTCTTCCTTTTAGAACCTGCAGGTTGATTCGAGCCTGTGGAATCGGTCCATGGACATCATATCGTCTGCACCACATATAAGTTTTTAAATATTGTGGATAACTGGATACCACTTTTCCATTGGCATACCCAGTGGGAAAATGAGAATCATCTAAAATCCACACTTTCATATTTTTTTCTTTACATTTTTTCAGAATACAGTTTAGATCCTCCCACCACTTTTCTTTAACAAAATCCGGATGGGGTCTAGCTTCAATACAGATTGCCTTCATCTGTGATTCATATATTTTATCCACATATTTCTCTAAAATTTCATGGCTTTCCCCATGTTGCCAGAAAAATGGATATAAATGATTTTCTACTTCTTTTTTAAATATTGTCTGATATCCACTCATAGTTTCCTCCTAAATAAAAAGACTTCTTTTCGGCCACTATAAAAAATCTACATTTTTTATAGGACAAGCCTTCCAAGAAGTCACAAACCCTTTTATTTCTATTTCAAGTATAAGAAAAAGAATTCTTTTTTTCAACTGTCTCTTTTTATAAAAATAAGTGTCTTTATTTGCCTATTTCATCGTAAACAATTCTTTTAATTCTGTTTTTGACAAAGAAGAAATCGACCCCTTTGCTCCTTCTACAAAAATATCACTCATTTCTTTTTTACTCTTCTGCATTTCAAATATCTTTTCTTCGATGCTTCCTTTGATCAGTAATTGATACACCAGTACGTTTTTAGTCTGTCCAATCCGATACGCTCGATCGGTTGCCTGATTCTGAGCCGATACATTCCACCATGGGTCAAAATGAATCACCGCCTGGGCACTGGTTAAGTTCAGTCCGGTTCCTCCCGCTTTTAAGGAAATCAGGAATACATCACTGTCATCCTCCTGAAATTCTTTTACTTCTTTTGCTCTTTTTTCTTTAGTGGTCTGTCCTGTAATTATATGATATTTGATTCCTCTTTGTTCCAGTTCAGGAATCATATAATCAAAAATAGTCGTAAAAGAAGAGAACAGTAACACTTTTTTCTGATTTTCTTTTAGTGTTTCAATCAGATCCAGACAAATATTCATCTTTGTAGTAGGATAATTAAAATTATCAAAAACCATTCGTGCATCGCAACAAATCTGTCTTAAACGTGTCATCAAAGCCAGAATCAATATCGAATCCACCTGTTCCAGTTCAAACTGTTTCTTTAATTCATCATTGGCTCTAGCCAGATTGACCAGATACAATTTCTTTTCTTCTTCATTAAAATCCAGCCACAGTTCTTTTTCAACTTTATCCGGCAAATCCTTTAATACCTGCTGTTTGGTTCTTCTTAAAATAAATGGAGAAACCAGTTTCTGCAGCTGACGCTGTTTTTCTTCATCATTTTCAATTCGAATTGGTTTTTCATACTGTTTCACAAAATGAGCCAGTGAATACAGATATCCCGGCATTAAAAAATCAAAAATTGACCACAATTCACTTAAACTGTTTTCAATTGGAGTTCCTGTTAAAGCCAGTCTATGTTCACATTTTAAAGATTTTACACTCTGTGCATTCTGTGTTTTTGGATTTTTAATATACTGAGCTTCATCCAATATCACATACTCAAATTTCTTTTTCAGATAAAATTCTATATCTCGTTTTAAATAATCATAGGTTGTGATATACAGATCGTGTTTTTCTTCGATCAGATTCTTTCTTTCCATCTGATTGCCAGTAACACATATACAATCCATTTGAATATTAAATTTATGAATTTCATTTTTCCAGTTATACATCAATGAACTCGGACAGACAATTAAGTGAGGTTTTTTAGTTTTATACCCTTCTAAATAAACCAGCACCTGTAATGTTTTTCCTAAACCCATATCATCGGCTAAGATTCCATTCAATCCAATGGTATTTAAATGAGAGATCCAATTGATTCCTTCTTTCTGATATTCTCTTAATAAAGAATTATATTTTTCATTTAATTCTATCGGTTTCAAAGAATCCAAGCGGTTCAAATACCGATCAATGGATTCGTCTTTTCGAATGTCCAGATCCACGGAATCTAAATGAAAAGACTGATAAGCCGGTTTAACAATTTCTTCTTTCTTTAAATCTTTTGTGCTTAAATCCAGTTGTGTGGCCAGATCATCCAATTCTTTGATTTCTTTGGATTCCAGATCAATAGTATCTCCATTTTTTAAACGGAAAAATTTCTTCTTTTTGCGATATGCATTTAATATCTGAATCAGTTCTTCTCTGGAAATACCATCGGTTTCAATCCGCATTTCCAGTAAATTATTCTGAATTTGTACACCTACATTTAAATTCAAAGACTTACGTTCTTTTAATCGTTTTAATTCTTCAGAAACCATTACGGTTGCCTGTTCCGTCAACAAAGGAATTCCTGTATCTAAAAACTCATCCAGTCTTTGTCCTCTGGTTTTAAAACAGGCAATATGATTTTCAACTTTACTGGCATAATTTTTAATAATGGCTTCAATGGATTGAATACAGTAACTTTGATTTTCTTCAAATAATTGTTTAGTTTCCCCATTGTTTTTATAGTTTCCCCAAACTTTAAGTTCATTATCCTGTAAATCGGAATAAATAGTAATATCCTGAATATTTTCTTCAAATATAGATGGATCAAAATTAGTATGCAGATCTATAAGAGATAAATTGGGCTGAATCATTTGAAGATAAATCTGTTTCATATTTTCTTTATTGATCATAAGATCTTCATACTTGTATAAAAAATCAATCAAAGAAATCAGTTGTCCATACTCATCCAGTTTATAACGAATCAGGGTTGTCTCTTTTATACTGTATAAATGTTTTTTTCCTTTATAGTAATTCTGTTCAAAGATAGGATTGATATCATACATTTCATCTATTTTCTGAATATCAAAACGAATTCTGATATCCTGGTCTTCAATAAGAAAATTGTAATAATCGAATGGCAATTGTTCGATCAGTGAATAAAATTCATCAAAATTAGAAGAATACAGATCTAAATATTTTTTATTGGATTCTACATCCAGTATGTTCTGATTGATAAAGTCTAAAATCATAGAACTATATTCATCTAAATTTTTACGTTTTAATACAATGGAACTGGTCTTTCCTAAATTATAGACTTTTGAATTTGAAAATCCCTGTGACAGTTCCGTAATATTCTTTACTTTATAAAGCTTTTTGGTACCTATAGAAAAATTTATATTTGGATACGGATTTTTTTCCAGAAAAACACGCATATGAATGGTTTCATCTTTAGCAGATAATAGAGATTCCATTCTTTTTTCCAGTTTCGCATGAATCATCTTTTCCAGTTCGATATTATTTGATTCATTGATCTGTCGTTTGATTTCCAGTTCTCTTTCTCTCTGTTTCATTTCCAGATAATCCTGGTAATTGATTTTATAAGGAAAAGACTCTGGATTGATTTCATTCACTGCTTCACATAAAGCAACGATATGAACACATCCTTTTTTTGTACTGCTTTTACTGCAGTCGCATTTTCCACTGTTTATGTGTCCATTCAGATCCACATTGACAAAGGTTTTTATCTTTCTATAATACTGAGCAAAGACTCCTTTAATTTTATACCCGTCCATATTTTTATATATTTCTATATCTTTCAGAATTCCCGTGTAATAAGAATCTCTTGCCTGATAAAAAACCCATGTATCTTTAACATACAATCGAAGCGATGTCATATTGATCTGCATATCAAATCCTCCATATAAAAAAACTATATCATATTTTATTTATAAATAAAAAAAAGCCTTTTTGGCTTTTTTAAGAGAAAGTGTTTATTCAGGTCATTCTTCTTTTAAGAATTCGCTGTCAGCTCCATCCTTTGATAAAATTGATTCACATGAAGGATTGATTTATCTGACAAGCCAACTATAGTCTTTACGGCAGTCAAGGATATAATCAATATAAACAGTATCATCCTGAATCTGATAAAGGATGAGATACCAGTTTGTGAAAAACATCTTACGGTATTTATTTGCTGGTATATATGCTTCTTCAAAGAAAGGAAAGCGTTGAGGCATATACGATAAAGAACGCATTGCATCCAGAAGCTCTTTCTTTTTCGTTTTGGCAGTTTCTTTGTTGACCTGTGCCATAAAACACATATGTGTTGTCAGCATTTGTTTTGCCCTTTCGGATACAATGACTTTATATTTTTTGTCCGGCATTAACTTATACCCCAGCAATTACATCATCAAGAAAAACATCGAGTTCATCAATAGTACATCCATTTCTTCCTGCTATTCTGTCTTCTTCGACAGCGAGAAGCTCTTCTCGCAATTTCAGCATTTTTTCCCTGCGGTTATACGTCTCGATATCCATAACAACCAGATCTCCTTCCCCATTTTTAGTGAGGAATACCGGTTCTGCTGTTTTGCGACACAAATCTGCAATCTCATTGTAGTTCTGGCGGATTGCTGCAGATGGCCGAATATTCATATCATCACCTCCAAAACAGCTTTAATAGTAATATTCTAACTATATTATACCTGTTTTATACAACATAATCACCATTAATATATAACTAAAATTGTACCACTTTCCAATCCTTTCTTTAGACAATTTCCAGGTATCCTCTTTTCTTTATAAATTAAAAAAGCCTTTCGGCTTTTTTAAAGAGAGAGTATATATGAAGATAATTATTATTTTATCTGTCTATACTTTATAAAATAGTTGTCTGTAGAATACCTTTCTTTTATGTGAAAAAATGTTAATTCATTTCTTCACAAGAATGATAAACTATTGAACCTGATCGTAAATGTCTTTCATACGTTTAGCCAGTCCTTTTACTTTATCTACCGATAAAGAACAAACAGCTACACGAATTCCATTATTGACTTTTACTGTATAAATATGCTGATCCATTAATGCCTGATGATATTTATCTCTTGTTTCATTATCCATTGATAAAGTCACAAAGAAACCTTCTTTATATGGATAATGTTTCAGTCCCACTTCATTCGCTTCCTGAACAAAGATATCGCTTCTTTCTTTCAATAAAGAAACATACTGATTTCTTTCTTCATTGTATTTTTCTTTATGATTTTTCATAACATCCACAAACATATTCATAGCCCCATTGTTGATGTTTGACCATGTTGCACGAGCATTCTTTTCGAATACAATTTTCACTTCCTGAACAGCCTGTTCTTTCTGTGCTAAAATAATCGCTGCTCCACAACGTAAACCATAGGATGTCATTGATTTTGATAAACTGAAGGCAATCACAACCACTACATTGTCTGAAATGGAATCAAAACAATTCATATATTCTTTTGCCTTTTCCTGCTGATAAGAGAAATCAATGTAGGCAATATCATTTAATAAGACAACGGAATGTGTTTTTGAACATTCATTTAAAAACGCAATTACTTCATTCCATTCTTCTTTTGAAAGAGAATATCCAGATGGATTATGACAAGGATCATTGATGATCACTACCAAACGATCCTGAACTTCCATTGCACTCAAACATGCTTTTTTAAAGGAGTTTAAGTTAAAATGATCTTCTTCAAACAAATCATATTTTACTGTTTTCAAATTGTTCATTTGTGCCATCAGATTATAAGAACCCCAAGCCAATGAAGGTAAAACTAAAGTCTGACCTGGATCCAGACAATAAGAAACGGTCATATCTACAGCCCCGGTTCCTCCTGGAGTGGCAATAACTTCATGATTTAAATGGCTGTTTCCATTTAATACCCAATCATAAGCCTGTTCTTTGAAATCAGGGTTTCCTGTAAAGCTGGCCGCATAGGCAGCCATTGAACGATTATCTAAATTCTTTAAAGAATCGTACACTGTATCTAAGGCAACCAGTTTTCCATCTTCTCCATATAACGATCCGATTGTCGCATTCACAACGGCATCATTTCCATATTCCGCAATCGCCTGTTTCGCTTTACTTACGATCGTAAATACGTTATCCACAATTGGCTGTTTGTTTACACTGTCTTTGACAAAACTCATCTTCCTAGTCCTCCTTTAATGTATAGTTTCCTAAAACTTTCACTCGTTCACAAATTGTTCGAATTTCTTTTAAACAATGTTGCACATTTTCATCTTCTAAATTTCCATCAAATTCAATAAAGAAGAAATATTCAAAAGGTCTTCCTTTGATTGGTCGAGACTGAATGCACTGCATATTCAGACCATGTTTTCCAATGATATCAATAATCTGAGCCAGTGATCCCGCTTTATGTTCAATCACAAGACATAGACTGAAACGATCTCCCTGATTGGACGGTTCTAAACCAATAACCATGAATCGAGTCGTATTCTGGTTATTTTCCTCAATATGAGTTGCTAATACTTTCAAACCATAGAAAGCCGCATTTTCTTTAGCCCCAATGGCTGCTTTATGAATGTCTTTCTCTAAGGCAACATATTGAGCGGCTAAAGCTGTGTTGGGATACGCAACCGTTTTTACATTTAATTCCTGTAAAAAAACTTTTGCCTGTGATAAAGCCTGATCTTTTGAATAGACCCACTCTACATCCTTTAATGTAGCTTCTGGAAGTCCCAGTAAACATTGTTCAACTTTTAAATTATAGGCGCCCAAAATATAGACAGGATAGCTGTTTAAAGCATCCAGCACTTCTCCCACCAGTCCTGAATTGGTATTCTCAAAAGGAATCACACCATATTGTGCTCTTTTTTGAACCACAGCATCAAATACATCTTCAAAAGAAGACAGCCCCATCGTATGACTTTGAGGAAAAAGTTTTTCACATGTCATATGTGCAAAAGCTCCTTTAATTCCACAATAAGCTACAATATCCTGTGACTGTAGACTCCTTTGAAAATCTTTTGAATTTTCCATAACATGTTTTAAGAAATCCACATAATACAATTCATAATCTGGATTCTTTATATATTTGCGATTTTTTTCAATGAGTTTTTCTTCTCTTTGTTTATCATAGATCGGTAAATTGTTTTCCATTTTATAGGAAATCACATGTCTTACCGCATCCATTCTCTGTTCATACAAAGAAGCCATCTGACTATCAATTGCTTCAATTTCTTTACGTGCCTTTTCCAATTCATTCATATTTATCACCTATACTTAGATATCATATCATAATTTCAATCATTTTCAGAAAAATTTTCTGAAAATTTTTCATTATATTTTCAATGTGATACAATAGTATCAAATCGAGGTAAATTTATATGAAATTAATTGTAGACTTAAAAGATCGTCAATATCCTATATGGATTGAAAGAAAAGCTTTATATCATATCGATGAAATCATAAATACGCATCGAAAAATTGCGATTATCCATGATGATGCCATTCCTTCAAAATGGATTGAAATCGTAAAAGAACAATGTGAAAACTGTGTCATCTTTTCTTTTCCTGAAGGAGAAAATTCAAAATGTTTTGAACAGTATCAATATTTACTGCAACAATGCATTGATCATCATCTTTCCAGAAAAGATGCCATCGTTGCCATTGGTGGTGGTGTGACCGGAGATTTAGCTGGTTTTGTAGCCAGTACTTATATGAGAGGAATTGATTTCTACAACATTCCAACAACCATTCTTTCTCAAGTGGATTCATCCGTTGGTGGAAAAGTCGCCATTGATATGGGTTCCTACAAAAATATAGTGGGTTCTTTTTATCAGCCAAAAGGTGTTTTAATTGATCCGGATGTACTGTCCACTTTATCCATTCGCCAACAGCACAATGGATTGGTGGAAGCTTTAAAGATGGGACTGATTCTGGATGAAAATCTTGTCTGTGAATTTGAAAAAGAACAATTGGATATAGAAGCCATTATCACTCGTTCCATTGATTTAAAGCGTCAGGTTGTACAAGAAGATGAAAAAGAAAATTCACTACGGAAAATTTTAAATTTCGGACATACGATTGGACATGCCATTGAAGGAGCCTATGGTTTAGATACTTATTATCACGGAGAATGTGTTGCGATGGGTATGTTGTTCTTTATTGAAGATAAAGAATTAAAGAATCGAGTATTAAAAATTTATGATAAACTTTCTCTTCCTGCCGTTCCGGATTATGATGTCGATACGTTAATGGAATTTATTTCTCATGATAAAAAAGGAACACAGAATGTCATTTCCGTTATATCTGTAGCTAAGGCAGGTTCTTATTCAATTGAGGAAATGAACTATGAACAGATTCGTTTAAAATTATTAAGAGGTGCTTATGAAGAATCAAATCGGAAATAATATATCGATGACTTTATTTGGAGAAAGTCATGGTCCCTGTATCGGAATCACTTTAGATGGACTTCCTGCTGGTTTTAAAATTGATGAAGAAAGAATTCGTCAGGATATGGATCAGAGAAAAGCAAAAGGGAAAATTTCAACCCAAAGACACGAAGAAGACAAGGTCGAAATCGTATCTGGTTATTTTGAAGGATATACCACCGGAAGTGCATTAACCATTCTGATTCAGAATCAGAATACCCGTTCTGCGGATTATAAAAAGACACAATATCGTCTTCGTCCTGGACATGCCGATTATACTGCTTATGAAAAATATAAAGGATTTCAGGATTATCGAGGAGGCGGTCATTTTTCCGGTCGTTTAACCGCCTGCATTGTGGCAGCTGGGAGTATCTGTCGACAGATTTTAGAAAGTAAAAACGTTTACACTGGAACGCATTTAAAACAGGTACATCACATTCTAGATGATTCCTTTGACGAAAAAAATCTGTACAATCAGATTCAGGCTGTCAATCATATGGATTTTGCGATTCTAAATCCGGAAAAGAAAGAAGAAATGATCCAATGTATTGAACAGGCAGCTTCCAATAAAGATTCCGTTGGAGGAATTTTAGAAACCGCCATTATTAATTATCCATCTGGAATCGGAGAACCTTTCTTTGATTCCATTGAAAGCATATTATCTCATTTACTGTTTTCCATTCCAGCGGTTAAAGGTGTATCGTTTGGAGAAGGATTTGGGTTTGCCTCCTTATATGGAAGCCAGGCCAACGATGCCTTTGTGTATACCGATCGCATCCAGACAAAAACCAATCACAATGCAGGAATCAATGGAGGAATATCCAATGGGATGCCAATTTTAATTCATACATGTGTAAAACCCACTCCTTCTATTTTTAAAGAGCAGGAATCCGTTGATTACCAGACCAAAGAAAATGTAAAACTGGTCATTCAGGGACGTCACGATCCATGTATTCTTCATAGAGCCCGTGTGGTTGTAGATAGTATGGTTGCTTTTGGATTGCTGGATCTATGGATGTCCGACAAAGCCAATGGAGGTTGGGTATGAAAGCAAAAATAGAACCAGGTAAGGTACAGGGAAGCATTCCTGTTCCCAGTTCAAAATCTATGGCTCATAGAGCCATCATTTGCGCTTCTTTATCAAAAGGAGTCAGTAAAGTCGGTAATATCACCTATTCGAAAGACATTGATGCCACAATTTCCTGTATGGAAGCCTTGGGAGCTCATATTGAAAAATTTGATACATATTGTATTATATCGGGTACCGATATTTTAAATCAGACAGGGGATCGATGCTTAGATTGTCATGAATCTGGCTCTACTTTACGTTTTCTGATTCCTTTAGCTTCTCAAGTTAAAGGAAAAGTAACATTTAAAGGACAAGGCCGTCTGATGTCTCGTCCTATGGAAATTTATGAGACATTGTTTAAAAATCAGAATCTGATTTACCAGCAGGAAGATACCATTCAGATTCAGGGAAATTTAAAACCAGGTTATTATTCTATAAAAGGAGATGTTTCTTCTCAATTTATTTCTGGATTGTTGTTTCTTTTACCTTTACTGAAACAAGATAGTACATTAGAAATTCTTCCTCCTTATGAATCAAAATCCTATGTGGATCTGACACTTTCCATGTTGAAACAATTTCAGATTCAAATTGATACCATCGATGAAACACATTATTTTATTAAAGGAAATCAAGTCTATCAGGCAAAAGATGTCTTAGTTGAAGGAGACTATTCTCAGATGGCATTTTTTGCGGTATTGTCTCATTTAAATCATCCAGTTACTTGTCTAAATATGGATCCAGAATCTTTACAGGGAGACAAAGCCATTCTTTCCATTTTAAAAGACTATGAAAAGAAAAAAGATGTAACCATTGATTTATCCAACTGTCCGGATTTAGGACCTGTATTATGTGTATTAGCCGCTTATCATCCTTATAAAACGACGATACTTCATGCCCAGAGACTTCGCATGAAAGAAAGCGATCGAATAGAAGCTATGGAAACCGAATTAAGAAAATGGAACGTCAATATAGAATCCACTTATGATACGATTACCATTCATGGAAAAAATGAATATAAAATGGATGAAATGGTCTATATTCACGGTCACAATGACCATCGTATCGTGATGGCCATGTGTATATTTGGATTATGTGCTAAAAGTGAATCCATTATTGAAGATGCTCAGGCTATCACCAAGTCTTATCCCGGTTTCTTTAAAGACATTTTAAATATTAATGGAAAGGTGACACTTTATGATTAATAAAGAAACAAAATTTCTGATCGTTGGATTGGGTTTGCTGGGTGGTTCTTATGCGATGGGATTAAAACAGGAAGGCTATACTGTTTATGGTTTAGCCAGAAGACAGGAAACCATCGACTATGCTTTAGAACACAATATCATCGATCAGGGACAGATTGAAGTGGATGATTTTGTATCCAAAGCGGATGTCATTCTTTTTGGGTTGTATCCAACCGCTATGGTCAAATGGATCCAGAAATATAAACATCTGATCAAAAACCATACTTTGATCAGTGATGTCAGTGGAGTTAAAACCAATATAGTGGACGTCATTCAGGAAGAATTAAACGATAGAGATATCGAATTTATATCCTGTCACCCTATGGCAGGAAAAGAAACCAGTGGCATTGAATATGCGAATACAGAAATGTTCAAAAAAGCCAATTTCATCATTACTCCCACTGAAAAAAATACCGAAAAAGCCATTGAATTCTGTCACGATATGGCTTATACCTTACATTTTAATCACATTGCGATTTTAACCATTGAACAGCACGATCGCATGATAGCCTTTTTATCTCAATTGTGTCATGTCATAGCTGTTTCATTAATGAACACCCATGACAATTCACATTTAGTGGAATATACAGGAGACAGTTTCAGAGACTTAACAAGAATTGCTCAAATCAATGAAAATATGTGGAGCGAACTGTTCTTACTCAATAAAGACATTTTATTGGATGAAATCAATCAGTTTATCGATTCCATTTCTCATTTTAGAGATGCTTTGCAGAGCGAAGATGAAGATGAAATGAAACGATTGTTTATTCAGTCCACACAAAGAAGAAAAGCTTTTAATAAAAAAGACAGTAAATAAGGTATCACACGATACCTTATTTATATTGTTTTAAATATTCATTTACGGAACGAGTCATTTCCTTTGAAAAATCACTGTTGTATTTTCTTTTACAGAAAGCCTGCATCCAGGCATTATAATCTCCAGATCGACAATTCTTTTTAAACATTTCAAATAAATTGTTTTCATTCCATTCAGGATATGTATTCTCATGTACCAGATATTTCAGATCCACACGTTCTGGCTTTTTTCGATTGATTTGAGAAAGAACCGGATATCCAAAGACCAGCATACAGGCAGGAAACACATACTCTGGCAAATGCAGCAATTCTCTTTGTGTTTCAATATTTTCCATGATATCACCAATATAACACGATCCAATACCATAACTGTGAGCCGCTACCACAGCGTTTTGTGCAGCAATACAGGCATCATTGACAGCCAGCATTAAATCACCAGTCCCCGGTTTTCTTGGCTTACAATCGGAATACTTAAACGTATCGTACCATTTTTTACAATCTGCACAAAAAATCAGTACTAGTTTTCCCTGTTCAATAAAAGGCTGATGATCACACGATTCACTTAACTGATGAAGCAGATCTTTATCTGTAATTCTTAAAATTGTATACAATTGCTGGTTTCCAGCCGTTGGTGCCAAAGAAGAACTTAGTAATATTTCCCTTACAATTTCTTCTTCAATTTCCTTTTCTTCAAATACTCTTACACTTTTTCTCTCAAATAATTGTTGTATGACTTCATTCATAAAATCACCCTTTTTTATCATAAACGAATTGATATAAAAATGAAATACGTTAAAATTGAAATGAAAAACAATTATCCAATCATCTAGGTATTCCTTTACAAGAAGATATTACCCTTCTATCCACTTTAAAAGTTTTGAAGTCAACAAAAAAACTGGCTGCAATCGAAAAAAAGAGACCATTATTATGAGAACAGCATTACGTGAACACATTTTACAAGTTAAAGATGCATTGGATATTGAAACGATAAGGAGGAACACATGAAAACATTTAACTGGGCTACATTAGGATGTGGAGTCATTGCCAACCAGCTGGCGCAGGCTTTACAGGCACAAGGAAGAAACTTATATAGCGTAGCCAATCGTACACATGAAAAGGCCATTGAATTTGCGAAAAAATATAATATTGAAAAAGTTTATGATTCCATTGATGAAGTGTTTGAAGATGAAAAGGTTGACATCATTTACATTTCAACTCCACATAATACTCATATTCAATATTTAAGAAAAGCATTAAAAGCAAAGAAACATGTACTATGTGAAAAATCCATTACTTTAAATGACAAAGAATTGGAAGAAGCCATTCAGCTGGCAAAAGAAAACGATGTGATTCTAGCGGAAGCTATGACGATCTATCATATGCCTATCTATAGAGAATTAAAGAATAAAGCTTGTCAATTAGGAGATCTGAAAATGATTCAGACCAATTTTGGAAGCTATAAAGAATACAACATGAACAATCGTTTCTTTAATCCAAATTTAGCGGGTGGAGCCTTACTGGATATCGGTGTCTATTCTTTATCTTTGATGCGTTATTTTATGTCTTCCTGTCCAGATCAAATACTGTCACAAGTAAAAATGGCTCCCAGTGGTGTAGATGAACAAGTGGGAATCCTCTTAACAAATCCAGATGGCCAAATGGCGACCATCACACTGACTCTACATGCCAAACAACCAAAAAGAGCTATGTTAGCCTATGATAAAGGATATATTGAAATTTATGAATATCCTAGAGGACAAAAGGCAACGATTACGTATACCGAAGATAATCATCAGGAAATCATAGAATGTGGTTCTACCGATAAGGCCTTACAGTATGAAGTATTGGATATGGAAGATGCGATTTTAAATGGAAAGGAATCTATGCATCTGGATTATAGTAAAGATGTTATGAAAATTATGAGTGATCTTCGCAGATCTTGGAATTTTAAGTATCCGGAGGAGAAAGAAAATGGAATATAAACGATTTGAAAATACAATAATTGCTCGTATTGATAAAAATGAAGAAATATTAGAACAGGTTAAAACCATTGCACTTAAAGAAAATATAAAATTAGCTTCCATTCAGGCATTGGGAGCCATCAATGATTTTACAGTGGGTGTATTCAAAGTGGATGAAAAGAAATATTATGCCAATTCATTTCAGGGAAATTATGAAATCGTATCTTTAACAGGAACCATTAATACAATGAATGATGAATATTACTGTCATCTTCATTTAAGTGCCGGAAACGAATCTGGACAGGTATTTGGAGGACATCTGAATAAAGCCGTCGTATCAGCAACCTGTGAAATGGTGATTCAAATCATTAACGGTAAAGTAGATCGTGTTTTTAATGAAGAAGTTGGATTGAATGTATTTAAATTTTAAAATGGATAGAAATACTACCTGTAAATAAATGGTACTAAACTCAATTAGTACCATTTTTTGTATATTAAAAAAAAGAATAAATCACTAAACTGGAATCCAGTCGGTAACCTAAGTTCCACAAATGTTTATATAGTCTCCCATTCATTATTTATATATTCATTCCAAAATATCCCCTCTTGGTACAACGGCATCTGTTTTAATTAGACTGAGCAAAAGTAGTAATAGTAACAGTTAAAATTAGTGTAAAACAAAACATACATATATAGTATTTTTCTCATTTTATTCCTCTGTTTCATTAATAATAGGCAAATCCGAATATAACTCATTATTAATATCGTCTATTTTCTTAAACTTTCCATTCACAAAAAGACTGTATGTGCCATCTTTATGTTTTAAAATAAAGCTTTCTTGTACAGAATCTGCAGGCTTTGTTGTATAATCATCAACCGGAGGAGGGTTGTAAGCCTCAAAAACAATACTATTCGTAGTAAAAGGAAGCAATAAAACCAAAAAAAGTAGAAGCCTATTTGAATTTTTTCTGTAATTTGAATTTAGTAAATAGTTAATACGATAAGATAAGACATTTTCATCATCTCCAATTAAAAAACTAGAGGAGATGGGTAATATATGAACAACCGTATGACTATTTTCAATCATAATTTTTTTAAGCTTAATCAGTACATCTGCATAATGGATCAACTGTTTCTTTGAATACTTCTTCGTAACCTGCTGATCAACTCACATTTCCAAAGCAAGTTGAATTTTTTTAGAAAACCAGTATACCGGTGGAAACCACCAATAAATAATCTTAATGAGATTGACAATCTGTTTTATCAGGTTGTCATGATTTTTAATATGCTGCAGCTCATGTTTTATAATATCTTGAATTTCAGAATCATTAAGTTCTATTTTTGGAAGAAAATCACTTTTTTAAAACCAATGACCATGAAAGATTCAATATCTTCCGCAAACCATACAGAATAATTAAATTTAGGAGGGATCTCAATATAATCGGAAACACATTTATGTACACTACTATCCTTCAGAATACTGAATATTAAATTGCATTTTCTAATATTCTGAATATATTGAATGAGTTGAACAAGTATTCCAATCCCCCAGATTAAACATAATAAATTCAAGACGGAAAAAGAAGCAGATAATTTGAAATTTAAAAAATCTCGTATATAATTCATTACCCACGGAAAAGGAACTGTAATGGTAAATGCATATTCAAAAGGCAAAAGTAAACGAACAATAATGACAATAGCCAAGAGAATCATGACATCCATTCTTAAAAACCGAATTAAGTTTTTCTGTGCAATGAATAATTCAAATAATAGGATCAAAGCCGTACTCATGACTAAAGTAATAAATATTGATGAAACTGAAAACAACATGAGTTTACTCCTCTAATTCTTTGCACTTTTTTTCAATTAAAACCTGTAACTGTTTCAATTCATTTAAGTTTTTATTGCGATCAATCAAAGAAGATGTAAGATCAAAAGTACTATTATTCCCCAATAAAAATTGTAGATAATCAGCCTGTTTAACCACAGGTGAATAAAACCTTGTAAGTACAGTATTTGAGTATCCAATATCTTCTACCTTAATAAATTGCATCTTTAGTAAAGCTTTCAACACTTGTTGGACTGTATTCATGTTTAAAGACTCATTTTCATTACAAATCTGATTAGCTGATAATGGTAAATCCGAACCCCAAAGTACAGACATCACTTCATTCTGTCGTTTTGTGAGAAGTTTTATTTTCATAATTAAGCTCTCCCTTCTTTATTAGATTGTGACCAAAACAGTAAAAAATTACAATATTAATAATTTTAGATAATTAATATTGTATTTTTTTTACAATATCAATTAAAATATAATTAAAGATAACATTATCCATATATAAAATCATAAGGAGGTGACATACATGAAACAGAATAAATTTAAATGTATTGAATTTGATGATGATAATAATAGAATCAATATTCTAATTGGTGATAAAGGTTTTGTGAACTACAAAGATATCGAAAAAGTATCTCTTTTAAATGAAGATGCTAAATTCAGAGGAAAAACTCAGCCTTTTGTACATCAGGTTTTAGGTGGTACAACGTTTTATACCATATTCGGAGAACCAAGTTTCTATGTTGGATTAAAGATCGTTTTAAAAGATCATATAATAAAAGCTGCTTATATTTCAGATAGAACAACCAGATTCAATACAGATATTTATAAAGAAGATGTAAAAGAAGGAAACCTGATTAAACGTAAGATTGAAAAACGAATTTCATAAATCATTTCTCCTGTAGTAAATATATTACAAAAAATAAAGGAATGAACTCTTAATAAGTGGAGTCCATTCCTTTATTATTTCTCATTGAAGCCCGTGGTATGCAATGTTTCTTTTTCTGTCAACGATTGTTTATTCATCATCCAAATCAAACGAGGAATGATAAATTCCAGTATTAAATTCTGATTCCTCCTTGCATCAAATTGTCCAATATATTTATTATAGCCATCAATTAATAGTGTATAAATCGTATGTATGGTAACTTTTCCAAATAACTAATGTATTTGAATACACATTCCTTTTTAGATATCTAAATCTGATGATTTCAAAAAATACTATAAATGTCAAAAACAGAAATTTATTGAGATAAAAAAATAAGAAACACTGGTGAGGTGTTTCTTATTTTTTTATATAGGCTTTTATTTTATTATAAGCTTCCAGAAAATCATAAAATGTATCATCAGCCAGACTCTGATCAAATCCGTATCTATGATCAATATGGGCCATCACAAAGATTCCTGCATTCTTAGCTGCCTGAATGCCATAAGTCGAATCTTCCAGTACAATACAATTTTCTTTTTTTACATTCAGTTTATTCACTGTATATAAATATATTTCAGGATTGGGTTTACTTTCTTTAAAATCTCTTCCTGAAACAATACAATCAAAATAGGATTCTAAATTACAGTCCTTTAAAAACTTTTCAATATCTTCTTTAGGAGAGGATGAAGCAATTGCTGTTTTTATATTGTCTTGTTTTAATTTTGGCAGGATATATTTAATATAGGGATTGATTAGATCATTATAATTGAAAATCAGTTTTTCACTGGTTTCATGATAGAAATCCATAAATGCATCTTCGCTTAGATTTTCCTGATACCATTCTGTCATCAGTTTTTTCTGTAAAGAATAGGAAGAACCAACCAGTTTATGAATTTCATTCAATGAAACGTTTTTCCCATGAGATTGATAAAACCTTTCGACTTTATCCATGAATAAGGGCTCTGAGTCAACCAGAACCCCATCCATGTCAAATATTACCGCTTTATTTTCAATCATATTAGTAATCTAATGCTTTATAGTAACGACGAATATCAATTGGGTGTTTTCTACATTCTTCTAAATGTACATTTAATCTCATGAAAGCGGATCTCATTACAATTGGAGATAACATTCCTCTAAATTCATCACTGATTCCTTTTAATTCAAATTCTTTTGTATCAAATACAGTCACTTTGCGACTTACACGATTCACGAATTTTTCAACTCTTTCCATTTCTGGACGAGTTTTATCTTCTCCTTTGATCAGAATAACTGGAATGTCTCTTTCAATAACTTCTAAAGTTCCATGGAAGAAGTTAGCTGCTGAAATTGGTCTTGTACGCATCCATTGCATTTCTTCCATGATACACATTCCATAACATACAGCCCAGTCTTCTAAGTTTCCAGATCCAACTAAATATGTGATTGGTTCATCACAGTATTGTTTTGCGTAAGCTTCCATCTGTGCATCAGCTTTTTTATACACATTTACAACATTTTCAGGCATATTTTTCAATTCTGTCATAAATTGATCGTATTTATCAAATTGCCCTGCATTTTTCATAAATCTTAATGCCACAGAATACCACCAGTAATATTCTCCACCAAATGTATTAACTAAATAATCCACTTTATCAGCTAATGGTGTATTTAATTTTTCTACGTATCCAATTACTCGAGCTCCAATTTCATGTGCTTTGTCAACCGCAGCTTCAACTTCAACTGTATGCCCTGATAAAGAGGCAATGACAACAACTGAATCTTTTGTGAAGTTCGCATTTCCTTCATACATGAAATCCTGTGCATTTTCTAAATAAATTGGTAATGTACATCCCATTTGTTTAATGGTATGCATAATCTGTCCAGCATACAATAATGTTCCACCAATTCCAAATAAGAAGATATTTTTATATCCTTCTTCACAAATCTTATCTACGATTTTTTCTACTTCAGGAATTAAATTCACTCCATTTGTGTGTTCTGTTCTTACTCTGTTTTCATCAAAATTAAACATATATTTTTACCTTCCTTTTCTATTTATCCTAAAATTCCAAATTGAGCACATACAATACCTAGAATTGCAGTCCCAATTAATAACCACATTACATTTACTTTCTTATTCATTAAGTAGTAGTAAATTCCCATAACAACTAAAGATAACATTCCTGGCAGAATTCCATCCAATACCCCTTGAATCAATGTAGCAGATTCTCCGGATCCAATCTGTAAAGGTGTCGTAACCGATACCAGTTCGTTTGTCATACCACCAATTACCATGGCTCCTAAAATACCAGCTGCGAACATAAATTTTTCCATCAATCCAGAAGATTGAATCTTTTCTAAATAATTGGCTCCTAATTCATATCCTTTCATCGCGCATAAATAACGAAGCGCAAATGCTGGAACATTGAAGATCAAAAGGAATAGAATAGGTCCTAAAATATTTCCTGTGGCAGATAAAGAAGCTCCAATACCAACAGCTAAAATACGAAGTGTTCCTAACAGCAGGGAATCTCCAATTCCACTTAAAGGTCCCATTAAAGCGGCTTTTACGGCATTGATCGAAGATGTATCAAAATCATCCTGCTGTGCATTCATTTCTTCCATTGCCAGAGTGATTCCACCAACAAAAGGAGAAACATGAGCCGTAATGTTGAAGAATTCCAAATTTCTTTGTAAAGCTTCTTTTAACCCTTCTTCATCGTCTTTATAAATCTTTTTCAATCCCTGGCTGATCATTGTACAGAATCCCATATGCATCTGTCTTTCATAGTGCCATGAGAATTCCATTGGAAGAGAACGCCAGAACATAGTTTTTAAATCTTTTTTAGTGATTACACCATTTTCTTTAATTGGCTGATTAGAAGTCTTCATCGTCCATACCTCCTTGAACTGTTACCTGATTACTGTTTGTGAAGTCAATTTTAATAAGTGCTGCAATCACACCCAAGAATGCGATTCCAACAACAGGCACTCCAAAATAAGAGGACAATAAGAATCCTAAAAAGAAGAATGGAGCCACTTTTTTGTTCATGATCATACGTGCTAACATCGCAAACCCCATAGCTGGTAAAATTCCACATGCGATGGACAATCCACTTGTTACCACGGCAGGAATCGCATCCACAACTGCCTGCATTTGAGAAGATCCCAACCAGAATCCAAAGAATGTAATCAGGAACAATACTGTACATGTGATAAACCCTGTTCCCATGTGAATCATTGTGATTGCTTTTACATTTCCTTTTGCGGCAAATTTATCAGCAAGATTTCCCATCATAGGTCTTACAATTGAAAACAGTACATTATCAATAGCCTGAGCCAGTAAAGCAATTGGAAATGCCATTGTGAAGGCAATTTCAGCTCCACCACCTGTTGTAATCGCAAACGCTGTTCCCAATACACCACCAACAATTACGTTAGGTGGAATAAATGCTCCAACTGAATATTGTCCTAAAAACGCAAGTTCCAGAGCCGCTCCTACTTCCACTCCTAATTTCAGATCTCCTAAAACCAGTCCAACCAATGGTCCAAGAACAATTGGTCTTTGAATTAAATTTGTTCCGGTTGCCAGATCACATTTTCCAATAAATGCGATGCAACCCAATAATAATGCTTGTAACATTCTCTCTTTCCTTTCTAAATTACTGTTTTTGCCAAAATTTTCTTTTCGTTAGAAGTCATTCGAATTTCAACTTCCACTCCACGATCTATCAATTCATGTAACATTTGAATCTCTTCTTCCGTTACATTCATCGCTTTTGAAATGCTCTTTGTATTTTCTTTTGCCTTAGTTCCACCTAAATTAATACTTTTAATAGAAGGACATCCATCGGCTAATTTTTTAACATCTTTGATTGATTCTGTAATGATCATTAATTTATATTTGTCGGTTACTCCACTATTAATGGCATCAATTGAATCCTCAACGGATTTCATTACCAGTTTCACACCAGTTGGTTTAGCCAGTTTTAAAGATGTTTTTCTTAAATCATCTTTTGGAACTGCATCATTGGCAATCAGGATGCAATCTGCATTGATTGCTGAAGTCCATGTAAAAGCAACCTGTCCATGTAACAATCTATGATCCACTCTAACTAGTTTTATCATCTTAAATCCTTTCTAAAAATCTTCATCCATTTCATCTTCAGGTTCACCCTGAATAACACCTATACCTTCTTTTGAATGTTCCACTAATTTTTCAACTTCTTCCAAAGACAAATCATTCTGATAATTCATTGCCAGATCCAAAGCCAATCCCAGATTCATTCCTGATATAATCATGACATGATCAAATTCTCTTAACTGTGATAAAGTCGTATGAACACTTCCCCCGAGCACATCACAAAGAACAATTATTTTTTCATTCTTTTCAGCCGCTTCTTTTTTCAGCTGTACATACAGATCGTTAGGACTCTGCCCAGGAAATAGGCTGATGGTTTCTATGCCATCTGCTAAATCTCCAGCAATCATCCTGACTGAATCCAACATACCATCAGATAATTTACCATGCGATGCAAAAATCAATCGACTCATTCATTCACCTCCTTTAATTTTATTTCCTTCACCAATATACAAGCAACTTTTGTGCCATAGAATAAAAATAAATAAAAAATGATGAAATTTTATTTATTTTCATCATTTTTTACATATAAATAAATATATTTTATTTCTGCAAGTGGAATTTCTACATGATAAAACTTTTCAATTGAATTCATTGCTTTCTTTGTAAATCCAATAAATGTTTCATTTTCTCTTTCAAAATCTGTACAATCTTCATATTCATATTGATTTTTTGATATGATCAGTCTTTCAATCATAGAACAAATATGAATGTATAAGCCAAAACATGTACGATTTGACAAATGCATTCTTAAATACATCTGCAGCTGATCAATGGCATTGGCCACTTGTTCTAATAGTTTTGTTGGATTTAAAATTGTTAGAACATTCATCAGATTGGATAGAGAAAAATTCTTAAGTATATTTTTATTAAAGGTTTCTAATTCTTCTTCACTCATTAAATTATAAAAATAAGAATTCATTCCTTCATAGTTTGCCTGTGTAATCAAATCTTCTACACCCACATAATTTAAACCTTCAATATCTGGATTCAATGTACCAATCATAAATAAGACATTGTATTCTTTAAATAATGGATTGTTGTCTTTATGAGTCAGTAAAAATGAATAATCCTGAATTTTTACTTCGACATTGATTCCACCAGGTAAAGACTCTTCTAGGATATCTTTAAATCGATTGGACGTTTCAATACCACTTGCACAGGAACAAAGAATAATGGATTTCTTTATTTTTCTTTCCATTATATGATACGTACAGCTGCTGGCTTCACTTACTCTTTTCAGAAGTTCATTCATTTCAATACCTTGTCGAATTCCATTTCCTATCGCTAATGCAATCGGTGTAGAAACATGATCGATAATTCCTACATTCACATTGTCTATCTTTAATCCATTATATATTTCCGCTAAGCTTCCCATATCCACCAGCAGATACAGATCTTTTATATGACCCATCCGAAATAAATAGGCATTCAATCGATCTACGATCATTTGTGTATCCGTATTGATAGGCATATCCAGAGAATCAAATATATATTCCTGCAGCAGTTGATTGGCAGCTTCTGCCATGCTGCTGGCCGTTGAATAGCCATGAGACAGAATCACACAGGCTTTCTGTTCTGCTTTTTTTATACGGGAAGGATTGTATATATAAAATATAAATGTATCAATCATGATCGATAATAAATCTATATCAAAATAAGACTGTAAATATTTACAGATTTCAAAAGCAATATTAGTTGTTCGATAATATTCATTCTGAAGAATTTCATGAAGATCTTCACATTCTTCTTCATTTTTTATATACCAGTTCCAATAATCATTTGTTTCATCAATCACTTCCTGTATATAATACGCAATGGCTCTTCTTTCATTATTTGTGACTTTAAAACCATAACGATCATCCACTACATTTAAAATATGGTCGATTCCCTTTAAATAATAAGACTGTTCAATTTTAGATTCTTTTAAGATCACTGCATCAAAATAATCACCAATGATCTTCTTACCTTTTTCCATTAAAATAGAAACATCTTTATGTATTTTATATTCTTTAAAACAATTTAATATCGATTCATTTAATCGTATAATTTCTTTTGACTGATTACTGTGAATTTTTAAATCATCCACAAATATAAATTCTTTATTATTTGTATGAAAAGCCCCTGTCTGATAATTTTTTAAAATAGAATCTGGTAAACTATTCAATCGAATCGTAATAACATCTTCTTTTTTATCCAGTAAAGAATTTATACAGCTGGATTGAATAACCCCTTTCAATTCCCCTACATTACCTTTAAACTGTTCTGTCATTAAAATCGAATACACCTGGCTGCTTAAACGAATTTTTGAATTCAATCTTAGCTGTTCATTATAAAAAATTGTATAAATCAATTCCAGTCGTTCCTGAGATGTCCTTTCATTTAATGATGGAATGGAAATCACCATTGGAATTCTTCGCATTAAGGTTTTCAATAATACATTATCTGGATTTTCGGTTGTCGCAAAAATAATTCTTGCGTTAGAAGAATACCATTTCTCATTATCTCCCACTCTGTGATAAATCCCCTGGTCCATATAAGTGAATAATTTTTCCTGACATTCGGCTTTTAAATCGTGTACTTCATCTAAAAATAAAATTCCTCCATCAGCTAAGGAAATCAATCCTTCATTGTCTTTATCAGCGCCCGTAAACGCTCCTTTCACATGTCCAAATAAATTCGCAGTCAATAATTCTGGATTATTGGCATATTCTGAACAATTCACAGTCACAAATTTTCCTTTATTTGATAACAGATTCTCATTCAAAGCCCATTCATAAGTTAATCTGGCAATATAGCTTTTTCCTGTTCCGGTAGGTCCATACAATAACATAGGCAATCCATTAGGTGGATAGGAAATGGTTGATTTGCATTTGTTCACTGTGCTTTTTAAAGAATACTGATATCCTACTAATTTTGAAAAAGCATCTACATCCTTATGATTTACTAATTCATTAAAGTTTAAATACGTTTTCTTATTTACTTCAATATTTTCACTCTTTAAATATTCCAGACTGATAAAATAAAATGGTTTTTCATCAATTCGTATAATTTTATCTTCTTCTAATAATTTATTTAATACGATTGCACAGGTATTTTTGGGAATCTGAAAAGACTTACTGATATTTAATATGGTATTTTCCGAATATTTCTTTTCAAAACTGTTTTTATTTATATAATTCAAAATTGTATTCTTCATTTCTTTTCCTCTTTAAATTCATCTTCTATACATTATAATACTAATATGAAAAACAATTTACAATTGCATCAAACCTATAAACAATCTTTAATATTATCTAAATCCATGAAAAATCATTTAGAATTTCTGAAAATGAACAATCATGAACTGTCTTCATTTTTAAAAGAAGTATCCTTGACCAACCCATTTTTAGAATATACTCCCAGCACAGATATTTCTTTATATTTAAATGAAGGAATTGAAAGTAAGAAAAGTTTAAAAGATGAACTGTATTTTCAGCTTCATACATGTAATCAGGATTACAATCAGAAAAATGCCGAATATATTATTGAATCATTAGATGAAAATGGATTTTTTAATCAGGATTTTGATGATATAGATACTTTATCTCTGATTCAAAGCTTTGAACCATACGGTGTAGCTGCCAAAAATAGTCTGGATTCTATATTTATCCAATTGAAACAAAAACAACAGTTTTTAGCTTTACAGATCATGATAGAATTTGAAAAGGAAATCATTCATAATGATCTGGATACCATTTCAAAAGAATTAAAGATTTCGTTTGATCAGGTTTATGAATGCATTCATCAGATTCAACAATGTTCTCCTTTTCCCTGTGCTAATTATTCAGTGGATATACAACCACAGATCATTCCAGATTTAGAAATTATAATAGAAGAGAATGAAATACATATCCATCCAAAAGAAATTGGTAATATATACTTAGAAGAAACATCCCTTTCCAGAAATATGAATAAAGAAGTAAAACGGTATTTTCAGGAAGCTAAATTTTATATTGACAGCATTCATAAAAGGAATAAGACTTTACTTCTTATGATGAATGAACTTGTAAAGATACAGGAAGGCTTTTTTCTTTATCACGATCAGCTGAATCCATGTACCTTAAATGAGATTGCCCTTTTAACAAATTATTCAAAATCTACAACTTCTAGAACATTATCAAATAAATATTTTTTATTTCAAGATACCATTTATCCGATTTATTCTTTATTTACTTCTAAAACAAAAGAAGGATCCAGTAAAGATTCAATACTAAATGCGATTCAATATTTAATTGAAACGGAAGATAAGAATTCTCCATTGGAAGATGAACAGATTGTTGAAAGACTGAAAGAATTTGAACTGTATGCAGCTCGAAGAACTATATCAAAATACAGAAACCAATTAAATATTAAAAATTCCAGACAGAGAAAAAAAGATTATAAAAAGGGATAGTATTAATTTTTACTATCTCTTTTTGATAAAATATAAGATTCCATTTTTGATAATTGTTTCTTAGTAGCAGATTTAAAGCGCATTGAATCAAAGGCATTGACTTTACGACCAATGGATTCTTCTGTATAAGTGACTTCACTTTTACCATCTTCGCATTCTTTGACCACATAAGAAGTAACAGCTTCCATATGACTGGTTTTCATGCGGGCTTTATATTCACAATTTCTTTTAAAAACCTCAATTTTTACATTCATTTTTTCTTTTCCAAATTTTTTTGAATATTGAAAGCCACTCTCTATTTTATGAATTTTCTTATTTGTTGCCTGTTTTACATCATCTATTACGGATACCTGAATCGCATCAAAAAATTCAACTGGTGTTACATTTAATACTTTTGTATACTGCATTCTATCAACTCCCTGTATCATTCTATCAAAAAAAGTCGAAATTATTTCGACTTATAGATTTTATTCGCGTATTCTGTAGGACTGATATTATATTCCTGTTTAAAACGTCTTGAAAAATAATGAATAGAGGAAAATCCTAATAAATTGGATATCTCTGATATTGTATATTTACTTTCTCGTATTAATTCTTTACTTTTATTTAATTTTGTATTTAAAATATAGCGCTTAGGAGCAATGTTCAAATTATTATTGAATAAATTCTGTAGAGAACTTCGACTTAAACCAAAACGCTGACACAATTCTTCCACATTATTAAAATCACTGAATACATTTTCATTAATATATAATAATATTTCATTCAACAATTCATTTTCAAAATTCTGCTGCATAGGAGTACTGGCTACTTTTACAACTTCTTCATTATTACTTGTCATTAACTCATAAACAATACGATTTAATGCTTCAAACATTAACAGATTGCTGTGTTCTCCATCTGTAGAAGAACCTTGTACAAACAAATCCAAAGCTGCCTTCGCTTCTCTTCCAATTTTAAAAATATGATTCATTAAAGATTCTTTTTGTGCTTCTAAATCAATATCCATATCAATGATAATGGATAAATACGAACAGGGATTGTCTTCTGTTCTCTGTCGATGAAACTGATCTGGAGCATAAATCATTAAATCATTGGAATGCAGAACATATTCTTTTCCTTCAATGGTTGTATATAAAGTACCTGAATCCACATATGTAATTTCCCAGTATTTAATGGATTCTCCCTGAAAACTGTAATGGTGATTTCGAACATTATAGTAATACGCAATTAATTCATTAATATGTAAAGTGGGAAGAATTCTTTGATACGTATATTCCTGATTTAAAAATACATTTTCGATTCGACAGCCATTTATAAAAGCAAGTTCAATTTTTGATATTTTTCCTAATGGCACAAAGTTAAAATAAAATCCCTTATTGATTTTTATAATTCTATGAATCACAAATTCATCATATTCTTTATTTTCTGGATTCTCTGTAATAACCAGCAAAGCAATCCCATCTAACACTTTTAAATATATATCTTCGCTTGCCTTTAAAAAATAAGTAATCGTGTCACTTGTCGCATTTAAAACATAATTATTCTGGTGTATACTTTTATTCCTTGTGTAATCTGTAAATACTTCACCATATTTTAGAAAATCAAGGCTTGAAGTTTTATTGAACATTATAACCCCTTTCATTTTTCAAAACGTATAAAAAGACTCGAATAAATCGAGTCTCTTATAAGAGAGTAATTTATGCAATTGGAATTATCCGACTGTCCAAGGAACTGGTACAAGTGGTGTATAAGAACCAGTCCAGATACCAAATACAGCTCCTACAATACCAATTACTAAGATTAGACCAATACATTTAACTGGTGTCCAACCTTTTTTCTTAATCAAGAAGAACATCAATAATGTTAACAATAATGGTAATAAACAAGGTAAGATCATATCCAGGTAGTTTTGAATAACGATTGGACTTTCACCATTTGCGATAGTGATTCCTAAACGAGTTCCACCACCATAGTTAGCAATTAAGGCACCTACAACGAATACTCCTAATACAGAAGCAGCGTGTGTAAATTCCTGAGCGAATTCTGTCATCATGCTGACAGCTTTCATACCTAAATTATATGACCAGTACATCAAACCATAACGTAATGCCATTTCGCATCCGAATAAGATAATGAAGTATAGAACTGGTCCAACAAAAGATCCATTAATAGCCATATTAGCTGTTAAACCAGCAGTAATAGGTACTAATGTATACCAGAATAATGCATCCCCGATTCCTCCTAATGGAGCTGCAACGGAAATACGTACGGAACGGATTGTCTGGCAATCAGTTTTTAACTGTTCCATTGATAATACAATACCCATAACAAATGTAACAGCGAATGGGTGTGTATTGATGAAGTCCATGTTGTGAGTCATAGATGTAGCTAAGTCATCTTTGTTTGTATGGATTTCCTGTAAACCTGGTAACATAGCCCATAACCAACCAGCAGATTGCATACGTTCATAGTTGAATGCAGCCTGTAATTGACATGAACGCCAGATCATTTTAGTTAACGTTTTCTTGCTGACACGAGAAGCTGGAGTAGTATCTACATATCTTAAGTTTTGATTAGATTCCATCACTCATACCTCCTTCTGCAATTTTCTTATTTAATCCACTGATACGGAAGTCATTCAATGCGATAAAGATTCCTAAGAATGCAACTAATAATAATGTTGCAGAACCTAATACAGCGATGTTTCCAATTACCAATGCACAAACGAAACCAGCTAATAAATAACCCCACATATCGTTTGCTAACATAATTTTTAATAAGATAGCGAAACCTACGAAACGCATCATTCCACCAGCAGCACTTAATCCACCCATGAACCATGAAGCGTTAGCAGCCAATGCTTCCAATGTACCAGACATAGCAACTCCACCAACATAAGCGATGATTGCGATTACGGCGAATAATCCACCTAAGATACACATAGAAGTATTTAATACAGCTGTAATTCCTTTAGGATTTGCTTGTTCAGCAGCTTTGTCTGCTTTAGCCATTAAACCAGACATAACTGTAAATGTTAATGTTACAACGTATTGACCGAAAGTAGCGAAGATCATACAAGCACCTAAAGCGGCATTGATATCCATTTTAGCTTTAACAGCGAAGATCATCGCAACAACAGATCCTAATACAGCGTTAGGAGGCTGAGCCCCACCAACTGGCATGTTACCAATCATCATTAATTCATATGTACCACCGATTACAAGTCCTGTTTGAACATCACCTAAGATCATACCGATGATAGGACAAGCAACGATTGGACGATACATAATTTCTGTTAATGAGAATTGGTCAATAGCAAAAATAAAAGTTACGATTGCTAATAAAATAATTTCGATAACATTCATATTTTTTTCTTCTCCAATTCTAATAAATGCTTATTATCTGGATCTTATTTCCACAATTTATCCAGATCTTCTGCAGCATATTGTGGAACTCGACGAATTTCTAGTTCAACACCCATATCCTGCAATTTTTTGAAAGTAGCAACATCATCGTCATCTACAGCTACGCTTGTAGCAACCTGACGTTTACCTTCAGACATGTGCATGTTCCCAATATTTACTTTTTTAATAGGAACTCCACCTTCCACAAGTCTTAATACGTCCTGTGGTGTTTCACAAATAATCGCAATCATCTGTTTTGGACTTGCTTTTCCAATGATCTGAATTGTTTTGTCAATTGAGAAATATCTTGTTTGAGCATATCCTGGTGCTGCCATATTCATTAATCCCTGACGTAATTTATCAGTTGATACAGCATCATTAGCAACTAACAACAAATTTGCTCCTACAGATCCACACCATTGTGTAGCAACCTGACCATGAATCAAACGATTGTCAATTCTTGTTAAAACGATATTTGGCATAAAAAACTCTCCCTTCTGTAGGACATTTATTTTGTCCTCTTGTCTGTATTATAGTTTTTTTTAAATAAAAAATATTTACAGTTTTTGTTATCCATTTTGTTTTTTTTAATAAATTTTAAAAATGTAACCGCTTTTATTTTGGCAAAAAAGGAAAATCATTCTTCATAAATCACAAAAATAGAACGCAAAAACATTCAAAAACATACATAAATATAAAAAAATGAAATGAAACAAATTAAAAAGTTTAAAAAAATATATTCATATATATTAATTTTTAAATAATCTAAATATTTTTAATAAAATATCTCATTTTTTATATTAAAAATTAAAATATTGAATTATAATAAACAAAAAATACAAAAGAAAGGAGAATTTATGTTTAATAAAACATCAAGTGTTGAATATCTGAAATTTGGCGAAGTCTATTACGATTCCTCCGAAAGAAGCTATGATCAGAATCATATTTTAACGATTCAAAATGATACGCTCACCTTTTTATTTGAAGCTGATGACGATATATATGTCAAATCTGTTGAAGGAATCTGTATGCTGGTTATTTCCAATACACTGGATCCAAAATATTTCAGTGAATTTGTCATTCATCGAACAATCAAAATTAATAAAGGTGTCTATTTTAACTTTATTCCATTAGGAAATACATCAAAAGTTGAAATGGCTTTTAATCAGAATACTTCCATTATCAATCGCTTCTTTAATGGAATCTATACGCACTCCAGAATAAAACCCAACTTCAGAATTCAGGAACTGGTCGCTTATTACTATAATATTCGAAGTACCAATTATATATTTTCTGGTGAAAAGGATCAGCACTGGGAAATCACTTATGTGGATTCTGGCACTTTATATACGACTATAGAAGATCAGGAATTTGAACTACATTCTAACGAACTGATTGTATATGCCCCTGAACAATTTCATACCCAAAGCACGAAAGAGGAAGTCTGTTCTTATTTAACTTTTATTGTCTCTATGGATATCAGTGAGGATGACAAAGAAAAATTAATCAATCGTGTATTTAAGATTTCAAGAGATTCCAGAACATCGGTTGAAAAGTTTGTACAGGCCGATGAAGATAAATCGCAATACGATCAGAACAGTATGATCATTTCTCTGGAATATGTGATCAATGATTTATTAAAATTATCTATCAAACAAGATCGTAAAGTGGCCAGCACACCAATGCAGCAGCGATTTGAAAACGAGATGATCAATGAAATTCTTCTATATATCAATCAGAATATTTATACGTCTTTAAATGTAGAAGAAATCTGTGATTATTTTGCCATTTCAAGAAGTACATTACAGTCTTTATTCCGAAACAATTTACATATAGCTCCAAAAGAATATATAAGCAATTTAAAACTGGATAAAAGTAAATTATTAATAAAAGAAAGTAAATATACTATTTCAGAAATAGCTTCTATTTTAGGTTTTTCATCGATTCATTATTTTTCCAGACGATTTAAACAGAAATTTGGAATTAATCCTAGTGAATATGCCAATAAAATTTTAAAATAATTATGACGTGAAACATCACGTCATTTTTGTTTATGCAAAAAACATTTGACAGACATTATAAAAGAAATTCTGTATGCTTTTATCAGATTAAAAATGGAGAAAAGAATATGGAACTACAGACACAGATCAGAAAATATAGAAAAACATTGAATCTTTCTCAGGAGGAATTGGCTGAAAAATATATGTGACAAGGCAAACGATTTCCAATTGGAAAATGGAAAAAGCTATCCGGATATTCACAGTCTTATTCTTCTTAGTTCTTTATTCAGCATCTCTATAGACCAGTTGATTAAAGGAGATTTAGAAACGATGAAAGAATTGGTTAACGAACAGGAATTAAAAAAATTCAATCTTTATGGAAACATTTTAAGTATTCATTTTGTATTATTAATTGTATTATCGGTTCCTTTATTTATATGGCTTATACAATATGCCTTTTTCCCTTTTGGATTTTTATTTATTTTAACCATGTACAGAGCACTTAAAGTTGAAAAAATAAAAAAAGAGAATGATGTACAGACCTATAAAGAAATCCTTGCCTTTACCGAAGGAAAAAAACTGGATGAAATCACAAAGATGGTAGAAAAAGGGAAACGTCCTTATCAGAATATATTAAAAGTTCTGTTAAGTGCATTCATCACTGCCATACTGTGTTTTCTGATTGGATTTTTGATCCACATAATACAACAATAGCCACAGCTAAGCTGTGGCTATCTTATTTTATTTTACTAAACTTAAAGCGTCTTCATCTGCAATTAAAATTACATCGTTATGGAATTTTAATATAGATGCAGGTACTTCAGGTCTTACAGGTCCTTCAATTAATTCTTTTACAATCGGAGCTTTTACTTTACCTGAAGCAACAATCAGAATGCGTTTTGCACTCATGATTTCACCAATTCCCATTGTATAAGCGTATCTAGGAACATCGTCAATGGAATCAAACAAACGAGAATTTGCCTGAATTGTACTTTCTGTTAATTCAACTTTATGAACTTTTTCTTCAAATACATCCGCTGGTTCATTGAATCCAATATGCCCATTGTTTCCAATACCCAATAGCTGAAGATCGATTCCACCCATTGATTCAATCACATTGTGGTATCTTTCACATTCTTCTTCTGCATTTTCCGCTTTACCATTTGGAACATTGGTATTTTCTTTATTGATATTTACACGATCAAACAGATTCTTATTCATAAAATAACGATAACTTTGATCATGTGTTCCATCCAAACCAACATATTCATCCAGATTCACTGTTTTTACTTCAGAAAAATCCAGATCACCTTTTTCACACCAGTGAGTCAATGTATCATAAATTCCAATTGGAGTGGATCCTGTAGCCAATCCCAATACACAATCATTTTTTAAAATGATCTGTGCAGAAATGATATTGGCTGCTTTTCTGGACATATCTTTATAGTCACGAGCTCTAACAATCTTTAACACAATTACACCTCTTAAATTCCATCTGAGAAATCATCATTTTCTACTGTTTCTTCAACAGGAGCCAATTCAAAACGAATGATTTGATCTTTTCCTGTATTTAAAGCAGTATTCACTAAAGATTCCAGATCCATACCAAATTGACGAGCCATTACAACTTCTGCTAGCATTGGAAGGTTTGTTCCTGCCACAATTTCAATATTTTTATAAGATTGAGAAACAATAACCGCTGTTTTAAATGGTGAACCACCAGCTAAATCCGAGAATACAATAATTCCATCACAATCCTGTAATGATTCGATTGCGTTTGTTAAATCGGCTGTTAACTGATCCACTTCCTGTTCAAAATTAACAGCAACATATTTTTCCTGTGGTCCTGCAATTAAATCGATTGAACTTGTCAATCCAGAAGCAAAACGACCATGACCTGTTACGATAATTCCTACCATAATTCCTCCTGCTTATTTACTGTACGGATAAATGATTACACCCTTAACAACACGATTTACTTCTCCAGATGGACATGGATTATCAGGAGTGTAACCAGACTTCAATGACTTAAATAATGCGATTGTCTGTGCAACAGTAATGTATTCAAGTCCTAACAATACATTTGGTAAATCTTGTCCATTATCAAATGAAATAAAATAATCTGCATATTCTTTGATGTCATCGTCTTTTGAAGATACAACCAGAATTTTATTTCCTTTACGTTCTGGACTCATTTCCTTAATGATATCATATTCATATTGACGTGTATATGGTTCATCAGAAAGATATACAACGCATAATGTTTCAGGATTGATTACTGATTTTGGTCCATGTCTGAATCCCATTGGAGTATCAAATACTGTATCAATTGTACCACCATTTAATTCACACATTTTTAAAGCAGATTCCTGAGCAACCCCTTTATTATTATTGCTTCCTAAGTAAACGATACGTTTGAAATCAAATTCATCCACAACATCTTTTGCCTTTGTCCAAGTTGAATCTAAGAATGCCTGGTTCTTTTCAATTACCACTTCTACCTGTTTTGAAAACGCATCTAAATCATCAATATTGAAAGCCAGTAAAGTGGCCAGATACATATTTGAATAAGAAGAAGTCATCGCAAAACTCTGATCATGTGTTTCAGGAGTTAAATTGATGGCATAACAATTTTCTTTTCCAACTGCAAATTTAGATAAAGCTCCATTTGCATTACATGTTACGAATAAATGATTGATGTTTTCACATACTGTATTTGCCACTTCTACAGCTGCAACGGATTCAGGTGAATTTCCACTTCGTCCATAACTGATCAGCAATGTTGGTTTTGTTCTTGATAAATAACTTTCTGGATCCGCAACGATATCTGTTGTTGCATAAGATTTTACTTTATAGTTGTTTTTCTTTGATAAATAAGCATAAATTGAATTCCCAACAAATTCACTTGTTCCTGCACCTGTTAAAATAATGTCATAATCTTCATTTTTTGTTGTTCTTTCAATAAAGGCTTTAATGGCATCTTTTTCATTTTTAACTTGTGCAATTGTTTTAGCCCAAGTAGCTGGCTGCTGTAAAATTTCTTTTGCAGTCCAATACCCATTTAATTCTTTCCAATTCTCTTCTGTTTTATTAAATAACATAATATCCTCCTTCAAAGGTTCTTTTTTCAATTTGTATTATATTTTTATAGAGTTGAAATACAATAACCGTACTAAATAATGCAAAACGAAAATTAATTAATGAACAGTTTTTTTAGATATAATATAATTAATGAGAACAGAAAGAGAGAGAGAGTTTATGAATAATAAAAAAGCTTCTGCAAAAAATACAATGATTGCCGGAAATAATATTTATCAGGATAAATTTGGAAATACGATCTATTTTGATAAGAAAAACAATCTGGCTTATAAAATCAGTCAGGATAAAGTCAATACGTTTCAAACCTTACAGATGCGCTATATTTTATGCCTGATTGCTTTTATTCTTTTTTACATTTTATTTAAACTGAATATCTGGTTATCCATCGGTATTACAATTGTGATTGGTATCTTTTTAGAATATCGTTTTCGAAAGTTTTTAAAACAGTTACCAAAAACCACAAAATTCGAAAAGAAAGATCGTATGAAACCCATTGATCAGATGATTGAATCTTCGATTCAGGATCTGATTCTTCGATTTGTTTTATATGGAATGTTAGGTATTCTATTAATCGTAAATACTTTTATTTCTGAAAATGTAAAAGGACAGAATGGTTTGGTTGTTATCAGCTATGTAGTGGCTGTCTTTGCGTTCTATATGGCTTATAAATATTTAATTCTGGTTATTCGTAAAAAGAAAAATAAATAAGGACCCGACGGGTCCTTTCTTTTTATTTGCAGGCTTTTCCTCTTGCATAAGTCTGTACAACATCGTAATCATTATTTAATACAACGATATCGGCATCATAACCTGTACAGATCTTTCCTTTACGATCATCCATACCTAAAGCACGTGCTGGATTCAGTGTACATGAATTGATTGCGTATTCAAATGGTACACCTGCTTTTTCTACGACAACCTGAAGTCCTCGATTCACCTGTAATGTGCTTCCTGCCAGTCCTTTTGTCGCTGTTAAGTGCGCACTTCCATCTGGATATACTTCAATTTCCTGTCCACCAAATAACATCTTACTTCCAATTGGACAACCTTTTGCCATTAATGCATCGGTAATCATAATGACATGATCTTTTCCTTTGGCCA
Organism: Floccifex porci; assembly: GCF_009696175.1. GTDB lineage: Bacteria > Bacillota_I > Bacilli_A > Erysipelotrichales > Erysipelotrichaceae > Floccifex > Floccifex porci. The sequence continues at coordinate 54,181 of NZ_VUMM01000002.1, forward strand.
TATAGTAATTATTTAAAGAATTGACATTGGAATGATTTCCGTCACAGATAACTTCTCCATATACATCACGAACTCGCATAGCCGCTCCTACCAATCCTGGATTACGATGATGGAAAGGTGTCATACCATTGAATACGTGAGTCATTGACATAGCTCCATGCGCAATGGCCATAACAGCTTCTTCATAAGTTGCACCTGAATGTCCCTGGCTGACCAACACTCCATGCTGTGCACAATATTCTGTCAACGCGAAATCTTTATCGTGTTCACATGCCATCGTAATTACTTTGATCAATCCTTTGGCATCTTCCTGATATTGTTTAAATTCTTCTACATCTGCAGGAATGCAATATTGTTCTGGCTGTGCTCCTTTGTATTTCTGATCCAGATAAGGTCCTTCAAAATGAATTCCTAAAATTTCAGCTCCTTCATATCCTTCTTCAACTACACGAGCTACATTTTTTACCGCATTGGACAATACTTCATGACTTTGTGTAATCGTTGTTGGACAAATTCCAGTTACTCCTTCAGAAGTAATGCTCTTCATCCAGTGGCGCAATCCTTCTGGTGTAGCATCGTTCGTATCCCAAGTATCATAACCATGTGTATGAATATCAATAAAACCTGGAACAATGCGATCGTTTCCATAATCGACATCGACATCTTTTTTACCATACTCTAAAATATCAACAATTTTTTCTCCATCCATTTCGATTTGCGCAGCCATAAACTGCCCGGCAATCCAAACTCTTTTACTTTGAATAATCATTTTTTAATTACCTCCAACTGTTTTCATTCTAAACCCGTTTTGAATTTCTTTTGTTATCTTATTATACAATGTTTTTATACTTTTTAGTAAAAACACAATTCTATTTTTGAATTTGATATAATGGTAAAGAAAGAAAACGAGGGTTATTATGAAAATTTTAGCAATAATTGCAGTGGTAGCAGTCGTTATGATTGCTCTTATCTCTACATTAAAAAAATCAATGGTAAAAAAATTAATTCATTATCTGGAAGAATCTGAATTTGAATCCTTTTACAAAGATATCGATTCCACAAAAACAAAATTATTATTACCAAAAATGAGCATTCTGGATATGAAATTAAATGCCGAAATTGTACAGCAGAATAAAAATAATATCGATGCATTGTTTGATGAAATCTGTTCCCTTCCATTAACACCTTCTCAAAAAGAACATTATTATATGAAGGCTTTTAATTATTATGTTTCTCTTTCTGATAAAAAACATACAAAGAAATACATTCATCTTATTAATGAATTGCCAAATGAAAGAATGAAACTGGAAGCCAATCGTGTTTATAATATTTATATCCTTAAAAATGATAAAGATCTACGTTCTTTATTAGTGGAATTAAAAGATATGGATGATGAACAGAAAGGGGTTAATGAATATTTAATTTCTTTAATTTACAAAAACAAAAACGATATGGAAAATGCGAAAAAATATGAAGAATTAAGTAAACAACATTTTGCCTTAGTCGATGAAAAAACAGCTGAAAAAGTAAAAGGGAGCCAATCATAGGCTCCCTTTCAAAATAAAATTCAGCCATTCTATGCAACCATCTTCATAACAAGATGGCACAATCATGTCTGCCACTTCTTTACATTCTTTCTTTCCATTTTCTAAAGTGACACCTAATTTTGAGGCCTTTATACAATCTACATCGGATAATCCATCTCCAATAGAAGATACTTCTTGCCAGGAAATATTTAACTCTTGCAACAATCGATTGCACGTTTTAAATTTATCTACACTTGAGCATATGACATCCGCCATATAGGGAGTCGAACGAATAGCCAGAACATCATACTGTTCCATTTCTCTTTTACAATCATCAAAATACAGATCCATTTTTTCTTTGGTATCCGAAACACTGAATTTACAGATCGATCCATTATAGAAAGGTTCATCCACAACTTTATATTCAATCTGACAATTAAAAGAATCCAGCTGGTATCCATGTGTATACTGATGACACACTGCATATTCAGGCTGTGTATATCCAGGTGCCAGATGATGATTTAATGTGATATTCCATAATTTTGTACATAAAGATTTATCAATGGGATATTCAAATACAGTTTTCTGTTTCTTTACATCATAAACATGAGCTCCATTGCTGGAAATGACATATCCCCCAAACTGGTCCATTTGAATCTGTAAAGCCAATGGATGCACTCCCTGAAAGACACGAGCCGAATTTAACACGATCTGAATCCCTTTTTTCTGAATTTCTATCAGTTTTTCTTTCACTTCTTCTTTGACATATAAACCACTGCTTGGATTCATTAAAGAGCCATCTAAATCACAAATCAAAACCTTTATCATAATACCTCCAAAAAAATAAGACTGAAAAATCAGTCTTATTAGAACAATTCACTTTGATGTGTAGCGTATAAATATTCATCAATGGAATCACAAATACGATCAACAATTAAAGCCTCTGGATCATTTTCTAATAATCCTTCTCTGACTCTAGTATATTGAATTGGCATATATTGTGTCAATAAATTTAGAGGAATGCCATTTGTACGAAGATTCTGAATCATTGTCTGCATTGCCTGTTTTACTTCAGGAACTGGCATATAATAACGACAACGATCGGAGAATGAATATTTACGTTTTAAAGCTACTTCTTCTTCCGTTCCAATATAATGTTTGGACCAGTATTTTGTATCTTTCAACATAGCTGCATCCAATACATCTTTGAAATGAGAAGCTTTGTCTTTTAATAATTCATTTTCAATATCGGCTAAGGCAAACAGAGCCTGACGCATCATGAAAGTAAATCCAGGACCTACTTTTAAAATCGCAATTCCATCTTCTACCATTTCTCTTAATTTGATTTTTGTCTGATAATCCGTTGAATGTCCTTCAAATACAATATTGTCATAATCACGAATGGCTGCACATAAATCTACTGCTTTAGCACGATCGTATTCTGTACATCCACTGTCTTTTTCTTCAACCCCTGGCTGAACAACAATACCAATGACATTGCTCCATGCATGGTCTAGACCATTGTCTTTAAACGCTTTTTCAAATGTATTTAAAGTTGCTTTGAAATCTTCTGGTTTTGTGACCTGAACCCCTTCATCCACAGCACCCTGTGCTCCACCAGGAATAGGAACTTCACTACCAACAATATAAACAGGTTCAATCGCATCTGGATTGGTTTCTAATAATTTCGCATAGGCTTCTTCTGCTACTTTAGCCAGACGAGCTCCACGACGTGCAATGGTTTCATCACTTAAACGAGTGTTCACATCATCATCTTTTACACGCATACTTGTATCGATATGAATCTTTGTGAATCCAGCACTTACATAACAGCGGATCAGTTCATCGGCTTCTTTCATAGCTTCTTCTTCATTCATAGAAGTGAAAGTTAATGGTCCTAAATGATCTCCACCCAGGAATAATTTATTTGTATCAAATCCAATTTCTTTTGCGATATCTTCCACAAATGCTTTAAAATCAGCTGGTTTCATTCCTGTATATCCACCATACTGATCACACTGATTGGCTGTACTTTCAATTAATACACATGAATTATCTTTTTTCCCTTTTAATAAAGCTGCACGAATAACATATTCATTGGCAGAACAACAGGAATAAATTCCAACCGCTCTTCCTTCTTTCTGTGCTTTTACAATTTGTTTTAATGGATTTTGCATAGTATATATCCTCCTCAAAAAGGATTATATTCTTTCTATTTTTGTAAAAAAACTGCCCTACCATTAAGTACAAAATTCAAATTAAAAAGGTAAAATAATCATTATAAAATATTAAAATGTATCAATGCATTATAGATTCCATCGTAATCGATATCATTTGTCACATAACTTGCCATTTCTTTTAATTCATCCACCGCATTTCCCATTGCGACACCAATATTTACTTCTTTTAACATATCCTGATCGTTGAACCCATCTCCAAAAGCCATAGATTCTTCTTTAGATAGATTATATAAATGAAGAAACTGTTTAATTGCCTTTCCTTTTCCTCCATCTTTAGAAACAATGTCTACTGCATATGGATTCCATCTTGTAATCAGACAATCCTTTAACAATTTCTTTAATTCTTTTTCCTGTTCTTCATTCACAAATCCAATTCCCTGATAAATCACATTTCCGTTATATTTTTTAATTTCAGGAACCGCTGTATGAATGCTCTTTTGTGCAAATCGAACATAGTCATTTACATAATTGATATAAAAATCTTTTTCTTCCAGTAACTGGATCGGATATTTATTCTGAACAAAAAGATCGATCAATGTATGATTTATGACTGGATTTGACCATATCACCTGTTTTTCCTTATTTAAAATCAATTGCCCATTTAATAAAATCCAGGCATCAAAATCCATATAAGAAAAATTCATTTCTTCCAGTTCTTTCATATGACGACCGGTACATAATACTCTTAAGATTCCTTTCTCTTTTAAAGCCTCTAACGATTGTATTGTGCTTTCTGGTATCTGATTTGTATTATGAGACAATAAAGTCCCATCTACATCAAAAAATATTACTTTCATAATTATCGCCTTACATCCACTTCAAAAGACATACGATCGATTGAACATGTTAAATACTCTACAATGATCAGGCGATTTAATTCATCATAATATTGTGTTTCAATATGATAGACTAGTTCGTTTTCCTTTAGTCTTAAAACTTTTCCGACGTTTTCATCCGCAATGACAGGATGTAGACTTCGTTTGGCTTTCATCAATCTTATTCCATAATTTTTTTCAAATGTTTCCACAATAGAATGAGTTTTCAATTCCTCCATACATCGATCAAATTTAGGAGCCGTTTTTTCAAACACAAAGAAATGTAAAATCATAGTAGGAAATCCATATTCATCTAAAACACGAGTAATTGAATAAACTTTATCTTCTTCTTTAATGGCCCGAAATGTACTATTTGAAACTTTATATTTTTCTAATAGATTCTTATTATATAACGTTTCAAACTCGATGATTTTAGATCGATTTTCTAAATCAATTCCCTTTTCAAAAGAAAAAGATACATATTCTTTAAATAAATTCTTTTGTGGAATTTCCATAACATACGTTCCACTTCCTTTTTTCCGTCCAATTAAATTTTCCTTTATCAATTCGCTATATGCCTGACGAATCACTGGACGAGATACATTAAGTGATTTACACAATTCTTCTTCTGTTGGTAACTGGTCAAAAGGTTTATAGGCTCCGCTTAATATTAAACTTTTTATTTGTTCTTTTAATTGAAAATAAAGAGGAACAGCAGAATCACGATTTATACTTAAGACATTTAATGTTGCTTCTGTTGTCAAATCATTCACCCTTTCTTCCATAATCTATATCCAACGTTGATTTTAACATGTTACATAAAAATTTTCAGATAATTCTTTATTTCTTTAAAAGAATTAAATTTTAATATACCTTCAACGTTTTTATTCATTTCATTTTTAAGACACAATACGTCTAATTGTGCATTCAAAGCAGCCTGTAATCCATAAATCGAATCTTCTATCACAAAAATATGTTTCCGATCTATATTCAATTTCACAACCGAAGCGTTATATATTTCTGGATCAGGTTTTGAGTTTTTAAAGTCCCATCCACTGACAATGAAATCAAAATAAGGCTCCAATTTACATTGTTCTATCATTTGTTCAATTTCTTTTTTCTGAGAACTGGATACAATTACACAAACAATGTGATTTTTCTTACAATATTCTAATAATTCAATCACATCCGACATAATATATTGGGAATAATCAATTGGATATCCTTTAAAAAAATCGTCACGAAGAATCTTAAAATCTTCTGGATTCATATCAAATTTCTGGCTCATATAAGATAATTGAAAAAGATCACTGGAACCGTATAAAAGACAATAATCTTCCTGTGTAAATGTTTGATGGTATTTCTGACAGAAACATTCATAGACTTTCATCCAATGTTTTTCACTGTCAACCAGTACTCCATCCATATCAAATAGAATTGCCTTTAGCTCTTTCTTTTGAAAAGGAAACCCTATTCCTCCTTCAATCTGACATATTTCTTTTGAAAAAGTGGCAGCCAATTGAAAAGAAGAAGTTAAACCGGAAAGAACAGGCTTTGATTTTTTCCATCCCTGTTCCACTAAAGAAGTCACAAATCGACTAATAAAGGCATCTCCTGCTCCCATTGTATCAATTGGTTTAATATAATCAATGATTCCTTCATAATAACTGGAATGGTAATATAAAAGCGGATTTAAACTGGATCTTGTGATCAAAACAGGAATATTAAATGGATAGGCATTTAAAAACTGCTGTATTTTTTCCATTGGAGCATCAGAAAAAGAAAATTGAGCAAAATCAATATAAGGAACAATTTTATCTAAATAATCTTTCTCTCTATATTTTTCTTTTTCTCCAAAATCATAAACAATAATTCCATCTGTATGAATGTTTCTGATTTCATTTTCTAATTTTGAATTACAACTTGTAAAAATCACATCAAAATCAAAATCAATATTTAATAATGGATTCCCTGGCCAATCTTCTTTTAGATCCACTTTAATAAATTGTCTTTCTCCATGTAAACGATTCTGAATACAACATTTTGTCGATCCTTTATGATATGTACATAGATCTATATTCACATTCATACTTTTCAAGACTTGTACCAAATGTTTGCCATAATCATCTAGTGCTATTTTTCCATAATAATACGAAGAATATCCTAATTTTGCACAATTGATTGCAACATTGACTGCGTTTCCACCAGGAAAACAAACGCCTTCATTTTGATATACATCAAATACATTGTCTGAAAAACTTAGTATTTTCATTAGTATTCCACCGTTCTATAATAACGTCTAATATCCAGTGAATGTTTTGTGATGGCTTCCATATTTTTTGATATACGCTGAAGGATTGCATTCATGACAACCCATGTTAAATAAGGTCTAAATGAATCGGATATATGAGGATACACAAAATCATGACAATCAAATACATTGGCTTCTTTTGTGTATTTTTCTATAAATCCTTTCACTCTTAAATCAATTTCTCTGGTTTTTCCTTCGGTAACCAGTAAAGTGACAGGAACATTTTGTTCAATCAATTCCAGTGTTCCATGAAAGAATTCTGCACTGGAAACGGATTTAGTACGGATCCATTGACTTTCTTCCAGAACACACATAGAAAATGCATAACAGACAGGCCATAATTCATTGGAAGCCACCCAGATATGATATGGAGCATTGTGATATTTCTGACAATACGCAATCGCTTTTTCATCTACCTGTTTTCGAACCGAACATAGAACTTCTGGCAAATATTCCAGTTCTTTGGCAAAAGTTGGATAATCCAAAAAATAACCTTTATTAAATAATATTTTCCCAATAACTATATATAAGATCAACTCCTGTGGTCTTCCATCTTCATATACTATGGAATAATCACTTAATTCTTCTAAAATAGAATTTCCTTTTCCAATTACAGAAACAATGGTTGCATTTGTATTGGCTTTAATATACTGAGCAGCCGCTACCGTTTCTTTTGTATCTCCGGACTTGCTTGCCATAAAGACTAGAGTAGTATCCTTTAACTGGTTCATTCCTGTATAGATCAATTCACTGGATAAATAAGAATAAACTGGCAAATCACTCATTTCATTGATCCAGCAACGAAACGGATCCATCATAGCCTGAGATCCACCTACTGAAGAAAATAATATATTTGAAAATCCTTTTTCACATACTTCATCCGCAATTTTTTCAATCTGCGCTTTTTTAGAATAAATATGTGCTCCAATTTTTAAAAAGTTCTGTTCATCATAATTAATCATATTGTCCATTTCCTTTATAAAAATGCACCCGATAAACGGGTGCTAAATTGTTTACATCCAACCTAAGAATGATAAAATAATACCCGCAATGATAATTGCGATAATCATTACAATTGTATTTGCGTTTTTCTTTTTAAATAAGTAGAAAATAAAGAATACAAATGCCAATGGTAAAATATTTGGAAGCACATTATCAAATATAGATTGTACTGTCGCTCCTTCAATTCCATAAACTAAGTTATCTGAGAAAGCAAAAGATACATAGCTAGGAATCAATCCACCAACAACTGTAACCCCTAAAATTCCTGCCGCATCTGTTAAATATTTGGAATAAGACGAAATAGAAGACACCGCTTTATTTCCTAATACATATCCAATTTCCGCAAACCAGATACGGCTGATGGCAGCAATGAACCAAATTAAGATATATAGAATCGGTCCTAATACCGAACCACTTTGTGCTAAAGAACAGCAAATTGCAGCACTGATTGGAAGTAAAGTAAACCAGAAAATCGCATCTCCTAATCCAGCGAAAGGTCCAAATAAACCATTTCGGATTCCTTCAATCAATTTACGATCTTCTCCAGCTTCTTCCATGGCAATAATAATTCCCATCAGGAAAGTCGCCATATGCATTTCTGTATTCATAAATTCCATATTATACTGCATAAATTCTTTCATATCTTCATCAGAATCTTTGAAGATTTTTTTTGCAGTTGGAATCATGGATTCTGTAAAACCACAAGCCTGCATACGTTCAAAACTAAAAGAACTTTGTTCAATTACTGAATATAAACCCATCTTATGGATGTCTTTTTTAGTGACTTTTCCACGTTCTTTTCCATTTAATAATTTATTAGATGCCATCTTCTTCGCCTCCATCATAAACTACGGCTTTTGCAGCTGTATCATCAATTTTCTTATTATACATAAAATTAATTGCAGCCAGAGCAATTCCCACAATCGCAATTGGAAGAACATTTGGCATATCTAAGAATGTTGCCATAATAAATCCAATGAATAAATATGGAGCATTCTGTTTCTTCAAAGTAACCATCAATAATAAACCTAACCCAATAGCTGGTAATAAGTTTCCAGCCACTTCAAATCCATGAACCAGCCATACAGGGAATGTATTCACAAAAGCCTGAATTGCGGATTGTGCTGCATAAGCACAAAGGAATACCATAACTGCATATCCAATCGCAACAATAAATACACCTGACCAAGTCCATTTTCTAAATGCTTTTGTATCGGCTTTTTCAGCAGCAGCATCACAGCGATGAGCAATGAATGCGAACAATGAGTTACAGACGATACCATACCATTGTGCCAGTAATGCGAATGGTAAAGATAAACCTAACGCGGTTTCTGCCGATTGTCCCGTTGTATACGCAATAACCATTGTCATCATACCTGCCATCAAAGCATCTGGTGGAACCGTTCCACCAACTGTCAACAATCCTAAATACGATAATTCAGCTACCGCACCACATTTAACACCCAGACTAATGTCGCCTAGAGCAATCCCCGCAAAGAATGCAACGACCATTGGACGGAACCAGTAAAAAGCTTCCCAGCATTTATCAACTGCACAAATAAATGCGACTAATGCAAGTAAAATCCCTTGCATAAATGTAATTGTCATATTTTCTTCTCCTTCTAAATTATTTAATTAAATATCAATACGTTTGTTTCCTGGAGCAATTTGAATATATACATCCACTCCTTTTGCTTTCATTGCTTCGAAATCTTCCAGATCCTGATCGTCTACATACACATGGGCTTCTTTGTATGTTACTTTTCCAGGTGCAGAATGCATATTTCCAACATTGACAGCTTTAATTGGCACTCCACCATCAATCAGCTTACGCATTGCCTGTGGATTCTTACAAACCAAGAAAATCAATTGTTTTGGACTTGCCTTTGAAATCACATCAATTGTTTTTTGAACGGTAAAAAAGCGGATTCCTACGCCAGCTGCATCTGCAGTCATAGTCATAACCTGTTTCATTATTGGATCTTGCGCACATTCATCATCTGCAACAACAATCAGATTGGCTCCACTTGCTCCAGTCCATTGGTTTCCTACTTGTCCATGTACCAGGCGATTATCGATTCGAGCTAGTTTAATATTTGGCATACTCTACTCCTTTCTATCTTTTATAATTTAATAATAATACCATTTTTAAAATTTGTAAATTTGTTATTACATTTTTAAAAAAGTAATTAATATCTTGCATTTTTACGCTTTATTTGCCATATTATAAGTGAAATTTGTAAGGAAAAGGAGATATCTATGGGAAATGAACCAACAATGATGACTTATATTTTAGAGTCACCAGATCAATTAAAAAATAATATTTTAAACGCAAAAGAAATCACAAAAGAACTTGTTGATCTATATTGTGAAAAAGACTATCGTACCATCTGGATCATTGCCTGTGGATCTAGTTCAAATGGATCCAATTGTGCAAAACCATTTATGATGAAATATTTGAACTGTGATGTAAAAATTGTAAATCCATCCACTTTCTTATATTCTGAAAATAAAATTAAAGAAGATGATTTTGTATTTGTAGTATCTCAATCCGGATGTTCTACCAATTCCATTGATGCTTTAAGAAAATTAAAAGAAATGAACATTCGATCCATCGGATTAACAGGAAATGCAAATTCCGATTTCAAAAAAGAAGCGGATGTAACAATTGACTGGTGTGTAGGAGAAGAAAAAGTAGGCTATGTCACAAAAGGTGTAACAACTCTTTGTTTATTCTTTATTTTGTTCTCTTTAGAAGCTGGATTGAGAAAAGGAATCCTTTCAAAAGATGCTTATGATGCCGTTTTTGAAGAATTAAAAGAAGCTCCTGAAAGAAATCGTATTGTACAGGAAGAAACAATGGCATTCTATCAGACAAATAAAAAAGTATTAACATCTATGAACGTAGCTTATTCTGTTGGATTTGCACAAGGGTATGGAATTGCCTGTGAATCGGCTTTAAAAATGGGAGAAACGATTAAGGTTCCTAGTTTTTCTTATGAAGCAGAAGAATACATTCATGGTCCAAACTTACAGCTGACACCAGATTATACGGTATTCATTTATGATGATATGGAAGCGGGAAGTAAAAGAATCGGACAGATTTATCAGGCAACACAATCGGTAACAGATAAAACTTTTATGGTCACAAACAATCCAATTGTACCAGAAGATCATGTGATTCGTTTACCATTTGATATAAAAGAACCAGCTTTACTTCCACTTTATGTACTGCCATTTGTACAGACCATTTCGTATCTGGCAAGTGATGATTTAAATTCATGGGACAATCATCCATTGTTTGCTCAGTTCAAGCATTTTGCTTCTACAAAAACCGATACAATCAAAGACATTATGCCAGATTGTTATACAGAAAAAGAATAAGAGCCAAACGGCTCTTTTTTTATATAATTCCAATAAATATCACAATAAGAAGAAGGACAAATCCATGGATTTTCCATCTTATGGATAAATATCCTATAAATTCACGAATCAGTGCATTCAATGTAAAATACCACTTTGTTTGTGATCCATATCCAACACAGCGAATTCCCTGTTTTTTTGCCAGGATCAAAGCTCTGAAAACATGATAGGAAGTGGTAACGATTGCCACTCTTTTAACAGGTTCTTCCATTTTCATTCTGGAATACATCAGATTTTCATATGTGTCTTTTGACTGATTTTCAATAAGAATGCGACTGGGATCCACACCCTTTTTAAGCGCATATTCTGCCATTGCTTCGGCTTCGGCCATGTCTTCTCCCTGTCCCTGACCACCTGAAAATATAAGAATGGAATCTGGATTTTTACGATACAGTTCAATTCCTTTTTCGATACGAGAAGCTAATAAAGGAGGAACTTTATCTTTGAATATGGCACATCCTAATACAACAATATACTGAAAATTATGATTTTTTCGAATATGCATCAGATTTAATATGGCCGATACAACATAAATGGACATAATAAATAATAAATAAAATGCCGATATTTCAATCATGGCATATCCTTTAAAAAGAAGAGGGTCTTCTTTAATAGAACCATTGAACCAGGCTGAAACCAGTAAAAGAATCGCAAATACAAAGAATAAAGATAATAAATTCGAATAATGAAATCCTTCTTTTTTCAATATATTGATTCCTTCAATAAAATAAAAAATCAACAGGATAAAAGGAATCAGAAAGAACAAGAACAATCCAATCAATCCAATGTATATCAAAATCCTTGAAATTATAGAATCTGGAAACTGGCTGATGTATACCATCAAAATAAATAAGGTATAAAATCCTAAAGATCCTAATGCCATTAAAAATGTAAAACCACTCCAAAGTGTTCTACGATCGATGATCATAATCAAAAGAAATAAACTTAACATTATCATAGAACTATCATACCATAAAAAAATAAACGAAAAATTCGTTTATTTTATAAAAGCTTTTGAATATCCATGTTCATCTTTTTTACTTGTACCAATTGGATCCACATTCTGTATGTTTTCAATGACATATGGTGTTAACTGATAAACATAATTTAACCAGTTACGATACAGTAAATTGGCATGGCTTCTCCATTTTAATATAGGTTTCTGTTCAGGATCGTCATTCAAAAAATAATTTTCAGGAATATGAATGGGTTTTCCTTCATTTAAGTCTCTAAAATATTCCTGTGATAAAGTTTCCACTCCGTATTCAAAATGACCCGTCACAAAAATTTGACGATAATCTTTTGTGACTATGATGTTGCTGCCTGTTTTTTCTCCTTTTGACAATACAACCAGTCTTTTATCTTTTAGTAGAGCTTCTTCATCAATTTTTGTGTGACGAGAATGAGGAGTAAAGTGATATTCATCAAATCCATTGGTTAAAAAATCATATTCATCTTCTAAATGATGTGTAAAAATTCCAAACATCTTTTCTGACAACATTTGTTTTTTAATTCCATAATGATAATATAGACCCGCCTGTGCTCCCCAGCAAATATGCATTACACTGTATACATGAGTTTTGGACCATTCCATGATCTCACATAACTCTTTCCAGTAATCCACCTCTTCAAATTCAAGATGTTCGACAGGAGCTCCTGTAACGATCATACAATCGTAATAATTATTTAAAAAAGTATGATAATCTTTATAAAATTTTACCAGATGTTCTTCACTTGTATTCTTTGATTTATGCGAATCAATTTTCATTAAATCAATCGATACCTGTAAAGGAGATTTACTGATCAGTCTTAAGATTTGTGTTTCTGTTTCTATTTTTTTTGGCATTAAATTTAATATTACCATTTGAATAGGACGGACTCTCTGTTTACGAGCACTGTCATCTTCAATCGCAAAGATTTTTTCGTTTTCCAGTATTGTTTTGGCAGGCAATCCATTCTGTATATTAATTGGCATAAAATCCTCACTAAATATTATCGAATGCTTGCTGAAGATCAAATAAAATATCCTCTATATCTTCAATTCCAACCGATAAACGAATTAAATCTGGTTCCACTCCGCCCGCAATCAGCTCTTCATCGTTCATTTGTCGGTGCGTAGAAGAAGCTGGATGCAGTACACAAGTATGAGCATCGGCAACATGAGTGGCAATCATCGCAATCTTCAGATTGGACATAAAGGCTTCTGCCTTTTGTCTTCCGCCTTTGATTCCAAAGGATACGACCCCACATGTCCCATCTGGCATATATTTTTTAGCTCTGTCATAGTATTTATTGGAAGGAAGAGATGGATAATTTACCCAGGCTACTTTATCATTTGACTCTAAATATTGAGCCACTTTCAATGCGTTTTCACAATGTCTAGGCATACGAACATGTAAAGATTCCAAACCTAAATTCAATAGATACGCATTCATAGGAGCCTGAATGGACCCAAAATCTCTCATTAGCTGAGCCGTACATTTTGTGATAAACGCTCCTTCTTTTCCAAATTTTTCAGCATAAGTGATACCATGATACGAATCATCCGGTGTTGTCAGTCCTGGAAACTTATCCGCATATTTCATCCAGTCAAATTTTCCTGCATCTACAATACATCCACCAACCGTAGCATCGTGTCCATCCATATATTTTGTGGTTGAATGTGTCACAATATCACATCCCCATTCAATTGGACGACAATTGATTGGAGTAGCAAATGTATTATCTACAATTAAAGGAACCCCATGCTCATGTGCTTTATTGGCCCATGCTTCAATATCAAATACAATCAGAGCTGGATTGGCAATTGTTTCTCCAAATACACATTTTGTGTTTGGTTTAAAAGCCGCTTCCAGTTCTTCCATGGAACAATCTGGTGAAAGGAAAGTAAAATCAATTCCCATTTTACGCATTGTCACATTAAATAAATTATATGTCCCTCCATAAATTGTGGATGAACAGATCACATGATCTCCATTGTTGGCGATATTAAAAATTGAATAAAAGTTGGCAGCCTGTCCACTGCTTGTCAGCATAGCTGCACTTCCTTTTTCTAAAGCACATATTTTATTGGCTACATAATCATTTGTCGGATTCTGAAGACGTGTATAAAAATACCCTTCTGCTTCCAGATCAAATAATTTTCCCATATCTTCACTTGTATCGTATTTAAACGTTGTACTTTGTACAATTGGAATCATTCTTGATTCTCCATTTTTAGGTGTATATCCAGCCTGAATACATTTTGTAGCTTGTTTCATTTCACCATCTCCGTTCTATGTTTTCTATTTTATCAAAAACTTCTTTCTTTTTAAAACCTATTTTTTATGCTAATGTATTTCTATGAATAAAAAAATATGTGTCGGAATTTTAGCCCATGTTGATGCTGGAAAAACCACTTTAATTGAAAGTATGTTATACACATCCGGTCAGATCCGTAAATTAGGAAGAGTTGATCATAAAGATGCTTTTTTAGATTATGATAAACAGGAAAGAGATCGAGGAATTACTATTTATTCAAAAGAAGCTTTCTTTTCATGGAAAAATACGGATATTTTTGTTCTGGATACACCTGGTCATATCGATTTTTCAAGTGAAATGGAACGAACTTTACAGGTTCTGGATTTAGCTATTGTCCTGATCAATGGTCAGGATGGCATACAAAGTCATAGTGAAACCATATGGAAATGTCTGGCTCATTATCAGGTTCCCACTCTTATATTTATTAATAAGATGGATATTTCTTATCATTCAAAAGAAGAATTAATGAAAGATATACATGAGAAATTTTCCGAGAACTGTATTGATTTTACTCAGAATGATCTTTATGAATCTTTAGCTATGATCAATGATTCTTTATTAAATGAATATATGAACTCTCAATCTATATCCTTATCTTCCATTCAGAATATCGTCTTTAAAAGAGAATGTTTCCCTTGTTTTTTTGGAAGTGCCTTAAAACTGGAAGGAATTGAAAATTTACTGGATGCGATGGGAGATTATACACTTGAAAAAGAGTATGGGAATGAATTTGGCGCAAAAATCTATAAAATCACAATGGATGAACAAGGAAATCCATTAACTCATATTAAAATCACAAGTGGAACTTTAAAAGCCAAACAGAAACTGAATGAAGACAATAAAGTGGATCAGATTCGTCTATATAATGGTAAAAACTATACCCTGGTCAATGAAGCCAGTGCCGGAATGATCTGTACCCTTAAAGGTTTAGAAAACTATGAAGTCGGTCAAGGTTTAGGAATAGAAACCGACAGTGAAAAGCCATTGTTGAATGCGTGTTTGAATTATCATCTTTTATTACCCGATGGATTTGATCCCATTCAGATGAAAAAGGTATGCGATCAGCTGGAAAGTCAGGATCCTTCTTTACATATAGAATACGATACTGCTTTAAAAAAGATTTCTATACAGCTTATGGGTGACATTCAAATGGAAGTACTCCAGAAAAAGATCGAACAGGAAACCGGAATTCAGGTTGGTTTTTCAACCGGCAATGTCATCTTTAAAGAAACCATTGCCGATACCGTTACCGGAGTTGGTCATTTCGAACCTTTGCGTCATTATGCAGAAGTTCATTTAAAATTAGAGCCTTTAAAAAGAAACAGTGGACTTCAATTTGAAAGTGATGTTTCTATGGATGATCTGTCTTTAAACTGGCAAAGGCTGATATTGACCCATCTGCAGGAAAAGAAACATAAAGGTGTATTAACAGGTTCTCCAATCACCGATATGAAAATCACTTTGATTGCTGGTAAAAGTCATTTGAAACATACCGAAGGTGGAGATTTCAGACAGGCTACCTATCGTGCCGTTCGTCAAGGTTTAAAGAAAGCCCAGTCTATATTATTAGAACCTTATTATTCCTTTACTTTACAATTGGATGCTCATACACTTTCAAAAGCTTTATACGATTTAGAAACAAGACAGGCAAAAGTATCCATAGAAGATAATGGAGATGGAAAAGTGATTCTTCATGGAAGAGGTCCTGTACGTTATCTGATGAATTATCATAAAGATGTAATTGCTCTAACAAGGGGAAAAGGAGTCTATTCTTGTCAGTTGGATGGATACGATGAATGTAAAGATGCCAATTCCATTATTGAATCCATTGGATATGATAGTGAACAGGATTTTAAAAATCCAACCGGTTCTGTATTCTGTACGCATGGTTCTGGATTCTATGTACCTTATGACGAAGTTGAAAATTATATGCATATTAAACCAAAAGTTGAAAATACAAGTTCTTATTCTTCTTCTAAATACAATATAAAGGAAGAAGAAGTCCAACGAGTTTTTAATATGATTTCAGGTCAGAATCAAAACAAAAAGAAACAGTACCAGAAAAAGAAAAAGAAAGAAGATTTTTCTTATCAAAGAGTGGAAATTGAAAAGAAACTGCCTGAATGTTTAATTGTTGATGGATACAATCAGATATATGGATGGGATTCTTTAAAATCCTATGCTTCTAAAGATATAGCTTATGCCCGTGATGAACTGATTCAGCTGCTTGTAAATTATCAGGGATATAAGAATATTAAACTGATTCTGGTATTTGATGCCTATCGTGTTAAAGATGGTTCCTGTCGTAATTCAAAATATGGTGATACACAGGTTATCTATACAAATTATGGACAGACTGCAGACAGTTATATTGAAAAACTGGTTCATGATCTAAAAGGAAAATACAGTTTAACGGTTGCCTCTTCCGATGCTCTGATTCAGAATTCGATAATGGCAAGTGGAGCGAAACGAATGAGTGCAAGAGAACTGGAAATGAGAGTTAGAAATGTGAACAAAGAAGCATTTAAAGCATTAAAGGAGGGCTAGTTCCCTCCTTTGATCCATGTTGTCGCTCCAATTTTCTGAACATTCAGACTTCCAAATTCATTTCCCATTTCACAACATTCATAAAACGATTTTTCTTCACTTAATGCTTTCACAAATCCTGAAACAAAACTATCGCCTGCTCCAGTTGTATCCACACATACTACATCATTTGCCTTTACCCAGAATTTCTGTTTCCCATCACAGGCATAACATCCTTTTTCAGAACACTTTATGACTACATGTTTAACGCCTGCCTGTATCAGTTTTTCAGCAGCCTGTTCTACAGTATCACTTTGTGTAAATAAGCAGGCTTCCTGTTCATTGGGAAGCAGATAATCAATAAGAGGTAAAGATTTCTGTAAATCCTGAATGGTTTCTTGATTTTTACATTTTGTCATATCCGCAACCACTTTCATATGCTTTGATTTCGCATACGAAAACAAAGTAAATAAAGAATCATCTTTCATTTCTGGATAAACAAATATAGAAGCAAAACATAAAATATCGCCATCAAATGTCAAAGGAATATCTCCTATTTCTAATTTCCTTAAACTTCCCTTCTGATTCACCAGAAAATGACGAGATCCATCCTTTTTGATCAGCACCACATTAATAGCTGTATCATAATCTCGAAAACACGAATTATAAATATCAATTCCCATCTTCTGACAATGCGACAGAATATAACGTCCTGCATCATCGTCTTTCAGTGTTGTGATCCATTCCACTTCTTTTCCAAAAGAAGAAAGAATGGTCGCTTCATTCAGCGCATCTCCTCCAACAGACATGGAAATGTTTTCGCATGGATAACTTCCCGTTTCAAAAACCGTTTCATCACAAGGATGAACCAGTATATCCACCACACCATTTCCAACAATCACAATTTTTTTACAAGTCTTCGAATCCAACAATTAAACCACCCAATTCTGCATAGAAACTGCATAAACCTTTGCACGTTCCTATTACAATTTTAGCTTCTGGGAACTCATTAAGTAAAGTTTCTTTTAACTGGTTGGCACATTCTTCATTATAAACATGATCGATTCGAATCTTATTTCCTTTATATCCCATTTCTTTAATCAGCAAAACTAAATTTTTAATTGTCTTATTTCTTCCTCTTGCCTTCGAAACCATTTCAATGGTTCCTGTATCACTGGCTTTTCCAATCAGACGAATTCCAATCAATCCCGCTCCTTTTGCGACCAGCGGTGAAACACGCCCATTGTTTGCCAGATTGGTCATAGACTCTAAAGCAAACAGTAAATGAATGTGTTTTTGATATTCATGAACCTGTTCTACAATTTCTTCAAAAGACAGATCCTGTCTGATTCCATCTATGATTTTTTCCACGATCAGCAACATTCCTGCTCCCGTACTTAAAGAATCAAACACTTCAATTTTTTTATCTGGAAATTCCTCTTTTGCCATACAGGCCGCATTATAGCTTCCCGATAAATTCGAACTGATGGTAATGGCAAATACACAGTCCGCTCCTTCAAAGGCTTCCATCCATTCTCCAGCACTTGGACAGGAAGTTGAACTTTTTGTAGTAATAGATTTTAGATCTTCTACCATTTCTCTTACATTTAAATCCGGATTGTCAACATACTCTTTATCCACTGTACGAATCCGTAAAGGTACAGTAGAATAGGGAATATTTTCTAAGAAATATTCATTACTTGATGAATCGGTAACAATTTTATAGTTCATTTTAACACCCTCTATTTAAATACTATGCGTTTTTATATACTCTGTCAAGAGTTTTTCAATAACCTATAAAAATATAATAATTTGTGCTATAATCTTTTCAGGTGATGCATATGAATCAAAAAATCCAGGAAGAAATATTAAATTTTCATTTTCCATCTTATACAGAAATTCCCAATGTTGGACTGTATCTGGAACAAACACAGGATTATATCAATGAAATTTTATATCCTTTAACGCATGAAAAAATCACAAAATCTATGATCAGTAATTATGTAAAAAAAGGATTAATTTCCAATCCTGTCAAAAAGAAATATTCTAGAGATCAGATTGCGGTTTTAATTTATTTAACCTTAGCTAAAACCGTTATCTCTTTAGAAGATATACAGCTGCTGATCGAATTAAAAAATCGTTCTTATGATAATAAAACCGCTTTTGATTATTTTAAAAAAGAATTTGAAAATACTTTATATTATATATTTGGCATAAAAGATCATCTGGATAGTGTAGGAAAAGATGATACTTTCCCAAAAGCTTTATTACGAAATACTATTATGACCTTTGCACATAAAATCTATCTGGAAAAAAGCTTTGAAATGCTTCATGAACAAATAAATGAATGATACGATTCAACTATGAAATTTGATTTGCATTTTTAATAATTTAGTATCTTTTTTAATAGTATACTTTTTATTCCTTTTATTATACCGATTGTTCCATTAATATTGATACAATGATTATCTTATCTTAAGCTAAATGTAGAAGAAAGGAGAATTTGTATGAATCATGTCATTCAATACGATTCCGTACTTTTTGATACTGAAAATAAGACCATGGAAATCTTAGATGGAACCAAAGGCATTTATCCATATACAGAAATTGTAGAATGTAAAAGAGTAAATGAACTGGCAAAATATAAAGGAAAAGAAGAACCTTTTACACATATTTATTATGGTGGTAGAGTTCAAGGTCGATGTTTTGGAGAAAAGGGGTTTTATGTTGGATTAAAGATTACTTTAAAAGATGGCAGTTTTCTGGCAATCTATATATCAAAAAACAAAGTATATGCAGGAAATGATTTTCAGAAAAGAGATTATAAAGAAGCGGAGCAGATTAAAAATCTGATTGATAGAATCATTGATAAATACAACAAAAGAGAATCTTAACAGATGGATTCTCTTTTTACTTTACATCTTGAATAAATTTTAAATACTGTAGAAACAAGTAAAATACCAACGGCTAATGAACCTGCCACTCCAATCATATAACATCCTCTTTCCAGTGCTTTTAATAATATACCTTTTAATGCATAAGTCATCATACGATATAAAGCGGCTCCAGGAACCAGTGGAATCAAGGAACAAACAATATAAGTTGTGACTGGATTTTTATATTTACGTGCCAGTACTTCCGCACAGAAAGATAAACAGAGAGCGGCTATAAAATTGGAGACATAATCGTTTATATTCAAATATAAACAGAATTTATATACCAGTCCCCCTATAGCTCCTGTAACAGAAGCCCATAATAAATTTTTACCTTTAATATTGAATAAGATTCCAAATCCAAGTGTTGCGAAAAAACTGGAAAGGAAAGCTTTTAAAATCATTACTAACATATTACACCACACTAAATACAACCATTACACCTAAAGCAATGGCACAGGCACAGACTAAAGTTTCCATTACACGAGAAACACCGGATAAATAATCTCCTGCAATGGTATCACGAATGGCATTGGTAAATGCCAGTCCGGGGATGAGAAGCATGATTCCAGATATCACAACAACATTGACATCAATAACTAGAAAAACTTTTTTAGAAAAAATAGACAGAATGGCCAGCAGCATCGATGCGATTACATTATTGATAAAATCATTCATTTTCATCATACTTAATAAAGATACCAGTAAACGAATCAGAATTCCGATCGCAAAAGAAATCACAATTTCCAGCATTCCACCATCAAAGAATAACGCAAAACCAGCGGCTCCAATACCACCAAATAAAGTGGTCATCCACACCGAATATTTTGGTTCTTTTTCTATTTTATTCAATTGCTGTTCTACTTCTTCTAAAGAATAATCCTGAATCTGAATATTACGTGATAAAGCATTGATCCTTGCGACACAATGAAGATTGACATTTCGATTTTTAATTCTTGAAATCTTAGAAAAAACTTGTCCATTGTAGCCAATGGACAACATAATTCCTGTAGACGTTACATAACTATCCACTTCATCTGTACAGGCTAAACCTGTACAAATACGAATCATCGTTTCTTCTACACGATAGACTTCGGCTCCACTTTCCAGAAGCATTCGTCCTGCACGTATTCCAACATCTAATAATTTTTCTATTTCCATGCGTTTAGTATACAATCCATGAACAAAATTATCAATAGAATCTAAAAAGGGAAAGCATTTCTACTTTCCCGAACTTCCCAATCTTCCATCGTTTCGTAAAGAAGCAATTTTTTTCAATTCATCATAAGATAAAGTTTCACTTTCTAATTGTGGCATCTTTAATAATACACCCTGACAAACGGCTTTTTCATAAGGATATAAAATATATTTTTCTTTTTGATCTTCATCCCATGTTTCTAATACTTCTTTTTTCACAATACATAAAGGCTTATCATTCACATTTGTGACAGGAGCCATATATTCTCCACGATATCCTGAATCAATCACACCTGCTCTTTGTGCCATTCCTTTTGTTCCAGTGGATCCTCTTTCTTTCAACAACATGACATAATCACTATCAAACGCACTGGCCACTCCTAAAGGCACCAGTTTTGTATGTAATGGTAAAATTTCCAGATACTCTTCTTCAAAACAAGGATATAAATCGTATCCTGCATCTTCTTCTCTTTTTGTTGGAATGATGGCATTTTCTTTTACTTTTGCCCAATATAATTTCATAAAAGTACTCCTTTATATTCAATAATCAAATCTTCCAGTGTCTTTCTGGCATTGGCACTGGATGTCGATGAACAACATATTCCTTCCCTTTGAAAGTACTTTTTTAAAAGTGTATAACTCGTTTTTCCATTACAGATTATTTTTTGAATCGATGGATTTTCTTCTAATAAAAGTTCAATATCATTGGGAATGGTTTCTTTGATTGCACTATCCATACTTCCTTTTCGAATGCAGGAATGACAAATATCCCATAACGCAATCTGATTTTCTTTTAATAATTTTAGCTTTTCTTCTCTGGTTGTAACAGGCATATTGTATATTTTTGACAACATAGGCCAGAATCGATTGGAAGGATTGGCATAATACATATTTTCTTCCAGACTTTTAATACTGGGCATGGACCCCAGTATCAGTATTTTATCATTACCATGAACAATGGCATCAAATCCTATAATTCTTGACATATTCCATATAAATCATAGGCATTTGCCTTTTGAATTTTTACTTTCACAAAAGTACCCAATTCGATTGGAACTGTGGATGTGAAAATAACCTGTCCATCTACTTCATCTGGAGCATCAGCTATCGAACGCCCTCGATACGTTTCTTTTAGACCTTCTTTTTCTTCCACTAATACCTCAAAAACCTGACCAATTTTTTCCTGATTCTTTTCATATGAAATCTGATTTTGAAGTTTCATTAATGTTTCTAAACGATTTTGTGCGATTTGTGCATCGACTTCTGGTTTCATATCAAAAGCTCTGGTATCTTCTTCTTTGGAATAAGTAAAAGCTCCCATACGATCCCATTTCACATTCTGTACAAATTCCATTAATTCGTCAAAATCTTCATCTGTTTCAGAAGGAAATCCAACAATCATTGTCGTTCTTAATACTGGATGATCAAATAGAGTCTTTATGTGCTCAATGATTTCATAGGCATGTTCTTTGGTTCCTCTACGATTCATTGCCTTTAATAAACGATTGTTGGCATGCTGCATAGGAATATCAAAATAAGGAACCACTTTTTTACTTTCTTTCATTGCCAGAAGTACATCTTCCACAATTTCATCTGGATACATATATAATATACGAATCCAGTGAATTCCATCTATTTTATCGATTTCACGAACCAGATCTCCCAGCTTAAATTCTCCATAAAGATCCAAACCATATTTTGTGGTATCCTGTGCTATTAAAGTCAGTTCTTTTACCCCGTATGAAGCCAGCTGCTTGGCTTCTTCTACTAAATCTTCAATAGGACGACTGACCTGTTCCCCTCGAATCAAAGGAATCGCACAATAAGTACAATGATTGGAACATCCATCACTGATTTTTAAATAAGCACGCCAGGGCTGTGTGGATAATACGCGTTCAAATTTAGATTCTGTAAACGTGCATCCCAACGCTTTTTCTAAAACAGATGCAAACTCATCGTAATCCTTAATAGGTATAATGGCATCAATTTCCGGAATTTCTTCTTCTAATTCTTTTTGATATCTTTGAGCTAAACACCCACATACAATCAGTTTTTCCAGATTTTTTTCTTTATATTGAGCCATTTCAAAAATAGTCTGAATGGATTCCTCTTTTGCACTGGTAATAAATCCACATGTATTAATAATAATGGCTTGTGCCTGTCTTGGATCCGATACAATTTCATGATGATTTTTTTTGATCATACCCATGATCTGTTCAGAATCCACCAGGTTTTTACAACATCCTAGTGATACAAATCCTATTTTCATTTCTTATCCTTTCTATGATAAACCATTCGATTTTCAAGCGCAAAAAGACGGGGACCAAATTCCCCTGGTTTTGTCACATCTATACTTTGTTTCATCATAAATAATCGAGAATCCAGATTATCCACTGTAGCTAAAACCTCTGCTTCTGGAATCATCGGAACAACAGGCGAGCCAAATTCCATTTTCCCATGATGAGATAAAATCATATGTTTCAACAATAATACACTTTCTTTATCCTGTATTTCCAATTCATAGCTTATACGATCTAAATATGAAGAAAATATACTAATATGACCAATTAAATTTCCTTTTGCGGTATATTCAGGCAATACCGGAGAAGAAAATTCTTCAATTTTTCCAATATCATGCAGTAAACAGGCACAAATCAATAAATCGGTATCTAAATATGGATACAATTCACAGATTTTCAAAGACAAACGCATCATAGATAAAGAATGATATGCTAATCCTCCAATATAATTGTGATGGTTTTTCTTTGCGGCTGAATAAGAATAATAATCTTCTCCAACATTTTCCAGAATCGTTTGTGTTAATATTTGCAGATCGGTATCTTCTACCTGATTTAAAATAGAATTTATTTCTTCTTTCATATCCTTTACACTCATAGGTGCTTGACGTACATAATCGGTTATTTTTTCATCTTCCAATACTTTTAAAGTTCTTACTTTCAATTGAATCGCATTTTTATGAATAATAATGTCTCCAGTAGCCTGTACAATCATACCCACTGTATAACTATCCACCTGTTCTTCTGTCAGATTCCAGAATTTTGCATCCAGTACACCCGATGAATCTTCCAAAGTCAAAGACAGATAAGGTGTTCCTTTTACTGTTTTGGCTTTATCACATCGCGTAATTAAACAGGGAATACAAATTTTTCCCTCTTCTTGTATATCTTTAATCATCTTCTATCTCCTTTAATTTATTATCGATCAGATCCACTGAAAATCCTTTTCTAATACAATACATACGTATTTTATTATATTTTGTATCTTCTTCAAAATTAGAATACAGTCTTTTGGCTTTACGAATGGATTTTTCCAATGCCTCTTCATCAAAATCTTCTTTAAATTCAAGCTGATCCAAAGCATATTGTGCATCATCAAAGGAAAAACCTGCATTTAAACATTTCTGTATGATTCTTTGTGAAAACATTTTTCTTGATTGAGAATTTGAAGAAGTTTTAATATGTTTCACAAACCAAATCACATTTTCTCTTTCTTTTTCCTTATCTAATTTTGATAACGCTTCCTGAATAAAATCTTCATTGATATGAAGTGATCTTAATTTACGACTGATTTCATTGATACTTTTACCAGAATGCTGCCAGTACTGGGCTTTATCAATCGCATATATGCGATCATTAATTAATAATTTCTGTTCCAGTATATGAACAACAACATCAATATCTTCATTTGGCAGATCTAAATATCGATGGCAGTATTTCTGAATTTCAAAACTGCAGCAATCTTTTTGTAGACAATGTTGTTTAACTTTTGAATAAGCTTTATACACCGATTGAAGCTCATCGTAATTATCAAATAATTCTGTATGGATTACAGAATTTATTTCAAGCTGCAGATCCACAACATCTTCTAAAGGAATCAGCAATTTACGAAGTTCTTTATTCCCATCACTTGAAAAAGTAACCAGTAAAAAATCATTGGCATCTTCCATTTTTTCAACTGTATATTTCTTTTCATACTGTTTTATCGCAAACTGGTATACATCCAAAACATCTCGAGCAAAAATATCCGTATCATAAGGTATCGTTTTTTCTATACACTTATTAGAAACAGATATTCTTTCTTCTTTATCCTGTGCAAAAAATTCATCCAGTTTTTTTGCCAGTTCAATTTCATCATCAAAATAATAACCTGTAATTCCTTCATCAATTAATTCATCCAATACCTCATCTCTTCTTCCAAACACACACAAACCACTGGCCAATGCTTCAATATAAGTCATTCCCTGTGTTTCAGAAACCGATGCAGATACAAAACAGTCAAATGCAGAATAATAGTAAGGTACCATAGGTTTATCAATCATACCAGTGAAATGAACACGGGATTCCAAGTCTAGATTGTGAACCAGATTCTGATAATATTCTAAATCGGTTCCCTTACCAACAATTACTAAATGTAAATTTTCATCTTTTGAATATTTTAAAGCTTTTATTGGGATATCAATTGCCTTTTCTTTAGCAATTCTTCCCACAAAAGTTACAACATGATCTTCTTCCGTTAAATTTAAAGATGGTCGAATGGATGATAAAATGTCTTGATCCAGTGATCTACGATCAAAGTGACTTAAATCCAACCCTGTAGGAATTACAAAAATAGGAGAATGTGCCCCATAATCTATTAATTTCTTTTTCGTTTTCATACTGGGAGCAATCACTGCCAAAGAATGATTGACCCAGTATTTTGAAAATTTACGAATAATCAGTTTTTCTCCTTCATCAATTAGATTCAGATCAAGTGGATTTAAATAATGTGTATAATCTTCATACATTGTATGGTAAGTATATACAAGTGGAATATGAAAGGATTTAGACATAATACGAGCAAACATACCTATTCCTGCTTCCGTCTGAACATGTATAATATCTAAATTCATATCGCGTATATAATCGGATCCTTTAAATTGAATCGGGCTGGATAATTTATAGCCATAAAATTTTTTTAATTCCAAACCAGGTAAACGTAAAATATTTTCCTTAAAATCTATATCTGAACCTTTATGATTTGAAATCACAAAAACAGTATGACCTCGTTTTTCTAACGCTTCTTTTAAAGTAGCCACACTTGAAACAACACCATTTATATCTGGATAATAAGCATCTGTAAACAATCCAACACGCATATTTTATACTCCTCTTTAAGTATTATTAATATATCAAAAAAATCTTAATATTCAATAAATTAAAAATGAATTCTTTATAAAAGAACAAAACCGGCATATGCCGGCCTGTCCATAAATTTAAGAAAGGGAATTTGATTATGAAGGGTTATTTAACCCCAAAACATTATAACATACAATATTAACTATTCAAAAGTAAAAATTAGCGTTAACGATAAAATAGGCCAAAAATGTCATAAAAATGAATTTTTATTTACCTGTTTTAATTTTTAAAACACAAAAAAAGACCTTCTGGTCTTATTTTGAGGATTTTCTTTTTTTACTGTCATCAAATAATTTGATTTTTCTTTGGACACTCTTTTTACCATTTCTTTGTGCAAGAAATACTAAAAGTGTAAATAAACCAAATAGAATGGAACCAATTAAGCCAGCCCATTTACTGAAAGTTCTAAATGCCTCAGGTGCATTAGGTATCAAAGGATCCACCATACCAGACCATCCATAAATAGCTAATGCAACGAATACAGCTGTTATGACAAGACCATTACGAATCCATCCACCTAATTTTTTTAACATCTCATATTCCTGCTGAATATCAGATGAAAGCATTTCTCTTTCTTTTCTCGATAATTGCATATAATCCCTCGTTTCTAATAAAAAAAGAGAAGGGGTGAGTCCTTCTCTTCGTAAAACCGTATTTGTTTTATTATCCAAGTAATCCTACAACAGATCCAACGAATCCTACAACTACCATCAATAATAAACATTTAACAGGTGACATACCTTTCTTAGCCATTAAGTACCAGCATAATAATACGAATAAGCATGTCAATAATTTAGGATAAGCACCGTCTAATTTAGATCCTAATGTGATGTCAGCACCAGTTGAGTCTTGAGCAATTACGATGTTTGTTGAAATTGCAACCCAAGAAGCAGCCATCGCACCAACGATTACTTGACCCATTGTGATTACAGCGTTACGGAATGCAGTAGCACGATCCCCAACTAATAATTCAACAGCAGATCCACCTAAGTTATATCCTAAGAAATAAATGTAGTGTTGGAACCAAATTGAAGTAGCGTTCCATACAACGATGTAGAAAATAGGACCGATAGCAGATCCACCTTCAGCGAATCCTAAAGCGATACCTAATAAGATAGGAATATATGTACCAACGATTAATGAGTCACCGATACCAGCTAAAGGACCCATCAAACCAGCACGGATACCATTGATCATTTCATCATCGATTCCGTCTGCTCCATTAGCACGTGCTTCTTCCAAACCAGCAGTGATACCAACAACGATACATCCGATTTGTGGTTCAGTGTTGAAGAATGGATAGTATGTTTGCATTTTTTCGCATTGTTCTTCATGAGTTGGATACAATTCTTTGATGATTGGTAACATTGACCACATGTATCCAAATGTTTGCATGTGTTCGTGTGAGAAACATGTTAAGTTTCCATACCACCAACGCCAGAAGGAACTATTTAAAGTTTTCTTAGAGATTTTTTTCATGATTAAATGTCCTCCTCTTCATCAGCAGCAGCTGCAGGTCCAGCTCCTAATTTAGCCATTGCCATTTCGTATTTAATTAACGCGAATACAGCACCGATACATGTAGCACCGATTAATGTTAATCCCATAGAAGCTGCCAATGTGAATCCAAATAAGAAGTATAATAAATCTGAAGTTTTATCGATAACTGATTTTAATAAGATAGCGATACCAACAGCAGGTAATACGGCACCAACTGTTAAGATAGCTTTAACGTACCATAAATCAGTTGTCAAGTTTTGGAACAATTGTTCTACAGCTCCAGCTCCATAGTAGCATAATAATGTACATGGTAAGAAAGATAATACGAAGTGTGAAAGTAATGGGAATAAAGCGTCAACTTTTCCAACAATTTCCAAGTTTCCTTTATCTAATTGAGCCCATCCATAGTGTTGCCAGATTAAGTTCATCATAGCTGTTCCGTAGAATAATGTGATACCGATAACACCAGTCATGGCAGAAATAGATGATGATAATCCATAAGCTTCTTCTCCACCAAAGTCAAGACCAGCAGCCTTAGCTCCAACGTAAGCAAGAGGAATACCAATATAAGAAACGGCACGTAAGTCAGATGCAACAGTACCACCAGGTGTAACTAATGCGATCCACATAACTTGCATAGGAATACCGATTTGAATAACACCTTGAACGTCACCCATGATTAATCCGACGAACAAAGAAGCAACTAATGGTCTGTTAAGAGTATAGTTACCAACAGTAGTTCCTAAACAAGCAATTGTAGAAGCAGCTGTACAAGACATTAAACCAATTAAAATTGCTTGAATTAAACTCATAAATCTTCTCTCCTTTTTCTATGAATTTTTATATATCAAACCTACTATGAGCTCACCTATCATAGCAGTATCTGACCAAAATAATGTTTAAAAATTAATAACCAAATTTTCCTCTATATTTGTCCCAAGTACCGATTGAACTTTCTTTGATTAACGCAAATTCAATTTCATATCCTTTTTTAGAGATTGCTTCTAAAGCATCTGCTTCTTCTTGCGTAATAGATTGGTTTTGTCCTAATTTAGTAGCTCCTGGACGATCGTTACAAGGACCGATGATCAAGCGTTTAACATCGCTTGGTACGAATCCAAAGTCAACCAATAATTCTTTCATGTCAACTGGGTTCTTAGTGATCAAGAAATATCTTTTTGGTGAATCCAATACTTTTTGAGCATTTTCTTTGAATTTTGCTTTTGTCCATACAAATACTTTTTTATCTGTACTAGCTTTGAATGATTGAGCCAATACAGGAGTTGTGGCAGCTTTGTCATTGATTGCCAAGATTCCATCACAAGGGTATTCTTTTGACCATCTTGTAACGATTTGTCCGTGAATGATACGGTCATCCACACGCATAAATGTAATCATTATTTTCTCCTCCTATTGATGATTATGCTAACGCTTTGCGTTTAAGCCCCTTATTATAGATCATCATCGTCGCCATCATTTGTTTCAACGACGAAATCAGTTAATCCCATACGACCTTCACTTAACAATACTTCTTTTAAAGTAGCTAAATCGTCAAAATTATCTTTCATTAATACAGCTGTGATAGCCAATGGCATGTTCATACCAGCGATGATTAATGTATTTCCGATTAACCCTTTATCACTTAAAACATTTAAAGCATTTGTAAATGGAGAACCACTTAAGATGTCAGCCAATAAAATAACTTGGTCATCTGCTGTAAAATCTTTTACCAATTCTGCGAAGTTTTCTGCAAATTGATCCGCACTCATATCTTCTCTTAAGCTTGTTGATAATACATCTGAACGATTTCCAGTCATCATTCTTACAGCTGAATGTAATCCTGGTGCAAATTCACCATGAGATACCATTACTACATATTTCATAATTATAAATTCCTCCAAATTTTTCTTTAGTTTAAGTATAGTTTACTATCCCTTTGAATGCAAGCGTTTTCGTTAATTTCTAACACACAATTCACATAATGTGTGAATTTATGCCATAAATTTCTGGATTGCGAACACAACTAAAATAGCTACGATTGGAACGATCAAAATGACTGCATACCCTCTGAATACTCGTTTTGACAAACGATTGTATCCTTCTTCGTCATAGTAATACAAATCATTTTCTGTATGCCCCACAACACCTTGTTCAACCAAGTTTGAAATTGTATAACTAATTGTTGTTGTTGTTAATTTCAAATCTTTAAAAGCTGCAACAGGAATTGCTTTTTCAGGACTATATGCACCACGTTTTTTTAATATATCTAAAACCATTGTAGCCGCAGTGGCTTTTGCACTTGTTCCTCTTCTTCTTGACATATAAATGTATCCCTTCTATTTTTGTTTATTCTTTTTCTTAGAACGACGTGTTTTTGCACATTCCTCTAGTTTTACACCCAGTTTATGCGAAACTTCAAATTTCTCTCCGTCTGCCATTAACACACGAACGTTACGGAATAAACTACGTTTCTTTTGTTCAAAACGAACCATAACACGGAAACGATAAATTTTATCCACATAAAAAATTCCTTCTTCAATAAAAAAACAGCGTTTACGGACATATGTTTCGAAAGTCAGTCCCACAAAAATAATTCCAATACATAAATAAGCCATAACGACATAAAACTGCTGTTCTACTGGATTTTTAAGACAATAGAAAGCCATAGCCAGTGAAAAACCAGATAAGATTCCCGAAGCAATCCATAAAATCTGATTGTCTACATAAAGTGTATAATCTTTATGTACTTCTTTAAAATTCTCAAATTTCTTTTTAAACGTTACATACAGACGTATGCTTTTAAATGTGGTATATCCTGTATACCCAACAAAAATAAGTCCTACAATGAGTTTAACCCATAAAGACTCCATCATATACTCTCACTCCATTTCATAAAAAGTCATTAATTGTAAACATTATAACATTTCAATCAAAAAGTGCAAAATGAAATAAGGTAGAATTACATTCTTTTCGATTATATAAATTTAAAAATACATTTATAAGTATTATATGTCATCATTTTATATGACAAATGTCATTTTTGGTTTGTTTTTTTACATAAGATGATATTGTGAAAATTTTATCAATATTATATGATGAGATTGGGGATACATTATGAAGAAAAAACAATTTATTCTAATTTTTTCAGGAGCGGTATGTCTTTTTCTTGCTGGAATTCATTTTTATTTCCATGCACATCCTATCCAGTTAAAATCCACAGATTTAGAAATTGAAGTTAATTCTAAATATAATTTTAAAGACAACCTTCGATTTATTTATTTTGGAAATGAAAAAGACGTATCGATTCAGCCAGAAATAGATACATCCAGTCTCAATGAATACGATATTTTCTATCAGTATAAAGATTATAAACAGAAATGTCATATTCGAATTGTGGATACAACTCCACCAGTTTTAAAATTAAAAAATTATAAGACCGATTTAGTGGAAAAAGTAAAACCTGAACAATTTATTGAAAGCTGCAAAGATTATTCTGACTGTTCTTTCAAAATCATGAATGAAAATACAGATAAAGAAGGAAAAACAGAAATAATTATATTTGCGGTTGATTCTTCTGGTAATGAAACAAAAGAAAAATGTACTTTAACTCGTATTGAGGACACAAAACCACCTGTAATAAATAATTTTCAATCGAATATAGAAATCTATCAGGGAGAAAGCTACGATTTTAATCAGATTCAAATAGAAGATGATATGGATCCAGATCCTGATGTTACCATAGAAGAAAATGTAGATTTTACCGTTCCTGATACTTATAAAATAAAATATATCGTTCAGGATCGGAGTGGAAATAAGACTGAAAAAACCACAACTCTTCTTGTTAAAGAAAATAAAGAAGCCAATATGAAAGTTGTCTATTTAACTTTTGATGATGGACCTAGTTATAATACCGAAAAAGTATTGGATATTTTAAAAGAAAACAAAGTAAAAGCTACTTTCTTTGTGACCGGAAATGGGCAGAATTACAATCATTTGATCACACGTGCTTACAATGAAGGACACACCATTGGTTTACATACTTATTCTCATAATTATGAATATGTATATTCTTCTACAGAAAACTATTTTAACGATCTGAATCAGATTTCCGATATGGTTTATCAATTAACAGGAAATCGATCCACTGTAATTCGTTTTCCCGGTGGTTCTTCCAATACTGTCAGTAAAAATTACAAAGAAGGAATCATGAGTGAATTATCCCAACTTGTACAATCAAAGGGATATCAGTACTATGACTGGAATGTATCCAGTGGAGATGCAGCCGGTCATGGAATTGCTGCAGAATCAATTATTGAACAGTCAAATGCAGGAACAGGTGATAAAATTATGATTTTGTTTCACGACGCTTATGGTAAAGATACAACAGTAGAAGCATTGGATAAAGTCATTAAACATTATAAAAAAGAAGGTTATGTATTTAAACCCATCACAAAAGGTGCATCTTATGTATGTCATCATGGCATAAACAATTAAAGGTCTACAATGTAGACCTTATTTGTTATTTAAAAGCATTTTTAAAGCGATCAAAAGCCGATTCCGATTGTCCACTACGAAGCTGTTCATACAATTCTTTTTCTTTTCTAGAAAGTTTCTTTGGAATTTCAACCGTTACTTCAACATACTGATCTCCCTGACCATTTCTTGTTTTTACTCCTTTACCACGAAGTACAAAACGAGTGTTTGGCTGTGTTCCTTCCGGAATGGTCAATTCACAATCTCCATATACCGTTGGTACATCAATTTTACATCCCAGTGTCGCATCTAAAGAGCTGATTGGAACGGTAATATTGATATTGTTTCCTTCTCTTTTGAAAGTAGGATGAGACTTTACAATGATTTCTACATATAAATCTCCATTTGGACCTCCATTGGTTCCACGTTCTCCTTTTCCACGTATACGAAGCTGTTGACCCGATTGAATCCCTGCTGGAATCTTTACATCCACTTTAATTCGTTTGTGTTCATATCCCATACCACCGCATTTACGGCATTTGCGTGTTACACGTTTTCCTGTTCCACGACAGTCAGGACATACACTTTGCTGCTGAACCATACCAAACAGACTTTGTTGAGATGTCACAATATAGCCATTTCCATTACAGCGAGAACAAGTTGTTATATCACTTGGACTTTCAGCCCCTGTTCCTTTACAGTGATCGCATTGTTCATCCACTTCCAGCGGAATGGTTTCTGTTTTGCCCATGATTGCATCCATAAAATCGACACGAATCTGAATATACCGATCCTGTCCAGGTCTAGGTGCATTGGAAGCACGTCGACTGGAACCAAATCCCGATCCACCAAAGAAAGAAGAAAAAATATCTTCAAATCCACCAAAATCAGAGAATCCCTGGCCAGAGAATCCGCCTTGTCCAAAGGCTCCATCCATTCCAGCAAATCCAAACTGATCATATGTTTTTCGTTTTTGTTCATCACTTAGTACTTCATATGCTTCATTGATTTCTTTAAACTTTTCTTCTGCACCCGGTTCTTTATTTCGGTCTGGGTGATATTTCATGGCCAATTTTCGATATGCCTTCTTTATTTCATCCTGAGTGGCACTTTTACTGACTCCAAGTACCTCATAGTAATCTCTTTTCTCTGCCATGTTTAATCCTCCTTCAAGCACGACAAAGTTCTAGCAAAGCTAGAACTTTTATTTTTTAGTGTTTTTCCGTAAATTCTGCATCGACAACATCATCATCAGAATTTGAAGATTGCTGCTGCTGATACATTTGAGAACCTGCCTGTTGTGCAGCTCTTTCCAGCAGATCCAATTTAGCTTTAACTTCATCCATATTGTTTTCATCCAATGCTTTCTGAAGTTCATCACGAAGTTTCTTTGTTTCTTCAGCCTGTTTTGCATCAATCTTATCTTTATTGTCTTCTAATACAGAATCCACCTGTGCAATGAACCCTTCCGCACGGTTACGTAAATCAATTTCTTCTTTACGTTTGTCATCTTCAGCTTTATGTTCTTCTGCTTCACGAACCATACGATCAATTTCTTCATCACTCAATCCACTTGAATTCTGAATTGTAATAGACTGTTCTTTTCCAGTACCTTTGTCTTTTGCACTAACATGTACAATACCATTGGCATCAATATCAAATTTAACTTCAATTTGAGGAACCCCTCTACGAGCTGGAGCAATTCCTGTTAACTGGAAGTTTCCTAATTCTTTATTGTCCGCTGCCATTGGACGTTCTCCCTGTAATACACGGATATCAACAGCTGGCTGATTGTCTGCAGCTGTAGAGAAGATCTGTGATTTACTTGTTGGAATTGTTGTATTACGTGGAATCAGTACTGTCATAACTCCACCCATTGTTTCAATACCTAATGACAATGGTGTAACATCCAGCAGCAATACATCGTTTACATCACCAGAAATGACACCACCTTGAATAGAAGCACCCATCGCAACTGCTTCATCTGGGTTTACAGAATGATTTGGTGCTTTTCCTAATGCGTTACGTACAGCTTCCTGAACAGCAGGAATACGAGTGGATCCACCAACTAATAAAACCTGATCAATATCTGATTTTGATAATCCTGCATCTCTTAATGCATTTTCAATTGGAATCAATGTACGATCTACTAAATGTTTTGTCATTGCGTCAAATTTAGCACGTGTTAATGTTGTATCTAAATGTAAAGGTCCTGCAGCTCCCATTGAAATAAATGGCAATGAAATCTGTGTCTGAGAAACTCCACTTAAATCTTTCTTCGCTTTTTCAGCTGCTTCTTTTAAACGCTGCATTGCCATTTTATCTTTTGACAAATCTACACCGTTATCTTTCTTAAACATATCGATCATCCAGTCAACCAGTACGTTATCAAAGTCATCTCCACCTAAACGAGTGTCCCCATTTGTTGATAATACTTCAAAAGTACCATCCGCTAAATCAAGAATTGAAACGTCGAAAGTACCTCCACCTAAGTCATAGATCAATACTTTCTGTTCTTTATCTGTTTTATCAATACCATAAGCCAATGCAGCTGCTGTTGGTTCGTTAATAATACGTTCTACTTCCAATCCAGCAATACGTCCTGCATCTTTTGTTGCCTGACGCTGTGCATCGTTAAAATAAGCTGGAACTGTAATAACTGCTTTTGTGACTTTTTCACCTAAATAATCTTCTGCATATCCTTTTAAATATTGAAGAATCATTGCAGAAACTTCCTGTGGTGTATAACTCTTACCTTCTGCCTGTACTTTTTCATTTGTACCCATCAAACGTTTAATTGAACTGATTGTATTAGGATTTGTTACCGCCTGACGTTTTGCAGCATCCCCTACAATACGTTCTCCATTTTTAAAAGCAACAACACTTGGAGTTGTACGATTTCCTTCTGGATTTGGAATTACTTTACAATCTTTTCCTTCCATTACTGCCACACAACTGTTTGTTGTACCTAAGTCAATACCAATAATTTTTGCCATAGTCAATTCCTCCTTTACTCACTAACCTTCACTAAGGCAGGTCTTAAAATTCGATCTTTTAACATATATCCCTTCTGTAAAACTTCCAATACAATTCCAGATTCGACACCATCCTGTTTTTCCTGCATCAAAGCCTGCATTGTATTGTGATCAAAAGGTTTTCCATCTGCTTCAATTTCTTTGACTCCTTCTTTATCCAGTACTGAAAGAAACTGTTTATAAATCATTTCAAATCCTTTTACATAATTTAATAACGCCTCGTCTTCTGTCTGAACATTCAGAGCCATTGCCATGTTATCCACAATTGGAAGCAATTCCAGTGCTGAATCCTTAAAACGATATTTTTTCGCATTGTCTGCTTCCTTTGTCAGACGCTTTTTCATATTTTCTGTATCCGCATA
Organism: Floccifex porci; assembly: GCF_009696175.1. Taxonomy (GTDB): domain Bacteria; phylum Bacillota_I; class Bacilli_A; order Erysipelotrichales; family Erysipelotrichaceae; genus Floccifex; species Floccifex porci. The sequence goes on from NZ_VUMM01000002.1 coordinate 90,019, forward strand.
GGCTCTAGCAAAATCATTTTTTAATTTTGCTACCTCGCTTTGTAAACTTTCAATCAAAGCATCTCTTTCATCCACAGCTTTTTCTTCATCTATTTTTTCCGTTTCCGGTTCTGTGACTTCTTTTTCAACTTTTTCTTCTTTCACATCTTCTTTACTCATCGTTTCCACCTCCCTTATTTTTATCATCATAGAATATATCTTCAATCACATTTGTCATATAATCCATCAAACCGACTACTTTAGAATACTGCATTCGATTTGGACCCACAACCATTAACTGACCTTCTTCACTATCTGAATAATGGAATTTTGCACTGATAATGGAACAGTCCCCAATCTGTGTCAATTCTTTTCGATTTCCAATCCGAACTGAAACATTGCTTTCTTTATTTGTCCATTCTTTGATCATATGACCATTTTCCAGTACATTCATTAATTCTTTCAAACGATTCAGGTCTGAAAATTCAGGTTGAAATAACATATTCCCACGACCAGAGACTTTTATTCGATCCTGTGCAAATTTCATAAAGGCTGTCACAAATGCTTCAAACAAAACTTCATGACGAACCAGGGTCGCTGCCATAATAGGATGTATATCGTTCATACGATCCACTACCTGGCAAATTGGCGTTCCCACCAGTTTATCATTTAATAAATCCGTACATTTCTTTAAATCATCTGTGGACACTTCTTCTTTAAACTGAAAAAATTTATTTTCTGTATGACCTTTATTCGTCACAATGATAGCCACTGCACTTTTTTCATTTACAGGAACCAGCTGAACATGCTGAAGACATTGATCCTCACAATCCGGTCCCAATGCGATGGAAGTTAAATTTGTCATTTCAGAAAGAATATCACAGCTTTTTGAAACAACATCATCGATTGAATAATGTCTTTGTGTAAAATATGTTTTCAGAGTTTGCTGCATAGGTACATCCAGATTCGTTTCCAGAAGATTCTCGACATAATATCGATATCCTTTCGAACTTGGGATCCGTCCACTGGAAGTATGTGTTTTTTCAAGCAATCCCACCTTTTCCAGTGCTGCCATCTCATTTCGAATCGTGGCGGATGAAACAGGGAAATCCAGTAAATTCATTAAAGTCTTAGAGCCAATCGGTTCTGCAGTACGAGTAAACTCTTCAACAATCGTTTTAAAGATAACATTTTGTCTATTCGTTAATCCCATATGCCCTCCAATCTAGCACTCCATTTCTCTGTCTGCTAACAGTATACCATAATATTTAGCACCGTCAATATTTTAGTGCTAAATTTTTGAAAATTTGTTACAATAAATAAAAAAAGGGGGACTATCATGTTTAAACCAATCGATTATCATACCTTAAATTTTGATCCATTTCATAAAATCGGAAAGGACTGGCTACTGATCAGTGCCAGAAAAGATGGTATCACAAATACCATGACTGCATCCTGGGGAGCTTTAGGTCATCTTTGGAATAAAGACATTGCTATTGTATTTATTCGTCCACAACGATACACCAGAGAATTTGTTGATGCATCCGATTCATTTACTTTATCTTTCTTTGATGGATATCATAAAGAATTGTCCTATCTGGGAACTAAATCCGGTAAAGATGAAAATAAAATTGAAAACGTTCATTTTCATTTAACAGATATAGATGGTCAGCCTGCTTTTGAAGAAGCAAAAGAAGTATGGATCCTGAAGAAATTATATGTCAGTAAATTTGAAAAAGATTCATTTATCTTTCCTGACATTTATGAAAAGAATTATCCAAATGACGATCTTCATTATATCTATATAGGAGAAATTACAGGGGTGTATCGAAATGAATAAGATCGTTCATCTAAATACCAATATTTATGGAGCTACCACTCTTAAAGATTTAAAAGCTCCTGAACAGAACAATATGGCTCTACATGTCTGCATTAATCCAGAAGATGTATTAAAGAATCGACATCAGCTGGAAATGGAAACTCTTCCTTTGAACCAGTGGATATTACCCTGGCAAAAACACACCGCCAATATCCAGGAAGTCACAAAAAAAGACTGGTCAAAAGGAGCTTATGAAAAAGAAAGCAGTATTATGAATGTAGATGCACTCTATACAACCGAATCAAATACTTTAATCGGTGTTTTTACAGCAGACTGTATTGGATTATTACTGGTGGATGAAACAACTCCTTGTGTTTGTGTCATTCATTCAGGATGGAAAGGAACCTGCCAGCAGATTGTAGATAAAGCCGTAAAAGAATTGATCCGCAAAAAAGTGATTCGTCCTGAGTCCACAAAAGCTTTTTTCTCTCCCAGCATTTTATTTGATTCTTTAGAAGTTGGTATGGAAGTCATTGAACAGATCAAAGCTTTACCTTTTGATGTAGAGCCTTTTATTCGTTATATGCCAAATGAAAAAGCCTATCTGGATAATCAGGGAATCAACATTCAAATGCTTAAAAATAATGGAATCACAAATATCTATTCTAGTCATATGGACACAAAAAAAGAAAAAGAATTGTGTTTTAGTTATCGAAACGATAAAAAAACAGGGGAACATTTTACCTTTGGCTATATAAAGGAGTAAAAGATGTCAAAAAAGAAAGATGAAAGACAGACCCAGATTCGTAACATTCTACTACAGGAGGGTCGAATTAAAATTGTGGATCTGGCAAAACTATTAAAAGTCACTCCAGAAACTTTACGAAACGATTTAAATGAAATGGAACAGCAGAACATTGTCATTCGAGAACATGGATACGCTCGTATGGATAATTCTTTAGGAGAACTTCCTGTTTATTTAAGAAGTCAGGAACATCCCAAAGAAAAAAGAAAGGTTGTATTTCGTGCCTTTCAGGAAATTAAAGATGGTCAGGTTGTTTATCTGGATTCAGGAAGTACGATCATTTTAGGAATTCAATACATTACGATGAAAAAAGATCTGACCATAGTGACAAATTCACTTCCACTGGCTTTAGAATGTGCAAAAATGAATTTAAGAATTGTTTTTGCGGGCGGTAATGTATTAAATGAAGGATTGCGCTGTTATGGATTTTTTGCGGATGAAGTCATCAATCGTATTAATATCGATGTTGCGATCTTAGGTACCGATGGCATTATGAATTGTGATGGATTCACACATAATGATATGCGTGAAGTTGGATTTAAAAGACACATCATCAATCGCAGCAAAAAAATCATAGCGGTTTGTGATCGATATAAATTTCAAAAAGAAGCTCCATTTATTTACTGTAAATTCAGTGAAATCGATCAGCTGATCACAAATGAACTGACAAAAGAAGAACTGGAACAAGTCAAAGATATTAAAAATATTATACAAATAAAAGAGGCCTAGGCCTCTTTTGCTGTCCATATTGTATTTAATGCAACAGAGAAAATAATAACCGCAGAACCCATTAAAGCATACGTTCCCATTGTTTCTCCATAAAACAGGAAAACCCATATTGGATTCATAACTGCCTCTAACAGTCCAATTAAAGAAGTTGTTACAGGATTGGTCATTTTAGAACCTTTGGAAAAGAATACATAAGCCAGTCCCACCTGGAATATTCCTAAAGCCAGTAAGGCAATATTCGAAACGGTATTGGTATAATCCATCTGATTCAAGAACGGAATGGCTACGATAAAAGAAAGCAGAAATCCTAACATACTGGCATCTTCGCTGCTGGATTCAGGTAAAGAATTCACAAAGAAAACTCCTGAGAAACAAAGCCCTGCACAGATTGCCAGACAGTTTCCAATCAGTTTTCCGCCATCCAGCTGATCAAAGAAGAATAGTACCATTCCACTAAATGCCATTAAAACAAGAATAAACTGTTTTAAAGAAGGAAGTCTTTTATGATAGATACAGTCCCACAATAAAACAAATATAGGAGCCAGATACTGTAATACGATAGCATTGGCTGCCGTTGTCATTTTATTGGCAATCACATATAACGTATTGGTCATCATCAAACAGAAGGCAGCCAGTATGACATACCGATTGATCTTAATCTTTAATCCTCGTTTATATAGATAAAATAAACCTAAAGCAACCAAAGAACGAATCCCATTGATCGCAATGGCATTTCCAGAAGTATATTTTATTAAAATACCACCAGTCGACCATAAAAATACAGTGATTAAAATATAGATATACCCTTTGTTTTTCATAAAATGTATTCTAACAAAAATTCATTTTATTGACAATATATCTTTAAAACCCAGTATCCCTTTTCTCTGGCAATTCTTTGTACATTGCATCCCTTTTCAACAAAATGATTCATTGCACTTTGTGCTCCATGCTGCTTACGAATCACTATATAAAGATTTCCATCCAAATGTTCAATACATTGATCAAATAAAGAATACATAATCGTTTTTCCTGTACGAATCGGAGGGTTAAAAACGATACAGTCAAACAATCCGTCTTCTTCAACTAATCCATTCTGACATTTCACAGTTGCTTTACAATGATTCCTTTCAATATTCTCCTTTGATAAAGATATAGCTTTTTCATTGACATCGATCATCACAATATCACTTTTCCAGTTCTGATACAAAACCACACCAACCGGGCCAATCCCACATCCCAGATCCAGCACTCGATTCGGTTTCTTTTCTTCTTTTAGTACAGTTTCCAGTAAAATACGTGTTCCCATATCCAGTTTATCTTTGGAAAATACGCCTGTATTAGACTGTAAAACATAATTTTTGTTCATCAATTCAAAATGAATGACATTTGGTTCATCTTTTAATTTTAAATCGTTTTCAAAATATTGACTCATATTGAGATTATAACAGATTATTTATAATAATTTAAGATTTCTTCATCCAATTCACTGGCTGCCTGTTCATCAATGATAAATTCTACATTTGGATGCATTCTTAAAAAAGAAACAGGATACATTGGATCAATATGATCGTTTTCAAATAATTTCTTTAATAAAGGTGCTTTGTGTTTACCAGAACATACCACAAAATAATTTCTGGTTTTCATATGTTCTTCCATTCCTGTAGAAATTGCATATTCTGGTACACCTGTCAGACAGTCTTTAAAAGCAGATTCATTCTGTTTGCGTGTTGCTTCATCCAGTTTGACCACATGACATCTTGGAAGAAGATAAGAATTCGGTTCGTTAAAAGCAATGTGCCCATCATCCCCAATTCCTGTAATGGCAATGTCCAATCCTCCAGCATCAATAATATCCTGAGCGTACTGTTTACACATCGCATCTAAATCCTCTGCACATGCATCTGGATATCTTACGTTTTTCAGATCGATATTTACATGATCCAAAAAATGTTGATGCATAAAATAGATAAAACTATGACAATCCTCTGGTTTCAAACCTGCATATTCATCCATATCAAATGTTCTCATTTGAGAAAAGTCCACTTTTCCTTCCTGATACATTTTCACCAGTTCTTTATACATTCCAATTGGAGAATTTCCAGCTGGTAAACAAAAAACACAATCGGGTTTCTGATTCACAATAGACACCACTTTTTCAGCCATTACTTTACTGACTTCTTCATAATCTTTACATACAATAATTTTCATAGTACATTGTACCTCCTTCTTTTCTATAGCATAACACAAAATTAGCGTCATCGCTAATTTTGGATTTAAAAAAAGACGGATTTATCCGTCTATTGTCGTATCACTGATAAATTCATTGACATCTTCTACATCCATCAGATAATTTCCTGCATTTCGATTGAATTTTGAATGGTCGGCAACCACAATCACTTTGTTTGCATTCTCTATAAAAACTCTTTTAATGATTGCTTCCTGTCTTGAACTCAAAGAAATACAGTGAGAATCAATTCCATTCGGAGAAAGAAAATAAATATCTGTTTTATATTGTTCTGCCTGTTCAATAGCTTTTCGATCAAAGAAAGCGTTGTGCTCTTTATTTAATTTTCCTCCAATCAGATGAATCTCAATATTTTTTGACTTTATTAACGTAGATAATATATTGGATGCATTTGTGATTACTTTACATGGTATATCCTTTTCCATTAACGCCTGTGCAATATATTGATTGGTTGTTCCTGCATCCAGACAAATTGTCATATTCTTCTCAATTATATGATCGACTACATATCTTGCGATTTTTTCTTTTTCTTCTTTAAACAAATTGATTCGCGAAGCATAGATCGTATCTCGACAAGTTCCTTCCGTTGAAACCGCTCCTCCAATGACCCGCTTTAATACGCCAATTTTTTCCAGATACGTCAAATCATTTCGAATGGTCGCAATTGAAACATCACAGATCCTGCATAGGTCCTGTATTTTCATCACATCATTTTTCTGCAGAAGATCTCGAATTTTTTCATGTCGAAGTTTGGCTTTTTTTGAATTGTTCATAACTCACTCTCTATCTAAAAAGAAAGAAGGAACTATCCTTCTTTCTTTTGTGTTGCTTTTGGTTTTTGGTGACGAACCTCAAAGATAGTTGCTCCTAAAGCTGGAACATTAATTTCAATCATGTATGGCATATTGTGTTTTTCCAGTTTAATTGCCTGACAAGTCTGTTTCTGTTCATTAGGTATAGTTCCGCTGTAACAATGCCATTGTGTATTGATGATTTCTTTATATTTTCCTTTTCGTTCTACACCAAATTGCTGATTAGTATACGCATTGGTTGAAAAATTTAATACAACCACAAAATCTTTAGTAGATCCTCTTCTAATATAAGAGAACAGATTCTGTTTATTGTTGTCTGCATCGATCCATTTAAAACTTTCCCAACTATAATCTTTTTCAAAGAAGGCATCATTTTTTGTATACAATTTTCCCAATTCCATAAATAATTTCTCAAAACTATCATGCATTGGCATTTCTCTTAAGAACCAGTCACATGTTTTCTTTTCATCCCATTCACGCATCTGACCAATTTCATTTCCCATGAAATTTAATTTCTTTCCAGGATGCGTAAACATATATACATATAAAGCACGTGCCTGAGCAAATTTATCGTTGTAATTTCCCCACATCTTATTCACAATCGTTGCTTTTCCGTGTACAGTTTCATCATGTGAGAATGGCAAAATAAAGTTTTCAGAATAGAAATAAGCCATAGAGAAATTAATTTTATTATGGTGCCATTGACGATAAATCGGATCCATTGCCAGATATTTTAAAGTATCATTCATCCAGCCCATATCCCATTTATAATCAAATCCCAATCCTCCATCGCTTCCTAAACGAGTCACACCTGGAAAATCACTGGAATCTTCCGCAATCAACATAATGCTTCCATTATGGGCTACATTTAATAAGTGGTTCATTCTTCTTAAGAAGATACATGCCCCTTCATTTACACCACGATCCTTATTTCCTTTCCAGTAAATCGCATTGGAAATCGCATCCATTCTCAATCCGTCAAAATGGAATTCTTCTAACCAGAAATTCGCAGCAGACATTAAGAACGATCTTACTTCTTCACGCCATAAATTGAAATTTAAAGTTCCCCATTCTGAATATGCATCTTCTGCTTTATCATATTCATATAATGGAGTTCCATCATAATAACGAAGAGCATAATTATCTGTCACAAAATGAACCGGAACAAAATCCATGATAACTCCAATTCCCGCTTTATGAAGCGCATTGACAAAATGTTTTAATTTTTCAATGGTTCCATAACGAGCTGTTGGGGCAAAGTAACATGTACATTGATATCCCCAGGATCCATCAAACGGAAATTCACATAAAGGCATAAATTCGACATGAGTAAATCCATGCGATTTACAATGTTGAATTAGATTTTTTTCAATTTCATCATAATGAAGGAAATGTTCAATGATTTCTCCTTCTTTTGTTCCATCCCCTTTCATCCATGAACCCAGATTTAATTCATAGATGTTGACAGGTTTGTCAAATCCTTTTGTACGAGTGGACATCCATTTCTCATCAGACCATTTATAATGTTCCAACGAAGCAACGACGCATGCATTGTTTGGTCTTAATTCTGAACGGAAAGCATATGGATCGATTTTATCCACTGTTTCTCCACTGGCTTGTTTTACTCTGAATTTGTACAGATCTCCTTCTTTTGCATCTTTTACGGTACAAGACCAGATTCCCTGGAAATCTCTTTTCATTACATTTTTAGTATCATCCCAATTGTTGAAAGATCCCACTACTGAAATGGTCTGTGCATGAGGTGCATATACACGAAAAGTAACGCCATTTTTTTCAATGTGTGCCCCAAAATATTTATAAGCCTGAATTTCTCTTCCTTCAAAAAACGCTTTTGTATTATATTTCATAATTTCGTTCTCCTTTATATAGATTATATTAATAAAATGACTCCTTGTCTACTAAATTTAAAACCGCTTACAAAGCGGCTTTATATTCATTTAATATATTTTCCAGGTCTTGTAACGAATTCATACTGGAACACATATTTTTAAAAACATGACAATTGGGTAATCCTTTTAAATACCAGGAAGCCAATCCTCTCATCTGATGAATTGCTACTTTTTCTCCTTTATAATAAGAAAGATCTCTGGCATGCTGCATACAGATCTGAATTCGATCTTCAATCGAAAATTCATGATGCCCTCCTTCTAAAGCATCTTTACATTCCTGTATCAAAAATGGATTTCCTATAATTCCCCTTCCAATCATGACTCCATCACAGCCCGTCTGTTCTTTCATCAAAAAGAAATCTGACACACTCTTGACATCTCCATTACCAATTACCGGAATGGAAACGGCTTCTTTTACTTTTTTAATATAAGACCAGTCTGCTTTTCCCTCATACATTTGACGTCGTGTTCTTCCATGTACAGTGATACAGGAAACCCCTGCTTTTTCCAGTGCTTTTGCCATTTCAATACAATTGATATGATCTTCATCGTATCCCAAACGCATTTTTACTGTTACCGGTTTATGTACATTCTGTACAATCGCATGTATCAATTCCTGTGCATAGTCAATGTCTTTCATTAAATAACTGCCGGATTTTGCTTTAATCACTTTGTTAACCGGACATCCCATATTAAAATCAATAATGTCACAATCCGTCTGTGTATCTAAATATTTAGCTCCATAAATGACCGTTTCTAAATCATGACCAAACAATTGAAAACTCAATGGATGTTCATCTGGATTACTTACACACATCTCTATTGTTTTCTTGGACTGATAAAATAACGCTTTATCACTTACCATCTCATTACAAACCAGACCAGCTCCAAACTGTTTCGCTATTTTACGAAACGCAATATTAGATACTCCAGCTAATGGAGCAATCACAATGGGATTTTCAATGGTCACATTTCCAATTTTAAACATGTTTTTTCTCCAGGATCTGTTTTAAATCTTCCGCTGAAAAAGAATACTGTTCGTTACAGAAATTACATGTGACACTGCATCCTTTGTCAACTTCGATCATTTCTTTTAAATCTTCATCCTTTAAACAGGACAGACCCGATGCCATTCTTTCCTTTGAACAAGGGCAGGAATAATGAATTTCCTGAGTGGATAATAGATTAGGAGCATCAAAGATATCCTGTACCAGTCTTTTTAGACCAACATCTTCATAATCTAAAATTAAAGTGGACATCGGTTTTAATCCCTGAATGATATTTTCACAAATACAGATATCTTCTTCTGTGGCATCTGGCAACATTTGAAGAATCAAACCTCCTGCGCTTAATACATTCCCATTGGGATCCACCAGTACACCAACCGAAACGGCTGTTGGTGTCTGTTCCGAAACGGCAAAATAATACGCAAAATCCTCTCCAATTTCACCAGTCTGTAATTGTACCGTTCCTGAAAAATTATCCTGCATATGTAAATTTTTTGTGACCGTCAATGTTCCATTTTTTCCAACAACTGCCCCTACATTTAATTTTTTATCATTGATATGAATATCTTCCACATGAGGATTGGAACAGAATCCACATACATTTCCATTGGAATAGGCATCAACCATAATTGTTCCAATAGGTCCATGTCCATTAATAGTAATATTCAGCATTTCCTGTTCATCTTTCAACATAGAACCCATCATGCTTCCAATTGTTAAGGTTCTTCCTAAAGCAGCACAGGCACAAGGATGTAAATCAAAACGATCTCTGGCTTCTTGTACCATATCGGTTGTTTTACAAATAAAAATACGAACTCGATTTTCTAAAACCAGGGCTCTGCATAACTGATCTTTCATTTTATTCCTCCAAAAGAAAAGACGCTATGCGTCTTTTTTCTTTGTTAATTCATTCATCGCATCATCCAGATCTTTCTGATCCACTCCTGCTGGAATGGGAGGCAGTTCCTGTTCTGGTTCAACAATGACTTCTTCTACTTTCTGAACATTTGGATTCTCAATGGTCCCATAATTCATCAGATTTAGAATTTCTTCACTTGTTAATGTTTCATATTCATATAAAGATTTCGCAATCAGGTCCAGAAGCTCACGATTGTCTTCCAGAATCTGACGACACTGTTTTTTACAGCTGTCTACAATATTACGAACTTCTTTATCAATTTCTTCGGCAACACCTGCCGAATAATTTCCACCTTGTGTATAATCACGTCCTAAGAATACATTTCCCTGAGGATCCGCATATTGAATCGGTCCTAAAGTGGACATACCATAGACACGAACCATGTTTTTGGCAATTTTTGTCAATTTTTCAATATCATTGCTGGCTCCTGCACTCACCGCATCCTGACCAAAAATGATTTCTTCGGCAACACGACCCCCTAATAAACCAGTAATCTGTGCCAGGAATGCTTTTTTGGTAGGGAACATTCTTTCTTCTCGAGGCATCATCAGGTTATAACCACCTGCTTCTCCACGAGGAATGATCGTAACTTTCTGTACCGCATCCGCATCTGGAAGCTTCAGACCAATGACTGCATGTCCAGCTTCATGATAAGATACAAGCATTTTATCTTTTTCGGTATATTTTTTACTTTTCTTTGCAGGACCCATCATTACACGGTCAATGGCTTCATCTAAATCATTCATCGTAATGAAATTTTTACGATTCCGTACCGCTAAAATCGCCCCTTCATTCAATACATTGGCCAGATCTGCCCCTGAAAAACCAGGTGTACGTTTTGCCAGATTTTCCAGATTGACATCGCTTGCCAGTTTTTTATTTCGAGCATGAACACCTAAAATTTCTTTACGTCCTTTTACATCTGGTAAATTTACAGTAATCTGACGATCAAATCGTCCAGAACGCAATAATGCAGGATCTAGTACATCCGGACGGTTAGTGGCTGCAATGACAACAATTCCTGTATTATCTGTCATTCCATCCATTTCTACCAGCAGCTGGTTCAATGTCTGTTCACGTTCATCGTTTCCGCCACCCATACCGGCTCCACGCTGACGACCAACCGCATCAATTTCATCAATAAATACAATACATGGTGCATTTTTCTGTGCATTTTTGAACATATCACGCACACGAGAAGCTCCTGTACCTACAAACATTTCCACAAAATCCGAACCTGAAATTGAAAAGAATGGAACATTGGCTTCCCCGGCAACCGCTTTGGCCAATAATGTCTTTCCCGTTCCAGGAGGACCTACCATCAGGACACCTTTAGGAATATGAGCACCCATATCTGTAAAACGTTTTGGCGTTTTCAGATAATCAATAATTTCTTTCACTTCTTCTTTTTCTTCTTCGCAACCCGCAACATCTTTAAAACGGACTTTTACATCGTTTTCCATGCGAGCTCTGCTTTTGGCAAATTCAAAAGCTTTCGCATTGGAGCCTCCGCCCATTTTTGCCATCATTAAATAAAATACAACCGCAATGATCAAAAATGGAATCATCTGTGCCAGCATTGAAACCCAGACTTTATTCGCATCCGGATTGGTAACAGTAATCTGTCCACCATCTTTAGATAATGTTTCTTCCAACCATTCAATATTTTTATCCGTATTTGGAATAATTGCTTTAAACGCTGTTACTTTATCATTTGTTTTATAAGTTCCTTCTACCTGAATAATAGTAGATTCAATTGTAATCGAAGAATCTTTAAATTCTACTTTTTCAGCTTTCTTTTCAAACTGCGTAAAATTCAGATTTTCGCTGGTTGAAGAAGATGAATACATCATCAGCGAAACAATAATACAAATGATAAAAATGGTTGGTAAATAATTCAGCCACTTTTTCTTCATCATTTAACCTCCTTACTTTGTATATACACTTGGACTTAAAACACCTACATAAGGTAGATTGCGATATTTCTGATCATAATCCAGACCATATCCCACTACAAATTCATTTGGAATGGTAAATCCAACATAATCTGCTTCAATATCCACTTGTCGACCTTCTGGTTTATCCAGTAAAGCCACAATTTTAACATCTTTTGCTCCTTTATTATAGAACATCTGTTTTACAGCTTTAATTGTTTTACCTGTATCAATAATATCTTCCACAATTAAAACACATTTTCCATCACAAGTATGATCCAGATCTTTATTGATTTTTACATCTCCAACAGATTTTGTTCCTACGTAAGAACTGACTTTCATAAAATCAATTTCACAGGGAATCGTGAATCGTTTCATTAATTCTGCCATGAAAGGCACACTTCCCTTTAATAAACCAACAATCAATAATGGTTCTTCTAAATCTTTATAATTCATTTCCAGTTCAGATGCCAGTAATCTGCATCGACTGGATATTTCTTCTTCTGAAATTAATACTTTTTCAATATCTTTATTCATAACATTCTCCTAAGTTACAAAATGTATTGTATCATAAACAAATTCGAATTCACACTAAAATGTTGTACATCACAACCAATTCCAGGTACAAAAATAATCTTTTGTTTACAATTTTCAACCACAAGCCAGTTTCTTCGTTTATAATGCGGAATTTTACGATCGATAAAGAAACGATTGATATTTTTTGTACCATAGCGAAGTAAAATACTGTCTCCTTTTTCTGCATTTCGTACCACTAAAGGAAAATCTTCTTCTTTCACAAAAATTCCTTCAATGGTCTTCCCTTCTTTTTTTAATTCAAATTCTTTATATTTTTTATATTCCATCTGATTTATGATGTAATATACCTTCTCTTTTTTCTTTTCACAATACAAATGATTATGGTACCGTTCTAAAATAAAATCCTTTATATCAATACATATATCCTTTTTTAATTTATCTATCAGATCCATTAAATATCTCTTTGAAAAATGTATTTTCATCCTGTCATATAAATACTGATCCAGATACAGCCAGCTGTATTCTTTATCCAATAATTCATCCACTGTAAAAGAAATCAGAAAATCTTTAATTTGATTCCGAAATTCTTCTAACTGTTTGTTTTTTATTTCAATTTCTTTGCACACTTCTTCCTTCTGGCTTCTTGTCATATATTCGATTTTTGAATGACGGATTTTATTTCTTGTGTAATGATCGGTAAAATTGGATTCATCCAATCCATAAGAAATCTTATGATGTATACAATACTCTTCCAATTCTTTCTTTGTATATCCCAATAAAGGCCGAACGATTTCCATCCCATTTCGAATCATTGAATTTGCCAATCCATACGTATCACAGATCATCTGTCGTTGAACCTGAAAATAATACGTTTCAATTAAATCGTCCATATGATGTGCTACAAAAATCTGATGACATTTGTATTCTTTAGCTGTTTGTTCAAAAAAATCATAACGAACATCTCTTGCCCATGCCTGAAAATTCTGACTGGAAGAATAAATGGGTTTTAACAGATGAAAGGAAAGATTATGTTTTAGACAGTATTCTTTCACAATAGATTCATCACGAAAAGCACTTTCTCTTTTCTGATAATTCACATGGCATACAATAATATTATAGTTTTGTTTCTGATTCAGCATATCCAGCAAAGCCATACTGTCTGGGCCACCTGAACAAGCCACAACAATTGTTTTCATGAAGAAACTATAATAAAAATTTTTTTAAATTTCAAATTAAAAAGGACATTTTATCCAATGCCCTCATGAATTCTTTGTTTGATTGATAAATATAATGCACTATCTACTGGAATATGTGCTTTTACATCTATAATACGAGAAGAATTGATCCATTTCGCATCATTTAAATAACATGCACTGATCTTACTCATTCCTTCAATCTTACCCAGCTGCATAATGTGTTCTTTGTTGCCAGATACTTTTGTATTGGAACCAGTAATAGGAACCACAAACACCTTTCCTCTTTGTATAGATAAAATCAAACCAAAATGTAAATACCCAATTTCGTATAAATAGGAATTTCCAAAATCAATAAAACAAATATCTCCACAACGAATATTCACATTAAAATCCTGACAGGAACCCATCATTTTTCTTCTGCAGTAATTTAATTTTGAAACCATATAATCAAATATTTCGTTGTCAGATAAAGAAACCAGTAAATTGTTTTCTTCTTTTTCTGCCTGCTCTTTAAGAATTTCTAACTTCTGATTTTTTAAAACAATATTTTTATTCATCATCCATTCTTTTGGTTCCATAAAATTAGAATACCAATATAAAATGAATTAAGAATGACTTTTTAACGAAAATAGAATTTAGCTTTTATTTCATTATATTTTTTTATAATTCTTCGATACAATCCCATTAAAGGATGAAATTTTTCATTGATCATAGCTGATTTTTCAATAAATAATTCAATTCCTAATAATAAAGATAAGATTACAATAAAACCAATCACTTTATTGATCATATAAATAAAAGCACTTAATCCAAATAAAGAAGTAATCCCACACATAATAATTACGGTTTTTCCATGACCAAACTGTTTCATTAATAAGTGATGAATATGACTCTTATCCGCCTGCATAAATTTCATACCCTTTAATGTACGCCTTAAAATTGCTGATAAGGTATCAATAATAGGAAGCATCAATAAAAGCATAGGCAAAGCCAATGTGACAATGGTTGAACTCTTAAATCCCAGTAATGAAATTGCAGATATCATAAATCCTAAAAATAAAGAACCACAATCTCCCATAAATATACTGGCAGGATGGGCATTAAAAATTAAAAAACCAAATGTCGCTCCAGCCAGAATAAATGTAATGGTCACTACATCGATCCGTCTTTCCACAAGAGCCAGGCATCCAATGACAACCAGTATCACAACGCTCATTCCACCAGCCAGTCCATCCAGTCCATCCATAAGATTGACGGCATTGGTAATTCCCGCAATCCATATAACTGTAAATAAAACAGTTAAAAACGGAATATCGATAACCACTCCAAAGATACGTATTACGTCCACTGAAACTCCATAATAAATCAGCACAATGGCTGCTGCAATTTCTAATGCCAGTTTAACAATGGGCTTCATATCAATCAGATCATCGATCAGTCCCGCAAAAAACATAATGGATCCGCCAATAACGATACCTGATAAAGCTCGATCGGTTGATACAAAAAATGCCATTGTGATAAAAAAGGCCAGATATATTGCTACACCTCCAATACGACTGATTTTCCCGTGATGAACTGTTCTTTCATTTTCCAGAGCATAAGCTTTGGCATAAATCGAGTATCTTTTGATAAAAGGTGTCAATAAAGTCGATATAATCAGTGGAATCAATATAATTTTAAAATCAATCATTTTTTCCAACCCTTCATTTTATTTATAATATCGTATTGTGGACTCTGTGTGCAAATAATTGGACAATGAAGTTCATGTTTTAAATACGCTCTTAATCCAAAACAGTTTGCCAGTCCTCCACTTAAATATATACCCTGTTCCAGTATCTTTTCCTGCAGATCAAGGTTACAGGAAGAAATCATCTGCTTGGTCCATAATACAATCTGCTGTTCAATAGCTAAAAGATCTGGCCAAATATTCATAGAAGTAATATTGATTTTTTCATACTGATTGTATTTATTCATCCCAAAACAAGTTAAATTCGCATTTTTATTTATATTTAAACTTTTACTGCACGCTTCTTTTAATATACGTGCATCTTCTTTTGAAATAATACAGGAAGTCTTTTTTAATACAGTCTGAACAATGGCTTCATCCATTTGAATTCCCGCAAATGGAATTTGTTTGTACAGGATTTCTTTTCCATTCACATTGCATCCAATCAATGTATAGGAATGACCTGCATGAATATAAAAATGTATTTTTTCATTCATCAGTTGAGGAATAGAAATAAACTCAATTTTTCGAATACCTTCATTTTTTAAAGCTTTCAGCCACTTATCCTGTTCGGTTTCATTTTTATCCGGCAAACAAATCAGTAAACAGGGTTTTGAAAAAATAGACTTCTCTTTTTTTAAATTTAATCCATATTGAATTAAAGGAACAATATCTCCTTTAATTTTTCCTTCTGAAAAAGGATATTTTACTTTAATAGAAGTACTGCGATGGTATACATATTCTAAAGCATCATGCGATAAAGCAACGATTTCATTATTTTTATACGCAATCAGACTTTGAAACTGGACAAAACAATCCTTTGATTCATCATAAATTCGGATTTGATGTGATCCTGCATCCAGGGCATACCATCTTTCAAACATACTTATCCTCCAAGTCCATTATATATTGTCAAATCAAGAATTGCCTGTGTGGCCAGATAAGCCAGCACAAAAGAAATAAGAAATAGAAGTGTGATCACTTTTCCACTCTTCTGTACTTTACATATTTTTTCAAATTGAATAGATGAACAAGCATATACACTCAATATAAAACATACTAAAAATATACAGTATTTTAAAATTGAAAAGACCATATTATCCTCCAATTGTCACTATCTTTACAAAATTATACTTTTTTTCCATTTCTTTTTTCGCATGATTCATAATGTCCATATTCATCGAAAATCCCATCATAGAAGATCCCGATCCAGACATCATAACCCGATCCATTCCCAGATTCATCATTTCTTCTTCGATTGTATTCAGAATTGGTTCCATCTTTCTGGCAACCGGTTCCAGCGTATTATTGATGGATCGAATAAAGGCATCATAATCTTTATGTACAACACTTTCACAGATGGCATCTACATCTACCTGTATCGGTCTGGATTCATGCCAGTTTTTAAAGGCAACCGGAGTGGAAATCCCACAATCCGGTTTTAAGATCAGACAAGGAATTTTCCAGTCAGTATCCAGTACAGTAATTTTTTCCCCGATTCCTTTGACTCTGGCCCATTGATTCACAACACAGAAAGGAACATCGGCTCCAATCTGTTTAGCCAGGTTGATTTTTTCTTCTAAGGATATAGAAATCTTTTCCATTTCCAATATGGCTTTTAAAACAGCTGCTCCATCTGCAGATCCTCCCGCCATACCAGACATTTGAGGAATGTTTTTATGAATCACAATACGATAATGAGAATCAATTGAATAAGTTTTCTTTAATAAGTCAACCATACTGGAAACAGTATTTCTTTTGGGAATGTCTTCATTTAAACAGATGACTTCATCTTTCTCACTTTCTGATATTTCAATTTCATCATATAAAGAAATGGGAGCCATGATCATATCTAAGTCATGATATCCATTTTCAAATACTCCTACAATATCCAGTGCACAATTTACTTTTGCATAAGCTCTAACAATCATAATATTCCTTTCCACATTCATATAAACGTATAAAATCATCCAATGTACATTGTTGCCCTCGAGTGGAAGCTTCTATACCAGCTTTTTCTAAAATTGATAAAGCTATTTCTTTATTTTGAACAAAGGCTGAAAAATTGTTGTAGATGGTTTTTCTTCTTTGTGTAAAACAGGCTTTAACCATCTTAAAAAATACATCTTCGTTTTCTAAATGATATTTATGATGAAATGTAAATTGTATCACCATAGAATCCACATTTGGTTTTGGCCAGAATACATGACGAGATACATCCATTACTTTTTTTACATCACATCGATATTTCGTAATTACACTTAACGCATTGTAGTCTTTATCATTTTCTTTTGCCAGAAAACGATCATCAATTTCAAAGGCAATCACCTGATTGCTTCTCTGACATAGAAACTGCGTCAAAGCTCCTATTCCTGGACCAATTTCAAACACCAGTTCATTCGGATCTTTTATTGCCGCCTGTGCAATTTTCTCAACCACTTTTGGCTCAATGATAAAATTCTGCCCATATGTTTTCTTTGTGAAAACATTGTATTTTTCCTGTATTTCTTTTGTTTTTTTAATTGTCGCAATTGGCTGCATTGAATCGATCCTCTATTTCTTTTTTTGTTACATTCATACCATTTAATCTTTTAAAACACGTTTTCGCATTACAAGGTCCAATATGAAACCACTGACAGACCTGATTTCTTCTGAAAGAATCTCCCATCAATCCCAGATCTAAAAATTCTTCAAAAGACAAGCTTTGTATCGGACTGGAAAACGTAACACAATTCTTTAAAGACTGCCATAAATCTTCTTTACTGGCATGTTCCACTCCCACCTTTTTATCCGTTCTGGCTTTTTTCTTATCAATAAAAGCATTTTTACAACCTGGTATTCTTTCATTGATCTGTCTTCGAATATGTTCACCCGGTGTATCTGGATCGGTAAATACGATGATTCCTCTTACTTTCTGGGCCTGTTCAATTCGTTTTAATGTATTTTCATTCAAAGTATCCCCATTGGTTTCAATGGTATCACACTGAAAATAGGACTGCAGGGTATTGGTATCATTTTTCCCTTCAACAACAATGATTTCCTTTATTTTATTCTTCGTCATAGTATCCATATGTGAATCCTTCCCCATGAACTTCATTAACATTATTCACAATAATAAAAGCGGATGGATCTATTTTTTTGATATTCGATTCAAGAATGGATAAATGTTTCTGTTTGATAACACACATAATCACTGGATGGTATTCCTGAGAATAGCCTCCGATTCCATCCAATATCGTTACCCCTCTTCCCAGCTGATTAACCAGATAGTCACGCACTTCGATCCATTTATTTGAAATCACCATACAATTGATGGCTTTCTGTGTTCCCAGTAAAATCGTTCGATTGATTGCCGCACTGGAAGTAAATACCGATAGAATTCCAATTAAAGCCGGCTGCAGACCATGAATCATCAAACCTAACAGAATGGTCAATACATCCACAATGGCAACGCTGTCTCCTGAAGATAAAGGTGTGTATTTATGCAGAATCAAAGCTGGAATGTCCATTCCTCCTGTACTGGCATTGACGCGAAAACAAAGTCCCAATCCCACTCCAGAAATCAATCCTGAATAAATGGAAGCCAGATAAGGTTCCATAATAAAGGTTCCTTCTGGAAAATAATTGTATATATAAGAAAATATAGAAACACCTAAAGGGTAAACAAGAGTAGACAATAACGTTCTAAGTGCAAATCCTTTTCCTAATAAAATAGCTCCCAGAATAAACAGAGCATACGTAATAATATTGATCATTAAAACGCTGTCCATATGTATCAGTGGACTTAAAGCTACGACCACTCCAGCGACTCCTCCGGTTAAAATATCATTTGGTAAAATAAAAAAAGACACAGAAGCGGCCACCAGTAAGTTACCAATTATAATAAAAATAAAAGATATCCATTTATTCTTTTCTTTCATTGAAACACCTCCATACCAAAAAGATTATATCATTAATTTTAAATCAGTGGTATCCTAATAATAGAGTAAAGAAAGGAGATAAAAAAATGTCAACACCTCATAATCAGGCTCAAAAAGGAGAAGTCGCAAAAGTTGTTTTAATGCCTGGAGATCCATTACGTGCAAAATACATTGCGGAAAACTTTTTAGAAAATCCAGTATGTTTTAATACCATTCGAAATATGTTTGGATACACAGGATATTATAAAGGAAAGAAAGTATCGGTTATGGGTTCTGGAATGGGAATGCCAAGCATTGGCATCTATTCCTATGAATTATATTCTCAATACGATGTCGATACTATTATTCGTATTGGTTCCGCTGGAGGATACACTCCCGATTTAAAACTATTTGATGTCACTTTAATTGAAAGTGCCTATTCTCGTTCCAGTTTTGCACAAGTTCAGTCCAATGATCCAGATGATATTCAATATCCAGATGAAGAATTATGCCAGACAATAAAAGATTGTGCCAGCAATCTAAATTTATCAATCAAGCCAATCCGCATTCATTCTTCCGATGTATTCTACTGTCAGGATGATTCCTGTACAAAAGATGCGATGGATCATGGATGTCAGGCTGTTGAAATGGAAAGTTTTGCCTTATTTCACAATGCGAAAGTATTACATAAAAAAGCAGCTGCAATCTGCACAATTTCCGATTCTTTCGCATTTGAAGAAATCACAACTCCACAACAAAGAGAACAATGTTTCAATGACATGATGAAAATTGCTTTGGAAGCCAGTATCCGTTAAAAAAAGCTGCAATCTGCAGCTTTTTTACATTAAAGAAATTCCTTTTGAAGTTCCAATACGACTGGCTCCTGCTTTGATCATTTCATCCATATCTTCCGGTGTTCTTACCCCACCTGCAGCCTTGATCAAAGCTTTATCCTGTACCGCTTCCTTCATCACTTTAACCACATGAACATTGGCTCCTTCACGATTGAAACCAGTGGATGTCTTCACAAATTCCGCTTTGGCTTCTACACATAAATTACAGGCTCTTCTAATTTCATCATCAGATAATAGACACGTTTCAAGAATGACTTTTACCGTCTTATCTTCTGAAGCCTGTACAACGGCTTTAATATCTTCTAAAACCGCTTTGTCATTGCCTGCTTTTAATTCCCCAATGTTGATTACCATATCCACTTCATCGGCTCCATTTTCAATGGCTTCTTTAGTTTCAAATGCTTTAAGTGCACTGGTATTGGCTCCTAATGGAAATCCGATAACTGTACAGACCATTACATCGCTTTCTTTTAATAACTGCGCACAATAAGAAACCCAGTATGGATTCACACAGACCGATGCGAAATCATATTCCATCGCCTGCTGACATAACTCTTTGATCTGTTCTTTTGTTGCTTCTGGTTTTAATAACGTATGATCAATATATTTACTTCTTTTCATGATAGCCTCCTTATTTTTATTATACCTTTCTTCTGATACACAAACAAATACATTCCCTTTCACTTTGATTTGAAAGATTTTATTTCAAACTATGGTAAAATAAGAATGGTGATTCTATGAAAACAATAATTGTACCTTCCAGCCTTCATTTAGTAATGTATCAGAAGCTATTAAAAGAATATTCCAATACAATTGATGTACAGGTTCTTTCTTTAAATTCTTTTCTATATGATCATTCTGAACAGGAATTAAATATTTTATATCAATATCAGAAAAAAGGAGAGTCTTTAAGAGATTCGAATACATACAAAAACAGTTTTAATGATTTAACATTTTTAAAATCCTGTCTGTCTTTTATTCGTTTCTGTAAATTATATAATGTAAAAGACTTTCCTGAACATACACAGAAAGATAAAGATTTAAAAGAACTTCTTTTATCTATTTATTCAATAGAAACAAAAGAAGATCATATAAAACCTATAATCGATTTTCAATCCGTTTATATTCTTCATAAACCTTATAACGATATAGAAATGAAATGGATCTTATTTTTACTGGAAAATGGCGCACAATTTATAGATAAAAAGACTCAGACAAACTTTCATTATCATTCTATGGCCAATCCAAAAAAAGAAGCCCAATGGATCTGTCAAAGTATTATAGAAAAAAATTACAATGCCTGTGACTGTATGATTTTTACCAGTCAGGAAAGTGAAAATCAGGTATTAGCCCAAATGCTGGATCAATATAATATTCCTTATACTTTTTTAAAGAAAACGATCAATTCGTTTATTCTGGATGAATTCAATTCTGTCTTTTCCTGGATTCAGGAAAAGACACTTTCTTCTTTTTTAAATATGATTCAGCTTTTATATCCAGAAATATATAAAGATATGAATGCCTATTACACTTCCTTTCCAGATTCTATTTATCCTTCGTTTCATCTGGAAAAGATTGAATATGAAAAAAATTATTTAATAGAAGAAACTGATTTTCTATATTTAAAAAATGCAGAATCAAATATAAAACAATGGTTCTTAGACCATGATTTTCTATTACACTTAACAATGAATGATTTTGTTTCAATTTGTGAAATCATCCAGAACCATCACATAAATCCTTCAATAGAAGATATAAAAGCTTATCAGTATGTACAGGATTGTTACAAACAGTCTTTTGATTACTTAAAGGATCCTTTCTTACTGATTCAATATTTGAAACAAAGCTCTTTAACACAAAGTGTAAAGGAAATAAAAGGAGTCTGTATCTCTTCTTTAAACGATTGTAATGGAATTCGTCCGCATTGTTTTATTATGTCTGCCAATGCGAAAAATTTTCCTTCCATTGTCATTCATAAAGACATTTTTAATGAGAACTATATTCAGAATACAACTCTACCTTCTTTACAGAAACGATTATCTTTTCAGCTTCAGCAATTAAAAGATACTTTATTTCAGATGGAAGATTGTTTTATATCTTATGCACAATCCGATTATGAAGGAAAAACAGTGGAAGCTTCAAATGATATAAAAGAATGGATTGGAAAAGATGCTTCTTTTATAGATGTAAAAGAAAGTTCAAATTATGAAAAGACAAAGCTGTTTATTTCCAGAGAACAGGCAAAAGATCTGTTTTTTAAAGATTCTATCTTTAGTGTATCCCGATTAGAATCTTTCGCAAAATGTCCTTTTTATCATTATTTAAAATATGGTTTACATTTAAGAGAACCAAAAAGTGTTACAGAAGTCAGTACAAAAGGAACCTTATTTCATTCGATGCTGGAACATCTAACAACTATCTATCATAAAGATTATATTCATGTTCCTCTTATAGAAATTGAAAAAATCATTAAAGATGAATTTTCTTTCTTTTTAAAAGTATATCCTAATAAAAAAACATGGGTAGAAGGACAAATTATTGAATATTCACAAAAGATTCATCGTGTATTGCAGCAGCTGTCTGAATTTGAAAACAGCTGGCATATGAATATAAAGGAACAGGAATATAAAATTCTAAAAAAGATGGAATTTGAAGATATGACACTTACTTTTACTGGATATATTGATCGAATGGATACATCCAGCACCAGTTTCTGTATTTTTGATTATAAATCCAGTAAAAAAGAACTAAGAAAAGAAAATTTTCAAGCCGGTTTATCGCTTCAATTGTTGACCTATACTATTTATATAGAAGAAAACGAACATTTAAAACCAGTTGGATGTTTCTATATTTCTTTGTCTTCTCCTTTTATACAGGATGAAGCATTGCATATTTCCTATCCAAAAGACAATCAGAAGTTAGGATTTGTAGAACCATCCAATTCAAATGGACTGGATGAATACAATAGACAGAAAATTATTTCAGGATGGAATTTTGATGGCTTTGATATATATATCGATTCTAAAGAACAATTTGCCATTCCTAAAAATACTTTATCTTACGAAGAATGCAAAGAACAATGGGATATCATCGTGAATGGATTGTTAAAGAAGATGAAAGAAGGAGACATCCAGGCCAATCATGTTGAAAATGCATGTATGTATTGTAAATTCCAAAGAATCTGTCGTAACAATCGAAAAGAAGTCCGTCAAATATCATTTATAGAGGAGGAAGCCTGATGCCGTTTTCACCCGCTCAATTAGAAGCCATTCAAATTCGAAATAAAAATGTGATTGTATCTGCCAGTGCAGGAAGCGGAAAAACCAGCGTGCTGGTTCAAAGACTCAGTACGCTTGTGATCCAGGATCGTATATCCATTGATTCCATTCTGGCTATGACATTTACCAATGATGCTGCCAGTGAAATGAAAGATCGTTTAAAACAGGATCTTCTCAAACAGAAACAGAAAAATCCAGAAGATGCCTATCTGTCTAATCAATTGACATTGCTGGAAACCGCTTCGATCTGTACCATTGACAGTTTCTGTCAGAATTTAGTTAAAACCTATTACTACAAAATTCCAATTTCCCTGACAATGGCCACGACTGTAGGTAGTGCTTCTCAGATTCGAAAGGCAATGACAAAAGCGTATCAAAGAGCTACTCAACAGATTTCGGTAAAGGATTATATGGAGTGTAAGCTGTATTTTCAATCGTTTGGAAAAAAAGAAGAAGACATTCAGAAAACAATTGAACAAATGATTCAGACTGGTCAATCCAAGCCACATATGGATCAGTGGTTTTCTCTAATTTCAAATCATTTTGATACGATTCAGGAAGAGTCTTTAAACTGGTTTTTTCAATATTTTACAGAAAAAATGATTTCAATGATTGAAATTTTAGATTCTATGATCGATAAAGTAAACGATATGGAATTTAAAAAAGAAAGTCAGAAAATGGCTATGTTATCTCGTTTAGAAAAGAAACGGGAATTTAATTCCATTTGTTTAAAGCCTCTTAAAGAAAAAAATTATGATGAATTCAGAAAAATTTTTATTGCTTCCATTAATCTGACAGAAAATATTCCTGGAACGATCAATAAAATAAAAATGAAGGAAAAAGACAATTATTTATCTTTTCAGAAAGATATTTCAAATGTTTTATATCCATGGCCTCAATTTATAAATGACATTGAGAATCAGAAATCTTTAGTTCATACACTGATTTCTTTATGTAAATATACATGTATATTTTTTGCTGAAGAAAAGAAACAGCAGGAATTTATTGATTTTAATGATATGGAACATTTTGCCCTTTTACTTCTGGAAGATCAAAGCATTCAGGAAGAACTGCAGACTAAATACAATGAAATATTAATTGATGAATTTCAGGATACCAATGAACTGCAGGAAACCATTGTTTCTAAATTCTGTCGCAAAAATAACGTCTTTCGTGTTGGAGACATCAAACAGTCTATCTATGGATTTCGTCAGGCAAAGCCTTCTATTATGAAGGAACATATGAAAAGTACTTCTAATTATGATAAAGCTTTGGTATTAAAAGAAAATTATCGTTCCAATCAAAGTATCATTGAATTTAATAATGATTTTTATGAAAAATTAATGAATTCCAATTTATTAGGAACACAATTTGAAGAAGTGGATATCGCAAAAGTGGGTATGGAATCACAAAAAGATTCTTTAGCCCATCCCATTCGTTTTCTTTATTCCTGTATCGATGAGATTAAAGAAAGTTATGATCTTTCTTATCCAGAAGCCAAAAAATACAGTCTGGTTAATCGTTATCATTTAATGGCAAAATCTATATTAAAGGATATTCAGAATGGAAGAAACTATAAAGATATCTGTATTTTATTAAGAAATCGAAATCAGCTGGATGATATCAAAACCTGTCTGGAATCGTATTCTATTCCTGTATTTGCACAGGTAACCAATGGATTTTTTACCAACCAGGCAGTTCAGATTGTCTGTGCCTGTTTAAGCTGTCTAAATAACCCTTATGATGATATTCAGCTGATTGCCTGTTTATGTTCTGGTTTATTTGAAATTTCTTATGAACAGATCAGCCAGGTCTGCAAGACAAAAAATAGAAATGCATCTTTATATGAAACAATAAAAGACTGTGATTTTATGATTCCTTTTCATACTTTCAGAAAACAGAAAGAAAAAGTCATTCCCAGTCTAATTCGACAAATTTATCGATATAATGATTTTTATGAAAATCATACGTCTTCCCAGGATAAAACCAATCTGGACTATTTACTGGAAAAAGCAGTAAATTATCCAGATCTTTTAGACATTGATGGATTTATCCTGGAAATTGAAGAAGAATCAAAACTGGATATTATCGGACAGGCCAATGCGTTTGGAAAGGAAGAAAATGTGGTTCGTATTATGACCATGCACGCTTCAAAAGGACTTCAGTTTCCAGTTGTCTATATTTTATCCAGCAATGAAATGAAAAAAAGAACTGGTATTGTTTCCATCGATTCCGATTTAGGGATTGCTTTACAGTATCTGGATTATCCTCATCGTTTAAAACGTAAAAGTTTATTTTCTTTAGCTTTTGAGACTAAAGCCATTCATGAAGAACTGATGGAAGAAATGCGTATTTTATATGTGGCAACAACACGAGCAAAAGAAGAACTGATTTTTGTCGATGCGATCAAATCTGAATCGGATTATGAATCCAGTCTGAATACACAGGCTTTATTATCTTTTAAATCCTATACCAGCTGGCTGTTTCATATTTATCGAAATGAAAATACAATTCAATTTATAAAAGACAATCATTTATATGAAGTAGAAGAAAAAGAACCGGTCAATATAAAGATTCCTGTTTTAAAATATCAGAAAGAAGAATCTGTTTTTACTTCTTTTGCGGCTTCACAAACGAAATTAAAAACAGGCTGGCCTTCTTTTGAATCCAATGATTCAGCTATGAATCGAGGTACTTTATTTCATGAAATGGCAGGTTTGCTAGACTATCCATATCTGAAAGAAAAGGTCATCCAATACGCAAAAATGAACAGTTATGTCATGTCAAATAAAGATCTGGATCAGTTCTTATCTTTAAATGAGAATAAACTGTATAAAAAATGGATGAGATTGAATCATCAGTTTGAATTGAGCTATATTGTTTTAAAAGATGAAATGGTTCTTCATGGATACATGGACCTTGTGATTTTTGATACCGATATTACGATACTGGATTTTAAAACGGATGCGTTAAACGAAATGGAATTAGTTGAGACTTATAAAGAACAATTAATAACTTATAAAGAAGCTTTACAGAAAATTTATCCAGATTCTAAAATTTCTACTGTTTTATATTCATTTTATTTAAAAAAAGTCATTCCTGTAGTTGAATCTGAATCCTAAAACAAATACAATGAAAGAGTATTTTTTAAAGGAGAGAATATATGGAAAAATTATTCAAACTTAAGGAAAAAGGATCCGATGTTAAAACTGAGATTCTTGCCGGTATTACTACTTTCTTAGCTATGGCATATATCTTAGGTGTTAACCCAAGTATTTTGTCTGCTTCTGGTATGAGCCCAACAGCTGTATTTACAGCAACTGCCATTGCTTCTGGTTTTGCTTCCATTTTAATGGGAATCGTTGCAAACTATCCAGTAGCATTAGCTCCAGGTATGGGAGTTAACGCATTATTTGCCTATACAGTATGTGGAGCAATGGGATATAGCTGGCAAGCTGCATTAGCTGCCGTATTTATTTCCGGTGTCATCTTCGTTTTGATTTCTGTAACAGGAATTCGTAAAGCTATTATCAATGCCATCCCTGTACAAATGAAATTTGCGATTGGTGCTGGAATTGGTTTCTTTATTGCCTTTATCGGATTTAAAAATGCAGGAATCATTGTCAGCAACGAAGCAACCTTTGTTGGAATTGGAAATTTAGCACAACCTGCTGTTCTGCTGGCATTATTTGGATTATTGGTCACAATCGCACTGGTTGTTAAAAAAGTTCCTGCTGCTGTATTTGTGGGAATGGTTGTTACAGCCATTGTTGGTGTAATTCTTGGTTTCATGGGAATGGAAGGAATGCCTGTTATTTCTCAGGTGGCATCTTTCAACTTTGATTTCTCTGCTGCCGGACAATTTGCGAATGGTTTTGCGGAATTGTTTGCTTCTCCATTCCAGGCTATCGTTATTCTTTTCTCTTTCTTATTCGTTGATTTCTTTGATACAGCAGGTACTTTGATTTCAATTGGAAACAGTATTGGACTGGTAAATAAAAAAGGTGAACTTGAAAATGGCGAAAGAGCTTTATTATCGGATGCGATTGGTACCGTTGCTGGAGCCGCTTTAGGAACTTCAACCGTTACAAGTTTCGTTGAATCCACTTCTGGTGTTGGTGTTGGTGGACGTACAGGTTTAACAGCTGTTACAACAGGTGTATTATTCTTACTGGCTACTATTTTCTCACCATTCATCTTATCCATCGCAACAAATGCGGTTACAGCTCCTGCTTTGATCGTTGTTGGTATTATGATGGCTCAACAGTTAGGAAACATCGAATGGAAAGATATGGTAATTGCTGCAGCTGCCTTTACAACTGTAATTATGATGGTATTGATGTATTCCATTTCAGATGGTATTGCCTGCGGATTTATC
Organism: Floccifex porci; assembly: GCF_009696175.1. Taxonomy (GTDB): domain Bacteria; phylum Bacillota_I; class Bacilli_A; order Erysipelotrichales; family Erysipelotrichaceae; genus Floccifex; species Floccifex porci. The sequence continues at coordinate 118,046 of NZ_VUMM01000002.1, forward strand.
ATTTATTCCATTGGAATGTTAGCAGCTGGAAGAAGCAAAGAATTAAATCCAATTATCTATGCACTGGATGTATTATTCATCATTTACTTTATCAGTTTATGCATATAAGGACTTGAAAAAGTCCTTTTTTTTTGCAAAAAAAAAGATATTGAAAATTCAATATCTTATCCATTAACTACATCTTTGTATTTTCTACGATCTGGATGTAAGTTATCTACATAATAACGAATTGTTAAAGCCTTCGCAATTTTTGTACGAATTTTAGGTTCTACGATAAATCCGTCTCCTTCTAACATAGCATCTAACATAGCTTTGCAGCATGGTGAAATATTATTCACTCCTGGTTCACAATTTTCTTTTAATTCACCCGCATTCAATTCTATATATAACCACATTTTATCATGCGCTTCCTGTTTCATTTCCTGAATCTTAGCTGCATATTGTTCCTGAGTCCATTTTTCCATAAATAATATAAATCCTTTCTATTACGTTGATAATATACTAATTTAATATGAAATACAAGATTTTGTTCCTTTTTGAAATACTTTTTTTCATTAATTTTCATGAAATCGCTCACATTTTTAAAAAAAGTAGAAATTTTAATAAGCTAAAATTTCTACTCCTTTTTCTGTTACATAAATTGTATTTTCCCATTGTGCCGACAATAGACCATCTTCTGTATAAGCTGTCCAGCCATTATCCGCATCAATAAATAAATCTCTTTTTCCTTCATTGATCATTGGTTCAATGGTAAAAACCATACCCGGTGCAATGACCATACCTGTGTTTCGGATTCCTACATGATGGACAAACGGATCTTCATGAAACGCATTTCCTACTCCATGCCCGCAGAAATCTGTTACAACACTGTATCCATTTTTATGAGCTACTTCCTGAATTGCCGCTCCAATATCACCAAAATATCCCCATGGACGTACGGCTTTGATTCCTGCTTCCAGACATTCTTTTGTGACATCCACTAATTTTTTTGCTTCACTGGATACCTCTCCAATGCAATACATTCTAGAAGCATCCGCAAAATGACCATGTACAATGGTTGTACAGTCTACATTTATAATATCTCCCTGCTGCAATATAATATTTTTGTCTGGAATTCCATGGCATACTTCATCATTTAAAGACGTACAGCAGCTTTTAGGATACCCTTCATATCCCAGACAGGCTGGAATTGCTCCATGAGATACAGTATAATCATAAACCAGCTGATCAATCTGTTCCGTTGACATTCCTTCCTTTATCGTTTTTCCAACTAGATCCAGTATTTCATTATTGATCTTTGCTGCTTTTCTAATCCATTTTATATCTTCCTCATTTTTGATCAAAGAATGAGGAGGTACTATTTTTCCCTGCAGTTTCAATACAGAAATGGTATTATCCCATTGTTCATGACAATGTTTATATTTCTTTTTTGAACCACACCAGCATTCTGAATTCTTTTTTAACAAGTCGATTCCTTCTTTCTATAATTCAATGGTCAACATACGATCTTTTCCAGACATATCTTTATGAACCTGAATACAGGCATCTGGAAAATATTGTCTGGACAGTTCCATTAAGGCTTTTCCCTGTTGATATCCCATTTCAAAAGCCATAAATGCATGTTCTAAACAGACAAGATGTGCTTTTTCAAATACATCTCTATAAAATTTTAAACCATCTTCTCCTCCAAATAAGGCAACATGTGGTTCATAATCAACCACACTGTGTTCCATTTCTTCTTCATCTGGAATATAAGGAGGATTGCATACTAAAATATCACAATGAAGATTTCGATCTATAAATGGATCCAGCATACTTCCACATATGAAATTCACATGAGCCTTTAATTTTTCATTGTTTTTATACGCAACATCCAATGCCTTCTGTGAAATATCTGATGCGATAACATCCATTTTTTCTTCTTCTAAATTCAAAGTAATCCCAATGGCTCCCGATCCAGTTGCCACATCAAAAACAGTGACATGATCTCGATTTGAAAATTTCTCATCAAATTTCTGTAAAACAAGTTCGACCAGTTCTTCTGTTTCACAGCGAGGAATCAGAACATCTTCATTTACGATAAAATCATAGCCAAAAAACCATTCATATCCTAAAACATAGCCTAAAGGCTTTCCCTGTTCCATTTCGATTACTGCTTTTTTATAGATTTCTTCAATTTCCTTATCGCATTCTTCATTCATCAGAATGTATAAATTTTTATCTCTTTGACGACATAATTCCACCATTAAGAGCTGAGCAGCCTGTTCTCCCTGACCCGCCTGAAAAAGACGTTCTCTGGCATCCAGAATCAATGAATGATAGGTCATTGGTTTTCTCCTGCCAGTTTTGCCTGCTGGTCTGCCAGTTGTAATGCGTTCATCAGATCTTCTAAACGTCCATCCATAATACGATCCAGCTGATTGACTGTATAGCCAATACGATGGTCGGTTACACGATTCTGAGGATAATTATAGGTACGAATCTTTTCTGCACGATCTCCTGTTCCAATTTTCGTACGACGCTCCGCTCCAGCTTTTTCATCGATTTCTCTTTGTCTTTCTTCATAGACACGGGCACGAATGGTCATTAAAGCTGTCGCTCTATTTTCATGCTGGGAACGACCATCCTGACACTTCACAACAATTCCGGTAGGTTTATGTACAATACGCACCGCTGAATCGGTTTTATTGATGTGCTGTCCACCCGCTCCAGAAGAACGCATGGTTTCAATTTCCAGATCGTTCATATCAATGTCAAAATCTTCTTCTTCAATTTCTGGCATACACAATACCGTAGCAGTAGAAGTATGAATTCGTCCTTGTGATTCTGTCTTAGGAACACGCTGTACACGATGAGAACCCGATTCAAACTTTAACGTTCCATAAGCCCCATCTCCATTGACTTTAAAGGAAACCAGAGAATATCCACCAGCTTCACTGTCTTCCATTTCAATGATTTCAACACGCCATCCTTTAGATTCACAATATTTTGAATACATTCGAAATAAATCTCCCGCAAAAATGTTTCCTTCATCTCCACCAGCAGCTCCACGAATTTCTAGAATACAATTATGAGAATCATTTGGATCTTTTGGTACCAGTAATAGTTCCAGCTTATCTAAATATTCCTGAATTGCTGGTTCCAGTTCTTCAATTTCCATCAATGCCATTTCACGAATTTCCTTATCATCTTCTAACGATAATACCTTTGCATCTTCTAATTCCTGACACGCTTTTTTATATGCATTATATGTATCCACAACAGGAAGCAATTCATTCTGTTCACGTCCTAATTTTGCCATTTCTTTACGATCGGAAACAATATCGTTTCGCATCATCAATTCATTTATTTCTTCATGACGAGCCACTAAAGACTCTAATCTTTCTTCCATTTTTGCCATACTTGTTTTCCTTTCCATCTACATAAAATCGCATCATAAATATATCATGAAACCACATAAAAATCATTTATTAATCAATAAACAAATAATATATGTTATAATTTATTTCGTTTTTGGAGGTATTATGAATCAAATTTCTTTAATCAAAGGACCTGTTAAAAAAAGTATTCTCCTATTTTCCATTCCCTTCTTTTTTTCCAATCTGTTTCAACAGTTATACAATACCATTGATACTCTTATTATTGGACATTTTCTTGGTGATTTACCTCTAGCTGCCATTGGAAGTACATCTGCTGTATTTGAATTAATGGTCGGTTTCTGTAATGGATTGGGACTTGGATTTGGAATTGTTGCTTCTAAATATTTTGGAGCCAACGATAAAACTTCTTTAAAAAAAGTTGTTTCTCATTCTATCTTTTTAGGCATTCTATTTTCTTTAGGTCTAACTCTTTTATCTTATTTTTTATTGCCTGAACTTTTAACTGTATTGGATACTCCTTCTTCCATTTATTCTCAGGCATTATCTTATATACAGATCATCGGTTTATTTTTAATTGTCACTTTATTCTATAATTTATCCGCCGGTTTATTAAGAGCTATAGGAGATAGTGTAACTCCATTAATTGTTTTAATTCTCTCTTCTTTATTAAATGTAGGTTTAGATTTTATATTAATTACTCAATTTTCTTTAGGAATTAAAGGAGCTGCCATTGCCACAGTGATTGCTCAAATTGTATCCACTTTTGTATGTATTTTATTTATTTATAAAAAGGCAAAAATATTAATCCCAGATTCTTTTCAATTTGACTATGATCTTACTATGGATCTATGTGCACAAGGATTTTCAATGGGACTAATGTTAAGCATTGTATCCATTGGAACCGTTACTCTACAATTTGGAATCAATCAGTTAGGAACCCGCATTATTGCTGCACATACAACCGCTCGTAAAACATTAAGTTTATGTTCGTTATTTTTAAGTGCTTTATGTTCTTCCATATCTACTTTTGTATCACAGAATCGAGGAGCCATGCGAAAAGATCGTATTATTGAAGGCATTCATTTTGTGAACCAGCTGGGAATTGTTTATGTATGTATTTTATCTGTACTGATTTATTTTATATCCAATTTTCTTGTTCAATTGATCAGTGGAACAAAAGATCCCTATATTATTCAGAATGCGACAATGTATTTAAGAATCAATGTTCCCAGCATGATCGTTTTGGTGGTGCTGTTAAACAGTCGAAACGCTTTACAGGGATTAGGTAAGAAAGTTATTCCATTAGTATCCAGTATCATAGAACTGATTGGAAAAGTTATTTTTACAATGATGATCATTCCCATTCTTTCTTATTTTGGTGTTTGTTTATGTGAACCGGTTATATGGATCTTAATGACCATACAGTTACAGTTTTCTCTTCATAAAGCAATAGAAGCGTTCCATTGAACGCTTCTATCTTATATTTCCATTTCCATAAATCACATATTTATATGTGGTTAATTCCTTTAATCCCATTGGTCCACGAGCATGCAGTTTTTGAGTGGATATCCCCATTTCACAACCCAATCCAAATTCTCCTCCATCGGTAAAGCGAGTAGACGCATTTACATAAACTGCTGCACTATCAACTAATGATGTGAATAAAGAAGCGTTTTCTTCATTCTTTGTGATAATGCTTTCGGAATGATGTGTTGAATGTTTCTGAATATGTTCAATGGCTTCTTCAATATTTTTTACCACTTTAACTGCTAAAATATAATCTAAAAATTCAGTATCATAATCTTGTGGAACTGCTTTCTTTCCATCAATGATTTCTAAAGCTTTTTCATCCAGTCTTAATTCTACTTCTGGAATATATTCTTTTAATTCTGGCAAAAATTCTCTTGCGACTTTTTCATGTACAAGTAATGTTTCCTGGGCATTGCATACCGATGGACGGCTGGTCTTGGCATTCTTTACAATCCGTAAAGCCATATCCAGATCACAATCCTGGTCTACATATACCGTACAGATTCCTGTTCCTGTTTCAATACATGGAACCTTTGCGTTTTCTACACAGGAAGAAATCAGTCCTTTTCCACCTCTTGGGATCAGTAAATCAATATATCCCACACCATTCATCAATTCATAGGCACTGTTTCTTGTGATATCATCAATTAATTGAATCACTTCTTTCTGGATATTTGCCTTTTCCAATCCTTCCTGTAAAGCATCCACAATGGCTTTTGCGCTGTTATAAGCTTCTTTTCCAGTTCTTAAGATACAGACATTTCCACTTTTAATTGCTAAAGAAGCCGCATCACTTGTCACATTAGGTCTTGATTCATAAATAATGGCAATCACTCCTAAAGGAACGCTTTTTTTCTGGATACACAAACCATTGCGATTTACTTCTTCCAGAATCTGATTGACTGGATCTTCCAATTCAATCACTTCTTCGATTCCTTTTGCCATCGATTCAATTCGTTCTTCATTTAAAATCAGACGATCCAGCTTAACTTTTGATAATGTATCTTTTGCCTGCTGGACATCTTTCTGATTGGCTTTCAGTATGGAATCAGTATTTGTACGTAACGCATTGGCCATTTCCTGTAAAGCTCTGTTTTTCTGTTCTGTTGTTAAAGTAAGCATCTGTGATACTTCTTTTGCCTGCTTCATAATATCTACTGTTTTCATTCTTTTACCTCTTTTTTGAATAATGTTCCAATAAACTGATTTTCCATAATATCATACAAAATATCTGGATTTTTCCCATTGGCAATTACCATATCACAATTGGCTTTTGTGACAATCTGCGCTGCCTGCAATTTTGTGATCATTCCTCCCGTTCCTACTTTTGAAGAAGAATCTCCTGCCAGTTTTAATATGGAATCATCAATTGTATCCACTACCTGAATCAGTTTCGCATTTTTTTCTTTTGAAGGATCAGAAGTATATAATCCATTAATATCCGATAATATAATATATAAATTCGCATTTAAACTTTTTGAAACGACCGCTCCTAATGTATCATTGTCTCCAATTTCAATTTCACTTGTCGAAATGGTATCATTTTCATTAATGATGGGAATACAGGAATACTTTAATAATTTTTCAATCGTATTGATACAGTTTTCTTTACGCTGCTCAATGTCTTCTTTTGTCAACAATACCTGTCCTACTGTATGATTGTATTCACTGAATAATTTATCATACGTATACATCAGTTCACACTGTCCAATCGAAGCAACTGCCTGTTTTCCCGGTAAAGTATCTGGTTTATCTTTTAATCCCAGCTTTCCCATTCCCATCGCAATGGCGCCACTGGAAACCAGAATCAGTTCATTTCCTTCATTTTTAATATCGCTTAACACTCTACATAAACTTTCCATTCTTCGAATGTTCAACAATCCTGTATTTGGATGCGTCAATGTAGAAGATCCCACTTTAACTACAACTCTCATTTTATTCTCCCTTATAAAACCTTGTGTTTATTCTATCATATTTTAAAAATTTGTTGTAAAATTCATAGAGAAACGAGGAGTGTTTATGTATACCGATTCACATTGTCATATAACAGACGATTCTTTATACAATCGCATTGATGAAATTATGGAAAACTGTTTTAGTCAGAATGTATCGAATTTAATGGTCATATGCTGTAAAGAAACAGATTTTATCAGAGCTTGTTCTCTAAAAGAAAAATATCCTTTTATTCGAATTGCTTTTGGATGGTTTCCAGGGGATGCGAAAGAAATAGCAGAATCACATTTTAAAATACTGGAAAAAAATATCGATAAAATTGATTGTATTGGTGAAATTGGTCTGGATTATTACTGGGATGATTCTTTCAAAGAAGAACAGAAAAGTATTTTTATTAAACAGATTTTACTTGCCAATCAATATCAGAAACCCATTGCGATCCATATGAGAAGCGCAACAAAAGATACATTGGATATTCTAAAAGAATATGCACAGACAAAAATTCTTTTTCACTGTTTTTCTGGAAGCAAAGAAACGATGATGGAATGTTTAAAGTTAAATTCATATATTTCTTTTGCCGGACCCATCACATTTAAAAATGCCAGACAGGCTCCTGAATGCATAATAAATTGTCCAGTGGATCACCTTTTAACGGAAACCGATTCTCCTTATTTATCACCAGTTCCTTTTCGTGGAAAGCAGAATGAGCCTAAAAATGTACAGTATGTCGTAAAAAAAATCTGTGAATTAAAACAGATCGAAGAGACTGTTTTATGTTCACAGATTGAAAAAAACTTTTATTCATTTTTTAATAAAAACTGATATTCATTTCCTATATAAATATTCTCTTTATCGATCACAATTGGACGCTTTACCAGCATTCCATTTTGTGCCAGCAAAGAAATCAGCTCTTCCTGTGAACAGACTGATTTCTTTTCTTTTATATTGAGTTCTCTATACAATTTTCCATGTGTATTAAATAAAGAATCCAATTTAATTCCTTTTGAAATCCATATTTTGATTTCTTTTTCATCTGGATTGTCTTTAACAATATCTCGATATTCCACTTCATATTTTGCCTGTAATGCCTTATAAGCTTTAATACAGGTTGAACAGCGTGGATATCCAATAAATAATATCTTATTCATGCTGATGTGCCAAAGCCGTATTTAAAGCTCCAGATAAAGAACTGTTATCTTCCACTGCACGAATTAAAGCTGCCATCAATGGAGCAACCGAAATCACTTTCATTTCTGGATATAATTTTTTATTTTCACTCTGATCAATGGTATCTGTACAGATAAATTCTGTAATTTCTGAATTTGTTAAACGTTCAATGGCTGGACCAGATAAAATACCATGAGAGCATACCGCATAAACATCTTTTGCTCCCTTTTCTTTTAACATGTGAATTCCAGATACTAACGTTCCAGCTGTATCTACCATATCATCAATAATAACGGCTATACGACCATTTACATCTCCTAACAGACCCATTGCTTCGGCAACATTTGGTCTTGGACGTCTTTTATCAATGATTGCAATCGGAGCATCCAGTTCCAATGCCAGATTACGTGCACGAACGGTTCCTCCATGATCTGGTGAAACCACAGTAACATCTTCTAAATTTTTATGTTTTAAATAATTAGCAATCAGTTTCAATGCAGAAATGTCATCGGCAGGAATATCAAAAAATCCCTGTTCCTGTGTCGCATGCAGATCCACTGTAACCACGCGATCAGCCCCTGCTGTTTCCAATAAACTTGCCACCAGTTTTGAAGTAATTGGCTGACGAGGTTTAGCTTTACGGTCCTGTCTTGAATATCCAAAATAAGGAATAATACAGTTAATTGTGGATGCACTGGCACGTTTGCAGGCATCGATACCAATTAAAAGCTCCATCAGATTGTCATTGACTGGATTGTTGGTACTTTGCACAAAATATACATGTTTTCCACGAACCGACTCTCCCAATTCAACTAAGATTTCCCCATCCGCAAAGTGATTGACTTTGCATTTTCCTAATTCAATTCCCAATTCTTTACAAATTCCATGTGCCAAGCCAACGCTTGATGATAAAGCAAATACAATTGTGTCTTTCATTTGTCCGTCTCCTACTCTTTTATCTAAACATTTTTAATGTTTAAACCATTTTCTTTTATATATTCAAAAGGACCAATTTTCTTTCCTTCCTGAATCGTTCCATTTTCTATTTTACTATTATCAATGCATACATGTTTACCAATATATGAATCGATAATTGTCGAATTTGAACAGATTTCAACATAATCATCAATGACTGTATTTCCTGTAATTTCTACATTTGGATGAATGATCACATCATGTCCGATTTTTACATCTTTCCCAATCACCGTTCGTTTTGGATCAATAATCTGAACTCCTTTTTTCATCCATTCTGTATTGATACGACTGGTCATCCATTCATAAGCTTTATTTAATTCCAGACAATCATTGATTCCCATCACTTCATCCCGGTCTTCAATCACCATTCCATTTACACGTTTACCCTGTGAAGATAAAATTTTTACCATATCCGTTAAATAATACTCATTCTGAGCATTGTTTGTCTGCAGCTTATCTAAATTTTCAAACAGATCTTCATTATTGAAACAATACATTCCTGCATTGATTTCTTTAATTTCTTTCTGTTTATCTGTACAGTCTTTTGCCTCAACAATTTCCATTACATTTCCTTGTTCATTACGAACAATTCTTCCATAATGAGCCCCATCTTCTAAAACAGACGTTAATAAAGTTAAAGAAGCATTTTCATTAGCTTTAAATAATTTTTCCAGTGTTTCTGGTGTAATACAAGGACCATCTCCATTGATGACAACGGTCTGTCCTTTGGCTTCTTTTAACTGTGTACACTGCATTACTGCATGTCCAGTTCCCAACTGAGGCATCTGCATCGCAAATTCACATTCTGGATAGGCATCCATAATACTTTGTGCCTGATACCCAACCACAATCACAATTCTTTCGGTATGTACCGCTCTTAAAGCATCTAAAATATATCCCAGCATAGGACGATCAATAATCGGATGCATTAATTTGCTTAATTCCGATTTCATTCTTGTTCCTTTTCCTGCTGCTAAAACAATCGCATTTCGCATATTGTCTCCTTTCCACAATCCCTATACATTCTATCAATTTTTATATACTTTTCAAACACAAAAAAGATAGTAAAACACTATCTTTAATCTAATTCATCCAGCTGTTTCTGATAAACGCTGATTTTATTGGTTAGTTCATCCACCACATTCTGGGCATCGTCCACTTCCTGCTGTGCCTGATTCATCGCAGACTGCGCATTGCTTGCTTCATTTTTGGCAGTATCCACCTTTGTCTGAGCCGTTGAAAGATTGGATACAGCTGTATTGTAATCCGATTGAAGAGCATCCATACTTGCCTTTGCACTTTCCACTTCTTTCCAGATCTGTTCACGTGTTTCTGTATCTGAATAATCTGTATTTAAATATTCCGTATACTTCATATTGTATGTATTCTGGTATGACTGATACGATGCAATGGTGCTATTGTATCCGTCCAGTACACTCTGTTCACTGCTTAATGTATTGGCTGCCTTGTTATAAGTGGCTGTTGCTTTATCTAAAGCTTCCTGTGCATCTTCCAGATCGGAACGGGCTCTGGATAAATCCGTTTTCAGATCGTTAATTTTTTCTTTTAATTCTGCTTTCTTCTGAGCAGTTTCAGTATTGTTGTTCTTGGAATTCTCTTTTTCTTTACTTTTTGCCATAGCCAAAAGTTCATCAAAAGTACTTCCTGTTTTTGCTTCTAAAGCTTCATCAATCTGATTCTTCTGTTCTTTTGTCAGTTTATTATATTTGGATTCCAATTGAATGATTTCCTGTTTTTCATCCTCACTATAGAAATCATATCCATCGATCCAATCCATAATTTCCTGATAATACGCTTCCTGCTGTTCACTGCTGATTTCATCACTTGTAAAAGTCTGAACCAGTTTCACAACACCAAAAATTAATAAAATTGCTAAAAGGATTCCTAATACCGATGCCACGATTACCGCAACGGTCTTCGCTCCATTCTGTTTTGAAGATTTCTGCTTTCCTTCTTTTGAAGTTTTCTTTAAATGGATCGAAGAATCTTCTTTACCTTCCTTTTTAGATACTTTTTTACGAGTTAATTGAGGTCCTTTCTGATCTTCTAATAAAGATTGAATTTCATTGTCATCAATTACGACTGTACCCGAAACTGTATCTTTCTTTTCTTCCACTTTATTTGGATCAAAAGCCATAGTTCCAGATAAATTTTCTGGTTCTTTATTTGTATTGACATCCTTTGCCCCTAATACAATACGTGTATCACTGTCTTTTTCTTCCCTGACAAAAGAAGGAATTTCTGCTTCTTTTGATACATGTTTATTTACTCTTCTTTTTTTTGATTGAGCAAAAGCATCCATTTTCTGATTTAAAGTTTCATCTTCATAAGAATCCAGTAATCTGGAAATTTCATCTTGTTCTGTTTCTTTTCTTACCATATCTATCACCTTTGCGTATACTATTCTATCAAAACCTCTTTTGTTTTTCCATAGACTTTCCCTGAATCCACAAAGGATGTGCTGATAATAAAAAGATTTTTTCTGGATTTAATAAACGAATTCCACATTGGAGCGTATTCATAGATGTACAGACATCATCAAATAAACAGATAGAAGAAGGTATGGTATACAATTCTTTTCTACAAATGACATTCTTTATATGTTCACGATTTTTACTTTCCGATTGTTTAATATTACTATTTTTATATAAAGGAGAATAAACATTTGACTGATATAAAATTTCAATATTTGGTTCAAACCCTCTTTGATAACGACTGAAATCACTGGAAGGTATAACACAGATGGAATGATATTTTGTGATTTTCTTAAATAAAGAATAACAATCATGTAAAAAAACTTCTTTTAAGGCAATGTCTCTTTGTTCCTTAAAACGAAAAAGAAGACGCTCTAAAAATTCATTGTATTCATAAAGTACATAAATCCATATTCCATTTATTTTATAGGCTCTTCTATGAAGGATAAACTGTTCTCTGCAGGATTGGCATATGCATTCATTTTCAAAAAACAATGAAGATAGAGAATCTATTTTATCATTACAGATTCTACATCTTTGTTCATCTGTTTTAATTGATGAATACATTCTTTTATAGAAGGACTGATACTTTGACACAATAAAACTCCTTTTCCATAAGGATCCGAAAAACTTCTTCCCACTCTTCCTAATATTTGAATTAAAGTGGAAACTGTATAAACGATATGATCCGTTGAAAATACAATAACTGATACATCTGGAATGGTAATTCCTCTTTCTAATAAAGTGGTTGAAATTAAACACTGAAATTTTTTTTGATGAAACTGGTCAATGATTTCATCTTTATTTGTGATTTGAGAATGGATAAATGAATTGGATACAAAAGGAAGTAAAAAATAATGAAGCCAGATACAATCTTTTCTTCTGGGAACAAAAATAAGACATTGTTTCTCTTTCCATTTCTTAACATAGTATAAGATACAAAACAGCTGAATAAAGACAGGAGATACGATGACTTCTGGAATCAGTAAAGGTTTTCCATGAGGTCTTTGAAATAAGGTAACCACTTTGGATTTTTCCAAAAGCGTTTTATCTGGAGTCGCACTTAAATAGAGTTTCTGACCTGTACAGGATAAAGAAGCAATGGAAGATAAAACATCGTTACCAATATAAGGAAAAGCATCCACTTCATCCATGATCAGTAAATCAAAGGCATAGGGATAACGATACAACTGATGCATCGTACAGACAATAATATCGCCATCTGTATCCTTTGTATAACCTTGCGTTACAGCAACGATATGTAAAGATGGAAATATTTTCTGCAGTCGTTCTCTGATTTCTAATACAACCTGTCTTCGACTGATCGCAAATCCTACTTTTTTTCCTTGTGATAAATAATAACAGATGCTTTCTAACGTAATTTCGGTTTTCCCTGCTCCTGTACAGGCATATAAAAAGACATCGTTTCCTTCTTTTAACAATTGACACACTTTAAAAGAAACTTCTTTCTGTTTTGTTGTCAGTTCATATTTTAATTTCGGCTGAATTTGAATGATTTTGTGAGTAAGGGAAACCGGTTTTATTTTAGTATTGGCATCCAGCCTGGAAAACATAATGCATTTACGACAATAATAGACTCCCTGATCAAAATAAAAATAAGCGGGATCGGTATTGGAACAGCGATAACATTTCATATTCATATATACGAAAAAAAGAAGCAAATCAGAAAATTTTTGCTTCTTTTATTTGTTGAGCGGCTTTATAGATTTCTTGTTCATCCTGAACCAGTGCAATACGGACATATCGCTTTCCTTCCTGTCCAAATGCCTGTCCTGGAGTCATTACTACGCCTGCTTTTTCAAGCAGATCTTCTACAAATGCCATAGAATCCGTATAGGAATCTGGAATTTTTGCCCACATAAACATCGTAGCTGGAGTAGATGGAATATTCCATCCAATTTCTTTAAACGCTTTGACCATTGCATCTCTTCGTCTCTGGTAAGCCAGACATGTCGATTGAATGCTTTCTTTTCCATTTTTTAAAGCTTCAATGGCTGCATATTGAATGGGCTTAAAAATCCCATAATCCATATTTGACTTTAATGTATCAAATGCTTTGATCATTTCCTTATTTCCTACACACACTCCCAATCGAGCTCCTGCCATACCAAATGTTTTAGAAAAAGAATTTAATTCCACTCCAATTTCTTTCGCTTTTGGAAACGATAAAAAGCTTTTTCCTTTTTTTCCATCAAATACCAGTTCACTGTACGCATTATCATGCAATACCAAAATATTATATTTATGCGCAAACGCAATCAATTCTTCATAAAATGAATCCGGTGCAATGGCACAGGTTGGATTGTTTGGATACGATACCACCATTAATTTAGCCTTTTTCGCAATTTCTTCATCAATTTCATCAAATTGTATCAAATATTGATTTTCTTCTTTTAAAGGCATGTAATGAACCTTAGCTCCTGCAATCTTTGGCCCATCACTAAAAATCGGATAATACGGATCAGGTACCAGTACGATATCTTCTGGATCACATATAGCCATAGGAAGAACACTTAAAGCCTGTTGAGAACCCGAGACACAAATCATTTCCTCATAGGATAGATCTACCTGGTAACGATCCTTATACCATTGTTGAATGGCTTCTTTCATTTCATCCATATCGGTAATGGCGTATTTCCAGTTTTCAGGATCGTTCATTTTTTCTTTCATTGTATCAATGATAAAGGAAGCAGGCGCAATATTAGGAGAACCAATTGAAAAATCAATTACTTCTTTTCCTGTTCTTTGAATAAATTCTTCTTTCATCTTTTTAATTTCTGTAAAAATAGAAGTTCCAAATGCTTCCATTCGTTTTGCCTGTATCATAAAATCCTCCTTTTATTTAAAAAAGGTGTCTTTCGACACCTGATTTTTTATTTGTTGTTGAATCCGTATTTCTTGTTAAATTTTTCAATACGTCCTTGAGCAGCTGCGAAACGTTGACGTCCAGTAAAGAATGGGTGACAGTTACTACAAGTATCTACACGCAATTCATTTCCTTTGATTGTGCTTCCTGTTTCAAATTCAGCTCCGCATGAAGTACAGATACATTTAACAGTGTGATAATTAGGATGAATTCCTTTTTTCATACTATTTTCCTCCTTCCGCCTTAAACTCTTTGAGCCTAAAGTAAGTGCTATAAAATAATAACATCCCTATTTCTTTATTTCAAGCCCATTTTAAAAAAAAGTATCATTGAATTTCTTTTACATTCCTTTTATAATTTTGTTTATGAAATGGCTTCAACATTTAAAAACAATTACACAGCATAAAATAAAAGTAACCTGGCTATGTTTTCGCTGTCATTTGTTTAAACAGGGTTTATTACACGATTTAAGCAAATATTCTTATATTGAATTAAAAACTGGATTCAAATATTATCAGGGATACCGTTCTCCAATTGATGCCGAAAAAGAAGAAAAAGGCTATTCTTTAGGATGGCTTCATCACAAAGGAAGAAATAAACATCACTGGGAATACTGGCTTGATTTTGGTAAAGATGGCATCTATCCATGCCAGATGCCCGTCAATTATGTTATTGAAATGTTTTGTGATCGAGTTGCTGCCAGCATGATCTATCAGAAAGAGAAATACACAGACTCTTCTGCATTAGACTATTATATACAGGGAAGAGATAAAATTCTGATTCATCCCAATACAGATGCTTTGATTTTCTCTTTATTAACTTATTTATCCAAAAATGGTTTAGATAAGACCATTGAACATATTAAAAAAGAAGTGAAACAGTAACAATCTTATCTGAAAATATTGTATAGGATCCTTTCAAAACACATAAAAACCGATTATTTGGTTATTTTGACCAGACAATCGGTTTTTTCATAAAATACAAAGGAAACAACGCCTCTTTAGAGGCGGTTTGACTATCCCTGATTCTCAATGTATCTCTCGATTGTTTCTTTTGACACGTTACCTATACTGCACGCAAAATACCCGTCCGACCAAAAGGTGTTCTCTTTCCAAAAGTACCCTCTGAGGTAAACGCCGTGCCTTTTCCATACATGATAGGTACTGTAAGACTTCAGTGTGCTCACAATCTGCGAGATATTGTCAGTGGGATTGTACTGCAGCAGTATATGTATATGATCCTTGTCTGTTTCCATTCTCCGGATATACCAATGTTTTCGGACGCAGATATCAAATATATATTGCATAACAGCCTCCCGAATTTCTCCAAACAGCAACTCTTTTCTGTATTTCACAACAAATATCAAGTGAGCCATTAAGAGATTCTTGTTGTGTCTTCGGTATTGGTATCTGTCATCTGAAATATTATGCATATAGCTTTCCTTTCAATAGATAGATGTAGTATAATATATCTATTGAAGGAGGTCAAAATGGCCGACACTGTTAAGACAATGAAACTGCACATTCACATGGATGACTCTGATATAAGCTCTGTTGAATATATGACAGAGCAGTATCGTCTTGCCTGCAATTTCGTGTCTCAGTATATCTTTGACCATGACTTTCCAATGAGTTCTGTGACTCTTAGTAACAGGCTGTATCAGACAATACGTTCTGAATTTGGGTTGAAGTCTCAGATGGCACAATCCGCAATCCGAACAGTGACAGCCAGATACGATGGGATCAGAACACAGATGAGGGAAAAGCCATATAAATTCAAGGACATCTATACGAACAAGTGGCACTGCATCTATCGGAATCTGAACTGGTTACAGAAACCTGTTCTGTTTTCAAGACCACAGGCAGATCTTGTCCGAAACAGAGATTACAGCTTTGTAACAGATCAAAAGACGAATACAACATATCTATCCCTGAATACACTGGATGGCAGAATCAAAGTTACTTTTGATGTACCTGCATGTTTCAGTGATTACTTTGATGGTACATGGTCATTTGGAACAGGAAAGATTGTATCCCTGAAAGATGAATGGTACTTTCACATTCCAGTGACCAGAAAGAACGACATTGAATTTGACAAAGATCAGGTGAAGCATGTTGTCGGCATTGATCGTGGTCTTCGTTATCTGATGACAACATACAATGAGAAAGATCAGACATCTTTCTATTCTGGTGAAGCAGTATGCAGGAAAAAAGATACCTTCAATAAAGTCAGAGCTGAACTGCAGTCTAAAGGTACAAAATCAGCAAAACGTGCACTGAAACGTATTTCCGGACGAGAAAACCGTTGGATGAGCGATGTCAATCATTGCCTGTCAAAGACACTCGTGGATACATACGGAAGCAATACACTGTTTGTGATGGAAGACCTTACGGATGTCAGCTTTGATGAAAACCTGAGAAGCCGTAACAGTAAACAGCGTAATGAATTACGATCATGGTCTTTTTACCAGCTGGAACAGTTTCTGACATACAAAACAGAAGAAGTCGGTTCTAAGGTTATTCAGGTATCACCGGAATACACATCACAAAGATGTCCGAAGTGTGGAAGAATCCATAAAGCCAATAGAGACCATGATTCACATCTGTATACATGTGACTGTTGTGGATATCAGGCTAATGACGATCAGGTTGGTGCCATGAATATTCAGCTGTTAGGAACATTATGGATTTCTGGTAATGAGAATCCGAAGTTCAGAATATCTGAACAGGGAAAAGCAATCAGACCAACCAGTTAACAGAATATTCCAATACGGGTGTCCGTCAATCACCCGACGATGTAGCCACAGTCCTCTGTACCGAGGGAGACACAAGCTGTCTAATATGGGAGCATTACCTTGTAATGACGTTAGGACCATATGAGTGAGTTACAAGCCTCGACTCTTTAGAGTCGGGGTAATTGACTTATTCTACCGTTACTGATTTTGCCAGATTTCTTGGTTTATCTACATCCAGTCCTTTTGATACACTTAAATAATAAGCTAAAAGCTGTAAAGGAATAACAGCTAAGCTTCCAATAAAGTGTTCATCAATTCTTGGAATATAAGTTGTGAAATTGGCTGTATCTTCAATCTGATAATATCCATAAGGAGCAACTGCCATTAAATAGGCTCCTCTGGATTTACATTCTACCATGTTGCTGATGGTCTTTTCATACAGTTGAGATTGTGTACAGACACCAATTAATAAAGTTCCATCTTCAATTAAAGAAATGGCTCCATGTTTTAATTCACCAGCTGCATACGCTTCTGAATGAATATAACTGATTTCTTTTAATTTTAAACTTCCTTCCAGAGAAATCGCATAATCGATTCCTCTCCCTATAAAGAATACATCTTTGGCATTGGAATATTTAGAGGCAAACCATTGTAAACGTTCTTTATCTTCCAGTACTCTTTCTATTTTTTTAGGAAGCGTATTTAACTCAGAAAGATAATATCTGACTTTTTCCTCTTCCAGCAATCCTTTTTCTTTTCCAAAATAAATTGCCAGTACATACCCCAGTACCAGTTGTGCACTGTATGCTTTTGTGGTTGCCACTGAAATTTCAGGTCCAGCCAATGTATATAAGACATAATCTGCTTCCCTGGCAATGGAAGAACCTAATACATTGACAATTGCTAAAGTAGGAATTCCCTTTTCTTTTGCCAGTCTTAAAGCTGCTAAACTGTCAGCTGTTTCTCCGGATTGAGAAATTACGATCACTAAATCTTTTTTTGACAATAAAGGATTGCGATAACGGAATTCACTGGCCAATTCCACTCTTACAGGAATATGTGTTAAGTCTTCAAAAATATACTGACAGGCCATACTGACATGCCATGCCGATCCACATGCCACAAAATGAATCTGAGACAGATTTGAAATATCCAGACCTTCTAAATCCAGTACGATCTGATTGTCTTTTATGATGCTGTTTAAAGTATCTTCTACGGCTTTTGGCTGTTCATGAATTTCTTTCATCATGAAATGTTCATATCCACCTTTTTCAGCCGCCTGGGCATCCCATTTGATTTCCTGGCACTCTTTTTCAATTTCTTCTCCATCCAGATTATAAAAGGAAATGCTTCCTTTTTTTAAACAGGCCATTTCTAAATTGCCAATATAATATACATTTCTTGTATATTTTAAAATGGCTGGAACATCACTGGCAATATAAGATTCCTGATTGGATACTCCTAAAATCATAGGTGAATCTTTTCGAGCCACAAATATCTGATCCGGATAATCTTTCATCATGACCGCTAATGCATACGATCCTCGAATACGCATCATAGCTTCTGAAATAGCTTTTAAAGGATCTTTGTTTTTTAAATAATAAAATTCAATTAAATTGGTTGCGACTTCTGTATCCGTTTGAGAATAAAAAATATATCCTTCTTTTAAAAGACGATCTTTTAATTCCTGATAATTTTCAATGATTCCATTATGAACGGTTACAATCTTTTCATGAAAAGAAATATGAGGATGCGCATTGTCTTCACTTGGTTCTCCATGTGTTGCCCATCGAGTATGTCCAATTCCACAGGTTCCATTTACACTTTGTCCATCATTGGTTTTTTCCATCAATGATTTCAATCGTCCTTTTGCCTTAACGATTTCCACTTCGTTTTGATTAAATACGGCAATTCCTGCTGAATCATATCCACGATATTCCAGTTTAGATAATCCTTCCAGTAATACAGGAGCTGCCTGCTGGTTTCCATTAAAACCTACAATTCCACACATAAAAAAATACCTCCGCTTTTTCTTTATTGCGAAGGATACTCTATGAATTTGTTCGATTTTCACAAATCGTTTTTGTCATATACTACAGACCGTATCCAGCCTCCAGATCATCCGCCGAATCTTTCGATCAATCTGGTCCTCGTCAACTCCAATGAGTCCTGGCGCTTATTTTTATCTTTCTTCGCAATAATAGATACATTATAGAATAAAAGAAGATAAAAATAAAATTTTTATTAGGCCCCTCTAAAGCCTTTTCCTATGATTTCCGAACTGTTGACAATCGTAATGAATGCTTTTGTATCGTTTTTATGTATAAAATTCCTTAAAAGCATGGCTTCTCTTTTTGTGAGAACCGTAATTAAAATTGTTTTTTTCTTTTGTGAATAAGCCCCTATAGCATCTTCAATGGTAGCTGAACGATTTAATTGTTCCAGTATAAAATTCTGAATAGGTTCTGGATTCTCCGTCACAACTGTACATACTTTTCTTAAATTAAAACTTTCAATAACTGTATCCACCAATGTACATTTCAGAATCATTCCTAAAATACAGTATAAACCAGTTTTTGGACCAAAAAGATAAGCCGCAAATAATACAATCAAAGAATCCGATACCATTAAGGATTTCCCAATTTCCAAAGAAGAGTATTTATGCAGTATCATAGCCACGATATCGGTTCCTCCAGTAGAAGCACCTACATTAAATACCATTGCACTTCCTACTGCCGGTAATATGACCGCAAACCACAATTCAAGAAAAGTATCATTGGTCAAAGGAGAGGTTAATATCCATACTTTTTCAATTAGACTGACATAAAAAGATAAAGCAAATGAAGAATAAATTGTCCATCCCATTGTCTTTCTTCCTAAAAATACCAATCCCAATACAACAAGAATACCATTTACTAACCACATAAAGTTTCCTACATTGTATTTTGGAAACAAAGTAGCCAGAATGATTGAAATACCGGAAGTTCCACCAAAGGCAAAATGATTGGGTGTCTTAAAAATCGCAATTCCAATTGCGGTCAAAAACAGTCCTAAATTTAAAAACAAAAAAAAATGTAATTTTTTCATAAACAAAATCCTCAATGTTTATCAATTATAGACTTATTTTATGAACAAATCAAATAAAAAGAGGATTTTACTCCTCAATTAAATTTAATAGTTCCAGTATACGATTTAAATCTTCTTTGTCTTCAAAATGAATAGAAATAGAATGAGAAGAAATAGAAATTCCTGTTTTAAAATATTCTTCCAGTTTTACTTTCGCTTCTTTTAAATAAATATCTTCTGGATTCTTTTCAATCACTTTTGGATGATTTATATCCTTAACCAGCTGTTCTACTTTACGAACCGATAAATTCTGATCAATGGCTTTCTGTGCTATTTTTTCGATTCTTTCTTTATCTTTTAAAGCCAATAAAGCTCGAACATGTCCCATAGACAATTGACGATTAACTACATAATTCTGTACTTGTTCCGGTAATTTTAATAAACGTAAAGTATTGGTAATATGTTCTCTGGATTTACCCACACGATGAGCCAGCTGTTCCTGTGTATATTGAAAACGATTTATTAAATTTTCATACGCCTTAGCTTCTTCAATCACATTCAGATCTTCTCTTTGAATATTTTCTAACAATGCGATTTCCATCATCTGCTGGTCATCAAAGTCTACAATAATTGCTGGTATTTCTTCTAACCCTGCCATTTTTGATGCACGAAGTCTTCTTTCTCCAGCAATCAGATCGTATCCACGAATTCCTTTTTTTACCAGTACAGGAGTAAAAACCCCATGCTGAGAAATAGAATTGCTTAATTCTTTTAATGCTTCTGGATCAAATACTTTTCTTGGCTGGTATGGATTGGGACGAATCTGATCAATAGAAATTTTTTTCTGTTCCTGATGTTCCGTTTCCACTTCTCCATTCTGAATGTCATCCAGAATTTTTGATACATCCTGTCCAAATATAGATGACAAACCTTTTCCTAATTTTTTATTCTCCATAGAATTCCTCATTTCGTTTCACAAATTCTTTGGTTAAATCCCCATAACAGCGAGCTCCTGCACTATTCACATCGTATTCAAAAATAGATAAGCCACGACTTGGGGCCTCTGATAATTTTATATTTCTTGGTATATTGCTCTGATAAACCAGTTTACCAAATGTCTGTCGAACATCCTGTGAAACTTCCATACTTAAATTGGTACGTGCATCATACATTGTCATTACCAGACCTTCAATTTTCAGATTTGGATTGCTTGTCTTTTGAACCAGACGAATGGTCATCAGTAATTGTGTAACTCCTTCCAGTGCATAATATTCACATTGTACCGGAATCAGAACACTATCGGCTGCACTTAAAGCATTTGTATTCAGCAATCCTAGTGAAGGAGGACAATCAATGATAATGAAATCATAATCGTTTTTAATAGGAGCTATGGCATTTTTCAACAACAATTCTTTCTGTTCAATTTTATCCATTAAAAGATCCGCTCCACTTAATGTTAAATTTGCTGGTAATACATCAATTGCAGGTGCTTTTAAATGTACAATGGCATCCTGGATGTTATATCCTTCAAATAAAACCGAATAAACAGTCGGCTGTCCTTTTTCTTTGATTGCGGATAATCCTGTTGATGCATTTCCCTGTGAATCTAAATCAATCAAAAGCACTTTCTTCTGCATATAAGAAAGTCCACTTGATAAATTAATGGCCGTTGTTGTTTTGCCAACGCCACCTTTCTGATTTGATATTGCGATAATTTTTCCCATACTATTCCCCCAATGGTTTCTTCTTTATTTGCCCATACGCTCTTGGATATTTTACAGGCGTATTCTTTATTTTTCGAAAATAAAAATTCATTCGAACAGCTTCTTTTTCTAAATGAAAGACTTCTTCTTTTTCTAAATTCAGATGTAAAATTGATATTGCCTTTTGTGCCTGTTTCAATTCCTGTTGCCCATTTTTTCCTTTTAAAGCAACCATTAATCCATTCACTTTCACAAGCGGTATACACAATTCCAGTAAAACAGATAATTTCGCAACCGCTCTGGCACTGACAAGATCAAAAGATTCCCGATGTTCTTTCACAAAATCTTCCGCTCTTGCACAACATATATCAATATTTTTCAGTTCTAACTGTTTTTTAACTTCTTCCAGAAACCGGCATCGTTTCATAAGTGGTTCTACAATCGTTAAATGAATGGAATCAAATACAATTTTCACTGGAATTCCAGGAAAACCAGCACCCGATCCAACATCACACATATTTTCAATGGAACAATGAAAAAATGGATAGATTGAATCGTAAAAATGTTTTTCCCAGATTTCTTCTTCTTCGACTATTGCCGTTAAATTCATTTTCTGATTCCATTCCAGCAATAAATCTTTATATCGTTCAAATTGTTCAATCTGTTTCTGATTTAAATGAATTCCTTCTTTTTCACAAGCCTGAATAAATTTATCTTTTGTCATAATTACCTCTGCTGACATATTATAACATGAACTATTTCAATCTATACATTTATATATTATATTTTTTATTCGACATTATTTTTGTCAATTTAAAAAAGAATTGATTTATGATACAATGCATACGGTGATAGAAAAATGAATATTGCAGAAGAATTTGCGAAACACAATCCAAATGTGACAGAAGAAGAATTGGAAATTGCCATTAAACAAAGTATGTCCTATTATCGATGTGCTTTAATGGAAGTGGAAACAAAATTTAAAGTATTAAGTGAAAATTTTTCCATTTTATCCGATCGGAATCCAATCGAATCCATTCAGACACGAATGAAAGATGAAGACAGTATCATTAATAAGTTAATTCGTAGAAATTTAGAATTATCGGTCGAATCTATGGAAAAGAATCTATTTGATATTGCCGGGGTTCGTATTATCTGTTCGTTTGAAAATGACATTTATAATTTAGCTCATTTATTTTTAAAACAGGATGATGTTCGTTTAATTGAAAAGAAAGATTACATTCAGCATGCCAAACCCAATGGATATCGATCTCTTCATTTGATTATTGAAATACCAATCTTTCTGGCAAATGAAAAGAAATGGGTAAAAGTTGAAGTACAATTCCGTACCATTGCGATGGATTTCTGGGCCAGTCTGGAACATAAAATCCGTTATAAAAAAGATTTACCACAGGAACGATTAAATGAAATTGATGATGAACTTTATATTTGTTCTAAAATATGTCAACAGCTGGATCATAAAATGCAGGAAATAAAAGATGGAGAATGATCATTCTCCATCTTTTGATTTCATAATTTCACATATCAGTTCAACCACTCTTTTTGTATTGTTTCCATCTTTAAACGATACATATTTCTTTTGAAATTCAGGATGAATAGATATTGATTTATGAAGTACTTTATTTAATTCTTCTTCACTTTGACAAACAGGACCTGGAAAATCCTGATAGAAATCTATATTGAATCCAATGGTTTGTTTATAGGTATCATAATCTGGAACAAAACCAATCATTTCTTTATTTAAAAGACAGTAATCAAAAATAACCGATGAATAATCAGATATCATACAGTCACTGACCTTCATTAATTCATATAAATCTTCATGTGACACATTTAAAACATTATTCTGCTGAATCTGAATATCCTGTAAAAGAGGATGAAATTTACATAAAATCATTTCATTTTCTTCTAATTTCAGTGAATCAAAATGTATACATTCCATTTTAAATCCATCAATAATATTTCCTCTGAATGTAGGTGCATAAAGAATCAGTCTTTTATTTCTACATTGTGGATATTTTTCATAAAAATGAATTTCTTCTTTATTTATTAACATATCCATTCTGGGAAGACCAGTCACAATTACCTGATCTTCTTTTACATGAAAGGCTTCACTGTAACACTTTTTCCAGTAAGGTGAATTACAGATGACATAATCATAATTCTGAATTGGATATTGTCTTTGAATCTGATTTCCAAATTTTTTAACCGCTCCTGGTGCATGCCAGATCTGCATTACTTTTGTGTTTTCTGGTTTAAAATAAGAAACTACATAATTGTTGTCATTTAGAATAATTAATTTTGATTTTTTTAAATCAATCAATTGTTTCATACAATTAAAGAAATAACCCAGTTTTCCTTTTATATTCTGTTCAAACACAATCAGATTGTAATGAATATCAAAAGATTTATTTCTTAACTGTTCATCAATCAATTTAAAATCAGAACTTAAATGATCCTGTGTTAACGATACAAAGGTAATGCGATTGGGATCCTGTTTTATAAAGAAAGTCAAAGCGTCTAAAATTTTAAGAACGATTCTTAAAATAATTTTACTGAGCCCCATGATTTATATCCTCGTATAAAATATCAACCACACGTTTTGAAGCGTATCCATCTTCTTTATTATTGAAATAAGAATTAAAAGAAGATAGTTTATTAAAATCAAAAATTGAATTGGAAATGTCTTTTAACATTTCTTCTTCTTTACGATAAATCTTACCTGGAAGTTCGTTATATATATCCAGATAGAATCCTCTTAAATCTTTTGCGTATTCTTCCAGATCGTACATATAGAAATAGATGGGACGATTTAAAATGGCATAATCAAAGAATACAGATGAATAATCCGTGATTAAAATATCACAGCATTCATACAATTGAGCAATATCCATTGTGGCATCCACAGAATATAAAAATCCTTCCAATTCTTTATCTTCTTTAAACGTATTGATGATCAGATAATGTGGTTTAAAGATTACTACATATTCATCGGATAATATTTCTTTCCATTTATGAAAATCCGCCTGCAGTTTAAATGTATAGCCTGCCGCTACATAAGAATTATCTCTCCAGGTAGGAGCATATAAAATTACTTTTTTATCCAGTGGAAGATTCAATTGTTTTTTCTTTTCCTTTACCCGATTTAAATCCACATGAGATAATATATCATTTCTTGGATATCCTGTTTCAATTAATTTTGATGGATGAATATTAAAGGCATGTGGAAATATTTTAGAACAGAACGCATTGGGTGAAATCATATAATTGTATCGACTTACATCCACATCATATGTTTTATACATACTTTGTGCATCCATTTGAGATCGATAAAATGTCGCATTTTTATCCAGTTCAATATCGTGTGCCAATTTTTTTAAAGGCGTTCCATGCCAGGTCTGTAAATAAATCTGATTTTCTTTTTTTAATACATATCCAGGTAATTTACAATTCACGACCCAGATTTTTGAATGAGCTAAATAGTAAAAATAAGAAAAACTGAAATATTCTATGATTTTCGCATTTTCAATATATATATTTTTCTTTTTATGATTTTTAATAGCCCATACAAATTTATAATTTTTAAATCGTTCATCCTGAATCATATACTGATGAATGGCTTTTGGATTATCTGAATATCCTCTTCCATGAAAGGCAATAAATAAGATGGTATGATCATCCACTGGTATAAAACGATAGATCAGTCGATTGGCAATTACAATGCATTTATGAATAATTTTTTTGATCCATTTCAACATTTTTATTCATCCTTTTTATTAAAAAATACTCTTTCAACACATCGTTTAGAGGCATTTCCATCATCCAGATGACAGAAACGATTATAGAACTGATCGTATCTTTCTTTATATTCTTCTTCAATCTGATCTATATTTTTAATTGCCTCTAATACTTCTTCATTTGTGTATAATAAAGGTCCTGGAACTTCACTCATCATATCAATATAGAACCCACGTAACTGATTTTTATATTTTTCAATGTCATATGTATAGAATAAAATAGGTCGTCTTAAATTGGCATAATCAAAGAATACCGATGAATAATCGGTAATACATATATCACTGATCAGATACAGTTCTGAAATATCATCGTATTGTGATACATTATACGCAAATCCTTCCAGTCCGGTCGTATCCAGTCGATCCGATATATATTGATGAGTTCTTAATAATAGAACATATTCATCACCTATATTTTCTTTCAACATTTTACAGTCCAGCTGAAGTTCAAATTTATATTGCCCTTTTCCATAATATTCATCATCACGCCAGGTAGGAGCATATAAAATTGTTTTCTTATCCAATGGAATATTTAATTTTTTCTTGATTTCCAATGCCAGTTCTTCTTTATTTTCCGCATACAATATATCGTTTCTTGGATATCCAACAGCTAACATTTCTCCTTCATACATAAAACAGCGAGCTAATGTTTCCGTTGAAAAATCATTGGCACTGATCAGATAATCCCAGTCTTTTCTTTGTTTATAAAACTGCTGCTTATATTTTGGAGAAGCCGCTGTAACTTCTTCCTGATCAAATACCAGTCGTTTTAATGGTGTTCCATGCCACGTTTCCAGAAAAATCTGATCTTCTCTTTTTCGATACCATAAAGGAGGTCGAACATTAAATACCAGATATTTTGCACGTGCTAAATAATAAGCATATTCAAAAGAAAAACGTTTTACGACCTTTCCACCATATTTTGGTTTACTTCCATTGTTTAAAGCCCATACACATTCAAACTGTCCTGGATAATGAGACTCTAAATATTCATAGATATATTTTGGAGAATCAGAATAATTTTTCGCATTAAAGGTTTCAAACAATACAACATTTTTTAATACCGGTTTCTTTAGATATACATGATAATACATTAATTTGTACATTGTATTCTTATTTTTTGTCATTTGTTTTAACTTCTTTTTACCTAAGAATAAACGTACTTTCTTTAAGGTTGCATCCAGATTGTCTTCCTGAATGGATTTGATCATCTGCTGTTTTTCATATGAATATTCCTTTACGGTTTTATCCGGAATCTGTTTCATGATCTTTGAAAAATAATGGAAATATTCATTTTTCCATTCTGGTTTTTCACTTCTTCTTAAACGACGAATAAAATGACGGAAATAATAATTTATGATCTTACGATCGATTAAAACCGATAATACAGGATTGTCTGTTTTTTCATGTGCACGTTCATATGATTTCATTCTTTCATAAAAACGATTTTCATCTTCTTCCTGTCTTAAAGCTGGATAATTAATTGGATCGTTATGTCTTCTTTTCACATAAATTGCTTCTAAACAAGGTTTAAAAGAAGAAGCTTTATCTAAACATTCAATAACAAAAGGAAAATCACTATAATATTTCATAGTTTCATCAAATCGTATTTCCTGTTCCAGTAAAAACTGTCTTCTGTAGGCATGAGATAAAACAGTAATATTATTGGATCCTTTTTTCTTTTTAAACATGTGATAATAAGCCAGTAATTTTGTATCTTTCATTGGATAGGAATCTAAGAAAT
This sequence comes from Floccifex porci, assembly GCF_009696175.1. Classification (GTDB taxonomy): domain Bacteria; phylum Bacillota_I; class Bacilli_A; order Erysipelotrichales; family Erysipelotrichaceae; genus Floccifex; species Floccifex porci. The sequence continues at coordinate 145,498 of NZ_VUMM01000002.1, forward strand.
CCTGAATCTTCTGCATAGATTCCATCTCTTTCATTTCCTGTTCTTCTTCATCCAGATTTTCCATTTTTTTATTCTGTTTCTCTAAAAAATTGGCCATATTGTTCCAGGTATTATTCACCTGTCCATATACAATATCTTCATTGGATAATGCTTGTGACAAAATGGAAAGAGTATCTTCCAGTACATAATCATCGCTGTCCAAAAAATAAACATAATCTCCATTCGCATATTTTATCCCTAAATTTCTTGAAGAAGCCACTCCATGATTTCGATTTTCAATTACTCTGATTTTTAATTCTTTATATTCTTCCAGCAGATCTTCTATTTTTTCTTCATTATGATCTAAAACCAGAATGGTCTCAAAATCATGAAAAGAACTATTTAAAAGAGAATTTAAACATTCTTTTAAATAGTTTTTATATTTATAAAAGGGAATCACAACACTCAACAACATAACATTCTCCTATTTTTTCAATTCTTCTTTTAATTGTGTGGTACTAATTCCTTCTGTTCTTGGTAAATATACAACTTCACAATAGTCCTTCAGAAAATCAAATTTACCTTTCCAGTCATCTCCCATCACAAAAACATCTACATTATATTTTTTCACATCTTCAATTTTCTGTTCCCAGCTGTTTTCTGGTATAACTTTATCTACATATTTTATTGCTTCTACAATAGCCATACGATCGGTATCTTTGATTTTACATTTCTTTCCTTTTAAGGAATTAAAATCATCACTGCTTACCGCTACAATTAAGTAATCTCCCAATGCTTTTGCACGTTTTAATAAGTTTAAATGTCCAACATGAAATAAATCATACGTTCCATAAGTAATAACTGTTTTCATTGTATCCTACCTTTCAAATAATCGATTCAGAAACGATTCTTTTTTCTTTTCTTTTATAATTCTCTGTTCAAATTTTTTATTTAATAATTTTTTCTGTTCTTTTTTAGAAAGTGCATTTAATTCTTTTACATATTCATCATAATGGGAAGCCACTGTTTTGATTTCTCCATATTCTTTTAAAATTCCACCTTCTAACCAGATAGCCGTATCACAGAAAGACAATACCTGTGGCAGCGAATGAGAAATAAATATAATGGTTTTCCCGCTCTTTTTTAACTCTGTCATCTTATCCAGACATTTTTTCGCAAATCCTTTATCACCTACCGATAAAGCTTCATCCACAACAATAATATCTGGATCCAAAGCCAAATTAATGGAGAAACCTAGTCTTGATTTCATCCCCGACGAATATTTTTTTACCGGCTGGTATAAGAAATCTCCTAATTCCGCAAATTCAATAACATCGTCTACAATTTTCTGCACCTGTTTTTTCTTTAATCCCAGTAAAGCTCCTTTTAACTGAATGTTTTCTAAACCTGTTAACTGCTGATTCAATCCAGTATTGATTGCGATCAGTGCCTGTTCTCCATTAACGGTAATCTTACCTTCTTCTGGTTCTGAAATACCAGATAAAATGACGGACATGGTTGATTTTCCCGATCCATTGGTTCCTAAAATTCCAACCACTTCCCCCACTGGAATTTTAAAACTGACATCTTTCAATGCATAAAACTGTTTTCCTTTATGTTTTTTATCATTTGACTTTAAAGTATAGATTTTTGATACATGATCAAATATTACCGCATAATCTTCCATAGCTTCACCACCTTAAATCAGATCCGCAAATTTTGCTTTAAACTTATGCATCAGAACACTTCCAAATGCGAACAGGAACAGTGTAATGATCCAGAAACAAATAGCTCTATATCGATAAGGCCAGAATCCTTCATGATAGAAAAAACAGTCTCTATATCCACAGACAATATAATAAATTGGATTTGACTTCATGATAAACGCAATTTTTGGATAATGCTCAAAACGAGATAAAGGCCATAGAATCGGTGTAAGATATAATAAAAGTCTCATAATAGAAGAGACAAATTTTCTTGTGTCTCTGGCTATCATATTAAGTACACTTAATACCATTGTGATGGAAATATTAAAGGCAATGGCACAGAAACAATAATAGATCAATCCAAGCCAGTGTATATCAGGTCTATAACCCTGTACTATAAAAATAAGAATCAGTACGATCATTAAACAAAAATGATTAAACAGTTCTTTTAAAACCACTGTAGCTGGTAAGATACTGACTGGAAATTTCATCTTGGATATCATTTTTGAATGTGCAAATATCGCATTGCATCCATCTACAATACATGGTCGAACAAAAAACCATACAACCATACCCGCCAACATCCAGTTAAAGAAAGGAATGCCGTCCACTGAATTTCTCTCCATGACAAATCCAAATACAAACCAATATGTCAGTAAATTGATAGCTGGACTGGCAAAATTCCAGAACAATCCTAATTTGGTATCTCTCATATCGGCTAATAATTCATATTTAGAAATACTGAAAATACGATACAGATTTGAAAAATTTTCTTTTATAACATATTGAATACTTTTAAACATAACAATACCTCGCATATAGTTTATCATATCGATAAATAAAAAGATGCCTTTTGGCATCTTTTTTTTCACATTCCCTCTCCTTTCTTCATTTATTTTAACAATATTAAATGAAGAAAGAGTGACAATTATTCATTTTCTTCTAATTCTTCAACTTCATCATCTTCATCTTCAATTGATAAAGAATCTGTATCCATTGTACTTTCTGATAAAGTATGACGAGATTTCAGATCCCATGTATTTTGTGGCATATTGAAAAAACGCCCATCAATTGATAAATCGGTATAGAATTGTGCGATATTATCTTCAAATTGAGATTCATTATATCCCATTTGTTTGCTTACTTCTGTCCAAAGATTAATAAAAGACATAGGTTGTTTTTGCTCTTTTAAAACACTAAGAGCTACATCGATCATTGATTTTTTCATAATTAAAACTCCTTAAAAAAATTACATTGATTCAACTGCTTCAACTCCTATGCAATCCAATGCATTTGCTAAAACAATTTGCGTAGCTTTTACTAAAGCCAATCTTTGCGCACTTAATTCTAAATTGCTTCGGTCAACGACTTTGCAGGCGTTATAGAAACTATGGAATTTTGACGCTAAATTCTGAATATAATGACAAACTTTATGAACCTGACGAGTCTTTGCACTGTCAATAATCACTTTTTTGAATTCCTGTAAAGTCTTCATTAATTCAATTTCTTTTTCATCCACAAGCAAATCATAAGATGAAGCCAATTCTATATCTTGTGCCTGCTTTTGAATGGAACACATTCTGGCATGTGCATATTGAGCGTAGTAAACAGGATTTTCATTGGATTGTTTCTTTGCCAGTTCAATATCAAAATCTAAATGAGAATCCAAAGCTCTCTGAACAAAGAAATAACGAGCTGCATCTACACCAACGGAATCACACAATTCATTGATGGTTGTCGCATTTCCTTCTCTTTTGCTCATTTTCATTTCTACACCATTGCTTACCAGACGAACCATTTGAATAATATCCACATTTAATTTTGTTTCATCATTTCCCAAAGCGGTCATAGATGCTTTTAAACGAGGAATATATCCATGATGATCCGCACCAAAGAAATCCACAATAATATCGTATCCTCTTTGATATTTGTCGTTGTGGTAGGCAATATCTGGAACTAAATATGTATAGGAACCATCTTGTTTCTGCAATACACGATCTTTATCGTCTTTAAAACGAGTGGTTTCAAACCATAAAGCTCCATCTTTACGATATGTATATCCTTTTTCTTCTAAAAGGTTGAGTGCTTCATCCATTTTTCCTGCATCTCGAATGGCCTGTTCACTTGACCATACATCAAAAGAAACACGATATTGAGATAGATGTTCTTTGATTTTATCCAATTCAAAGCGAATTCCTTCTTTTTTAAAGAAATCTAAATTCTCTTTTGTTGGTTCTAAATATTGATCTGGATATTGTTTTGCCAGTTCATATCCTTTTTCTTTTACATCCTGTCCATTGTATCCATCCGGACCAATTTCAGTATCTATACCATGTGCCTGACGATAGCGTGCATTCAAAGACAATGCCAGATTGGTAATCTGATTTCCTGCATCGTTTACATAATATTCACGCGTTACATCATAACCTGCTTTTTTCATAATACGGGCACAGCTGTCTCCCCAGGCAGCTCCACGAGCATGTCCCAGATGCAAAGAACCTGTTGGATTGGCACTTACATATTCCAGATTGACTTTAATTCCATTTGAAGGTTGTGTACCATAGTTTTCTTTCTTTTCCAGTATTTCTCTGATCACATTTGTAAAACTGTTTTTATTCAGTATAAAATTTAAAAACCCAGGTCCAGCAATTTCAATTTCAGATACATCTTCCATTTCAAAATGATCAATGATCTTCTGAGCAATCATTCTAGGATTCTGTTTTAACTGTCTTGTCAGCTGCATCGCAACATTTGAAGAAAAATCTCCATGATTTTTATTCTTTGGTATTTCAATCACAATATTTTTCCAATCCAATTCAATATCAAAAGCTTTCATTACCGCTTTCTGAATGGCCTGTTTTAATTGAACATCAATGCTTTCCATGATACATCCTCCTTATTTGTTAATACAAAATGAAACAACTGAACATCTGTTTCCTGTATTAATTTATATTTAATTTCAATAGAATTTTTATTTATTCTATATAGACTTGTTTCACATTTCAAGCCTATTTTTCCAAACTCTGTTTCAATATGCCCTTTTGTACCTGAATTTTCTTTTAATGTCAGCACTACACGATAATCCGATTCATTTTCAATGATCATTCCTTTTGAATAGATTTTCCATTTTAAATCTGTATTTCCATTCATATGAATACAATATCCATTATTTATAGGTACAATTTGTGCTTGTCCATTAAAAACCATTTCATTATGAATCTGATCTGTCATACATACGTTTAAAATCATAGCGTAGATATAATACTATATATTTTATTTTTTTCAATTATAAAAAACTCTTTTCTTATGATTTATATCCATTCTTAGTAAAGCTCTTACAATTTCTGAACAATCAGATAAAGGAATACATTGATTTTTTGTATTTAAAATCCATATAGGATTTTCTTTTTCCTGATAAGGTAAACAATTTAAATCTTTACAGTTTTCGATTACACAATATGTACTCTTTTCAAAATGTAAAGAAGAATCTTCTTCCAGTTCGATCCAGTTTAACAAAATTCGATTTAATATCCGATTGGCTAAATCTTTTAATGTTTCATCTTCACAATGTAATGCCTGCTGAAAACCATAAAATAAACGATTTTCATCCATTAGATAAAAATTATCACTGTTAAATGGTTCAAATAAGATTTCCAATGCTTCAATTTTTATCGATTTTCGAATTTCTTTATATCGTTTTATAAACAATTCAATACATATCTCATACGATCTGGCATCTGGATGAAGATATACCTGCCAGTACATATGATATCGAGCCATTATATAATCTTCAATGGTATGCATTCCACTTTCTTTTATGCATAAAATACCATTGGAAACACGAAGTGTTCTTAAAATTCTTTCTAAATCAAATTTTCCATAACTGGTTCCTGTTTCATAAGCATCTCTTAATAAATAATCCATACGATCGGCATCCAGTTGTGAAGAAATCATTTGACTTAACATAGAATTGGGGTGCGTATGATTTAAAATGGATGCACATAGAGAAGGTAAATCTTTATGAGCTCTTTTTAATGCCTGATGAATCTGAGTGTTTTCATCTAAAATCAAAGTCTGGGTAATTTCTTCATGATTTTTATGAAGAATATTTTCAAACATATGAGAAAAAGGTCCGTGTCCTAAATCGTGAATAAGACCTGCACACATGACCTGTATTTTTTCAAATTCAGTCAATGAACTGGAAATATCTTCTACTTCCTCACACATTCTTCGAATAATTTCATAAACACCTAAACTATGAGAAAAACGAGAATGTTCCGCTGTATGATAAACCATATAATTACCACCCAGCTGATGAATTCTTCTTAATCGTTGAAATTCTTTTGTATTTAGACAATCCCATATTACCTGATAGGAAATATGAATGTATCCATGGACTGGATCTCTTAATACTTTATTTTCATTTGTTCTTTCAAACATGGCCATTCCTCAATTAATTTTTCTACAATACAACGATCCGATTCAAAGAAAGGATAATCATATATTTTATCAGGTGTTGTCCATATGAAATTCGTATGAACCGATAAAACAGGTTCCTGTGTGGTAGTGCAAACAAAACAGCTTAAATCAATTTCTTCTTCCTGAAAATCTTTATTTTTCATAAAAAACTGAATGTTTTCAATTTCTATTCCACACTCTTCTTTTATTTCTCTTTTAAGAGCTTCTATTTCTGTTTCATTGTCTTCTACTTTACCACCTGGAAATTCATAGATTCCATTGCTGATTTTACTCTTTCTCTTTGCGATTCCTATTTTTTCATTCCGAATGATTGCTGCACAAACCACTTTCATCTACTTTTTCCTCTTTTAAAATTTCAAACAGAAACTGTGCATTCTGTTTTGATACCTGTTTTTGAATATCCAGTACACGAATCCATAAAATACGTGTACCAAATTGAAGTTCAATTTCATCGTTTATATCAATTTCAGTACTGGGTTTTGCGATTCTTCCATTTACTTTGATACGCTTTTGTAAAGCCAGTTCTTTGGCTGCTTCTCTTCGCTTTAATATACGAGCGGTCTTTAAATATTTATCTAGTCTCATATCATTCCTCTATACTTTTTATGACTTTATGCAACATACTTTTTTGTCGATTGGGAATCTGAATTTCTATTTTACGATTCACAAGCCGTAAATTGATTTTATTACTGATTTCATTCATCTTTTCAAAGAATTTTACACCATCACAATGATTTGTCCACTCTTCACTCATTTTAATGACATAATATTTATCTTTTTCTTCTAAAGAAGAAACACCATCTATGTTCACAAACAGATCCAATTCTTTCTGCTCAAACAGATTTTGAACCTGAACAGGTATGTTTCCATATAAATCATTGATTCTTTCTTTATATTTCAGTAATTCATCAAGAGATTGAATTTTTTGTATATCCTGATAAATAGACAATTTATCCCCATCATTATCCGTAAAACTTTCTGGAATATAACCATTAAAAGAAATATTTGCTTTCTTCATTTCTTTTGTTTCTACCTGTTTTCCCTGTTTTTTCGCAATAGCCTGTCCTAACAGTTCCAGATACAAATCCAAACCAATCTGGTCAATAAATCCAGCTTGCTGTGGACCTAATAAATCTCCCGCTCCACGAATTGTCAGATCACGCATAGCCACTTTATATCCACTTCCCAATTGCGTAAATTCTTTGATGGCTTTTAAGCGTTTTCCTGCCTTTTCATTTAATTCTTTATCTGGGTTAATCATCAGGTAACAATAAGCAATTTTTTCTCTTCGTCCTACTCTGCCACGTATCTGATACAATTGGGATAAACCAAATCGATCGGCCTGTTCAATAATAATTGTATTGGCATTGGCAATATCCAGCCCGGTTTCAATAATGGTTGTACAAACCAGAATCTGGTAGCGATTTTCTGAAAAATCAATCATGATATTTTCAATTTCATCACGGCTCATTTTTCCATGAATCACTGCAATTTTCACATCTGGAAAATCATTCTGAATTTTTTTAGTCGTTTCATAAATGGAAGAAACACGATTATGCAGATAAAATATCTGTCCTTGTCGTGACAATTCTCTTTGAATAATTTCACGGATGGCACTTTGTTTCTTTTCAATGACATACGTTTGAATGGGATGCCTTTGTGCAGGTGGTGTATTTAATTGAGAAATTGTACGTACACCAATCAATGACATCTGCATTGTTCTGGGAATCGGTGTGGCACTCAAAGATAAAACATCAATGGAATTTTTCATTTCTTTGATTTTTTCTTTGTGTTCAACACCAAATCTCTGTTCTTCATCAATAATTAAAAATCCTAAATCTTTATATTGAAAAGTTTTATTCAACAGTTTATGCGTTCCAATCACAATATCAATGTTTCCATTCAGTAATCCTTTTTTTATTTCTTTAATTTTAGAACTTTCCACAAAACGATTCACTAACGCAACATTTACACCAAAATCAGACATTCTTTTCTTTACGGTCTGATAATGCTGCAAAGATAAAATGGTTGTAGGACACAGAAAAACAACCTGTTTTCCATTTGTAATGGCTTTAAAAGCACAGCGCATTGCCACTTCTGTTTTACCAAAACCAACATCTCCACATAAAAGATGATCCATTGGTTTCGGTTTTTCCATTTCTCTTTTAATTTCTAAAGTTGCCTGCAGCTGATCTGGTGTGGATTCATATTCAAAAGCATCATCAAATTCTCTTTGTAGAGCATCATCTTGTGCAAAGGCATATCCTATATTCTCATTACGGGAAGCATACAATTCCACAAGTCTTTGGGCAATTTCTTCAATTTTCTGATTAACTTTTTCTTTTGTCTTCTGCCACTGGTTGCTTCCCAATTTACTTAATTTAATTCCTACACCTTCACTTGAAATATATTTACGAACCAGATTAAACTTTGATAAAGGAATATACAATTCTCCGTTGTCTCTATAAATAATGTGTAAATAATCTATATTTTTACCATTCTGATTTCTTGTAACGATTCCCATATACTGTCCAATCCCATATTGTTCATGAACAACATAATCATTTTTTTCAAGTTCCAGTACATTTTCTAATATTTTTCCTTCTTTAAATGTTTTCTGGTATAAATTTTTCTTATGATATTCTTTAAATAATTCTTTTTGTGTATATACAGAAATATCTTTATACTGAAAACCTTCAAAAAATACAGGTTCTATAAACTGAAAAGTCAAATTTGGAAAGTGTTGAATCAGTTTATCTTTATCTTCTTTATTTAATGAAAAATAAGTATGTTCTAAATCAATCTTTTCTACTATCTGTTCTACAGCTGAATTGGCTTTTTCAATTGGATAAATATTGGATACAACCGGATTTTTAAAATCCAGAAATTCATGAAAATACATACATTTCATCGTATATAAATCATGAAATAAAATATATTCTGGCAGATATTTTCGATCTTGTACCATTTCCTGAATAAATGTAATATTTTCTGTATTTATTTTTTTATAGTTTCTTTCTACTTCTTCTTTTGGACTTAAAATTGATATCGCATTTTCAATATAATCATTTAAAGTAAAATGAGAAGTATAAGCGTAATATATATATAAATGAGGTTCTATACTATAGTTTTCCAGAAGAAGCATATCTTTTTCTATAGAATCCGTTAATAGCTGTTTCTCTTCATCAAAACATTTTTTTGATTCTGTTTCTAATTTTTTATATACTTTTTCCTTTATTTCTTCAATCTGATCATCACTGAACAAAATATCTGTTGCAGGAGATATCACAATGGATTCAATGGATTGAATGGTTCTTTGCGTATTTTCATCAAAAAATCGAATCGATTCAATTTCATTATCAAAAAATTCTATTCGAATCGGATTTTCATATTCCAGACTGAAAATATCAACAATTCCTCCACGTGAGGCAAAAGTACAGGGACGATCAACATAATTGAGTTTTGTATATCCCATTCGATTTAATTTTTCTTTTAATGTGGACATGTCCATTTCCTGATCAATATCACATTTAATGAAATTTTCTTTATAAAAATCAGGATTGGGTAAATATCTTACATACGCTGCCACATTGCAGACAATGAGTTTAGGCTGTGGATTCACAATTAATTGAGTCAATGAATCGATAAAATGATTTTTATCTTCTGGAGAAGAAGCAATCGCCTGTACTCTTATACTTTCTTCCACGACAAAAAGCAGCACATTTTCATCGAGCATAGAAAGTCGATTGTAAAGTTGCTGCGCCTGATAGCGATTTGGTTTTACTATAATTCTAGTCTGATGATCCTGCGTAAATGCATTGTATAACACAAGAGCTTCTTCCATTTCATAAAGATTTCCTATATTATTTTCTTTTTTGAGAATCTGCTTTACTACTTCATTATCATCAAAATATCTAATAATCTGATTTTTCATATTATTTTTTATTATACCGATTCATTACCCAATCAAAAGAATGATCAATGGCATTGTATGCAGCCATACTTGCCTGTTCAATTGCCTGATTCAGATCATCCATTTCTTCCTGTCTAAATTTAGATAATACCCATTGAATAATTGGAATTCTTTCATCTTTTCCAATACCCACACGAATACGATTGAAATCCTGATTAAAAGTACATTCCATTATACTTTTGATTCCTTTATGTCCACCAGCACTTCCTTGTTGACGAAGACGAATTTTACCAACCGGTAAATCTTTATCATCATATATAACCAATACATTTTCCATTGTTTCTTTATAAAAATCAAGACACTGACGAAGAGAAAAACCACTATTATTCATAAAAGTAACTGGTTTTAATAAAATTACATCTTCCCCTTTTACTTTTCCTTTCGCAAAATAAGCCGAAAACTTTTCTTTATTGAATTCCAGATTACATTTCTTAGCCAGTGCATCCATTACCATAAATCCTGCATTATGACGTGTATTTTCATAATCTTTTCCTGGATTTCCTAAACCAATGATAATTTTCATACCTTCCTCCTAAAAAAAACGGGATGAACCCGTTATTCTTCATTTTTTTGTGGTGTGTATAATATTTTCAGACGACGACCTTCTCCTTCACCTTCAGATTGTGTCGAAATATTTTTCATACCAGATAAAGCATTGTGAATGGCTTTTCTTTCATCAGCTGGCATTGGATCTAAAATCGCATTTACTTTTGTACGACGAACATCTTTTGCGACACGAATAGCCATCTTACAAATCTTTTCATAACGATCTTCTTTATATCCATTGACATCAATCAAAAGTCCAACACGTTTTTTAAATTCTGCACTGGCAGCAGCTTTTACCAGTCGATTGAAGGCCTGAAGTGTTTTTCCACCTTTTCCAATTAAAATCGCATTATTGGAAGTATTCACTGTTATTTTATAGAAACCATTTTCATTAATAATTTCTACGCTTCCATCCATCTGTGCATTTTTAAAATATGTTTCAATGTATTTTTGAATAAAAGCTTCTACATCTTTTTCACAATACACTTCAATTTCTACACTTTTACCAATTCCTAAAAAGCCTGATTTTTCTTCTGTTATATTATAAGTTAATTCATCACTGGAAACACCTTTATCTAAAGAAGCATTGGTTAAAGCCTCTTCTAAAGTCTTCCCGCTATATTTCTGGAAACTCATTATTTTTTATCCCCTTTTTTCATGATTAAATTTAATACAACACTTTGGCAAATACGATATAAAGATGAAATCATCCAGTAGAATGACATCGCAATTGGCCATGAAATATACAATACCGCAATCATAATAATAGACATATACATAGTCATCTGAGTTGGATCCTGTGCCTTTTTCTCAGGTTCTGCATATTTTTTAACCTTAACATGATTCTGTTTGTCTTCGTATTTTTTGATCCATACCGGCATTTTCATTGATACAAACTGGAATACGATCATCAATACATAAATGATAATATATCCAATCTGTAAGTTTTTTAATCCATACATAACAGTACCAGACAGATCCAATCCTAAGAAAGATCCATTAACGACTGAAATAGCTCTCATTGTTGCGTAATACATTCCAATCATAACTGGAAATTGCATAAAAGTAACCAGCATGGATCCAAATGGATGAATGTCATATTTTGTATAGATTTCCTGTGTTTCCTGGTACATCTTCATTTTTGAAGCATCATCCGTTTTATCTGCATATTTATTCTGAATACGTGCAATTTCAGGTTGAATTGCCTGCATTCTTTGTGTAGACATCTGTGATTTACGAGTGAATACAAACAATATCAATTGAATTAAAATTGTTGTACAGATAATACCAATACCTGCATCCGTTTTAGAAGAAATTATATTTAATAATTGTGCAATTGGCCATACAATGATTCCTTCAAACCATCCATTATCCAATGCATCTTTAAATTCTGTTTTTTCGATTGTGATCAGATCAGAATCTTTTAATTTTTTGTACTCTTTTTCTTTTTTGTGTCCTTCCAGAGAAACTTTTCCTTTTTCTACCTGTGTTTCTTCAATGGCAATAATCTGATCCAATCTCGTTTTTCCATCACTTCCACGAGGATTTGAACATGCCGTACATGTTAAAATCACAAATAGACAGACCATTAAAATTTTTGCCTTGTTTTGTAAAAATTTTTTCATCTCTTACCTCTTTTTTCCTTGCCTTTTCGCATACATTTTTCTCGATTCTCTTTTAATTCATTTAAATTTTCATCAAAACTTTTCTTTAAGTATACAGGTCTGACAATGATCACAACATCAATATCTTCTTTAAAATCAAAAACCTGATCTACCATCGAACGAACCTGTCTTTTTATTTTATTACGGCAGACTGCATTTCCTAATTTTTTACTTACACTGATACCGATTCGATTATGTTCTTCTTTTTTTGATTCAATATAACAAACAAAAGAGGACGATTTCACAAAATTCTGTTTATGTATAATAGAAGAAAATTCATAATTTTTACAAATACGATATTCTTTTTTCATGAAAATCCTCCTATCACTACAAAAAAATCACCATCAGGTGATTTCTATGCGGATAAAACCTTTCTACCTTTAGCTCTTCTTCTAGAAAGCACTTTACGTCCACCAACAGTTGCCATACGAGCACGGAAACCATGAGTTCTCTGGTGTTTTCTCTTACTTGGCTGATATGTTCTCTTCATTTTTATTACACCCCTCAGTCTTTTCTAAATTTTCAAATAAGATTGCTTGTACATTATAACAACATGTACTTTTTAATGTCAATAAGAAATATATCAACTTTTTATTCTTTTTTTCATTTTTTCATAAGCTTTTAAACTGATCTTAAATAACAGTTTATTCACTGGTAAATCAAACTCTCCAATAAATTCATTAATAGTTGGATTAAAATTATCTTTAAATTTCGTTAGGCCATCATCCAGCGTTCCTTCTACACCACCCATATTGCTGTAAATACATCCTCTATCAAAAGCCCATTTAAAGTTTTCTACATATTCTTTATATTGCGGCATAAATTTTTTAAATCTTTCATCCATTCCCGCATACAACATTTCACATGTATTTCCAAACTGGATGCTCAATATTCCTGCAATGGACACATCCTGATCTTTATCTGAAAATTCTGCCAGCATCTCATCAAATTCTTTTATATCTTTTTCTATAGATTGAATCTGTTCATTTAATCTTCTTAATTTCTTTTTCGCATTTTCAGGAGTATTTTCAATTTCTTTTTTTGTTTCATCGTATTTTCTATGTGCTTCTTTAGATAACTGATATAAATTACATTGTGCTAAAAAGATAACACCACCTTCAGGATATTCATCCATCAGTAATGTAAAATAATCTTTATTTCGTAAAGAAACCTGTTTTCTTTCTTCAGTTAAAGAGACCAGTCTGGAAAATTCATCCAGACATTCTTTTTTTCCTTCAATGATCTTCACATTTCTTTTATCTGCATCTTTAATCAGTCGTCTGGTGTGTTTAGGAAGCATCTGTTCTATATCCTGGCAGGCATATACATTAGATTGAAATCTTGGCTGAATCGTATCTTCAATTTTCATGGTAAAGCCATGATGTTTCGCTCCCAGTCTTTTAAATTCTTCCAGATAAAACGAACAGTCTTCATAACGACTGGTATTGTATTCACTTGATTTATAGTCATTGACATGAATTGCAGGATCAAATTTTATGAATAAACAATGTCTTTTTTTTGCGACTTTCTTTAATTCTTTAAAATAAAACTGTAAAAGTTCTTCATTTTTATAATCCATGATAGGACCTCTTGGAAGATAAAACATTGTGAAATTCATTGGTAAAACTTTTATTAATACCAGACCTGTAGCTACAAGTGTTCCATTTTCATAAACCCCTGTATGATAATGATCCCAGTTCTGTTTCACATTTGCCCATTGATAACTTTGAAGCAGATTACAGTATTCATGATTTTCTACAAATTGATTAAATTCATCTTTTTCCACATTTAATTCAAATCGATAACTCATAGTTTTCCCCCATTTCAGGCTTGATTTATTGTACAACGAATCCATAAAAACACAAGAAAAAGTTCTTTTCCACATCTATTTTATAATTTTCAACATTTAAAACCTATAGTTTTTCCTCTTTTTTTGATTTACTGTGTAAAACTCTTATTTTTGGCTAATATTAAACCAAAAACGATTGTATAAGTTGGTGGAAAAAGGGTAGTTTTCCACATAAGTTTTCCACAGTAATTTAACTTTTCCACATTGGGGATATCTTTTTCCACAATTCAAAATGTGGAAAAGTGGAAAACTCGGTTGAAAAATAATTTTTCTCCCTTTATTTTATAGTTTCGTGTATAATAAGTAACACAGAAAAGAAGGGTTAAAATGACATCTTACAATGAATTATGGAATCAGGTATTGCATGCGATTCAGGAATCTCACTATTTTAAAGATGATATATTTCATACATGGATTGAAAATAAAACAAGTTTATTTAATATAGACAATCAGACAGCTTATGTGAGCTTTAAAACAATGATCACTCATCAGCTGTTAAGTCAGGAAAATAATAAACAGTTATTTGAATCCACTTTATCCGAATTATATGGAGAAGATCTGTCCATTCAATATTTTGATTACAAAGAAGCCAATCAGCTTATGCCATCTATTCAGGTTCAGAAAAAGACAGAAGAGATTGCACAAAGTTCTTTAAATCCAGATTATACATTTGAAAATTTTGTTCAGGGTTACTGTAACCAGGAAGCTTATGCGGCCTGTTTATCGTGCTGTACTCAAATCAAACATACTTTTAATCCTATTATGATTTATGGAAATTCCGGTTTAGGAAAAACTCACCTGCTTCATGCGATTGGAAATTATTTAAAAAAGGAAAGACCTGAAGTTAAAGTATTCTATGCTTATTCAGGACAACTGGTAACCATTTTACTGGATGCCATGAAAACAAAAAATGTTTATGGGAATACGGTTGAACAGGTAAAAGAACAATTGTCAAACTATGATTATTTTTTGATTGATGATGTACAGAATTTAAAACAGTCCTCTTCACAGGAAGTCTTTTTTACCGTATACAATCAGTTAATTGCTCGTAATGCACAAATTGTTATGACCAGTGATATGCATCCCAATGAATTAAGTGGCTTGCAGAATCGTTTGATTTCCCGGTTTTCTTCAGGGCTGATTACCAATATTTCAAAGCCTGAATTTGATACCAGTAAAGCCATTTTAAGAAAAAAACTGGAAGGAAATGAAGAATCGATTCTGATTCAGGATAATGTACTAGATTATCTGGCCAGTAAATTTTCGGATGATGTAAGAAATCTGGAAGGAAGCCTGAATAAACTGATTTTTAATGCGACCATCGAAAATCCAGAAGTAATCGATCTGGATTTTGCACAAAGAATCCTGATGAAAGAACCAGTCATTATTAATCAGGATGAATTAACAATGAAACAGATCAAAAAAGCGGTTGTGAATTTCTATGGATTCACATATAAAGATCTGGAAGGAAAATCCAGACAGAAAAATATTATGAATGCTCGACAGGTATTTGTATATCTATCCAGAGAACTGTTGCATAAGGCCTATGTGGCCATTGGACAGGAACTTGGAAATCGGGATCATACAACCATTCTTTCTTCTTATGAAAGAGCCCGTCAGAAAATGGAAAACGACAAAGCCTTCAGCATGGCTGTGGATAAAGTAAAAGCTACTTTAAAACAATAAGATTTCCACAGTATTCCACATTGTTTCCACAATGAAATTTTAAGGAAATTCTGTTTAATATTAGCCATTATTTGAACGGTTTTCCACATTTTCCACATACTTATTATTGTTACTTAATATAGGAGGTTACTATGAAATTTACAATTTCAAGAAAAGATTTTTTAGAAAAATTAAATATTGTATCCAGAGCTATCAGTGTATTTTCTCCTTTACCTGCTTTATCAGGAATTTATATTAAAGTAGATAACACTCAGATTGAATTAACAGGAAGTGATTCTAATTTATCCATTAAATCTCATATTAAAAAAGATAAATACAATCTGATCATTGAATCTTCTGGTTCAATAATTATTGAATCCAAATATTTACTGGAAATCATTCGTAAAATGGACAGTGAATACATACAGTTTGATTTAATTGATACTTCAAAAATCTGTATATCCAATGAAAAAGGAAAATTCATTTTAAATGGAATTGAATCAAACGAATATCCAAATCTTGATTTTTCTGCTCCTGCAACCATAATTCAGTTAAAAAATGAACAATTGAAACAGATTTATTCACAAACTGCATTCGCATGTAGTGACAAAGACACAAGACCTGTTTTAAATGGAGTCAATTTTAAG
The DNA here is from genome assembly GCF_009696175.1 of Floccifex porci. Lineage (GTDB taxonomy): Bacteria > Bacillota_I > Bacilli_A > Erysipelotrichales > Erysipelotrichaceae > Floccifex > Floccifex porci. The sequence goes on from NZ_VUMM01000002.1 coordinate 162,006, forward strand.
GCAAATGGAGATATGCTGTTCTGTTCTGGAACGGATTCTTATCGTCTGGCAAGAAAGAAAATTCAATTGAACAAAGCTTATGAATTTAATATTACCATTCCTTATAAATCTTTATCTGAAGTTGTGAAATCTTTAAATGAGAACGATGAAATTATAGATATTTATATAGATTCAAAGAAAGCTCAGTTTGTATTTAATGACACGATTATTCAATCACGTTTAATTGATGGAATTTTCCCAGATATCGATCGTATCATTCCGAATAATGAAATTTCTTCGATGACAGTTTCTTCTCATGAAATGGCAAGTGTAATCGATCGTACTAATTTTATTCGTAATGATAAGATTCATCTGATTAAACTGGAATGCAGTGAAAGTCAGACACATATAAAAACCAATTCCAATGAAATTGGAAATTCAGATGAAGTTCTGACAACATGTCAATACAATGGAGAAAATATTCAGTTATCCTGTAATGGAACTTATATGTTAGAGGCTATACGAGCCATCAACAGTAAAAATGTAAAACTGGTATTTGCGGGATTGATGAAACCTATTAAAATCAGTGACCCGGATGATGATTCTGTCTTAATGATTGTTGTACCGGTTCGAAGTTATGATTAAGGAGCGTTTGCTCCTTTTTATGTTTATGGAAAAAAAGTTTGATTTATGGTACAATATACGAGTGGAAAGAGGGTTATTTTATGCGTTTTAAATTAGAAACAGAATATATTACCTTAGCTCAATTATTGAAAGTATGTGATGTGATTTCCAGTGGTGGACAGGCAAAAGAATATTTAAATACGAACATTCTTTATGTCAATGGCATTGAAGAAAATCGCAGAGGTCGTAAAATTCGAAAAGACGATGTTATCACAAACGATGAGGGGTTGAGGATCGAAGTTGAATGAATATAAAATCTTTGAGGTTGATACATTTTCGAAACTATGAAAATGTAGAATTTAACTTTAAGGAAAATTGTATTCATTGTTTTTATGGAAAAAACGCACAAGGAAAGACAAATCTTATTGAATCTATATATTTCTTAAGTCATTTACATTCCTTTCGTACGCATTCTTTAGACAGTCTTATTAAAGAATCGTATCATCAGATGCTGATTGAAGCAAAAGTAGAATCTGGACATACTCTTTCTAAAGTAAAAGTAGTTGTCTGTGATCAGAAAAAACATCTCTTCCATAATGATAATCCTATAAAAAAATATTCCGATTTTGTTGGAATCGTAAATGCGATTTCTTTTTGTCCAGATGATATTCTATTATTCAGTGCTCCTAAAAAAATAAGAAGGAATTTTATTGATATGGAGCTGATCAAATTATCAAAAAAATATACATTTACTTTGTCTCGATATAATCGATATTTAAAAAATCGTAATATTGCATTAAAACAGGAAAAAATAGATAAAGATTTAATTGATGTTTATACTTCGCAGATGATTGAAGATGAAATTGTGATTATGAAACAAAGAAAAAATTTTATTAAAAATTTAATGGAGTATTCGAATCGTTTATATCCTTTTTTTTCCAGTCAGAAAGAGGTTTTATCCGCTAAATACGAGACATTTGTGGATACTTCTCAGGATTTGAAAGAACAAATCGTAAAATCATATGAAAATACATATGTTAAAGATTGTATGTATAAAGCAACAAATATGGGAATTCATCGGGATGACATTCAGTTTTTATTGAATGATAAGAATATAAATGAAATGGCCAGTCAGGGTCAGAAACGAAGCTATTTACTGGCTATGAAATTAGGATTGGCCCAAATGGTTTATGAAAAAACAAATCAGTATCCTATTTTACTTTTAGATGATGTATTCAGTGAATTGGATACGATTCGTAAAAAAGAACTGATTCAGATTCTTCCTGAAAATATGCAGATATTTATTACATCGGCTGAAGAAATGGATCCATCTTTGTTTAAAAATCGAAAAGTAAAATTTTATAAAGTGAACAATGGTTTTGCCAAGGAGGTTTCACAATGAATGAAGATAAAATGTTAGAATTTGAAGAATTAGAAAATGAAGCAACCCATGTGGATCATTCTTATACAGCTGATGATATTCAGGTTCTTGAAGGATTAGAAGCGGTTCGTCTTCGTCCAGGTATGTATATCGGTTCAACCAGTGCTCGTGGTCTTCATCATCTTGTCTGGGAAATTGTTGACAATGGAATTGATGAGGCATTAGCAGGTTACGCCGATGAAATTAATGTGATCATTGAAGAAGGAAATGTCATTTGTGTCATTGATAATGGTCGTGGTATGCCTGTAGGTGTTCATGAAAAAACCGGAATCAGTGCCGTAGAAACCATTATGACAGTTTTACATGCAGGTGGTAAATTCGGTGGAGGCGCTTATAAAGTTTCAGGGGGTCTTCATGGAGTGGGTGCCAGTGTTGTAAATGCTTTGAGTCAATGGCTGGAAGTCACAGTTTATCAGAATGGAAATGTATACAATGTTCGTTTTGAAAATGGAGGAAATACTGTATCTCCTTTAAAAATCATTGGAAAAACAGATAAAACTGGAACAATGGTTCGTTTTAAAGCGGATCCTGAAATATTTAAAGAAACAACGATTTATGATTTTGATACTTTAAACAATCGTTTACGTCAATTGGCTTTTTTAAATAAAGATATTAAATTAACAATTGAAGATCAAAGAGAAAATCAGAATAAAAAAGCAGAATATAAGTACGAAGGTGGAATTATTGAATATGTAAACTATCTGAATCGTGGAAAAAAATTGATTGGCGAAAAAGTTATTTATGTAGGCGGAAAACAGAATGATATTTTTGCAGAAGTGGCTTTACAGTATAATGATGGATATCAATCCAATATTTATTCATTCTGTAATAACATTCATACACATGAGGGTGGTTTTCATGAAGATGGTTTCCGTATGGCTTTAACTCGAGCTATTAATAATTATGGAAAAGAAAATAACCTTTTAAAGAAAGATGAAACCTTATCACAGGACGATGTGAAAGAGGGACTGGTTGCGATTATTTCCGTTAAGCATCCAGACCCACAATATGAAGGACAAACAAAGACAAAATTAGGAAATAGTGAAGTTCGTAAAATTGTTTCCAATATTGCAGGAGAACAGATTAAAACATTCTTTTTAGAAAATCCGGCGGACGCAAAAGCCATTGTTGAAAAATGTATTATTGCTTCAAAAGCGCGTATTGCGGCTAAAAAAGCTCGTGAAATGACACGTCGTAAATCAGCTTTAGATGGAATCAATGCCTTACCGGGTAAACTGGTGGATTGTTCCAGTAAAGATGCTTCTGAATGTGAAATTTTCATTGTCGAAGGGGATTCTGCCGGAGGGTCAGCAAAACAGGGACGAAATGCGAAAACACAGGCTATTTTGCCTTTAAGAGGTAAAATATTAAATGTTGAAAAAGCCAGAACGCATCGTATTTTTGAAAATGCAGAAATTCGAAGCATGATTACGGCTTTTGGATGTGGAATTCAGGAAGATGTTGATTTAAATAAACTTCGTTATCATAAAATTGTAATCATGACCGATGCCGATGTAGATGGAAGTCATATCTGTACTTTAATGCTGACTTTCCTTTACCGATTTATGAAACCGGTTATTGAAAATGGATATGTATATATAGCACAGCCACCTTTATATAAAATTCAAAAAGGTAAAAAAATTGCCTATGCGTATAAAGAACAGGAAATGGATCAGTTACGTGAAGAATTTAAAGATGGATACAAGGTGCAGCGATATAAAGGGTTAGGTGAAATGGATGCGGAACAATTATGGGAAACTACTATGGATCCAGCCAATCGAATTTTAAAACGTGTAAATATAGAAGATGCGATGGAAGCCGATGATGTTTTCAGCATGTTGATGGGAGAAGATGTTGAACCGCGTCGTGATTTTATTCAAGCCAATGCGGTTTACGCTAAATTGGATTTTTAGGAGGATGTCATGGATCAGGAAAAGAAATACGATTATATAGAAGAAGTTGAAATTTCCAAAGAGATGCGTGAATCTTTCTTGGATTATTCAATGTCTGTAATTGTGCAGCGTGCCCTTCCCGATGTCAGAGATGGAATGAAGCCAGTACATAGACGAATTCTTCATGCGATGAATTCATTGAATATCACTGCTGGTGTAGCTCATAAGAAAAGTGCTCGTATTGTTGGGGATGTCATTGGTAAATACCATCCTCATGGAGATACAGCGGTGTACGATGCGATGGTGCGTATGGCTCAGGATTTTAACTATCGATATCCTTTAGTCGATGGACATGGAAATTTTGGTTCTTTAGATGGAGATGGTGCAGCTGCCATGCGATATACGGAAGCTCGTATGTCAAAAATTTCTATGGATATGATGAGAGACATCAATAAAGATACTGTTGATTTTGTAGAAAACTATGATGGTGAAGAAACGGAGCCAACTGTTTTACCAAGTCGTATTCCCAATTTACTGATCAATGGATCGATGGGAATTGCGGTTGGTATGGCGACCAATATTCCTCCTCACAATTTATCTGAAACGATTCAGGCAATTTTTGCGGTTATGGATAATCCGGACATTACTGTTGTTGAATTAATGGAATATATAAAAGGACCTGACTTCCCAACAGGTGGGATGATATTAGGTCGAAAAGGAATTCGACAGGCATATGAAACAGGAAGAGGTTCTATTTTAATTCGTTCTAAATATAAAGTGGAAACAGAACCCAATGGAAAGAAACGAATTATTTTTTATGAAATTCCCTATCAGGTAAATAAAGCTAATTTAATCACAAAAATGGCTTCTTTAATACGAGATAAAGAAATTCAGGGTGTTACGTATTTAAATGACGAAAGCAACCGTGAAGGAATTCGTATCGTTATGGAATTAAAGAAAGATGTTCAGGAAGATGTCATCTTAAATCAGTTATTCCGTATGACTCCTTTACAGTCTTCTTATGGAATCAATATACTGGCACTGGAAAATGGAGCGCCCAAACAATTGTCATTAAAACAGGTTATTAATGACTATATAGATTTTCAGGTTCAGGTTGTTAAAAGAAAAACAAAATTTGAATTAAAGAAAGCTTTAGATCGAGCTCATATTTTAGAAGGATTTAGAATTGCCATTGATCACATTGATGAAGTCATTCATTTGATTCGTCATTCACATAGCGATGAAGCAGGTCTTGTTCTTGAACTTCAGGAAGCATTTGGTCTTTCAGAAGTTCAGGCAAAAGCTATCTTAGCTATGCAGATTCGTCGTTTATCTGGTCTGGAAAGAGATAAAATTGAAAATGAATACAATGATCTGTTAATTAAAATAGACGATTATAAAGATATTCTTGCCAATCATTGGCGAATTCTGGAAATCATACGTAAAGATTTAACGGAAATGAATCAGAAATATGGGGATGAAAGAAGAACAGAAATATCAGATAGTTTTGTAGATATGGATGATGAAGATTTAATTCCAGTTGAAGATATTGTCATCATGCTGACAGAAAATGGTTATATAAAAAGCCAGCTGGTTGATACTTATAAAACTCAGAATCGTGGTGGAAGAGGTATTAAATCGGTAACATTAAATGAAGAAGATTCAATTGATACAATGATCACAATGAATAATCACGATCCATTGATGTTATTCTCTAACCAGGGACGTGTATATCGTATAAAAGGATATAAAATTCCAAATGGTTCAAGAAATGCGAAAGGACTTCCTATCGTAAATCTGATTGAACTTTCAAAAGATGAAAAGATACAGACGATGTTACCGGTTCGTCAGGATATGGAATTCAAATCCATTCTGTTTGTGACAAAAAATGGACTGGTAAAACGTACTCCGCTGGAGGAATTTAATCGCATCAATCGATCTGGAAAAATTGCAATCAGTCTGAAAGAAGGAGATTCGCTGGCATTTGTGAAGATGACAACAGGAAACGATGAAGTCATCATTGCTGGATCCAATGGAAAAGCAGTACGCTTCAAAGAAACAGATGTGCGTTTAATGGGAAGAACTGCAGCAGGAGTGGCTGGATTTAATTGTGATGGTTCTCAGGTTGTCGGTGTTGCCTTAAGTTCAGAAGGAGATACAATCTTATCCATTTCTGAAAACGGATATGGTAAACGAAGCAATATTGAAGATTATCGTTTAACTGCACGTGGTAAAAAAGGAGTTACTACAATTAACATAACGGAAAAAACAGGAAAACTAGTCAGTGTAAAAGCCGTAAAAGGAGATGAAGATGCGATGATCGTTTCCAGTACAGGAATTATGATCCGTATTGATTTATCAAAAATTGGTATTTATGGCCGTAATACCCAAGGTGTTCGTCTAATTAATTTAACCGAAGACGCCAAAGTAAATAAAGTAACTTTGATTTACCATCAGGAACAGGAAGAAAATGAAAATGAATAAGTCCTTCAATGAAGGACTTATTCTTATGATAAATCATATGAATAGAAAAACAGGATTCACTTATTTATAATTGAAATATTTGAAAATTAATGGTATAAAAGATAAGTAAAACGTTGAAAAGGAAAAGTAATTGAATTCTAAATTGTAGAGAGAATATGTATGGTGAAAATATTTATTAGATTTTAATGAAAAGCCCCTTTGAGTAATTTAATGAAATCAGTAGTTAAATTCGGTACATACCGTTATCATGTCAAGTGACTTTAGAAATAAAGTAAAAAGGGTGGCAACGCGAGATATCGTCCCTTTGTGGATGGTATCTCTTTTTTTATTTATTAAGGAGGAGAATATGTTAGACATTAAATTTGTAAGAGAAAATCCAGATCTTGTAAAGGAAAATATAAAAAAGAAATTTCAGGATCATAAATTACATCTTGTAGATGAAGTATTAGAAGAAGATAAAGAAATGCGTGCTTCTCAACAAAAAGGTGATGAATTAAGAGCTGAAAGAAAAAAGATTTCTAAAGAAATTGGGCTTTTAATGAAACAAGGCAAAAAAGAAGAAGCAGAAAAAGTAAAAGAAAAAGTTGCACAAATCGCAAAAGAATTGGTAGATCTGGAAGAAAAAGAAAATCAGTTGAGAGAATCTGTAAGAGATAAAATGCTTCAGATTCCAAATATTATCGATCCAAGTGTTCCTATTGGAAAAGATGATTCAGAAAATGTGGAAGTTCAAAGATTTGGTGAACCAATTGTTCCAGATTATGAAATTCCTTACCATGCAGATATTATTAAATCTGTAAATGGAATGGATAAAGAAGCAGCTGGTAGAACAAGTGGTGAAGGTTTCTATTTCCTATTAGGTGATATTGCTCGTCTTCATGAAGCGATGATTTCATGTGCCAGAGATTTTATGATTGATCATGGATTTACTTATGCAATTCCACCATTTATGATTCATTCAGATGTTGTAACAGGTGTTATGTCCTTCCCTGAAATGCAGGCCATGATGTACAAAATTGAAGGAGAAGACTTATATTTAATAGGAACTTCTGAACACTCTATGATTGGTAAATTTAAAGGACAGATCCTGACAAAAGAAGAATTACCAGTTCATATGACATCATATTCCCCTTGTTTTAGAAAAGAAGGTGGATCTCATGGTTTGGAAGAAAGAGGATTGTATCGTGTTCACCAGTTTGAAAAACAGGAAATGATTGTGATTTGTGAACCAGAAGAATCTATGGAATGGTATGAAAAAATGTGGAAATTGACTGTAGATTTATTCAGAAGCTGGGATGTTCCTGTTCGTCAGCTGGAATGTTGTTCTGGAGATTTAGCGGATCTGAAAGTTAAATCATGCGATATTGAAGCCTGGTCACCTAGACAGAAAAAATATTTTGAAGTAGGATCTTGTTCCAATTTAGGAGATGCACAAGCAAGACGTCTGCAGATTCGTACAAAAGGTGAAAAAGGTACTTATTTCCTTCATACATTAAACAATACAGTTGTAGCTTCTCCAAGAGGGCTAATTGCTTTAATAGAAAACAATTATCAGGAAGATGGTTCTATTTTAATACCTAAAGTACTGCAGACTTATATGGGTGGAAAAGAAAAAATCACGAAAGTCAAATAGTTGATTTACATCATACAAACTGATATAATACCAATGCTACTACAATGATATCTTATGAATCAGGTCAGGTCGGGAACGAAGCAGCCTTAAGTAAGCTCTACCATGTGTGGTAGCTTTTTTTGTGGAATAGCGAGGAAACACGGTCCTTTAGGGACGAGATAAATCGCTTTTTTGCTTGCGTACGGTAGTGTATAAACCAATACATGCTATAATATACCTATGAAATACATGATGAGAAACTTACATACGGTAGAACCTGTGTTTATAATCTGAATTACCATATAGTATGGGGAACAAAGTACAGAAACAAAGTTCTTACTGAGCAGATTAAGAAAGATTTGAAGTCTTTACTGTACCAGATTGCGGAAGAAAAAGGTTTCTCGATTGAGCATCTCGAGATTGGTATGGACGACATGTGCATCTGCTTGTGTCCGCCCTGCCGAAGTTGTCGGTGACAATGATCGTCTCCTGCCAGAAAGGAACATTGGCTTTCAGACTTATTCGTATGCACCTGGAATTCAAATCTTTTTATTGGAAAAAGAAGACAGACACTTATGGTCTTCGCCTTACTATGTGGAAAGTATCGGTGTTTCAAACCAACAGGCGGTTGCTAATTACATTGACGACCAGAGAAAGAAGGAGGCATCCCATGACAAAGATTAAGAGAGGTTTCCGAATCCGCCTGTATCCCAACGATGCTCAGAAACAGCAGATTGCTGTTTCGTTTGGCTGTTCAAGATGGCTTTGGAACAACATGCTGGCGATGTAGAAAGAACGGCACGACAATGAGCCTTCTGCTCCATATCTGAGTGCATTTTCCATGAACTACCTTATCAAACAGCTCAAGAGAGAATATCCATGGCTAAAAGATGCGGATTCAACCGCCCTGACTGGAACAACTGAGAATCTGCATGATGCATATACACGTTTCTTTAAGGGACAGACCCGTTTTCCAAAGTTCAAGTCAAAGAAACATGAGCAAAGTTACATTTCCAAATGCGTCAACAATAACATTGTTATCATCGACGATCATCACATCCGCATTCCAAAGCTGAGTAACGTATACTTCAAATGTGATTGAAGACCTGAAAGCCAAGGGAATGATGCACAATCATCATCTGTCAAGAGCCGTTGCGAATGTTACTGGAACATGTTTGCAAACATGTTCGCCTACAAATGCCTGTCTTATGGTAAGAAACTGATTCGTGTTAATCCGAAATACACAAGCCAGACATGCAATGTATGTGGCAGCGTCAACAATCGCATGGGTTACAACGTTTATGGATAGTTGAAGGTCAGAGAATGGAACTGTCCTGAGTGTGGCACTCACCTTGATCGAGACGTCAACGCTGCAATCAATATCAAAGAAACAGGTTTGGCTGTAGGCTTAGCCTGAATGGATACAAGAAAAGGCTTTGAACGAGCCATGGTAAACAGTTGAGCCTCTGGCTGTGAAGTATGCAGCTAAGTTTGACGTTCCCAGAAGCTCTGTCCCTTTAGGGACGGGTAGTTCACATAAAAGAGAGGATCATATGAATACACAGGAAAAATGGATGAAAGAAGCAATTAAACAGGCAAAAAAGGCATATGAAAAAGATGAAGTGCCTATTGGTTGTGTGATTGTAAAAGATAATAAAATCATCGCCAGAGGATACAATAAAAGAGAAATGCTTCAACAAAGCTATGCACATGCAGAAATGATTGCCATTCAGAAAGCCTGTAAAAAATTAAACACCTGGCGTTTAGAAGAATGTGATCTATACGTTACGTTAGAACCCTGTCCAATGTGTGCAGGTGCCATTATACAATCACGAATTCGTAATGTGTATTATGGTGCAAGTGATTTTAAAGGCGGAAGTGTAAAAACCTGTATACAATTATTTGATATAAAACAATACAATCATCATCCTTCATATGTTTCAGGAATATGTGAACAGGAATGCGCACAATTATTAAAAACATTTTTTAAAAATAAAAGGAATAAAAACAAATCATAGTTTTTGTTGATATAATAATTACGTTAGGAAGTGAAAATATGGCATATCAGGCTTTGTATAGAAAATACAGACCAAAAAATTTCGATGAAGTTGTAGGTCAGGAACATATCATTCAAACACTAAAAAATGCAATCTATCAGAATAAAATTGCTCATGCTTATTTATTTTGTGGTCCAAGAGGAACCGGAAAAACAACAACCGCAAAAATATTTGCGAAAATGTTAAATTGTGAAAATGAAAATAAACCATGTGAAGAATGTGAAAACTGTAAAATGGCTTCTCAATCCTCTCATCCAGATATAATTGAAATTGATGCAGCCAGTAACAATGGTGTAGAAGAAGTTAGAAATCTGATTGATAAAGTAAAATATGCTCCTTTATCAGGAAAATATAAAATATATATTATTGATGAAGTTCATATGATGAGTACAAGTGCATTTAATGCTCTTCTTAAAACAATTGAAGAACCACCAGCACACGTAATTTTTATATTCGCAACTACAGAGCCAAATAAAGTTTTATCAACAATTATTTCAAGATGTCAAAGATTTGATTTTTCAAAAGTATCACAAAAAGATATAGAAAAAAGACTTAAAATTGTATGTAAAAAAGAAAATATTGAAATTGAAGAAGAAGCAATTTCTTTGATTGCTCAATTATCTGATGGTGGTATGAGAGATTCATTATCTATACTGGATCAGTGTACAGCTTACTGTATTACAAACATTACAGCAGATTCGGTACGTAAGATATATGGTGTATTAAATATTAAAGATATTGGTACACTCTATTCTTATTTATATAAGAAGGATGTAGATTCTTTATTAAAGACACTGGAGTCTTATTCAAATATGGGAATTGATCTTCAAATGTTTGTTCGTGATTTTATTTCATTAATTAAAGAAAGCATCATTGTAGATTATTCTCCAGAAAGCACATTGGTTTCTGATACTCATAAAAGTATAATCGAAGAGTATTTTTCAAATACAACTGTTTCATATAAATTAAATGTTTTAAATCATTTAATGGATACATATTCTAAATTTGTATATGCATCAAACATATTGGACTACATTGAAACCTGTTTACTGACAATTATTTCTGAATCATATGATTTCAAAACAAAAGAATCAAAAGATAACCTGATTCAGATTAAAAAAGAAGAAAATAATATTGAAAAAAAGGATAATCCTATTCCAGTCATAACCAATGAAATTAAAAAAGATGAGAATATCAATGTTTCACGTGAAACATTGATACCGGAATCAGATAAAAAATTTATTTTAAATGACGATTACATTATACAATTACTGGTTGGAGCCAATAAAAAAATAAAATTGGAAGATATAGAAAAAATGAAACAGCTAAGTATGTATATTTCAGATTTAAATTATGGAAAATATGCCAACAGTTTAAAAAATATGAAAGTACTAGCTAGTTCAGATACATATATGATTGTGGTGTTAAAATCAGATTTAGAAGTTAAAAATGTAAATAATATTCAGAATGAAGAAGGATATGAAAAATTTACGAATGTCATATTAGGTAAACCAAAAAAGATATTCGCAATGGATTTCAATCAGTACAGTCAGACAATGGATACATTCAGAAGACTATCTGCCTCAAAATCTTTACCAGAACCAGCAATTGTTCATGTGAATTATGATGAAAATCATATGAATATAGATAAAACAGAAGAAAATTTAATGAAAGTATTTAATGATTTAGAAATTATAGATGATTAACGGAGGAAATAAATGTATCCAAAGAAATTTCAGAACATGATCGACTCCTATCAGAAATTACCAGGAGTCGGTAAGAAAACTGCAGAAAGATATGCGTTTAAAACGCTTGACTGGGATGAAGAAACTCTAGATCAGTTTATTCAGTCTTTAACAGATCTAAAAAAAGGAATCACCTATTGCCATATATGTGGTAATTTAAGTGAAGAAGATATATGTGATATCTGCAAAAATGAAAATCGCAATCACAATTGTATATGTGTGGTTCAAAATCCAAAAAACATTGATTCTATTGAAGCTATGCAAGAATTTAATGGTGTATACCATGTACTAAATGGAACAATTAATGTATCTAAAGGTGTTTTACCAGAACAATTAAATATACAATCTTTGATCAATCGAATCAATGAGGATACAGAGGAAGTCATCTTAGCACTGGATCCAACTGCAGATGGAGAAACCACTTCAATGTATATATCAAAACTTTTGAACAACAAGTGTAAGGTCACTAAACTTGCCAATGGCATTCCTCTAGGATCTCATTTGGACTACACAGACCCTCTTACTCTGTTAAAGGCATTTCAAAAGCGTTCTAATAACTGATTTTTCATATTTTAGCCATATGATTGCTCAGATTTAAGATAAAAGGCATTTATTTTTATATGATTTATATATGAAATATCATATAACTTAATAAATGCCTTTTTATATGAAATTTTATAAAAAAAATAGGAATTATTTATATTTTTCACATGGAGGATAAAATTAAGTTAAAACAAATATTTTAATAAAATTTAATATGAAATTTAAAAATAAAATCATATGATTGAAATATTTTAAAATCAGTATTAAAAATATTAAATTTAAAAAAACATATTAGAAATAACTTATTCATATGACTGCTCATATTTTATTTTTAAATATATGAAAATAATTTATGAATTCATATATTTTATTATCTATAAAAATTTAATGAATCAATAAATAAATTTAAAATATATGAAAATCCGATAAAGAATCATATACAATTAAATCATATTTATGATTTATATATGAAAAGATTAAATAAATTCATATTAGAATGATTGTTGTGATGAAAAAAATATTTTGCTATAATTGTAAAAGATTTTTATATAGGAAAATCATGCGAAAAAGGGGTTTAATATGGATGAGAATCAGACAATAGATGTTTATTATGATATGGACATTGCACAAATATGTCAGCATTTTAATAAAACAAGAAATACAGTGGATAAGGCAGTCGCAAAACTGGTAAAAGATTATCCGGATAAAGATTATAAATATAAGAATCCAGATACAAAAAGAATTACAATCAAAGCAGAAGGTGTTGAAAAATTATCGACTTATTTTAGAAAAGAAAAGAATGAAATTTCAACCGTTGAAATGGAACTTCGATATGAAAATGAAAAATTAAAGGCGGTGATTGAGGAAAAAGATCGTTCTCAAAAATTGCTGGAACAGTTATATCAGGAAAAATTAAAATTGGAACTTGAAAAATCAAAACAGACTTTTTTAATTGAACAACAGACAAAAGAAGAACAGATTCAGAAACTGGAAACAGAAAAATCGGAACTGATCAAAGAAAATCAGAATCTTCAACAAAAGATTGAAGATGTATCTGAATTACAGAAAGAATTAGAAGAACATAAAAAGAAAGAATCAGAATACAATTCCAAATCTTTCTTCTATCGTTTACTGCATAAGATATAGTCAAATGCTCTGGCAATTTTGCTAGGGCAATTTTTTTCATATTTCATATGAAAAGGATGAAGGATTTCATTAAAAGTCTTAATTCCATCATGTTCTTTTAAATATTCATATTCAATTTCATAATCATGTATATCATTAAAAATATTATAATCCGCACATAATTCGGCTTCTTCTGTTCTATAGATCCTTCTTTCTGTCTGTATCACAACAGTTTTCTTTAGTGGTTCACTCAAATTTAATTTCTGTAACCAGGATAATACTTCTGGATCGTTAATATTATCTATCTTATCCGTACTTATTTCTTTTTCATATTCAAAATGTGTTAATTTATCTTTTCTGATTTTTAAAGTAAATATTTTCTTTGAATCAATTGTTCGAATGCGTACTGCTGCATTCTGTTTTTTTACCTGTTTACTGGTCGTATCATAATAAGTATTGATCTGTATCCATGATTTTGAAAAATCATATGATTTTATAATCTGATCATATTGTTCTTTTGAAACAAGACATTTCAATTCTCTTTCCATCTGATTATACATATTAAAAATCCCTCCTTTATGATACAATAAAACCTGTATAAAGGAAGGTCAACATGAAATTTTCAATAATTGATCGTATGGATCCCAATTCTATAATACAAAGAAATGAAATTCGTAATAAACTGATTCAGAAAAACTGGATATATGATGAAGAAAATCCAGGACTGGTGATATGTGTAGGTGGAGATGGTACTTTTTTAAGAGCTATTCATCAGTATTTACATATATTAGATCATACAATGTTTGTAGGAATTCATACTGGAACTTTAGGTTTTTTAACTGATTTTACACAGGATGAAATTGATATTTTAATTGATTTAATTACAACAACGACTCCAGTTATTGAAAATCGTCCAATGCTGGAAATTGAATTTCCACAAAATAACCAGATATATTATGCTTTAAATGAAATACGTATTTCTTGTATGGAACATACTTTAAATTTAAATATATATATTGATGATGAAATTTTTGAAAAAACTTCAGGTTCAGGTATTTGTATCAGTACACAGGTAGGTTCCAGTGCTTTAAATCGCGCTTTAAATGGTGCGGTTGTGGATTCAGGTTTGAATGTTTTGCAGTTATGTGAAATTATGCCAATATCAAATAAAAATCATCATTCGCTTCAGAATCCATATATTATGAAAGAAACAAGAAAAATTAAAATTACCGGGGATTCCATTCAGTACGCAAAGATCAATTATGATCATCTGAAAATCAATCCTGATCAATTAAATGAAATTCGCATTCAAAGTTCAGAAAAAAAAGTGCGATTTGCTCGATATCGCACCTATTCTTATTTAGAAAGATTAAAGAATTTATATTAGGAATACGACAAAGTTGTATTCTTTTTTTGTTTCTTTCTTCCAATGGTAAATGTTTTCTTTGATACTGGAGAAGAATTCATCACAAAAGAGAAAGCGATAAAGTAGGATAAGATACTGCTTCCTCCATAGGAAATTAAAGGAAGGGTAATACCAGTAATTGGAAGTAATCCAACAATCATACCAATATTCTGAAGCTGCTGATACAATAACATTCCAATGACACCTAATACAACAAATCGATCTCTTTTCTGAACTATATTATAGGCAATTTTACAAAGATATAAGTCCAGAATTAAACACAATAAGACAATATAAATGGTTCCCAAAAAACCAAAACATTGTCCAAATGCCGCAAAGATGAAATCTGTCTGGGCTTCAGGAATAGAAATAATGTTTGCCTGAGAACCAAATCCAAATAAACCTGCAGATCCCAGTGACAGTAAAGAGGTATACAGCTGATTTGAACTTCCTAAGATATTGCTTTCTGGATCCAGCCAGGCATCAATTCTCTGTACACGATAAGAGGAAATTAAAGATGCCAGCAGATCAGGTTCTTTATAGTAAAGGAATAAAAACGAAATAATCACAATGCCTAGAAGTGTAAAGATTCCAATAATATAACCTCTTCGAATTCCACTGCATACAAGCATGATAAAGATATTGAAACAAATAATGATACACAATCCTGTATCAGGCTGTAAAACGATCAGAATCAGTGGAGGTATTAAAACTTTGGCAATTTCAATCAACAATTGTAAATCTGTTTTAAAATTGGCATCTGGATATGTATCCTGATGTTTTGCGATGATTTGAGCTATCATTACAATCAATACAATTTTGATAAATTCACTAGGCTGAAAGCTGGCAAAAGGAATGGTAAACCAGCTTATAGCTCCATTTATAACAGGAGCTAAAGGCAATGTATGATGAATTGTCAGATATAAAATACGAGAAAATAACAGGTAAACAAGAGTCACCAGTAGAAAATAATAGGCTTTCTTTATATATTTATAGATAAAATCGTTACTGAAAGAACAGAAAAACATCATCGCAAAAAAGCCAATGATATACCACATAGCCTGACGGATCATATAGCTGGTTCCTGTACCGGTCTTAATTAAATTAGAAGCGTTATAAATCGCAAAAAGGCTTGTCAAACCCATAATCACAAGTATAATAATAAATCCAATATCAATTTTATAAATTTTATTTTTAAATAGAATTGTCTGTTTCAAAATATATACCTCTTATAATTTTATAGTATAACACAAGTGAAAAGAATTAAAAAATAATGATATAATATGTGCATTGGAGATTGTTTATGAAAGAAAAAAAATTATCACCTATGATGGAACATTATATAAAAGTAAAAGAAGAAAATCCGGATAAAATTTTATTTTATCGTGTAGGTGATTTCTATGAGATGTTTATGGATGATGCCAGACTGGCTTCTCAGGAACTGGATCTTGTTTTAACAGGAAAAAGTGCAGGAGTCGAAGAGAAAATTCCAATGTGTGGAATTCCTTATCATGCTGCCAATTCATACATTCAAAGACTGGTAAAAAAAGGTTATAAAGTTGCCATTTGTGAACAGTTAAGTGATCCAGCCACTTCAAAAGGACTGGTTGAAAGAGGAATTATCAAAGTAATAACACCTGGAACATATATGGATGAAGTAATGGATGCCAAATCAAATAATTATATGGCTTCTATTTCAATATCAAGCTGGAATGTATGTGCTTTATTTTGTGAATTAAGCACAGGAGAATTAAAATATCAGATTCTGGACCGTTCTTTGATTTCACTGGAAAAAGCGTTATTGACAATGGATACCAGTGAAATAGTAGTTCCTGTTACATTAGATAAAAGATGGTTAGCAGCACTGGAAGAAATGGATACAATAACGGTATCTCTGCAGAAAAAAGAAAATCTGGAAAATGAAGATGTTAAATTATTACATGAAAACGATCCTGAAATTGTAAAAAATGCTTTGGCCCAATTAATGGCTTATTTAAAAGAAACACAGAAACAGCATATTGATCATTTTATGCCAGTGACTTCAATGGACGCACAAAGTACACTGGTACTGGATTATGAAACGAAAAATCATCTGGATCTGATTACTTCTCATTCTTCCAGTACAAAATCAGAAAGTTTATGGACTTTTATGGATCGATGTCAAAGTGCAATGGGATCTCGTACTTTAAAACAATGGATTGAAATGCCTTTGATCAATGCTCCTAAAATTGAAAAAAGACAAAGAGCTATCTTAACTTTAAAAAATGATTTTATATTAAGAGAAAATTTAAAAGAACATTTAGCTTATATATATGATATGGAACGACTGGCTTCTCGTATGGCTTATGGAAATGCCAGTCCAAGAGATGTCCTTCAGCTGGTGACAACTTTAGAACACGCAAAACCAATATTAGAACTGGCACAAAAGATTGAATCGTATCCAGAATTTAAAGAAACTCCGGATTGTCATAGTTTATATATAGAAATCCAAAATGCTATTGTGGAGAATCCTCCTTTAACTTTAAAAGAAGGGGGAGTATTTAAAGAAGGATACAATGTTCAATTGGATGAATTAAGAAATATTTCAAGTAAAGGAAAAAATACCATTTTAGAAATTGAAAATAAAGAAAAAGAAAGAACAGGAATCAAATCTTTAAAAATAGGATACAATCGAGTATTTGGATATTATATTGAAGTTCGCAATGGATATTTAAATGATATAAAAGAAGAATATGGATATTATCCAAAGCAGACACTGGCCAATGCCACTCGTTTTGTGACTTCTGAATTGAAAGAAAAAGAAGATCAGATTGTTCATGCACAGGAAGAAAAGAATAGACTGGAACAGGAACTATTCACAAAACTGCTGCTTAGAATTAAAGAAGATTTATTTGATCTGCATAGTTGTGCTAAAGCTCTGGCAAGTATTGATGTACTGGTTTCTTTAACACAGTTGGCAATTGATAAAGGATATGTCTGTCCTGTATTTCATCCGGAAATGTCTGTAAAAGTGATAGAAGGAAAACATCCAATTTTAGAAGATCGAATGAAAAAGAAAAAGTTTGTATCCAATAATTGGATCATGGATGAAAACAATTCAATTGAATTGATTACGGGACCAAATATGGGTGGAAAATCTACTTATATGAGACAGAATGCTTTGATTGTGATTATGGCACAAATGGGAAGTTTTGTACCTTGTAAATCGTGTGAACTGCCTATTTTTGATCGTATATTTACGCGAATTGGAGCCAGTGACGATATATTAACTGGGAAATCTACATTTATGGTGGAAATGATGGAAGCCAATGTAGCTCTTCGTTATGCGACAAAACACTCTTTAATTTTATTTGATGAAATTGGAAGAGGAACAGCAACTTATGATGGAATGGCTCTAGCTCAGGCGATGTTAGAATATATAGAAGAAGTGATTCAGGCAAAAACGTTATTCTCTACGCATTATCATGAATTAACAGAAATGGAAAATACACATGCAAGAGTTAAAAATGTACATGTAGATGTAAAAGAGAAAAAAGGAGAAATTGAATTCCGTTATCGTATGATTGAAGGAAAAGCGGATAAATCTTATGGTATTCATGTCGCAAAATTAGCGCATTTACCAAAAGTGGTATTGGAAAGAGCCACTCAATTATTAAAAGATTATGAAAATATAGACAATACATCTTCTTATCAGCCAAGTTTGTTTGTGATGGATCCCATTCAGCCAGAAAAATCAAAATTAATGGATCGTCTTCATGAACTGGACATTGATTCGATGTCACCAAGAGAAGCTATGGAATGTTTATATGAATTGAAACAGTTAGCCGATGAAATAGAATAGAGGTAAAAAAGTGTCAAAGATACATATACTGAGTGAACATTTGACAAATATGATTGCAGCAGGAGAAGTGGTTGAAAGACCAGCTGGAATTGTAAAAGAATGTGTAGAAAACAGCATAGATGCTCATGCGAAAACCATTGAAATTGAAGCCTTTCAGGGTGGAATTGAAAGGCTTGTGATTACGGATGATGGTTGTGGTATGGATCATGAAGATGCCCAGATGGCTTTTAATCGCCATGCGACCAGTAAAATGCATAGTGAAGAAGAACTCTTTAATATAGGTACAATGGGATTTCGAGGAGAAGCTTTACCAAGTATTGCTGCAGTATCAAAAGTGAATCTGGAAACTAATGATGGAAATCAGGGAAGCATCATTGAATATGAATATGGTCAATTAAAACGAAAAGAAATTTATGATTGTCCCAAAGGAACCAGAATTGAAATTGAAGGTCTGTTTCTGAAAACACCAGCTCGATTCAAACATTTAAAAAGTGCAGCCTATGAATTTTCAGTGATTGCGGATCTGATCAATAAAATGGCATTGTCTTTTCCAGATATTCGGTTTGTACTGTCTCATGACGGAAGAGTGGTTTTTCAGACCAGTGGAAATGGCAACATTCAGGAAATATTATATTTGATGTATGGAAAAGAAGTGGCTGAAAATGCGATTCCTTTTGAATCCAGTGATGAAGATTTTCATATCAAAGGATATGCGATTCAACCAAAAATAAATCGAGCAACCAAATATTTTATGTTTATTTCTTTAAATAAAAGACTGATCAGATCTAAATATATACAGAATGCGATATTAGATGCCTACAGTGATTATTTACCAGTGAATCGATTTCCCATTGTAGTAATCAATATTGATATTGATACACAGCTGGTAGATGTCAATGTACACCCTAATAAATGGGAAGTTCGATTATCGAAACAGAATCAATGTCTATCTTTGATTCGTTCCACTTTAAAAAATACTTTAAAAAAATCATTACAGACAGTTGAAAAAGTAAAAAAGAAAGAACCAGAAAAAATTATGATTCAGGAAGAAATTCCTTTTTCATATGAAATAGAAGAAAAACCAATAATAGTCAATGAATCTTCTTTTGGCTTTGACACTTATGAAAAAGTTCAGGAAGTACCATTGATCATTGAAGAAAAAGAAGAAATAAAAGAAAATAAAGGACATGAATTTTTTTATCATTTACAGGTACTGGCACAATTTCATGAATCCTACATTTTATGTTCCAACCAGCAGGGACTGGTGATTATCGATCAGCATGCAGCTCAGGAAAGATATCATTATGAACAGATAAAAAAATCACTGGAAAAGCCATGTACACAATTACAGCCATTAATGGTACCCATTCAGATCAATGTCACAACCAGTATTATGACAATGATTTCAAAAATAAATGAACAGGTACAATTTTTTGGTCTACATTTTGAACCTTTTGGAAACGATCAGGTTATCATACGTGAAATTCCAATCTGGTTTCAGGACGTACATGAAGATGAATTTTTTCAGGATCTGATGGATTTCTTTATGCAGAACGAAAATGTAGATATGGAAAAATTAAGAAAACACGTTTTATCAACAATGGCCTGTCATTCTTCCATTCGCTTTCATCGTTCCTTGACAATGGAAGAAATGAAACAGGTTATTGTAGATCTTCAAAAATGTGAACAGCCTTATCATTGTCCACATGGAAGACCAACCGTTATTACTATCAGTGATCAGGAATTATTAAAGGAGTTTGAACGTGGATAAAAAAATTATCGCAATTGTTGGACCTACAGGAATTGGAAAAACATCTTTATCCATTGAACTAGCCAAAGCACTAAATGGAGAAGTGATTTCCTGTGACAGTATGCAGGTCTATAAAAAAATGGATATAGGAACCGCTAAAGTTACTAAAGAAGAAATGGATGGAATCTTTCATTATTTAATTGACATTCAGGAATACGATCAGCCATATAATGTGATGATTTTTCAGGATGTCTGTCGTAAATCCATTCAAAAAATTCAAAATAAAAATAAACAGGTGATTTTATGTGGAGGAACAGGTCTTTATTTAAAAGCTGCTTTATACGATTATACATTTGAAGAAGAAACACAGGATGAAGACTATTTAAAGGAATTAAACCAGAAATCCAATGAAGAACTGTATGAATTATTAAAAGAAATCGATGAAAAATCTTTAGAAAAAATTCATAAAAACAATCGTAAACGAATTCTTCGTGCATTGATGATGGCTCATAGTGGAATGAGCAAGAGTCAAAGAGAACAGCAGCAGAAACATATTCCTTTGTATGATATATATTATATTGGTTTAGATGTGGATCGTAATATTCTTCATCAAAGAATCAATGATCGGGTGGATAAAATGTTTGAACAAGGCCTGGTAGAAGAAGTGACTTCTTTATTTAAAGATGAAAAAACATGGGAATATACGAGTTTTCAGGGGATTGGATATAAAGAATTTAAAGATTATTTTTTAGATCAGATCACTTTAGAAGAAACAAAAGAAAGAATCAAAACGCATTCACGTCAATATGCTAAACGACAATATACATGGTTTAAGAATCAGATGCCGGTTCACTGGTATTCCATTGATCAGAAAGAACAGATTCTAAAAGATGTGAAACAATGGCTGAAGGGAGAAATATGAAATACGTATTTATAGTCAATCCAAATTCCAGAAAAGAAGGATTGTATACATTAATGAATCAGATCAAATCGCATTTTCCAAATGAAAAAGTGATCATTGAAAAAACACAATCTATGAATCATGCCTGTCATATTGCCAGAAAATATGCTTTTAAAGAGGAAGAACCCATTCATATGTTTGCCTGTGGAGGAGATGGAACTTTACATGAAATTGTGAATGGAATTGCAGGATGTAAACATATCACATTATCCATTGTTCCAATTGGAACCGGAAATGATTTTGTGAAATATTTTGATCATTTAAGTCGTGAAGATTTTTTGAATTTTGATTTATTAAAAAAAGGAGAAATCGTTCGTTGTGATTTATTAAAAGTAAATGGAGAATATGCCATAAATACGATTTCTTTTGGATTTGATGTACATGTGGCAATGCATGTAAATGAATATCGAAAAAAATTACCAGTAAGAGGAATTTTACCTTATTATTTAGGAATGCTTTCCAGTTTAAGAAAACCTATCTCTTCTTCTTTTGATATTCAGATAGACGATCATAAACTGGAAGAAAAAATATTTTCTTTTGTGGTAATCACAAATGGAAGATATTATGGAGGAGGATATAAACCTTGTCCACAAGCTTTAATTAATGATAGTAAATTAGATATCTGTTTAATTAGAGATGTAAAAAGAACAGAAATATTAAAACTGGCAAAAGTATACGAAAAAGGAGATCATTTAAATTATCCAGATCTAGCTTATGTCACAAAAGGAAATGTTGTCTCTTTACATACAAACAATCAGGAAATTTATACGAATTTAGATGGAGAAATTCGTTTATTAAAAAATCCAACCATTGAAATTGTAGAAAATCAGATTCAATTGTTGATTCCATCAAAAAATAAGGAGTAGAAATGGAACCGGAATTAGAAATACAGATTATTACATTGATTATATTATTATTTTTATCTTCTTTCTTTTCCTCTGCTGAAACCGCTCTGGTATCGGTGAATCGAATTAAGATTCGAACTTTAGAAGAAGAAGGAAATAAAAAAGCCAAAACATTAATGAAGATTTATGAAAATGAAGCTAAAATGCTGAGTGCTATTTTAATTGGAAATAACTTAGTCAATACATATGCAGCTTCTATTGCAGCCACTATTGCCTATGCTTTTGGTGGAGCAGCTGTTGGACTTGCGACCTTTCTGATTACTTTGTTCATACTGATTTTTGGAGAGATTACACCAAAAACTCTGGCTACCCAAAATGCGGAAAAAATAGCTTTGGCCTATGCACCGGTTATTTTATTTCTGATGAAAATTTTAACGCCATTTATTTTCTTTATTAATGGATTCAGCAATATCGTATTAAAAATATTAGGAGTCAATAAAGATCAGAACAATCCATCTATGACAGAAAATGAATTAAGAACGATGATGGATGTATCTCATGAAGAAGGTGTCATTGAAGAAGATGAAAAGAATCTGATCAATAATGTATTTGATTTTACCGATTCAAAAGCCAGAGATGTAATGGTTCCTCGAGTTCATGTGGTTATGGCAGATATTGAAAGTTCCTATAAAGATTTAATTGAAATCTTTAGAGAAGAACACTTTACCCGTATTCCTATCTATAAAGAATCCATTGATAATATTGTGGGACTGGTTAATATGAAAGATTTACTTTTATATGAAGATATTGATGATTTTGATATCAATAAAGTATTAAGAAAACCATATTTTACCTATGAAACAAAGAAAATATCTGAATTATTAGTGGAAATGAAAGAATCTACTTTCAATTTAGCCATTGTAGTGGATGAATATGGAGAGCTGGCAGGAATTATTACATTGGAAGATATCATTGAAGAAATTGTTGGAGATGTTCATGATGAATATGATGAAGAAGAACAGGAAAACATTAAGAAAATCAATGATACAACATATGATGTAAAAGGATATATCAATTTACATGATTTAAATGATGTTTTAGGATTGGATCTGGATAATGAAGATTTTGATTCTATAGGTGGTTTAGTGATTGATGCTTTAGGATGTTTTCCTAAAAAATACGATACCGTTACTTTAGAAGATGGAATTAAAATTAAAGTCACTAATCTTGAAAAAAATCGTATAGAAGAAGTACGATTGTATTTACCTGAAAAAGTAGAAGAATAATGAAAATGTCTAATTGTTAAGAAATTAATGATTAGACTTTTTATTATATAAAATTTTAGAATAGAAAAATGTAACAAATCACAAAAATCTATTTCAGGGAGGTTCTAATATGGAGATTCAAAGAGATTTTTATTTGGATAAATTGATAAAAAGGAAAAGCGTATATTGAAACTCCAAAGAAATATTACTTTTCCAATCTTGGACTACGCAATGCCAGAATTAATTTTCGTCAGTTAAAACAGACCCATTCCATGGAGAATGTAGTTTATAACGAACATGGTATGCTTGGATATAGCGTGGATGCAGGTGTAATACCAATTACAGAAAGAAATCAGGAAGGTAAAAATATCTTAAAAAACTTGAAGTTGATTTTGTGTGTAATCTTGGTTCATCCAGATACTATATTCAGTCTGTATACTTACTGCCAGATGAAGCAAAGCGTACTCAGGAAATTAGATCATTTAGAAAGATTGATGATTCTTTTAAGAAAATCGTTGTTACCAAAGACATCGTTATACCACATTACGATGAATATGGTATCTTGACTGTGAATATTTATGATTTCCTTCTTGATCCACATATACTGGAAAAAAATGTAAACTCATGTCAGTAAGATGTTTGGAGTCATCATAGATTACTGACTTTTTATAGTATTTTCAAAAAAACAGTGTTAATCTTATATATAGAAAATATATATATGAATCATAAATAATAATATTAAAAATGAGAGTCTATGAAACCATTAACAAAAAAAGAATCTGAAGTTATGAACATTTTATGGAAAGAACATCCATTATCTGCCTCACAAATTCAAAAAAGATACAGTGAATTAAGCATTTATTCCATTCAGCAGCTGATTCAAAGACTGATGGATACAGGATTTATTAAAGTGGAATGCATTGATTATTCAGGTAAGAAATTATCCCGTTTTTTTGCACCTAATGTATCTTTACCTGAATATATTGAATATATAATAGGAAAAGAAACAAAGAATTATAAAGATACAGCCTTTTTCTTAGTCGAAAAAATGGAAAGTAAAGAAACATTGGAAGAATTAGAAAAACTTGTTCAGAAACGTAAGAAGGAGCTGGAGGAAAAATGATCTTATCTTTTTCGTCCATTTTTATCACTCTGGTTGTCAGTACTTTATTAATTTTGTTTTCAGAATATATTTTCATTCATAAACAGAAATTCTACTTTTTTAGAGTGGATTTTTTAATCATTCTGATGGCAGTGATTTTTATACGTCTGTTATTACCTTTTGAGTATCCATCTTTTACCATCACAATTGAATTGCATCAGTTAATGAATCCGATTAATGATTTCTTTTTACATGAATATTTTTCTATTCCATTTTATAAGATTTTTATATTTGTATGGATTACTGTCGCAATCTTGTTAATTGGTAAATATATATATGATATTTATAAAGAAAATAAACGGATTCAACAGCTTGAATTATTGTGCATCCATAAAAATGTTTCTGATTTTTTTGATGTTAAAAAGAATGAAGATTATAAAGTATGGATCATGGATTATACTGGATCTCCTATGGTAATTGGTTCAAAAAAAATTATTTTTTTACCAGAAAACATAATAGAAATGGATCAAATAGAGGACATTATAAGACATGAAATGTCACATATAAATTCAAAAGATTTTTATATGAATGTTTTTGTTCAGCTTATCACAAAAATATACTGGTGGTTTCTTCCGGTTTATTTATTAAAGAAACAAATGAAATTATTATTAGAAGTACGAGCGGATACGAAAGCAGTAAAGGAGAAAAATGGAAAAGAATTATATCAGTATTCTTTGGCATTGATTCAGATTGAAAAACTAATAAAGGAAAATGAGGAATTAAAATTTGAAAATAAAGGAAATACTTTAATATTAGAAAATAAAGAAACATTAAAATATAGAATACATTATTTAATCAATTCAAAATTCAATAAAAAATCAAATATTGTACTTATTCTAAGTATTGTTCTTCTTCCTTTTCTATCAAATTGTATAATTTTTGAAGCGTCTTATGAAGCACCTGAGGAAGATGGACCTTATGTTGAAATATCTGATATTGAAAATGGATACATAGTTCATCATAAAGATGGAACTTATACATTACATATGAATGATATGGAAGTATCCATATCAAGTATAAGTGAACCACCTTTTTCAGAATTACCAGTTATAGTGGAATAACTATAAATGTTTTTATTTCTTTATAACAATAATATTGATAAATATATTAATAGATATTATAATTATAATAAAGATATAAATATTTATAAAGGAGACTATGATTATGAATGACAAACAAAGAAAGATGATTGAAAAGCTGAATAAAGATAATGAACATCTAAATGAAGCACATAAATCCTGGGTGGAATATTCCAAGGGAAGAATAGTAATTGGTCTATTAGCTGTAATTGTTTTACTGATTTTAATTTTTAAATAATAATTTAGATACCTTTCATATAGAAAGGTATTTTTTGTAAAAAATTTGTATTAAATAACAATAAACGTGTAAAAACTATTCAAAAGATATAGACATAGTAAAAAATAAAAGACTATAATAAAATCGATACATAATTTATGGAGGAGAGTATGACGGAACAGGAATTGAGAAGACTGTCTCGTAAGGAATTGCTGGAAATGTTGATCATGCAATCAGAAGAATTGGAATCAACAAATAAAAAACTAGCAAATACAAAATCAAAATTATTGGAAAGAGAAATATCAATTGATAATGCAGGATCCATTGCAGAGGCAGCTTTACAGGTAAATGGTGTTTTTGAGGCAGCACAGAAAGCTTGTGAACAATATATAGATAATATTAAAAATTTAAGTAAACGGCAGGAAGTTATTTGTGATCAGAAAATGAAAGAATGTGAAGAACAGACACAGAAAATGTTGAAAGATGCACAGATTGAATGTGACATGATGAAAGCCAAAGCAAAAGTAGAGGCGGAAAAGTATTGGAGCGAAGTGTCTACGAAACTGGAAAACTTTTATAGAGAATACAATGAACTTCAGAAAATATTACCAATCAAGGAAAAATAAAATATGAAAAAATTAGAAGTACCCGATATAGAACTTTTAAAAAAAGAACTGGATCGAGTGAATTATAAAACAAAATATCGTTCGGTTTTAAAATCAACGATTTTTATGCTGGTTGTAGTAGCTGCAATTGCGGTATTAGTGGCAACAACCTGGTTACCGGTATTACAGATTTATGGATCCAGTATGACACCTACATTAAATGAAGGAGAAGTGGTTGTTTCAGTGAAAGGATCTTCTTTTGAACAGGGAGATTTAATTGCGTTTTATTATGGAAATAAAATACTGGTAAAACGATGTATAGCGACACCTGGTCAATGGGTGGATATTGATGAAGATGGGAACGTATACATTGATGGAAAGAGATTGAATGAGCCATATGTAAAAGAAAAAGCATTTGGAGACTGTGATATTAAATTACCATATCAGGTACCTGAAGATCGATATTTTTGTATGGGAGATCATAGAGAAACATCCGTAGATTCCAGAAACAGCAGTGTAGGATGTATATCAAAAGAACAAATCATTGGTCGAATCTTTTTTCGAATCTGGCCATTAAATGATTTGGATTATTTTGAATAAAGAAAAGGAGGATGAATATGAAGCATATCAAACAACTTAAATTTGTATTGGCCGGTATTGTAGCTTTTACAACAGTACTTACTTTAATTCGTCCTGCCATTACATTTGAAAATACCATTTGTGGATTAGAAGAACATACACATACAGAAGAATGTTACCAGACAATTGAAAATACAATTACTCATAAAACATTAGATTGTACAGAAGAATCTTTACATATACATGTACATTCACCAAATTGTTATGATGAAAACAATAATATAATTTGTGGATATGCAGACTATATGATTCATGAACATAATGAAGACTGTTATGATGAAAACAATCAGTTGATCTGTACATTACCTGAAATAAAAGAACATACACATGATGGTAATTGTTATGATTCAGAAAATAATTTAATTTGTGATAAACAGGAATTTATAGAACATACACATGACAATAACTGTTATGATCCAGAAGGAAATTTAATTTGTGGTTTACCAGAATTAAAGAAACATATTCATGATGATTCCTGTTTTACACAAACAGAAGAAATTATAGAAGATGAACAATTAATTTGTGATAAACCAGAACATATACATACAGAAGAGTGTTATGAAAAAGAAGAAGAAATAGAATATGTCTGTGGTAAAGAAGAACATACACATGATACATCTTGTTACAATGAAGACAATGAATTGATTTGTGGTAAAGAAGAGCATGTACATAGTAGTGAGTGTGAGGAATATCAATTAACAGATGAAGATTGGCAAAGAGTAAATGAAACAATTACTTTAATTGATGAATTACCTTTAACAGAAGAAATAGAAGGAAAGTTAACAGAATTGGAAGAAGATGAAGATCAATACAATGAATATTTTGAAAAAATATATCATCAGGTGATGGAAGCTTATCTGTTATATATAGATATAGGTGAGAAATTACAATTAGAAGTCACAAACGCAGAAAAATTATTAGCATTAGATTGGATATACAATGTTCAACTTTTATCGATAACTAATGAAATAACAATCCAACAAGTGAACTGTTTCGGATCTGCTTCGGGAGGTATTGATAAAAACCTTTTAATTTATAATAACTCTGCTGAAAATAAAACAGCTTCTAGTATTGTTGACAATATGTTTCAGTTTCCTAAAGCAACATCTATTTTGGTTTCAAATATGAATAGTGAATTAAGTGTTTCAGAAATTGATATAAATTCTGAAAGTAATAAAAGAGTTAAAGTTATTCCGCCAAAAGGATTTTTAATAATTATACCTACTGGATATAATGGATCAATTGAAACAGGAGATATAGCAACAGTAGATTTTGATTATACTCAATCCAGATATAATGTAAGTGGATTGGGAAAGGTAACTTTTACAGCAAAAGAAAATATTGGATCTAAGCCACCAAAAGACAATTCTAATAAATTATCCGTTGTTCAAAGTGCAGATACAAAAGATTTAATTGAAGTGAATTTATATGATTACAATGATAATATAAATTCATATTATTTAAATAATAAAAATTTACCTGGTTTTCAACAAAATCAAGGTGCGTATATTTATCCTAAATTGGAAAAAATTGGTTCTAATACAGCATTCACTTCTGGAAATTTTAATTTTGGAGATAGTATTACAGAAGATTTAAATGCAGGAATTCCAGTTGTAACACAAGATAATAGTGCGGGAAATATTAATAAAATAAATGGAGGAGCAAATAAACCTCTAGAAGGTACAATGAATAATAATCTTATAAATGGATATCCTGCTTTGAGTGATGGAACGAGTCTTTCCTATTTATTTAGCAATAACAATGCAGTAAATAAGGTGAATACAGATAACATTAATGGTTTATTCCAATACAATGAGACGACAGGAGCTTATACATTTAACAGTCGTGAAAACCATGCACAATTTAATGCGAGTACAAATACATTTACGTTGTATGATCAAATGATATCATCAAATTTCATGATGTATCCTTTTGGTAATTTCTTACCATTCAATGACATTGTTCATGAAAGTGCACAAAGTAGTCAAATAGATCGTACTTATTTTATTCAACTTATGAATTCTGCAAGAGAGAAGGGAAATCAAAATTTAGGAGGAACAACCGATTATACAACTCCTGAAGAAACAGTAAATCGTTATACCAGAATGGCAGATCAGTTGGAAAAATTTATCAAAATGATGGATTTAAATTATGGTGAGAATTGGACAGGAATAAAGGCATTAAAAAAATATTTTGAAATCAGCAATATTCCAACACCAGATGATGCCACATTAAATAATTTGTTAAATCAAATCTATTGTATCGATTTTGATGAACCTACCGATTTCTATTTTGGTATGGAAATGAAAATGAATTTCATGCAACCTAAAAATGGTCTTACAGGAAAAAATGGTCAACAACCAATGGTATTCTATTTTACTGGTGATGATGATGTATGGGTATATATTGATGGAAAACTAGTATTGGATTTATCTGGAATTCATAGACACGTAGGTGGAGAAATTGATTTCACTAATGGAACAGTCAAATATTATGAATTGAGTAAAGATACCGGTGATGTAGGTACAATTCCATATAAAACTGTAAGTTTTAATGATTTAGGATTAGAAACGAATTCAAAAGGAACATTAAACGATTATTCAACACATTCATTTAATTTCTACTATATGGAGCGTGGAGCTGGTTCAGGTGTATGCCGAATGAATTTTAACTTTCCATTATTAAAGAAAAATTCAATCAGTGTATCCAAAGAATTAAGTGTAGATGATGAAAGTGCACAAAATATCTTGGGAAATCCAAATTTTAAATTTCAGGTATTAAAAGAAAACGAAGAAGGATTGTTTATTGGTCCAAATACTTTATATGATATTAAAGATTCACAAGGAAATATTATTGGAAGTGGGAAAACAGATGAAAATGGAATCTTTACATTAAAGGCAGGGCAAACAGCTATATTCAATGATATTCCTGAAAATTCTGGAAGATATTTTGTTCGTGAATTACTAAATACACATGAATTTAGTCAGTATGGAACAATATCTGTGGATGGATCTTCTCAAACCACTAATTATGAAGTAACGATAGGTTCTGATACTTTTAAAGGTGTAAATAGTCCTGTAAAAGATATGTCTGATGGAAGTACATATTTCCATTTCAATAATAAAATTGAAACAAGTAAATTGGGTAAATTATCTATTACAAAAAAATTAGAATCAGCAGATTCAAATACGAATAAAGATTTTAAATTCCGAATTACACTTGATGGAGTTTTATTACCAGTGAATACAAACTATAGAGTAGGTAGTGAAACAAGAACGGTTACGGAAGCAGGAATTATTACGTTAAAACCAAATGAAACGGCTGTAATAGATAAAATGCTTGCTGGAAGTACTTATAAAATAGAAGAAATTGATGCTGAGGGATATGAAGTTACTTATAAAGTAAATGAAAGTCCTTGTGATGATTTACCAACGGGAATAATTAAAACGAATAAGGCTATTGTTGTTGAAGTTTGCAACAAGGAAAAATCGTCCTCTGTGAATATTCCAATTTACAAAATATTGTCCAATCCAGATGGAAAGGAACATACATATCAGTTTGATTTAGTACAAGTAACGGATCAAACCGGGAATACTTCAGTAGAAGGTGGTTTAAATGCTTCTACAAATATAATAATACTTGAAAGTTCTTCTCAAGAACATTCAGAATCTTTTACAATCAATTATTTGAATAATCAAATTGATTCTTCATCAAAAGATTTCTTCTATAAAATTACAGAAACTCAATTGGAAAACAAAGAAATGGGAACTACCTTTGATCAATCTGTATATGTTGTACAAGTAACGGTTACAAAAGATGAAAACGGAAATTTGAATGCTGTCATTTCGGAAATATATAAAAATAATGAATCAGTAGGTTCTAATGGAAAGATTTTATTTGAAAATAGGATTACTGAATATAAACTACCAGAAACCGGTGGACCTGGAGACTGGTTGTATATAGGAAGTGGAATATTATTAATCACAATAGCTGGATATTTTCTTATTAAGAGAAGAATTCACGGGAAGGAGGATATGATTTCTCAATAGTCAATTTATTTATAAATACAAATTAAGAAAGGGTATTGATAAACGAAAGGACAAGAGAAAAATGAAGAAATTCAAAAAATTATTAGGTTTTTTCTGTGCATTTGCTTTAATTTTAGGTATGAATGTAATACCTGCATCAGCAAATACGAATGAATACACTATTACAATCACAAATACTGAAAGTGGGCATACATATGCAGCTTATCAGGTATTTGCTGGAGATATCAGTGATGGAAAATTAACGAATATTGAATGGGGTTCAGGAGTAAATGGAGCAGCTATATTAACTGCATTAAAAACACCAGAAAATAGTTCATATGCAAGCTGTACTTCAGCAGAAGATGTAGCAGGTGTAGTAGCTGGATTAAATGGTGAACAATTAGATGCATTCGCAAAAGTAGTTGGAAAATATTTAAGCGAAACAAAAGCAGGAACGTCAGTATATGAAAATTCTGTTTATAAAATTAATGTAGAAGGTGATGGTTATTATCTTGTACAAGATATTAATTTAGCTGAAAATTTTCATAATTCTGCAACTAAATATATTTTAAAAGTTGTTGGAGATGTTGAAGTGGCTGCCAAAGCAGAAACACCTACGATTGATAAGGTAATTGTAAATGCTGATAGTGATGCAAATGAAAATCCCGCTGATGATAACACGGATGGAAATGGTACTGCACAAGATGTAGGTAGTGTTGTTAGTTTTAAATTAACATCTAAAGTTCCTGCAATGGATGGTTATGATACTTATGAATATATTGTAAAAGATACAATGTCTACTGGGTTAACAGCGGTTGATGCAAACTCTGATGGAAAAATTGATGTTTCTGTAACAATTGGTGGAACAACTTATAATGATTTTACCGTTACACAGAATGGACAATCCTTTACAATCAAATTTAACAATTTCATTAATCAGAAAGCTAATGCAGGAAAAGATATCGTTATTACATATTCGGCAACCATTAATGAAAATGCGCTATCAACAAAAGTTGAAACAAACACAGTAAACTTGGAATATTCAAACAATCCAAATGACAATACATCTAAAGGAAAGACACCAGATAAAGTTGTTTATGTATATGATTTTGATATTGTAATCGATAAATATACAGGGGATGAAACAACTGGAACTCGATTAGCTGGAGCTAAATTTGTATTGTATAAAACGGTAGGTTCTGAAAACTTATATTATTCCTATAATGAAACAGATGATAAAGTAGAATGGAAAAATAGTAGTGAAGAAGCAACTGAAGTCACAACAGATACTAATGGTGCTGCTACATTCCAGGGACTGGATACAGGTACGTATTACCTTCATGAAACAGTAGCTCCTGCTGGATATAACTTATTAAAAGGTGATGTAGAAGTCACTATCACAGCTACTTATGGTAATGATGGACAAATAACTTCTAGTTCAGCTATTTCTACAAATAATGGTCAATATAAACAGACTCAAAAAATAGAAAATAAATCGGGTGCTACATTACCTGAAACAGGTGGTATGGGTACGACTTTATTCTATTTAGCTGGTGCTGGTTTAGTATTGGTTGCGGTTGTATTATTAATTACTCGTAAGAGAATGAATTAATGTTTTGAAAACAGGAAAGGATTTATCCTTTCCTGGATTCAGTGGTAAGGAGAAGGTTACATGAAAAAGAAATCAGGGTGGACTACAGGGTTACTGTTTTTGATTCTTCTTGTAGGGTTGTCCTTACTATTGTATCCATCGTTTAGTGATTACTATAACTCGTTTCATCAGACACAGGCAATTGCTTCGTATTCTTCACAGGTTCAAAAGTTAGATGAGAGTAAAACACTGGAATTAAAAGAATCCGCTGTTTTATACAATGAATCTTTGGTTCATAAAACCAATCGTTTTCATTTAAGTGAGGAAGAAGAAAAAGAATATGAATCTTTATTGGATGTAACGGGTACGGGAATTATGGGATATATTGAAATTTCTAAAATCCGTTGTACTTTACCAATCTATCATGGAACAGAAGATGCCGTTCTTCAGATTGCGATTGGACATATTCCGGGTTCTTCTTTACCGGTGGGTGGAGAAAGTACGCATTGTGTATTGTCTGGGCATAGAGGATTGCCCAGTGCCAAATTGTTTTCTAAACTGGATCAGTTGGAAGAAGGGGATACTTTTGTTTTACGTGTACTGGATGAAGTATTAACGTACGAGGTGGATCAGATTTTAATTGTAGAACCACAGGAAGTGAATTCTCTTCAGATTGAAGAGGGAAAAGATCTATGTACATTGGTAACATGTACTCCTTATGGAGTAAATACACATCGATTACTGGTTCGAGGACATCGAATTGAGAATTTGAAGGATTCTTTATATGCACGTATTACAGCGGATGCGACACAGGTGGATCCAATGATCGTAGCTCCGATTTTATCGATTCCATTATTTTTAATTTTAATTCTTATTTTATTGATTCCTGGAAAGAGAGATTGAGTATGAAGAAACTTTTAAAAATTATGATCAGTATATTTCTTTGCTGCTTATGCATTCCTTTATCTATACAGGCAGCTGGAAAAATAAATAAAGAACAGGATGTTTCTTTAACTTTATCTTGTTCGCATGAAAATGTACCTTTTTATTTATATTATGTTGCTTCCATTAATGAATATGGAGAATTAAGTGTAAATTCACCTTTTTCTGATTTTAATGTCAATATTACTGGGAAAAATGATGAAGCATGGAATGATTTAGCTTTGACTTTAGCTGGTTATGTGGATCAAAATGAAATGGTTCCTTCTGCTTCTAAAAAAACAGATGAAAAGGGAGATGTATATTTTCCTTCTTTAGACCAGGGTTTATATTTGATTCTTTCTGAAAAAACTTCTTCAAATGGAATGATTTATCAGTCCAGTCCCAGTCTGATTTTACTTCCTTCTTTAGATGAAATAAACAATGAATGGATTTATGATGTGAGTGCGAATGTTAAGGGAGAAGAAATCGAAGATACTAGGACGTCTATTAAAGTTCAAAAAGTATGGAAGGATTCTGGATATGAAAATAAACGTCCTTCTTCTATAATGGTACAGTTGTATAAAGATGGTCAGATTTATGATTCAATTACTTTAAGTGAAGAAAATAACTGGCAGCATATATGGGAAAACTGTTCGACAAAATCTAATTATACTTTGGTGGAACAGAAATTAGATTCTTATACTGTTCAGGTGTCCAAAGAAGGAATTACGTATTTAATTACCAATACGTATAAAACAGTAACTCCATCTATACCCAATAAGAATATTCCTTTTACAGGACAGTTATGGTGGCCAGTACTGATTTTAATTACGCTTGGTTTATTCTTTATTTTAATTGGATTGATACGGAGAAGACAAAATGAAAGGTAAAATATGGATCCGTATGGGGTTATTATGTATCGTAATAGCCCTTCTTTTAAGTATTTATAATATATATCAGACATGGAATGCACATATTCAATCGAATCTGGCTGTAAATGAAATCATTCCTTCTTTAGAATATGAACCATTGGTACATGGAGAAATTGAAGATTATATTTTAAATCCTGATATGGATCTGCCTAAAAAAGAAATAGATGGAAAAGAATATGTAGGAATACTTCAGATTCCTGTTTTAAATCTGGAATTACCAGTATTATCACAATGTACTGATTCCAATTTAAACATTGCTCCTTGTCGGTATACTGGAACGTGTTATAAAAGTAATTTTATAATAGGAGCTCATAATAGTTATTATCATTTTGGAAATTTAAAACAGTTAAAAGAAGGAGATAACATTGTTTTTATTGATATGAAAGATAGAGTCTTTGAATATCAGGTAGTCGGTATTGAAATATTAATGCCCAATCAGGGGATTGAACTGGAAAATGAAGATTGGGACCTTTCTTTGTTTACTTGTACATGGGCAGGTTATTCCAGAGTGGTAGTACGTTGTGTAAAAGTCTGAAAAGACTTTTTTATTTTTATGTAATAAAATAAGTATAAAGAAAGGAGATGGTTATATGTCTCAATATGAATCTTTATTTACACCTTTTTCAATTGGAAATTGTGAAATTAAAAATCGTTTTGTTTTAGAGCCTATGGAAGGAACCAATATCATAGATTGGCTGCAGGAGACAAAATTTAGAGGAAATGAAGTTCATGATTATTATATTGAAAGAGCAAAAAATAATATAGGATTGATTATTCCAGGTATGATTCCATTACGAAGCTTATTACAGGCTAAATGGCTTCCAGATCATCCAGAAGTATTTAAAGATGTGAAACCTTTAATGGATGAAATACATTCTTATGGCGCAAAAGTATTTTTTCAGATCGGAGCTGGATGGGGAAGAGCTTTAACGGCCAATGATATGTTTCAGAAAATTAATGGGAATAGAATTGTAAAAGAAATCTGTAAACCCATATTAAATATGGATAAATTATTGATTTCGGCAAGTGAAAATTCCAATCGATGGATTGATACTTTAAAACATCGTGAATTAACTAAAGAAGAAATTCAGGAATTTGTACAGGGGTATGCGATTGTTGCCAAATATTGTAAAGATGCAGGAGTGGATGGTGTAGAAGTTCATGCGGTACATGAAGGGTATCTGATGGATGAATTCACAACACGTTATACCAATCATCGTCTGGATGAATATGGTGGTTCTTTTGAAAATCGCTATCGGTTCGCAAAAGAAGTAGTGGAAGCTATTAAAGAAAAATGTGGAAAAGATTATCCTGTTTCAATTCGTTTTTCTGTCTGTTCCAAAACTAAAGGATTCCAGAAAGGAGCGGTTCCTCAAGATCATTCTTATATAGAAGTGGGACGAGATTTAGAAGAGGGAATCAAAGCGGCTCAATATTTAGAACAGGCAGGATACGATATGCTGAATGCGGATAATGGAACGTATGATGCATGGTACTGGTCTCATCCTCCGGTTTATATGCCATTAAACTGTAATTTAAATGAAGCAATGGAAATTAAACCTTATGTTAATATTCCTGTAGTCTG
Organism: Floccifex porci; assembly: GCF_009696175.1. Taxonomy (GTDB): domain Bacteria; phylum Bacillota_I; class Bacilli_A; order Erysipelotrichales; family Erysipelotrichaceae; genus Floccifex; species Floccifex porci. The sequence continues at coordinate 198,334 of NZ_VUMM01000002.1, forward strand.
TGCAGGAAGAATGCAGCCAGATGCAGCAGATTTTGCGATATCGGAAGGAAAACTGGATGGTATTGGAATTGGAAGACAATTTTTAACCGATCCGGAAACGGTCACAAAAATTTTAGAAAACCGAGAAGAAGACATTCTTCCTTGTATTTCCTGTCATAATGTTTGTTTACCTGTGGCTTTGAATCCAAAAAAAGGAGTGGCTTTAGATGGGGAATCGGCATCTACCCAAGGTCATTGTGCTTTAAATCCAGTGACATTTGCGGAAAAGAAATACCAGTTAAAGAAAACAGAACAACCAGAAGATATTGCTATTGTAGGTGGGGGAATTGGTGGTATGTGTGCGGCCATTCTTTTAAAGAAGCGAGGACACAATCCAGTAATTTATGAAAAAAACAGTCAATTGGGTGGTGTATTCATTGCAGCCAGTGCACCTTCTTTTAAAGAAAAAGATAAACAGTTGTTAAAGTGGTACATCAGACAAATCAAAGAGCTAAATATTGAAGTTCATCTGGAAACAGAAATAGAACAGATCACAAATTTAAAAGAAGAAAAAGTCATTATCTGTACAGGTGCTAAACCAAGAAATCTTCATATTGAAAATTCAATAGAAGCCATTGATTATTTAAAAGGAACAGAAGTTGGAAATCATGTTTTAGTGATTGGTGGAGGATTAACGGGATGTGAAATCGCATACGACTTAGCTTTAAAAGGAAAGAAACCTGTTATTCTTGAACTTCAGGATGATATATTAAAAGTTAAAAATTTATGTATGGCGAATTCTACCTGTTTAAAAGACTTATTAGACTATTATCATGTTCCAGTTTATGTTCAATCTTCTTTTGTATCCTGGGATGGAAAACGAGCAACAATTTCTACACCAGATTCTGATAAAATTATTTTATGTGATTCCATTATTACGTCTTGTGGATATATTTCAGATCCATTAAATATCACAAAAGATCAGAAGCGAAAATACGATCGATACACAAAACGTATGAAAAACAGATTCAAAAATAAATTACCAGAACCTGCATATATCTCAATGGAAAATAAAAAGGTATATTTATTAGGAGACTGTAATCAGGTAGGAAATCTAAAAACTGTTATCTGGTCAGCGTATGATTTAGCTTATAAACTGTAAAAAGGCACATTGTGCCTTTTTATATGGAAGAATAAAAAGACTGTGTTCTCAAATCTAAATCATCGTATAAAACAGGAAAAAAACCTCGAATTATGTATTGAAATGCCTGTGTTTGTTTATAGTATATCGATTCGCTCGATTTGAGTTTGTGATTAAATCAACATAAAAAGGAAGGTTATCCATTTTTAAAATTTCATTCAAAGATAAATTATTCATATCTAAAATACAAACTCTTCCAGATAAAGATTCTTTGGCATCATTAACCAGTTTATTTTGACAAGATACAGAAAGAATATACATTCCATTACTTTCTTTATTTCCTCTTTCCAGTCTTGACCGATTCACAATGGCCTCAATTTCAGGAAACAATTCAGGCACTCTTTGTGCTTCGTCAATAATAAGGGGATAAGAATGAATTTCCAGAAAACTTTTTGGATCATTTTTCGCAAGAGCCAGATCCAGAGAATCGTCCAGTGTTACATAGGAAAACGTTTTATTCCTTCAATGATTACTTATGATTCTGGGAATCATATTATCACCAACTTTCGTATTTTTTGCAGTAAGACTGCAGATTTTACGATAATTTTATAACGATACGAAATTATTTTTTTAACTTTTAATATTTATTTTATAATGATATTGAAGGAGGCAATTTATGAAAAAGTCAGATATTTTGATCATTTTATTTGGTTTCCTTATTGTAATTGCTTGTTTTATTGGATATTTGTATTTTCATTTAAATGAAACAGTATTTTATATAATATGTGGTATTACATTTGCGACTGTTGTTCTTTATTTTTATATACGAAATTATAAAGACAGCAGCTATGGTGCTAAATTTCATGATCGATATTAAAATGGCGTGATTTTTTAATCACGCCAATTAATAGATTATTTTAATAAATATTTTTCAAATGCTTTCTGATTATCAAAATGAACTTCTTTAAAAATCGCAAATAATATACCAATGATCGCAAAAGGTACAGCTAAAACGATACAGGATAAAAAGCCCATCATATCTGATAATTTCTTTTCCCGAAAATAGAACTTCCAATACGAATGGTATTGGAACCATGTTTTAATGCCAGCAAATAATCATCGCTCATTCCCATAGAAAGATAGTGCATATCTGGATACATCTTTTTTACCAGTTTGAATAATTCGTTCATCTGATCAAATTCATTTATGACAATGCTTTCTTCTTCTGTATTGGAAGCCACACACATCAATCCAGTAATTTTAATATGAGGAAAAGCTTCACATTCTTTTAAGAATAGAATGGCATCTTCAATAGGAAGTCCAGTTTTGTTTTCGTCGTTGGATATTTTGATCTGTACATAACATTCCTGTATGACGTTATGTTTACTGGCCTGTTTTTCAATTTCTTTGGCAAGTTTTACAGAATCCAGACTTTCAATCACATCCACTTTTCCAACAATATATTTTACTTTATTGGTCTGCAGATGACCGATAATATGCCATTTATATTTTGGATCGTATTTCTCTACAAATTCCTGTACTTTGTTCTCCCCAAAAGTAGTCAGACCCAGTTTTGCCACTTCATCAATTTCTTCTTTGGTACGAGTCTTTGAAACCGCAACTACCTGAACATTTTCCAGTTTTTTTAATGTTTCAATCATTTCTATATTCATATTTATCACCTTTTGGTATTGTAGCACAAAAATCATTATAATATTGAATTTTTCTGTTATAATCTTTTTGGTGATAAAAATGAAACAGGGAGTTTTTATAACATTTGAAGGAAACGATGGAGCGGGAAAAACGACCGTTTGTCTTAAAATAAAAGAAGAGCTGGAAAAAAGAGGATATCCGGTTCTTTATACGCGTGAACCTGGGGGCAGTAAAATTGCCGAACAGATCCGAGATATTTTACTGGATACAGAAAATAAAGGAATGGATTTTAAAACAGAAGCTTTATTGTATGCGGCCAGTCGAAGACAGCATCTGGTGGAAAAAGTGATTCCAGCTTTAAAAGAAAATAAAATTGTATTATGCGATCGATTTATCGATTCTTCTTTGGCTTATCAAGGATACGCAAGAGAAATTGGTATGGAGGAAGTGTTTTCCATCAATCGATTTGCGATTGAAGATTATATGCCAGAAAAAACCATTTTTTTATCGGTGAGTATGGAAACAGGTCAAAAGAGAATGAATCTAAGAGGAGATAAAAATCGTCTGGATCTTGAAAAAGAAAGTTTTCATAAAAAGGTAAGAGAAGGATATGATCAGTTGATTTCAGAATATAAAGATCGAATCTGTGTAATCGATGCGGAATATGATATAGATACTGTCTTTTTGAATGCATTGGATGAAGTAATGAAAGTGATCTTAAAATATGAATAAAGAACAATTTAAAAAGAATCAGCCCATTGTGTATCGGGTCTTATCCAATGCGTTAAAACACAATCGCCTGGCACATGCCTATTTATTTACGGGAGCTAAAGGAAAAATCAAACAGGATACAGCAATTTTATTTGCGCAAAGTTTAATCTGTTCTCATGTAGATGAAGATGGCTTTGCCTGTCAGGAATGTGATAGCTGTTTAAGAATTCAAAAAGAAGAATCTTATGATTATAAATACATTCATGGAAATATTGAACGTATTAAAAAGAAAGACATTGTGGATCTGCAGGATTTCTTTTCTACAACATCACAGGAAGTCGGAAATAAAAGAATTTATATTTTAGATGGATTTGATCAGGCTACAAAAGATGCTTCAAACAGTCTGTTAAAATTTTTAGAAGAACCCTCAAAGGACATCTATGCGATATTGATTGCCAATGATAAAAACAACATTTTACCAACCATTCAATCTCGTTGTCAGATTGTTACTTTTCGTCCAGATTCTGTATTGGAAGTAAAAGAACAGCTGAAACAGATTGTGGATGAAGAATGTGCACAAATGCTGGCAATGAATGGATATTCTTATGCAGAAGTATTAGAATTAAAAGAAAAAGAAGAGTTTGATAAAGTAAGAGAATTTGCAGAAGCTTATAGTTCTCACTGGGATTCATTTGAAGAAATTGGTATCATGCAGATGGATCGAATGGTCCCAAAATCAAAATATATGGAAAAACAGTGGATCCGTTTATGGATTCAATGGATGTTATACTTAATCAGACAGAAAAATTTAGATGTATCCACCTATACAAAAATCCAAAAGATTCTGGTGGAATCACTGGATGTTTTAAAAATACCAGTGGATACTGCCATGTTGATGGATCAGATCTATAATCGAATCAGGAAGGTTGTGAGTCAATGAGTCAGGAATTTAAATATATTATTTATGTACAGTTTGAAGAATCAAAGAAAGCTTATACATTTGGAGCCAGTACGACTTATAAAATAGGAGATTATGTCGTTGTAGAAACCGTTCGAGGTAAAGAACTGGGGAAAGTTTGTGCTCCTTATATTGATTTTGATGAAACAAAAGTAAAAGGAGAATGTAAACCTGTGGTTCGTCTGGCCACAAAATACGATTTAATTCAGAAAGAAGAAAATGTAGAAAAAGCGAAAAAGGCAATGGAAATCTGTCAGAAATGTGTAGATAATTTATCATTAGATATGCATCTGATCAGCAGTGAATATACATTGGATTGTACAAAAGTGATTTTTACATATGTATCGGATGATCGTGTGGATTTCAGACAATTGTTGAAAGATTTAGCGGGACAGCTTCATTGTCGAATTGAATTAAGACAGGTAGGACCAAGAAATAAAGCAAAAATGGTTGGTGGACTGGGAAATTGTGGAATGGAAACGTGCTGTTCAAGATTTTTATGTGATTTTGATTCCATTTCTATTAATATGGCTAAAAATCAACTGCTGGCTTTAAACATTCAGAAATTAAGTGGCCAATGTGGGAAACTGATGTGCTGTTTACGTTATGAAAATGATTTATATACAGAAATGAGAAAAGATCTTCCTAAATTAAATTCATTTGTGACATTTGAAGGAAATAAATATCGAATTACTTCTATGAATGTGTTACAGAAAACCGCAAAATTAGAAAATAAAGAAGATGTGAAATTTGTGACATTTAAAGAATTATGGCCAGATAAGGACTTTTAATATGAAAAGACAAAAAAGTTTTGAAAAGGAACAGCCTTCTTTATATCTGGTTCCTACACCAATTGGAAACTTATCGGAAATGACAAAAAGGGGACTGGAAATTTTAGAAAAAGTGGATTGTATTGCCTGTGAAGATACTAGAAATACAGGAAAGCTTTTACAGGCTTACAATATTCATAAACCACTTGTATCGCATCATGAACACAATACCAAAGAAAGTGTTCCCAAAATTATCAATGCCCTAAAAGAAGGAAAAAATGTAGCGGTGGTTTCCGATGCAGGCTATCCTTTATTATCCGATCCTGGTTCCTGGCTGGTAAAAGAATGCGTAGATCAGGATATACCAGTCATATCTTTATCCGGATGCAATGCGGCTCTGAATGCACTGGTTGCCAGTGGTTTATCGACAGAACATTATTTATTTTATGGATTTCTGGATCATAAAAGTTCAAAACGAAAAAAAGAACTGGAATCTCTGGCTTCTTTTCCTTATACGATAATTTTTTATGAAGCCCCTCATCGTATCGAAGCCTGCTTGCAGGATATACTGGAAGTCTTCTCCAATCGTAAGATGTGTCTGGCTAGAGAATTGACCAAACTTCATGAAGAATACATTCGTGGAAATGTAGAAGAAATTCTTTCGATCTGTTCCACTTTAAAAGGAGAAATGGTTCTTGTGATTGAAGGAAATTCAAAAAAAGAAGAAGTAGATCTTAATCTGGCTATATCCAGAATTGAGGAATGTATAGAATCGGGTATGAAAACAAAAGAGGCTATTGTTTTTGTATCAAAAGAGATGAATATGAAAAAGAATGAATTGTATGATCTATATCATAAGAAATAAAAAAATATTGTCTATTGTCTTTTTTTTCGATACAATACTAATGAAAAAAATAAGGAGGTCTTGCTTATGAAATCAGTAAGTAGATTTACCGAAAATTTATTTTTTTATAGTGCTTTTTTTAGCGTGTCTTAAGATACGCTTTTTTTGATGAAACGAAAGGAATAAAAATATGAAAACACGAGTATTGATTGTTATGGGATCCAGATCCGATTTACCAGGTCTACAAGGATGTATGGACCAGCTGGATGCTTTTGAAGTGGGATACGAAGTACGAATTTTAAGTGCGCATCGTACTCCAGATGCAGTAATTGCCTTAAGCGAACAGGCAAAAGATAGAGGAATTGAAGTTATTATTGCAGCAGCTGGGGGAGCGGCTCATTTAGCAGGCGTTATCGCCAGTTCCACTCCATTACCAGTCATTGGAATTCCTGTTCAGACATCGGCTTTAGGAGGAATGGATTCTTTATTGTCTACCGTTCAGATGCCATCTGGTGTTCCTGTGGCAACAGTAGCCATTGGAAAGGCAGGACCAAAAAATGCAGCCATCTTAGCCTGTCAGATGATTGGATTAAAGGATAAGGAAATTCAGGATAAAATTATTGCTTTTAAGAAAGAACAGGCTGAAAAAGTATTAAAAGACTCATATGTAGAATAGGAGAAAAGGAATGGATACACGTATTTTTGTAAGTAAAAAAGAGCAGTTTCGTGTTGAAAGTGATTCTTTATGCAATGAATTAAAGACATCTTTATCTTTGGATGCGAATTTAAATTTAACACTTTACAATATTTATGACATTTTTAATGCCGATGAAACGGATATTCAACTGTTAAAAGAAAATGTATGCAGTGAAGTGGTAACCGACACTGTATTTGATGCAGTGGATCTGAAAGATAAAAAATATCTGGCTTATGAATATTTACCAGGACAGTATGATCAAAGAGCGGATAGTGCTATGCAGTGTTTGATGTTGTTAAACAATAAGAAAACTGTTCGTATTCATTCTGGAACGCTTTTGGTATTTGAAGGAAAAATCAGTGATGAACAATTAAGTCAGGTTGAACATTATATTGTTAACCCGGTAGAAGCTCGTGTAAAAGATTTAAGTGTACTGGAAGACGATCAGAATGTTGATTTTGAAGACGTTCCAGTAATCAGTGGATTTATTGATAAATCAAAAGAAGAATTAGGTGAATTACGCAATTCATTAGGACTGGCAATGTCATTTGAAGATATTGTTCATGTACAGAAATATTTTAAAGAAGAAGAAAAAAGAGACTGTACGATGACAGAAATTCGTGTACTGGATACATACTGGTCCGATCACTGTCGTCATACAACTTTTGAAACGGTTCTGGATTCGGTAGATTTTAAACTGGATACTTTAAAGGAACAGCTTCAGGAATCTTATAATCGTTATCTGGAATTAAGAGAAAAAGTTCATGGAAATAAAAAAGAACAGACTTTAATGGATATGGCTACTATTGCAGGTAAATATTTAAGAAAGTCTGGAAAAGTAAACAATATTGAAATCAGTGATGAAATCAATGCCTGCTCTATTGAAATCAAAGTGGATGTCAATGGAGTGGATGAAGATTGGCTCTTGATGTTTAAAAATGAAACACATAACCATCCAACTGAAATTGAGCCATTTGGAGGAGCCAGCACTTGTATTGGTGGAGCCATTCGTGACCCATTATCTGGACGTGCCTATGTTTACCAGGCTATGCGTATTACCGGAGCTGGAGATATCACAAAACCAATTTCACAGACTATGGAACATAAACTGCCACAGTCTAAAATTTCTAAAAAAGCAGCTCATGGATATTCTTCTTATGGAAACCAGATTGGTCTGGCAACAACATTTGTAGAAGAAATATTTGATGAAGGATACGTTGCCAAACGTATGGAAGTAGGAGCGGTCGTAGGGGCTGCACCAAAGAGTCATGTAAAACGTGAAAAACCATTACCTGGAGATATCATTGTTATGTTTGGAGGGGCTACCGGACGTGATGGAATCGGTGGAGCCACAGGTTCTTCAAAAGAACACAATGAAACATCTCTTGAAAAATGTTCTTCCGAAGTTCAGAAAGGAAACGCTCTGGTTGAACGTAAACTGCAGCGTTTATTCAGAAATCCAGCCTGCACTCGTTTGATCAAAAAAGCCAATGACTTTGGAGCTGGAGGAGTTTCGGTTGCCGTTGGCGAATTGGCCGATGGTCTGGATATCAATCTGGATGCCGTACCAGTTAAATATTTAGGATTGGATGGAACGGAACTGGCCATTTCAGAATCACAGGAACGTATGGCCTGTGTTATTGAAGCCAAAGACTTTGAAGAATTTAAAGAAATCGCCTTTACGGAAAACCTGGATGTAATCAAAGTAGCGGATGTAACCGATACTAATCGTCTGGTGATGCATTTTAAAGGAAAAACGATTGTAGATATGTCTCGTGATTTCTTAAACACAAATGGAGTTCGCCAGCATCAGAAAGTCGATGTTACAGAAAGTGAATACGATGAAAAACCATTTGAAGCCAAAGAAAGTACATTGCTGGATGTTTTGCAGGAAGACAATGTAGCCTGTCAGATCGGTTTATCTGAAATGTTTGATGCTTCCATTGGAAAAAGTACGGTACTGATGCCATTTGGTGGATTCTATCAGTTGACACCGGAAGAAGGTTCAGTACAGAAACTTCCAGTTCATGGATTCACAAACACTTGTTCATTAATGACATATGGGTACGATCCACATATTTCAAAATATTCTCCATATTTAGGAGCGGCTTATTCAGTGGTAGAAGCTCTAACGCGTATTACGGCACTGGGAGCGGATTATAAAACATGTCGTTTATCCAACCAGGAATATTTTGAACGAGTAGGAAGCGATTCTGTAAAATGGGGACGTCCATTTGAGGCTTTACTGGGACTGATCGATGCTCAGCTGGCTTTTGAAACCCCAAGCATTGGTGGAAAAGACAGTATGTCGGGAACATACAAGGACATTCACGTGCCACCAACGGTGATTACTTTTGCGGTAACTCATGATAAAACCGATCATATTATTTCGGCTTCCTTTAAAAAACCAGGAAATTATGTATATTTAGTCAAACACAATCGTTTAGAAAACAACTGTCCAGATTATGAACAGCTGAAAGATAATTTTGAAGTGGTTCACGATTATATGCTTCAAGGTAAGATCGTATCGGCAAGCAGTGTAAAATTTGGTGGAATTGGATATGCAGTTGCGAAAATGGCATTTGGTAATAAGTTAGGGGTTGCCATTATGAGCGATGAAGATATTTATGGAACAAATATTGGGTCACTGGTTGTAGAAACAACAGAAGTGATTCACGATCCTCACTTTACGATGTTAGGAATTGTCAATGATACAAAAGAAATTGTGATCAATGAAGAAAAAGTATCTATTGAAGAAGCATTGGATGTATGGATGAAACGTTACAATGACATTTATCCAGTGAATGTAGATCGTAACAATCAGGTTATGGTAACACCAATGACCAATGAATCCTTACCACAGTCAAAAGTTCAGATTGATAAACCAGTGGTTGTTATTCCAGTCTTCCCTGGACAGAACTGTGAATACGATACAACAGAAAAATTTGAAAGAGCTGGAGCACAAGTTCATCAGGTTGTATTCAACAACTTAACGGTTGAAAATATTAAGAAGAGCATTGATACATTGTCAAAAGAAATTGAAAAAGCACAGATTCTGATGATCGTAGGTGGATTCAGTTCAGGGGATGAACCAGATGGTTCAGGTAAATTTATTGCCAATGTATTACGTAATGAAAAAATCTGGAATGCGATTCAGAAAATGAGAGAAAACGATGGTTTGATCTTAGGTATCTGTAACGGATTCCAGGCATTGATCAAATCTGGACTTCTTCCTTATGGAGATATTGAAAAACTGGATGAAAACAATCCGACTTTATTCAGAAATGACATTAACCGACATGTTTCTCATATTGCCCGTACACGTGTTACATCCAACAAATCACCTTGGATGCAGGGAATTGATACAGGAAGCATTCATTCCATTGCGATGAGTCATGGGGAAGGTAAATTTGTTGCCAGTGAAGAAGTATTAAAACAATTGCTTGAAAATGGTCAGATTGCGACTCAGTATGTAAATGAAATGGGAATTCCGACAATGGATGGTTTAGACAATATCAATGGTTCAAGTATGGCCATTGAAGGTATCTATAGTGAAGATGGTAAGATCTTTGGTAAGATGGGACATTCTGAACGATATGAAAAAGGATTGTTTAAAAATATTGCCGGAAACAAAGATCAGAATATATTTGAAAACGGTGTAAGATATTTTACACATAAATAGATAGGAGTTTATATGGATTATAAAAAAGCAGGAGTCGATATTGAAGCGGGTTATAAATCCGTGGAATTAATGAAAAAACACGTAAAACAGACAATGCGCCCAGAAGTATTAGGTGGATTAGGTGGTTTTGCGGGAGCTTTTGATTTAAGTGGAATCAAAAATATGGAAGAACCCGTTCTATTATCTGGTACTGATGGATGCGGTACAAAAGTAAAACTGGCTTTTGTCATGGATAAACACGATACCATTGGTATTGATGCGGTTGCGATGTGTGTAAACGATATTGCCTGTAGTGGAGGAGAACCTTTGTTCTTCCTTGACTACATTGCCTGTGGTAAAAACTATCCGGAAAAGATCGCAACAATCGTATCAGGAGTTGCACAGGGATGCATTCAAAGTGAATGTGCACTGGTTGGAGGAGAAACGGCCGAACATCCAGGATTAATGCCAGTGGATGAATACGATTTAGCCGGATTTGCGGTAGGAGTTGTTGATAAAAAAGATATTATTGATGGTTCCAGCATCAAAGAAGGAGATGTACTGGTTGGAATTGCTTCCAGTGGTGTTCATTCAAATGGATTCAGTCTGGTTCGTTCTGTATTTGATATGTCAAAAGAATCATTGGATACATACTATGATGAATTACAGAAAACATTGGGAGAAGCTTTAATTGAACCAACACGTATTTATGTAAAAGCTTTAAAGAATGTGAAAAAAGCAGGTGTGAAAGTAAAAGGATGTTCCCATATCACTGGAGGAGGATTCTATGAAAATGTACCTAGAATGCTTCCAGAAAACGCAAAAGCCATCATTCAGAAAGACAGCTATCCAGTTCCACCAATCTTTGGTCTGATTCAAAAGAATGGAAATATTGAAGAAAAAATGATGTACAATACATTCAATATGGGATTGGGAATGGTTATCGCATTGGATGAAAAAGATGTAAAAACAGCTATGAAAGCCATTGAAGAAGCAGGAGATGCCTGTTATGTAGTTGGAAAAATTGTAAATGGAGAAAAAGGAGTCGAATTATGTTAAGACTGGCTGTTCTTATCTCAGGATCAGGAACAGATCTTCAATCCATCATTGATCATAGAAATCAGATCAATGGCGAAATCGCATTGGTTATTTCCAATCGTAAAAATGCATATGGACTTCAAAGAGCCCAGGATGCAGGAATTAAAAACTTAGTAATCAAAAATCAGGATGAATTATTGAATACATTGAAAGAAGAAAAGATTGATTTTATTGTACTGGCCGGATATCTGGCAATTCTAGGGAAAGAATTAATTGATACCTATCAGAATAAGATCATCAACATTCATCCTTCTTTGATTCCTTCTTTCTGTGGACCTGGAATGTATGGTTTACACGTACATGAAGCGGTTTTAAAAAGAGGGGTAAAAGTCAGTGGAGCAACGGTTCATTTTGTATCTGAAGAAGTGGATGGTGGACCAATTATCTGGCAAGAAGCGGTATCCATTGCCGATTTAGATACACCAGAAGATATTCAAAAACGTGTATTGGAAGTGGAACATAAAATTTTACCAGAAGTAGTACAATGGATCTGCGATGGAAAAGTTGTGCTTGAGAAAGGAAGAGTGAAAATACGATGAAAAGAGCATTGGTCAGTGTTTCAGATAAAACAGGATTAGTGGAATTTGTTTCTGGACTGGTTGAACAGGGATATGAAATTATCTCAACTGGAGGAACAAAAAAAGCATTAGAAAAAGCAGGATTAAACATTATTGGAATCAGTGAAATCACTGGATTTCCAGAAATTATGGATGGAAGAGTAAAAACTCTGCATCCAAAAGTACATGGAGCTTTATTATGTGTAAGAAGCAATCCCGATCATGTACGTCAAATTAAAGAATTAGGAATTGATTATATTGATCTGGTTTGTGTAAACTTATATCCATTTAAACAGACAGTAGAAAAACCAGGGGTTACACACGAAGAAGTTATTGAAAATATCGATATCGGTGGACCAAGTATGTTAAGAAGTGCAGCAAAAAACTACGCTTCCATTCCAGTTATCTGTGATCCAAACGATTATGAAACTGTATTAGAAGAAATTAAAACAAATGGAGAAACAACTCTGGAAACAAGAGAAAAGTTAGCCGCAAAAGTATATCGTCACACTTGCACATATGATAACTATATTGCGACTTATTTAGAAAATCGTATTGCCAAATGAATCTATTCAAAGAAATAGATTCTTTTTTTTGTGTCAAAATGGAAGAACGGAAGGAAATATATCTACAGCCCATAATCTATATGAAATGGGACTGGATCTGGATAAAATCGCAAAGGCTTTGGAATGCAAGATCACTCAGGTTAAGGAATGGCTTTCTACACACTAATGCATTATAAAATCAACCCATTTTTGTTCAAAGGATTTATGAAAGTGTTTAGATAAAGGAAGTAGAAATCCATCTTCTAAAACAACATCTTTCTTTTTTATTTCATTTACATAATTAAGGTTGATTAAAATAGATTTATAAGATTGGGCAAAATATAAATTTTTCAAAAGTTCCAGCCATTCATACATTTTATATTTTGTTTTTAAAACTTTATGATTGTTTAAATCAATATAGGTATATCGATCCATATATTCAATATACATAATATTTTTATAAGGAATACGTACATTCGATACATTTGGATCGTAAAATACAGGTTCTTTTTTATTATAAGAAAGAAGCAATTGTTTCATTTCTGTTTTAAATAAAGATTCCTGAATGGGTTTGACAAAAAAACGGTCTGCTTTTGTCTTATATCCATTTTCCAGATATTCTTTAAAAGCAGAAGTTAAAATAATATGTAAATTTGGAAATTCTTCTTTGATCTGAATTCCCAATTCAATTCCATTTTTATTTTCTAATTTAATATCTAAAAAAAACTCATATTTCAATAAATCTTTAAGATACAAAGCATCGGCTTTATTTTCATCACATATTAAAGAATTCATAATCTTTCCCCAACTTCTCTAGATATATATATATATATTACTATAAAATAAATGATGTGAATTATTTAACACATATCATGGAATAGAATTACATAAGAGGAAAATTAAGATACGTTAATTTTTGACTTCTTATGCTGCAGGTATTGAATAATCATAATAATAAAAAAGAGTCGGTTCTATACTGAACCGACTAAAATTTTATCTTATTTTCAAATTTAGATTTACTTTGATGATTCGCAATTCTTGTTGGATATTTTAAATCAAAACAGGCTGTACATAATTCTTTTCCATTCGGTACAATCTGTTTTAATTGTTCTACTGTTAAATAATTCAAAGAGTCTACTTCGATGATATCCGCAATTTCTTTTATTGTATGCTGGTTGGCAATCAGTTTTTCAGGATCGTCAATATCTGTTCCATAGTAACAGGCTCCAATAAAAGGTGGAGAAGAAATACGCATATGGATTTCTTTAGCTCCTGCTTCTCTTAAGGAACGAATGATCCTTCGACATGTGGAACCACGAACAATGGAATCATCCACTAAAATAATACGTTTTCCATTAATAACGGAACGAATGGGATTTAATTTAATGTTTAATTCTTTGGTACGCTGTGAATTGGTTGGGGAAATAAAAGTTCTTCCTATATATTTGTTTTTCACAAATCCATTAGCATATGGAATACCGGATGCATTGGCATATCCTAAAGCAGCATCCAGACCAGAATCAGGAACCCCGATGACCAGATCGGCTTTTACCGTATCACTTTTAGCTAAAAATTCACCGCATTTCTGACGAGCCAAATGAACACTGTGTCCATCAATAATGGAATCGGAGCGTGCAAAATAAATATATTCAAAAGCACAAAGAGATTTCTTACACGTTTCACATAAGGATTTATTGGTATGAATACCAGAAGAAGAAACGGTTACGATTTCACCAGGCAATATATCTCGTACAAAATGAGCACCTACTGCATCTAAAGCGCAGGTTTCTGAAGCAAATACAATATCTCCATCGTCTCTTTTTCCCATACATAAAGGTCTGAAACCGTGAGGATCTCGTACTGCAATCAGTTTGGATGGACTGGAGATCACTAAAGAAAAGGCTCCTTCCAGTTTCTGTACAGCTTTATAAACGGCTTCTTCAATACTTTTTGAAGTTAATCTTTCTTTTACGATTGTATATACAATGCTTTCTGTATCACTTGTGGTATAGAAAATAGATCCTGTACTTTCCAGTTCTTTTCTTAATTCATAAGAATTCACAAGATTTCCATTATGAGCTAAAGCTAGATTTCCTTTCATATGATTGATACAGATAGGCTGTGCATTTTTCTTGGCATCTAAACCGGTTGTTCCATAACGGACATGACCAATGGCAATACGACCTTGTGGTAATGAATGAAGATGATCCTGTATAAAGACTTCACTGACCAGACCTTTATCTTTATACACATTTAAAATTCCATCGTCATTGACAACGATTCCAGCACTTTCCTGTCCTCTATGCTGTAAAGAATATAAAGCATAATAACTTAAAGAAGCTACATCTTTTCTGGTTTGTGAAAAAATCCCAAAGACACCACATTCTTCATGTATGTGTTCCATATAATTGTCTCCTTCCATATAAAAAAGGGCGCATTAAAGTCATTGCTTTAATGAACGCCCTTGCTCATGGACAAACAATACCATTTTTAAGAAAAGAACTCAAGGTTATTTGTTTGTTTCTGAAAGTTTTTTTGATAGAATAGAAGCATGACGTATTCAATTATAAACTTAATATGTATGGTTGTAACAGATTTATGTACAACATTGATATGGCTTTCAAAGGGGAAAGATTGGATGAAAAAAGTAAGTATGGTTTTACTTTTTCTATGTACATTTTCATTTTTTGTGTTTGAAAATATGTATGGAGACCAGACTTTATTTAATTCTTATTCTTTCTTATATATTATTTGTTTGGCAATCAATGGCATATTGTTTATGAGAGAATCTTAGATTCTCTTTTATTATATACAAGAGAAACAGTATATAATAGAATAGGAAAAAGAGGAAATTATGGAATATAAATATATAAAAATTAAAGGAGCAAGAGAAAACAATCTGAAGAATATCGACATTGATATTCCAAAAAATCAGCTGGTTATTATGACAGGTGTTTCTGGAAGTGGAAAGACTTCTCTGGCTTTTGATACCATTTATGCAGAAGGACAAAGACGATATATGGAATCTTTATCGGCCTATGCCCGTCAGTTTCTGGGAAATAGTGAAAAACCCGATGTGGATCAGATTGAGGGGTTATCTCCAGCAATTGCCATTGATCAGAAGACCACTTCAAACAATCCGCGTTCAACAGTGGGTACGGTTACAGAAATCTATGATTATCTGCGTTTATTATATGCTCGTATTGGAGTCCCTTACTGTCCGAAACATAATGAACCTATTACAGGAAATACGATCAAAGAAATGGTCGATCGGATTATGGAATTACCGGATAAGACTCGATGTACGATTTTAAGTCCTATTTTAGAAGGAAAAAAAGGAACGCATAAAGATTTAATTGAAAAATTAATGAAAGAAGGCTATGTTCGAGCTCGTATAGACGGGGAAATTGTTTATTTGGAAGAAATCGATTCTTTAGAAAAAAATAAAAAACATACTATAGATGTAGTAGTCGATCGTATCGTAAAATCAGATGATCGTTCCCGTTTTTATGATTCTTTAGAAACAGCTTTAAAATTAAGTGATGGTTTAGCCATCTGTATGACAAAAGAAGATGAATTTCTGTTTTCCAGCAATTATGCCTGTAAAGTATGTGGATTTTCAGTGCCTAAATTGGAACCGAAACTGTTTTCTTTTAATGCTCCATTTGGAGCTTGTCCAGCTTGTAAAGGGTTAGGATTTACACAGCAGGTTGATATTGATTTACTGATACCGGATCCATCAAAAAGTATCAATCAGGGTGGAATTCAGTTTTATAAAAACATTGTGAATACTGAAAATTTAGAATGGCAAAGAGTGCAGGCTCTGATTGATTATTATGATATTGATAAAAACATTCCAATTAAAGATCTTCCTAAAGAACAATTGAATTATCTGTTGTATGGAAGCGATGTACCGATTCAATATGAAACGCATTCAAGAGGTGGAATTCATTCCAAAAAGAATGATTTTATAGAAGGGGTCATTCCTATGATCGAAAGACGATATATGGAAACATCTTCTTCCTCTTCAAGAGAGTGGTATGCTTCTTATTTATCGGATTGTATCTGTTTAAAATGTCATGGAGCACGATTAAATGAAAAAGCATTGAGTGTTCGAATTGGAAATAAAAATATATATGAATTCTGCTGTTTCAGTGTTAAAGAAGCTTTAGATTTTATATCTCATCTTTCATTAAATGAAATGCAGAAAAACATCAGTCGTTTAATTGTAAAAGAAATTGCTAACCGATTAACATTCTTAAACAATGTAGGTTTATCTTATATTACTTTAGATCGTCTAGCTTCTACCTTATCAGGAGGAGAAGCCCAGAGAATTCGTCTGGCAACACAGATTGGATCTCGTTTAACTGGTGTTATGTATGTACTGGATGAACCAAGCATTGGACTTCATCAAAGGGATAACGATAAACTGATTGCCTCTTTAAAAGAAATGCGGGATCTGGGCAATACTTTAATTGTGGTCGAACACGATGAAGATACAATGAGAGCCAGTGACTATATTGTGGATATTGGACCAGGTGCCGGTGTGCATGGAGGTCAGGTAGTGGCTCAGGGAACACCCGAAGAAATCATGAATCATCCCACTTCGATTACAGGAATGTATTTGAGTGGTCGAAAGAAAATTGAAGTTCCAGCTGTTCGTCGTAAAGGAAACGGAAAAAAATTACGCATTGTACAGGCAACGCAGAATAACTTAAAGAAGGTAACAGTAGATATCAAATTAGGCTGTCTGAATGTAATAACTGGAGTATCGGGTTCTGGAAAATCCAGTCTGATTACCGAAGTGTTAACACATGGAATTCAGAATTATCTGGGACGTGTGCGCATTAAACCTGGACAGTGTAAAGAAATTAAAGGATTAGAAAATGTAGATAAGATCATTGAAATTGGACAGGATCCTATTGGTCGAACACCACGATCCAATCCAGCTACTTATACAGGTGTTTTTGATGACATTCGAGATCTGTTTGCATCCACAAAACAGGCAAAAATGTTAGGTTATGATAAGTCACGATTCTCTTTTAATGTAAAAGGAGGAAGATGCGATGCCTGTCAGGGAGATGGAATTTTAAGAATTTCAATGCATTTCCTTCCAGATGTCTATGTGCCTTGTGACCAGTGTCATGGTACAAGATATAACGAAGAAACTCTACAGGTACAATACAAAGGAAAAACCATTTCCGATGTATTAAATATGACGGTGGAAGAAGGTCTGGAATTCTTTAAAAATATTTCAAAGATTTCTCATCGTCTTCAGACTTTATATGATGTAGGACTGTCTTATATTAAACTGGGACAAAGTGCTACCACTTTATCAGGAGGAGAAGCCCAGCGTGTAAAACTTGCCAGTGAGCTTCAAAGAAAAGCCACTGGAAAAACGGTCTTTGTCTTAGATGAACCAACAACGGGGTTACATAGTGAAGATGTAAAAAAATTAATTGAAGTGCTGCAAAGACTTGTGGATAATGGAGATACGGTAGTGGTTATTGAGCACAATTTAGATGTTATCAAATGTGCGGATTATATTATTGATATGGGGCCAGAAGGTGGAAGTGATGGAGGAAGTGTTGTATGTACAGGAACTCCCGAACAGGTGGCTCAATGTGAAGAAAGTTATACAGGACAGTACTTAAAACCACTTTTAGAAAGGAGGTCATGATCGTGTGTAAAGTCACAATTAAAGATTTAGCGGATTATTTTAACTGGACACAGATTGCTGGCGATAAGGAATCTTTAAAAAGACCGATCCATTTAGCGGATATCAACCGACCTGGACTGGAACTGGCGGGTTATTTCGAATATGGTCAGCAGAAAAGAGTTGTTGTCATTGGAAATAAAGAAATTCATTATATTACCAATAAAATGGATGAAATTGCCCAACGTCGCAATTTTGAATTCATTACCAGCGAATCCACACCAGGAATCGTTATCACCAATGGTCACGCTTGTCCGGAAGTATTAAAAGAAATCGCCAATCGTAAAGATTTAGCGGTTTTTTCAACCAATGAAACCACAACCAATACCAGTGTACGAATCACAAGTTACCTGGATGAAAAATTAGCTCCATCCATTGTTATTCATGGAGAACTGATGCGCATTCATGGAATTGGGGTCATGATCGTTGGAGAAAGTGGAATGGGAAAAAGCGAAATTGCCTTAAGTCTGATTCAGAAAGGACATCAGCTGATTGCCGATGATCGCATTGACTGTTACAAAATTCACAACAATCTAATTGGACGCACTTCCAGAATGCTGGAAGGATTTATGGAACTAAGAGGGGTTGGAATCATTAATGTCGCTCGTATGTATGGAGTGGGCTCTTATGCCAAAGAATGCGAAATTTCTTTACAGATTGAATTGGTTCCGTTTAATGATAAAGCAGATTACGATCGAGTGGGAATTGAAGAAAAAGAATATGTGGATATTTTAGGAGTAAAAATATTAAAGCTTCAGATTCCAATCAGTATGGGTCGTCCAATGGCTACAATTATTGAAACAGCTGTATTCCATTATATGTTATTAAGAGATGGAAAAGATGCCGCAAAAGAAATAGAGAATCTGGTTCTGCAGGAAATTGAAAAGAACGAAGAGGAGGAAGTAAAAAGTGAATGATAAAATATTTCTTTCTTTTGGTCCTTTTACCATTACCTGGTATGCCTTATTTATTTTAACGGGTGTGGTGGTTGCCTATGAATTGTCACAAAGAACGATGAAAAAATGGAAATATTCTTCCAGTGTATTAGAAGATTATGTCATTCCTATGATGTTTTTTGGAATACTGGGTGCTCGTATTTATTATGTGATTTTTGAATGGGATTATTATTCTTTACATTTAGAAGAAATTATTAAAATCTGGCATGGAGGTCTGGCAATACATGGAGGATTGATTGCTGGCATTTTATTCAGTCTTTATTATTTTAAAAAGAAAAAAGTATCGATCTATCGTATGATGGATTGTATTTTACCTAATGTAATGATAGCTCAGGCATTTGGAAGATGGGGAAATTTTATGAACCAGGAAGCCTTTGGTGGAGTGGTAAGTGAATCCTTTATCGATCATTTTCCAGATTTTATTAAAAATAAAATGTATATCAATGGACAATATCATCATCCAACTTTTCTATATGAAAGTGCATTAAATGTAATCGGATTTATTTTAATCTATTGTATTCGTAAAAGAGGATTAAAGAAACAGGGAGATGCTGGATTTTTATATTGTATCTGGTATGGAATGATTCGTTTCTTTATTGAAGGATTAAGAACCGATTCATTAATGTTAGGTCCTGTTCGTATTGCGCAGCTGGTCTCTTTATTACTGGTGTTAATTGGAGTACTGGGATTGTGTGGAATTGGATATAAATATGAAAAACCAGTTGTTTTATTTGATCTGGATGGAACGCTTCAGGACAGTAAACAGATGATATTTGAAACTTTTGTTCAGGTCTTTAAAGAAAGAAAACTGGACATTCAACTGAGTCAGGAAGAACTGAATTCTTTTTTTGGACCAACTTTAGAAGAGTCATTTGGGAAATATTTTAAAGAAGAAGAAATTGAAGAGATCATCGAGCGTTATCAGCAGATCAATCTGGATCTGCATTATACAATGTTAAAAGAGATCGATCATGCTACAGAATTACTGGAAACATTAAAAAAAGACGGATATCATTTAGGTATTGTATCCAATAAACGAATCAAAGCGGTAGAACTGGGAGTACAGGTAAATCATTTTGAACCTTATTTTGATGTATTGCTGGGAAAAGAAGATTTACCGATTCCAAAACCAAGTGGAACAGGACTGATTGAAGCCTGTTCTAGAATGAATGTATCTCGAGATAATGTTATTTATGTGGGAGATGCCAAAAGTGATATCTTATCCGCAAAAGATGTGGCAATGATTTCGGTTGGATTTTCAAAAGATGAAGATCGCATTGAACAGATGAACCAAGCCAATCCGGATTATATCATTCGCGATTTAAGAGATTTAATTTCAATTTGTAAGGAGAAAAGAACATGGAACGATACTTCGATTTGGTAATTGTAGGAGCTGGACCAGCTGGATGTACAGCCAGTCTGTATGCTTCTCGAGCTGGATTGTCTACATTATTGCTGGACAATGGAGCGCCAGGAGGAAAACTTGTCAAAACATATGAAATTGCTAATTATCCAGGAGTCGGTGCTTCATCCGGTGTGGATCTGGCTATGAAGATGTTTGAACAGGCAACTTCTTTTGGAGCGGTATATGAATATGGAGATGTCATTGAAATCACAAAAGATAAAGTGGTAAAACTCTTTGATGGACAAGAGATTCAGGCCAAAGCTGTATTGATCGCAACAGGAACCAAAGAGCGTTTGTTGAACATTCCTGGCGAACAGGAAAACATTGGAAGAGGGGTTTCCTTCTGTGCTGTCTGTGATGGAGCGTTCTTTAAAGATAAAGATGTAGTTGTCATTGGAGGCGGAAATTCAGCTTTAGAAGAATCTTTATATCTGACAAAATTTGCCAATGTGACCATTGTGATTCGAAGAGATGTTTTTAGAGCAGAAAAAAACATTCAGGAACAGGTGGAATCCAATGACAGAATAAAAATTATCACAAAACACATTCCAAAACAGATTTTAAGTGAAAATGGAAAAGTATGTGGAATTGTATTAGAAAATGTAGATACCAGAGAAACACAGACTTTATCCTGTTCAGGAATTTTTCCTTATATAGGACAGGATCCAATGACACAAAGCATACAGAATTTAGGAATCTGTGATGATAGAGGCTATGTGATCGTAGATAAAAACATGGAAACAAGTATAAAAGGAATCTATGCAGCAGGAGATGTCATTCAAAAAGATTTAAGACAGGTCGTTACCGCTACAAATGATGGAGCTATTGCGGCTCAGCATGTTTTTCATGAATTATCAAAATAATGATTTTATATACAAAACAGTCATATTCTTTGACTGTTTTTTTTACTTTTACAAAAAATGTGGAAAAACACTTGAAAAAGCACTACAAAAATGTGAATTATATGTTAAAGAGAAAAATTGACAGTTATTTAAAAGATTGGAAACAACGAGAACATAAGCCATTAATTATAAAAGGAGCGCGCCAAATTGGGAAAACGACAAGTATTAGACAATTTGGAAAGTCTTATCCGAGCTTTATTGAAATAAATTTTATGGAAAATCCAGAATACAAAAGTGTGTTTCAACATGGATACGATCCAAATAGGATCATAAAGGAATTGTCTTTATTGAATCCAGAATTTGAATTTATACCTTATCAGACATTAATTTTACTGGATGAAATTCAGGAATATCCAGATGCGACAACCTCTTTAAAGTTTTTTAAAGAAGATGGAAAATACGATGTAATCTGTTCTGGTTCTATGTTAGGAAATCACTATAAAAAAGTAAGCAGTATTTCGGTTGGATATAAAGAAGATGTACAGATGTATTCTATGGATTTTGAGGAATTCTTATGGGCAAATGGTTATAATGAAGAAAATATTGAGTTCATTTATTCATTTTTAAAAGAGTTGAAACCTTTGCCAGATTCGATTTTTGAAAAGTTAAGTGATTTGTTTCAGGATTATATTTTTTGTGGTGGAATGCCTGAAATTGTAGATACGTTTATAAAAGAAAAAACATTTTCAAATATTTTTTCAAAACAAAGTCAGCTTCATTCAGATTATGAAAATGACATTACAAAATATGTAGAAGGATTGGACTACGCAAAAGTATTAAATGTATATCGTCATATCACAAGTCAGCTATCAAAAGAAAATCATAAATTTCAAATATCGAAGTTAGGACATGGAGCTCGTTCCAGAGAATATACAGGATGCCAGGAATGGTAAACATTTCTTATTGTTTGAATGAATGTGCTTTTCCTTTTTCTGCATATGAAGACTATACAAATTATCGTATGTATTACTCGGATACATCTTTGTTGATGGCAACTTTGGACGATGAATCAAAAAAGGATGTTCGGATCAACCGGAATTTTAGAATTTATTCTGGTGCTATATATGAAAATCTTGTGGCAGAAGCATTAACGAAATTGGGATATTCATTGTATTTTTATAGAAATAAAGAGAGTACGATTGAATTGGATTTTATAATAAGAGTAAAAAACGAAATCATTCCCATTGAGGTTAAAGCCAATCGAGGCAGAAGTCGATCTCTAAATACGATATTAGAAAATCCATCAATTCCAATACATTATGGAGTTAAATTAACTCACAATAATATTGGATTTGATGGATCAAAATTTACGATTCCATATTTTTTAACCTTTTTAAAAAAACGTTTTTTTGATGAATACGATGAAATTCAATATGAATGATCGGCTCTTCTATTTGAAGTAACTGAATTCATCTATCTTTCTTTCAGAATATTGATCAGACGTAAAGAAAACTCATATGCGAATAAAGAATCGGAATGATTTAATTTAAGATTGAACAATTCTTCCATTTTAGCGAAACGATAAAATAAAGTGGATTTATGAATGTACAATTCTTTTGCACTTTCTGGAGCGTTTCGGTTATTTTTTAGATATACTTCCAATGTATAAGTATATTTTGTATTATGAAGTTCATCATATTGCACCATTTGTCGAATAGCTGGATGAATAGAAGAAACAATTTCTTTTTGATTTTCAGATAGTAAATACAGATGTTCAAAGAAGAAATATTTGTAATACGAAATTGAATTTGTTTCATGATAGGCTAAATTATGCTGTAGCTGTTTTTTTGCCTGTTCTACATATATTTTCGCATCCAGAAGATCATTGAATCGATAACTGATAGCGGCTTTCATTTTATTCATTGATAAAAAAGATTCTAAACGACTTTCTATATTCAGTATATAATCGTCAAAATGATCTGTGGAAATCAGAGTGATGTAATAATTTCTATCTACACAGGTAATACTGTTGTCAAATATCTGTCTTAACTGCATCCAGTAATAATTTGGAGGCAGTTTTCTTTTTCTTAAATCCTGAAATCCACAGACAATAAAGAAATAGAATTCTTTTGGTTTGACTCCAAATTCTTTTAAAGTAACAATTCCTTCCTTTTCACTTTTTAAATGTCCCAGTAAAAGATCTTTTAAGAATAAATCAAATTTTATCGCATAAGGATTCTGATACAGTTCATCTTTTTGAAGCTGAATTGATACCATTTGTGTCAATATATGCACAAAATCCAATTCATCATCAGTTAATTCTTTATTTTCACATTTAATGAAAAGATAACCTACAACGGAATTGTTGATGCGAATGCTTTCAAAGATCGCAATGCAGTTTAAATCTTTTAGAAAGACTTTAAATGGATAAACAGAATGAAGAATCTTATCTTTTAGATTCTGGTTTTTCATTCTTTCCACAAATTCTTTTTTTAATGATTTTCGATTGTATTTTTCTTCAAAGATCGGATCGGGATCCGATAATGGAAAGCGGGCAAGAATGGTATAGCTGGAATCGAGTATCTGTATAGGATTTTCAATTGAGTTGTACGCATTTCTTAATAATTCGGTTAAACCATTTCCAGAATGAAGGACATTAAACAACAATTGTTTTTTACGTTCTACATTTTCAAATTGATCGAGGACTTCAAAAATGGAATTGGATATTTCAAACAGATCAATGTTTTCCTGAATGGATAAAAAGTTTTTTGATGGCTCCATGCAGTTTACACAAAGAATCAGACCATATACATTTTTATCACGGATAAGGTCATAATCACATAAATAAAGAATGTTTGGAGAAAGATAGACAGAACGGATATCTTCTTTGTTTAGAAAACGGACTCCTTTTACAAAATCATTTGGATGATAGTCACCATATACTTTTATCTGGTGTACTTCTTCTATTTTTTGGATGATGTTTTTCAGTTTCGACATAAAATTACCTTATTTATAATTAATTTCATTTTATGCTACATTTGTCGGAAAAACAATCGTAAAAAAGGCAATATACTCGTCTGTTATTTGATGTTTGTTGCATAGGTATTTGATAACATTTTCACATAGAAACAAATAGGCAAGAGGAGGAAATAATATGCCAATTAAAGTCATGGGGGTAGCCTCAGGAAGAAAAGACAGTAATACAGAAATATTACTAAAGGAAGCTTTAATTGCTTGTGAAGAAGCAGGAGCTGAAGTCAGAATGATTAATTTAAGAGACTATGATGTATTGGATTGTACTGGGTGTACAGCTTGTACAATTGGAATGTCTCAGGGAAAAAATGTTGGATGTACATTACAGGAAAAGGATGATAAAGATCGAATCATGAAATTGCTCCTGGATCAGGATGCTGTTATTTTTGCAGCTCCAACCTATGATTTAATGCCATCTGCGAATTATTTAAGATTTGCACAAAGATCGTTAAGTTATGAAACTGCATTTTTAGAAAAAATCGGTGCAATCGAACATAGAGATCGAGTAGCTGGTCTTATTTCTGTTGGAGGATCTACAAGAGCCTGGCAATCTATGGCTTTAGAAGCGATGGCAGCTACAATGTTTACTACTGATTTTAAAGTGGTAGATATGATGCTAGCTACACAGGTTCCAGCTCCAGCTCAGGTCTTATTAAAAGATGATCTGATTGAAAGAGCTAAAAAGATGGGACAAAACATAATCAAAGCTTGTAAAACGCCTGTCGCAGAAAGAGGATGGCTTGGAGAAGAAGATATGGGATGGTGTCCAAACTGTCATTCCAATGCACTGGTACTGGGTGAAAAACAATGGGATGGATTGCATTATCCAATTGAATGTCAGGTTTGTGGAGCAGGTGGAAATCTGGTTCAGACCGAAGATGGTAAATGGAAATTTGTGATTCAGGAAAATGGTTTGTTGAAAGATCGAACAACGGTAGAAGGTCGTGGATTGCATTTAGATGAAATCGGGCATACACAGGGTGGATTCTTTGCGAATCCAGAAAACAGACAGATTGTTGCTAAAAAAATCGTTCGTTATAAAGGAAAGAAATTTAAAGAATTAGAGGACTAATATGAATAAAAGTACAAAATGGCGTGTAGTCAATACACTTTTGATGAACATTCCTATTGCAGCAGCTATTTCAATAACGGCTCAATTGCTGGCAATTGGCATGATTGTCTGGAAATTATTTTTTATTAATTTTGCGATTGCTTATGTTTTATCTTTCATTGTAGGAATGAGCGTTCCAGCTGTGAAATGGGGAATAGGATTTGCTAAATTATGTAAAACAAAACCAGGTTCATTACCATTTGGATTGTGTATCAATGCAGTTGTAAATCTGGTTTATGTAGTAGCCAATGAAATTGTATTAACGTATTTCAATGTTGTGATGTTAAATGGGGCTCCATTTATTGCTTTCATCTTTGGGATATTAGAAACTTTCATTCCAATTTATATTGTTGGATTTATTGTTTCTTTCTTATGGAATCAGCCATGTGAAAAAATCACAGATAGTATAGTAAAAGAATAGGAGAAAAAAGAATGAGAAATTTAGAAACTGATGTAGTAGTGGTTGCTGCTGGTTTATCGGGTTTAGCTGCAGCAATTACAGCTGCTGAAAATGGAGCAAGTGTTATTGCTTTAGAAAAATCCACAACAACAGGTGGAGCAGCCAATATGGGTATGGGACCTTTAGGAGTAGGATCTCGTATTCAAAAAGATCACATGATTTCCTTAACACCTGGAGAAGCGTTCAGAAAACATATGTATTTTACACATTATAGAGTGGATGCCAGACTGGTAAGAGATTACTATTTCAAATCTGGAGAAACAATCGACTGGTTAATGGATATGGGTGTTGAATTTGTGGGTGTTCAAAGAGCATTCTCGGCTCCAGAAGCTACAAGAGCTTATAGTGATGGAGAATTTACATGGCATGTTTGTAAACCATTGGATGGAGGAATTCCTGGACCAAGAGCTGCCACTTCTATGATCAAAAAAATGACAGAAAGAGCAGTGGAATTGGGCGTTGAATTCTTGTTTGAAACACCGGCTAAAGAAATCATTATGGAAGATGGAAAAGCCGTTGGTGTAAAAGCAACTGATAAAAACGGAGAAGAAGTTGTGGTCAATGCCAAAGCCGTTATTGTATGTACAGGTGGATTTGGAGACAATCCTCAAATGATCAAAGAGGAAACAGAATTTGAATATGCCAAGACAATTTATAATTTTGCGGTTCCTGGTATGAAAGGTGATGGAATCAAAATGTGCTGGGCTGCTGGTGCTGGAAAGGAACAGCCAATCATGGAATTGATGTACCAGTTACCTGACAATATGAATCACTTTATTTTAGATGGTGCATTCCGACAACCATGTTTATGGGTAAATCGAAATGGATATCGTTTTATGCCAGAAGATCAGATTGGAAATACAACATTTACTGGAAATGCGATTGCCTCACAGCCTGGTAAAATTGCGTTCTCTATTTTTGATTCCAGAATGTTAAAGAGATATAAGAAAAAAGGACCAGATATTGTATCTCATGTTCATCCACATGATTTATTTGATCATTTTGATGAACAATGGAATCGCGATATTGAAAATGGTTATGAACCGGTAACACAAGCGGATACATTAGAAGAATTGGCTGAAAAAGCAGGAATTGATGTAGAAGGATTCTTAGAACAGATCGAAGAATACAATGAAGCTTGTGAAGCTGGATTTGATGAAATTTTCGAAAAAGATAGAAGATACATGGAAAAAATCGAAAAAGGTCCATTCTACTGCTGTAAACAATATGTTGGAGCTTATGGATCTTTGGGTGGAGTAAAAGTAAATCATAAACTGCAGGTTTTAACTCAGGAATCAAAAGTGATTCCAGGATTGTTTGCTGCAGGAACGGATGCATGTAATATATTCGGAGATTCATATCCATTTATCCTTTCTGGAAATACTATGGGATTCTGTTTAAATTCAGGTCGCATTGCTGCTGAAAGTGCAACAGCGGATTTAGAAGAAGAATGGGATTTTGAATAATTTAAGGAGTGAAAAATGATAATTACAATAGATGGAAAACAAATTGAAGCAAAAAAAGACAGTTCCATTTTAGAAGCTGCCTTAGAAGCGGGTATTTATATTCCTCATCTTTGTAGTCATCCAGATTTAGAAGCAAAAGGAGGCTGCCGTCTTTGTTCTGTTGAAATTGATGGAATCAAGGGGGCAGTGCCTTCATGTATGACAAAAGTAGAAGAAGGAATGAATATTACAGTAAATGGACCGGAAGCAACAAAGGTGCGTAAAACGGCAATGGAATTGATGCTGGCAACACATCCTGCAGACTGTACAGGTTGTCCAAAATATGGAAAGTGTGAACTTCAGTCGCTGTATCAGTATTTAGGGGTTAGTCCTGAGCGATGGAGAAAAAAATCAAGAAGTGTACCAAACGATGATTCCAATCCGTTAATTTCACATTTATTCACTCGATGCATTCGCTGTGGACGATGCATACGTGCATGTCAGGATTTAAGAGGTGTAAACATTCTGGATTATGTAAAAACAGAGACAGGCATTCGTGCAGGAATCAAAGCAGGTACCAGCCTGGAGGATGCGGGATGTCGTTTCTGTGGTGCCTGTATTGAAGTGTGTCCAACTGGATCGATCGTTGATCAGATAAAAATCATGGATGAACAAAGATCTTATCAGGAAAATGTGGTTCCATGCAGATCGAATTGTCCAGCACATATTGATATTCCCGCTTATATCAGAGCCATCAAAGAAGGAGATTTTGATACAGCGACAGCCATTATTCGAGAAAAAGTACCATTTCCGGAAGTGTTAGGTTCTGTATGTACACACTTCTGTGAAAGTGGATGTAAACGAAATGAATTGGGACAGCCAGTATCAATCTGTAAATTAAAACGGGTGGCTGCAGTCAATGATTCAGGTGCCTGGAAAGAAAGAGTTATGAAATGCGAAGCAACAGGAAAGAAAGTGGCCGTGATTGGTGCGGGACCTTCTGGATTGACAGCTGCGTATTATCTGGCTAAAAAAGGGCATTCGGTTACTGTATTTGAAAAGAATGAAAAAGCCGGTGGGCAATGTCGTTATGGAATTCCATCCTATCGTTTACCGGATGAAATGTTAGATCGGGAAATCAATACCATTTTAGAAGTGGGAAATATCGATCTTCAGTGCAATACAGTCGCAAAATCACCAAAAGAATTAAAAAAAGAATTTGATGCCGTTCTTGTATCCATTGGTACTCATCTGGGAACAAAATTACCTATACCGGGAAACGATTTACCAAATGTATATGTAAATGTGCAATTTTTAAAGGCAGCCAGAAGTCAGGAAAAACTTCCAGTGGGAAAACGAGTGATGGTTTTAGGTGGAGGAAATGTGGCTTATGACTGTGCAAGAACTGCCATTCGATCCGGGGCTCAAGAAGTTCATATTGCTTGTCTTGAATCCATAGATAAAATGACAGCTTCTAAGGATGAAATCGAGGAAGGAAAAGAAGAAGGCATTATTTTACATGCAGGATATTCTTTTTTGGAAATCACAGGAGAAAGTACAGTAACTGGGGTTAAACTTCAGAAAGTCAATCGATTCTACTTTGATGAAAATCGAAGAGCTGTTCTTGAACTGGAAGAAGGATCCCAGCATATCGTGAGTGTGGATACGGTTATCTTTGCGGTGGGTCAAAAACCAGAAGGAACAGAAAGCATGGAACTGGAATTAACACATGGTCCATATATTAAAACAACTCAGTCAAAAACAAGTATGGAAGGTGTATTTGCCTCTGGAGATGTTGTGACAGGTACTCGTTCCGTTATTGAAGCCATTGCAGGTGGAAGAGAATCCGCCAGTGCTATTGATGAATATTTAGGTGGAGATGGAAACATTCAGGAAGTTCTGGTTCAGCGTAAAGCTGCCAATCCATTTATTGGCCATATTGATGGATTTGCTCATCTACAAAGAGTGCAGCCAGAAATGCTGGATTCCAAAACTCGCTGTGCAGGATTTGATGCCATTGAAAAACCGATGACTTGTGATCAGGCAAAATGTGAAGCTGGTCGCTGTTTACAGTGTGATTTACGTTTAACGTTATCGAAAGTCAAACTTTGGAACGAATACTAGGAGGATGTTATGACAGTTGTTGAAAAAATAAAAAATTTAGATGAAAAACAATGTGTTGTGAATGTACTTCTGGATTCAGTAAAAGCTCATCCATGTAAAGATTGTGGAAAATGTGTATTTGGATATGAAGGAATTACACAGTTTGAAATGATTTTAAAAGACATTACAGAAAGGAAAGCAAGAAGCGAAGATAAAGTTTTATTAACGGATCTTGCAAACTTAATGGTTACACAAGCTTTATGTGATGATGGAAAAGAAATTGCTCAGGCAATGCTTACTGCTTTGGATAAACAAGGAGAAGTGTTTGATGAACACATTTCTAAAAAACAATGTCGTGCTGGCGTTTGTAAACAATTCATGACATTTCATGTTCTGGCGTCAAAGTGCAATGGATGTACAGAATGTATGGAAGTTTGCGAAGAAGATGCGATTTCAGGAAAAAATAAATTTGTACATGTAATTGATAACGATGAATGTACACGCTGTGGAAAGTGTATAGATGTATGTTCGCAAGGGGCGATTGTTCTGGCTGGAGCTATAAAGCCAAAATGTCCAAAGAAGCCAATTCCATGTAGAAAAAAATAAAATAATAAGGTAGGAAATACAAAATGCAGAAATTAGGAAAATATGCTCGAAGTGTATCAATTATCGGTGTTGGATGTACTCCGTTCATGTATACAGTCGATAATGAAGAAACAAATGGTTTAACAGAGGGTGAATTATTTGGATATGCCGCTCTAAAAGCAATGGAAGATGCAGGTGTCAATCCTCAGAATGTGGATTTTTATTTTCATGGAGAAGCGTCTCCATTAAATGGTTCAAACTATTTAACACCAAACATTCAAATCGGTAACTGGTTTGGTATGAAAGGAAAAGGGTCCATTCACCATTCAGAAGCTTGCTGTACTGGATATTTAGCGGTTGAACAGGCGGTCAATGCCGTTGCTTCTGGTAAATACGACTGTGTATTGACAGGAGCGGTTGAATTTGGGGATTCTACTCCGTTTCCAGCTGACAATGTAGAAACGCCAAAACATCCATATAAACGCGAAAAGATGACAATGGAAAAATTTTTGAAGACGACTTCCTGGCTGTACGATCGTACATATACAAGAACTTTAATGGCTGGGCAGGAATTGATTTATGATGACGCAGCGGAATGGTATGTGAGAACACGTGGTTTAACAAATGAAGAAATGAATAAAACGTTAAACTGGATGTGTATCAACAACCGAAAAAATGCTTCCGTCAATCCACTGGCAATTGAAAGAACAACGTATGAAGAACTGGCTGAAAAAGCGGGAATGACTTTAGAAGAATATATGAATTCTCCATACAATCCCAAAATGGGAGATTTCTTAAGAGCGGGAGGACTGGAATTAAAATGCGATGGTGCAGCTGCATTGGTTGTATGTGCCACTGAAAAAATTCCAGAAATTGCGAAGAATCTGAAACATAAACCAATTGAAGTTTTAGGTGTTGGAAGTGCAGCTTGTGAAGCCAGTACTCCACATTTTGAAGTGGCTGCCACACAGGAAGCTACTCGACAAGTGTACGAATTGACAGGTATGTCAGGAAAAGATATTGATTTATTTTATGCCAATGATTTCATTATTACTTCTCATTTGATTGCAGCTGAAATCGCGGGTTATTTACCTGAAGGAGAAGGATGGAAATACATTTGTGAAGGTCGCACCGCATGGGATGGAGATAAACCAATCAATTCAAATGGTGGGAGAACTTCTTTTGGACATGCTCATGCAGCTTCTGGATTGGCAGATTTTTATGAAGCCTGCAAACAAATCTGGCAGGAATGTGGCGATCGCAATGTAAAATTTAAACCAAAAACAGCGTTCTTACGTGGATATGGTGGAGCACAGAATGTGGCATCGATCATTATTAAAGAATTAGAAGAGGGAGAATCTTATGGCGATTAGATTAGAAAAAGTCGTAGAAAAATTTTACACATCACTTGAAGAAGGGAAAATCTTGGGTCGTAAATGTCCTGATTGTGGAAATGTAGAATTCCCTCCTGTCTATGCCTGCAATAAATGTGGGAGTTATGAAACGGAATGGGTAGAAATCAGCGGTAAGGCAAAACTTCATTCCATTGTTTTACCTGCTGCTTTATCAACTAAACCAGAATATAAGAAGATGAAAAAATTCTGTTATGGTGAAATTGAACTGGAAGAGGGTTCAAGATTTAATGGTGTAGTTCTGGGAATTTCTAAAAAGAATCGAGAAGAACTGTCTAAAAAATTACCATTAAATGTACATGCGAAAATTATGGATAGAGACATTGGTGTAAAAACCGTTGTTTTCGAAATTGATGAAGACCAATTATAAAAAGAAGGAGAATAAAAATGGAAAGAAATGAAATTTTAAGTCAGGTTTTAGAAATGGTGGCTATGTCTTATAAAAAAGATGTATCTGAATTATCAGAATCCACTTCGTTTAAAACCGATTTATCCGGAGCCAGTGTACAAATGGTTGCTTTAGTATCAGAAATTGAAAATGAATTGGATGTTGCTTTAATGTTATCGGATGCATCTGCCTGCAATACAATTGGAGATCTGGTTACTTTAATTGAAGAAGAAATGTAAAAGGAATCTGTAGAATGAGTGTAATTGATCAGATTTTTGAAAAAGCAAAACAAAATCCGCAGAAAGTTGCGTTTCCAGAAGCATTGAATGAAAAGATGATGGAAGCGGCTTACCAGGCAGGTGAAAATGGTTATATCTATCCCGTTCTGATTGGAAATCCAGAAGAAATTGGTAAGACAATTCAGGAAAGAGGATACAATGCAGATGTATTTACCATCGTTGATATAAAGGAAGAGACTTATAAACATTCTTTAATTGAAAGATACATTGCTTTACCGGAAACCAGACTAAAAGAAAAAGCATTGAATAGACGTATGGCGGATGCACTTCAATATGCGATGGTTATGCAGGCTGTTGGAGATGTGGATGTCACATTTGCAGGAATTGACTATACAACAGGAGATGTTTTGTTGGCCGGACAAATGATCATTGGTTTAAAACCAGGGATTGCTACAATTTCAAGTATAGGATTATGTGATATTCCTGGATTCAATGGCAGTGAAGGATCTTTACTGGCGGTAGGAGACAGTGCGGTCTGTACCAATCCAAATGCAGAACAATTGGCCAGTATAGCGATTTCGGCATGTGATACGGTTAAATCTCTATTGGACTGGCAGCCAAGATGTGCCATGGTCTCTTATTCCACTTTGGGATCGGGACAAGGTGAATTGATTGATAAAGTAACAGAAGCGGTTAAAATCGCAAATGAATTAAGACCGGACCTGGATATTGATGGCGAATTCCAGCTGGATGCAGCGATTTCACCAGCTGTGGCAGCTAAAAAAGTAAAAAGAGAAAGTGCAGTGGCTGGAAAGGCCAATGTAATCATATGGCCAGATTTAAATGTTGGAAATGTGGCTGTTAAACTGATTCAGCAGTTTGGAAAAGCCGATGCGTATGGACCTATGTTACAGGGATTTAATAAAGTTATTTGTGATTGTTCAAGAGGAGCCCCTGTATCTGAACTTGTAGGAAACATTGTGATTTCAGCAGTAAGAGCTGCTGGCTCAAAATAAAGAAGATCCCCAAGAAATGATATGTACCCTCCAAACTGGACAATAAGCCAGTAAGGAGGGTTTTTATATGAAGTATACATGGCAGTTTAAACTTGAATGTGTAAAGAATTATAAGAAAGGCATTACTACACCTGTACCTGAATACTCAAAGATGAACCAAAGAGAATTTAATAGAAAAGTAAGGGTTTGGGTAAGGGTATTTGATATACATGGTGTTGATGGATTAAAACATAAAAGCAGTAACAGGATATGGACACCTGAAAAAAAGTATGATCTGATAGCTAAGGTATTAGCAGGTAATTCTATTAAAT
>NZ_VUMM01000020.1 GCF_009696175.1 Floccifex porci
TTACTATAACAACAAAAGAATTCAATCCAAAACAAAATGGATGCCTCCTGTTGTATACAGAGAAACATCCATGTGTTAAACTCAATTCAAATTAACGTATGTCCAGAATATTGGGTACATATCAAAAATGTCGTTTTTATTCCTACTTATATTTGTCAAATGACATTTTTGTATAGACGTATTTTTATTAATATTCTTTATAATTTTATTATGAAAACAAACAAAAACCCTGACGAATTTTTAAGAGAAAGAATCACTGAACTGCGTATTAAAAAAGGTGTTTCTGAATCCCAGATGAGCTATGATCTAGGACATTCCCGAAGTTATATCAACAATATAACTTCGGGTAAATCTTTACCTTCTATGATTGAATTTTTTTATATTTGTGACTACTTTGAAATTACACCTTTTGAATTTTATAACATTGAAAATAAAAATCCTTCTCTTATCCATGTCATTTGTCAAAAACTTGAAAAACTGGAAGAAAAGGATTTATTGTTGATATTAGAACTGATTAATCGTATGCAGCATATGTAAGATTGAAACATCTTACATATGTGCTTTAATTTTAGAAATAATGTTGGCAGCTGGCATATAACCAGAGAATGCATCCACTTGTTTTCCATTTTTAAACAATACCATTGTAGGCACTGCCATAACGCCAAATTGACCTGCTAAATCAGCAGAAGCATCTACATCCACTTTTACAATGGTTACCTGTCCTTTTAAGGTTTCCTGTACGCTTTCTAAAACAGGGGCTAACATTTTACATGGTCCACACCAAGTCGCAAAGAAATCCACTAAAACAAGGTCTTCTTTCATTAATTCATTAAATTCTTCTGTATTTATGACTTTCATAAGTATATTCCTCCTAAGGTATCTTTATCATACCTGATTTTTTATAAATTATCTATTTTCTTGCCCAGAACTTTTTGATCGATCACAATTCCAATTCCATTGGAATTGTTGTCTAAAGTCACTAGATCTGCCATTTCTTTTACTTCTTTTAAAGCATTTCCCATCGCAACGCCTATTCCTGCTTTTTCTAACATCGATATATCGTTTTGAGAATCTCCAAAAGCCATTACATTTTCCATACTAAAATCATTCATGTCACAAATTGTTTCTAAAGCTTTTCCTTTATTGACTCCTTTAGGCATAATTTCCATCCAGTAACCCGCTACCATCATACATTCAAAATCTTTTAAATCGTTTTGAATGTCTTTTAAATGTTTTTTAAAAAAAGAAGGATCGTTAAAAAAGACCACTTTATTACAGGCTTTCTTAAATTCGTAATGTTTATAAGGGACTTTTTTATATGTATAAGTCGTTCCTTTGATCATCGATCCTTTCTTTTTACGATTTCTTACTTTTCTTAAGATTTCTCTAATATAAGATGAAAAAGAACCATAAAAATACGCTTCATTTTCAAACGTAAATCGAGCTAAACAATTGTATTTTTTTGCTGCTTTCTCTATTTTAAAACAATCATCGATTTCAATGAATCGATCTTTTATGTACGTTTTATTTTTAAAATCGTATATTTCCTGTCCATTTATCAATAATAAATAATGATTTCCTTTTTCCAGATTTAACTCTTTATAGATCCATTCACATCCCTGTTTATTTCTTCCGGTTGAAATCACAATATGAATTCCTTTTTCCATGGCTTCAAATATAGAGGCTTTGGTTCTTTCATCTATTTTTTTATCATCATTTGTAAGAGTTCCATCCACATCAAATGCTAAACATTTTATTTCCATAAATATACTATATAATATTTATAGAATAGATAAAGAAAAAATAAGAAATTATTTAAAACTAACTAAATTGAATTGACTTTAATTTTAGATTTCTATAAAATTTAAAACATCTATGGGGGAGTAGCAACCACCTTGTGGAACATGCCAACATACCGGTCATTGACCTGGCTTGTTTTAAAATGCGAGACTCATGTATCAGTTTTTTACTATGCATGAGAATATAAAGATTTGTAAGCTCAAGTATAGTAAACTTGAGCTTTTTTTAGGAGAGAGATTATGACACTTTTATTGAATTCTATTTTCCTTGGAATTGGATTGGCAATGGATGCGTTTTCGGTTTCTATGGCCAATGGTTTACACGATGCGAATATGAAAATTCGTAAAATGACAGGAATTTCTTTTACTTTTGGTTTTTTTCAGTTTCTGATGCCCTTAATTGGATGGATCTGTGTTCATACTATACTGGAAATCTTTACTGAATTTGAAAAAATCATTCCCTGGATTGCTCTGATTTTATTAAGTTATATTGGAGGCAGTTTATTAAAAGAAGGATTTTCAAAAGAAGAAAAAGTAGAAGAACAGACCATTGGAATCAAAGGACTTCTGATTCAGGGAATTGCCACTTCCATTGATGCTTTATCTGTTGGTTTTACCATTGCGCATTACAATTTAATAAGTGCTTTTATCAGTTCTCTGATTATTGGAATCGTAACCTTTATCATCAGCTTTGCTGGTGTAAAAATCGGTAAGATTTTTGGTATGAAACTAGCCAGTAAAGCTTCTTTATTAGGTGGTTTTATCTTAATCTGTATTGGTTTAGAAATCTTTATTACAGCTATATTTTAAGGAGGATAACATGAATATATTTACAGCTTTATTATTACTGGTCCTAGGATTTGTATTATTAATTAAAGGAGCGGATTATTTTGTGGATGGAGCCAGTTCGGTTGCGAAAAAATTTCGTATCCCTTCTATCATCATTGGATTTACCATTGTCGCAATGGGTACCAGCCTTCCAGAATGCGCTGTCAGTGTAACGGCTTCTTTAGCCAACAACAACGCTTTAGCCATCAGCAATGTCGTTGGAAGCAACATTTTTAACTTAATGGTTGTTTGTGGAGCCAGTGCTATTTTTGCTCCCTTAGCCATACAAAAAAGTACATTGTTGAAGGAATTCCCTTTTTCAATCTTCTGTGCTTTATTGTTGCTGGTATTAGGCTATACTTCTTTTAACTTAGGTCGAATGGAAGGAATTGTCTTACTGGTCTTATTCCTTGTCTATTTATTGTGGATGATTTTCTCTGCTTTAAAAAATCGTCAGGAAATCGATGAAGATGTCAATATTTTACCAACATGGAAATGTCTATTGTTCATTATAGGGGGAGCTATTGCAATCAAATATGGAGGAGACTTTGTTGTAGATGGAGCCAGCTTTATCGCAACGAAAATGGGATTCTCACAAAACCTGATTGGTTTGACCATTGTGGCCCTGGGTACCAGCCTACCTGAACTGGTGACTTCCATTGTAGCAGCCAGAAAAAACGAAGTGGATATGGCTTTAGGAAATGCGATTGGATCCAACATCTTTAACATCTTACTGGTTCTGGGAGTCGCCGGAGCCATCAGTCCAGTGGCTTTCATTATGGAAAATGTAATCGATATTGTTATCCTTACCATCATGAGTGCTTATGTATGGATTCTGGCATGGACAAAAAATCATATTAATAAAACTGAAGGAATCTCCATGATCCTTATTTATGTCATTTATTTAGTTTATATCTGTATACGATAGGAATGGAAACATTCCTATTTCTTTTTACCAAAAAAAATGACTATATAAAAATAGTTGGGGTCTAGATACGCTATAAGATTACATAGGGTTATGTGCTAGGCAGCTTAAAATTCGCTCCAAAGTATTTTGGGGCGTTTTTTGTTATACTTGAATTGAAAGGATAATTCAGCTGACAAAAAGAAAAAGCGAAATACATTTCCGCCAAGATTTGTTTCCCTCGCTTTTCCCCCACCAAGCCACCTGAAAGGTATGCTTATGTTATACTTTTATACTACTGACAACGTCATACAAAATCAAGAGGCTTATAATACTTTTATTGAATCTTTCATACCATTGCTTGCTTCAGTTCCTTGTCCTAAATTTGGTATGGTTGGTCTTCTTATTCTTTATGGAACTCACCCTAGATATTTCATAAATGAAGATATGATTCGCATCAGGATCATGATCCAACGCGTTCGATGCAATAACTGCGGTTCTACTCACGTGGTTTTGCCAACCACTGTACTTCCTTTTTTTCTTCATGTCATTCTCAATATTCAAAATGCATTGAATTCCAATACTGAAATGAATATTACTTATAAAGATTATTTGAAACGTCGTTTTAAATTTTCTTCATTGGAACCATTCCCTGTTTTCACTCGTTTTTTCTCAACAATCCATTCAATTATAAAAAGGCGCAACGTTTTTTTCGGATTTCTTATATTACCAACACACCTTCGTTAGAGTTTCGTTTCATATATTCCTATACTGAAATCAGATAAGAATATGCTGGAGGTGAAACGAACTATGAACGATTCTTACGATAATACAATCACCATATGTAATACTTTCGGTCTTGAAATAGACTGTATTGAGTCATGTACAAGTATCGTTAGAAACAAACAGGTGGTTATTGAACTTAAACTGACGGACAAAAGACCACCATGTCCTGATTGTGGCAACGAGTCTGTCAAAATCAAGGGATATGTAGCTAAAAAAATCAATAATTCCATTCTAAATGATAAGGGATGTGTTCTTGTATACCATGCCAGACGCTATATTTGTCCAATCTGCCATACAACCTATTATGAAATCAATCCATTCGTATTCAGAAGGATGAAGATATCTTCTTCTATCATTCTTTGTGTGATGAAAGATCTCACAAAACCTAGCGAAACATTTGTATCTATTGCAGAAAGATATCATATATCGCCTACAACTGTAGCTTCTATATTTGATGCGACGGTAAATATTCCAAGGGCGAAACTGCCAAGGATTATGTCTACAGATGAAAACTACGCATTCTATTCACAGGATACACACAGTAAATATGTTTGCGTACTGATTGATCAGCAGACTGGACGCCCTATCGATATTCTTCCTAGTAGGCGCTATGATTATCTAGATGAATATTATTCAAAAATTCCAAAATACGAAAAGGATCAGGTTGAATTTATAGCTACCGATATGTACGAACCATATAGAAGGATCATACGAAAACACTTTAAACATTCACTTCATGTAGTGGACCGTTATCACGTAGCACAGGAATTGAACCGAAAAGTAGATTCAATACGACTAAGAATCATGAAACCATATGGATGTATCAATTATAAGGACAGGACGCAGGAACAAAAAGATGCCTATTACCTGCTTAAACATCAGAACAGATTCCTCTTCAAACATTTCAGCAATGCGATGTGCAAAGATAAAAAGAGACTGTTCGATGTAACTCGAAAAAGATATTATAATGCACATTTCAGAGCCTATCTGAATCCATATGATATAGCACAAAAGTTGGTATCTATTCATCCGGATATCAACAAAGCCTGGGAGTTAAAGGATGAAGTCACGGATTTTTATGTTTCGAATACAGTCAAAACAGCCCCTGAAGCCATTGAAAAAGTCATCAAACATCTTAGAGAAAGTAACATTGAAGAACTGGTGGCATTCAGTAAAACATTGAGTAATTGGAAAGTTGAAATCATTAACTCATTCTGTATATCAAAAGCTGAATATAATGTATCGAAAGACACAGGAGAAATTACTGTAGAACAGAAAAGAATCAACAATGCACTGATGGAGAATCGTAATGCGATCATCAAATTGGTTACAAAAGCAGCTAATGGCTATCGCAATTGGGAACGATTCAGAAACAGATGTATGCTGGTCTTAGAAAAAGGTATTGATTTTGAAATCGACAAGGATGACGGAAGCGTTAAAATGGTTGAAAAAATGGACCCAGACAACTAAATGTTGTCTGAGCCCAATATCAGCTATAAACCGTTTTGGGGTATATGCCGCCCCTTAAATTCTTGGAGAACAAATTCACCTAACCCCATCCAAATTTATTGCGCCATTTTAACATCGCTTAGTCTACAGCTTTTTTTCAATTTATTTATGTTGTGATGCCAACCATTCAAAGAATGTTGTTCCATCCTCTGTAGTTGCTTCATTATTTAATGGATATACCCAAACGGCATGCGATTCAAAATCTTGTCCTTCAACCTTAACTTCTGGATATTCTGTATACAATACATTTGCGCCTAGTTCCTGCATATGTTTATATGCGTTTCGACTATATTGCACTGGAACTGTATCATCGATTGCAGCATGCATTAACCACATTGGAATCTCTTTGACTTTATCCATGTTTTCAGTTGGAACATCATAAGCTGCACAAATTGGGAATGCTCCCGCAAATAATTCTGGAGCCGCAAACAATGTTTCCCACGTTTGATATCCACCCATTGAGCATCCACCGATATACACTCGATTTTCATCAATATCATCATGTTCAGCAATATATTCCTTAATTAAGGATACAACCTTATCTGTATTATCTGTACCCTTTAACACTAAATCTCCAACCGCAAATTCGGGCATCCAATAATCTGGAGACTGCGGAGCCAATACATAAGGATTATCAAAGATTTCTTTTGCCTCATCTGTAGTAAAGGCAACAGCCCCACGATTTCCATTAATCTGCGCTACGTTGTTTTCTCCACCTTCACCGGCACCATGGAACCAAATCACTAATGGATGTTTTTTTCCATCTGCTTTTGGTTTATAGTCACGATAATGAATTCCATCTTTGGATTCACCCGAATCAAATTCATCCACAATATTTTGAACAAATTTATCTTGAGAAAGTTTCAACTCAACTTTCTTACCATCTTTTGTTTCTACATCTTTATTCTGTTTAACTTTATATTCAACTTCTAACGGTACATTTGAGAAAGTATCATCATTCCATTGTAGAACATCTGAATATTCAGTATTTAAGTTTGTTTCCAATTCAACAACAACATATTTACCTTCATCAGCTTTTTTACCATTCTTATCTGAAACATACACTTTTTCTACAGTACGCTCACCATTTTCATAATCAATACCCGCCGTACTTTTATTATTTGTCGTTACCGTAAATGTATCCTTCTTGATACTATCTCCATTCAAAGTCACAGGGGATTCAATCATCACCTTATCTACACGTGCACCATAATCATATACACTTGCGTAAACATTAAAAGTCCCATCTTTCTTTTCATTTGTCGAATTTTGGGCACAACCACTAATTGATAGAGCACCAATCGCCGCAGCAATGGTAATCATTTTTTTAAATTTCATAAACCTAATCTCCTAACATATCGGTCATATAATTTCTAAATAGTATTATCCACAAACCTAGACTAATGCAGGTTAGCCAAACCCATGCATATAGCCAACACAATATAAATAAATTTCTTAGAATCGCCAGTTCTTATAAAGAAATTTATATCCATTTCTTTTTAATTATTAAATTTATCTTTCCTCCTTATCTATATATAAAACAGAAACGCACTCTGTATTTATGTCAAATGTTGGTTTGCTTTATGTACCATATTTATTTCTAATTATACCAGCAAAGAATTATAATGCAACCGCTTACAGGCAAAATATAGACCTTCCGTTTAGGAGGCCTATATTATGAATCATTGACTGAATCTATATTAAACGTAGGTTCACGCCTTATCGATGATGGATATGATGAATTCATTATGATTACAGCTGACCCCCATGTATTAAGTACACGACTTGAGCGTACAACTGGCTTTCTGCATACTTTAGAAACAAAAGGAAAAGAATGCAAAACCCATGTTGTAGCCGATGATGTAACAAGTGATACATTACGTGATCTACTATATAATGAATTACGTTTTGGTGTTCGTACCCTAATCTTTGTAGCCAACTGCTTCTTATTACCACGAGTTTATTTGGCATTAAAAGATTACCGTAACTTGATGCCAAATACAATTGGATTAATTGGCTTTGACAATACAGAATGGACAAACTTCTCGAGTCCAACTGTCACAACAATCGTACAGCCAGCCTATGATGAAGGCTATCAAGCTGCATTGATCTTAATTGATTCATTAAAAGGAACCAACGAACAGATTCCAAATCAAATCTTAAAGTGTTCTGTAAACTGGAATGAATCAACCAAACAACACAATTAGAGATTTAGAATGATACCCATATTTACTTATGTTTTTCTCTATCATCAAGAATTAATTTCGTATCTTTAATTTTTCGTTGATTTTTACATTTTATCAGTTATATCTGATAAATTTATATTTTTCATACTAATTATCAGTTATAAACGTGATATACTATAGTTAACTACAAAAGGAGGCTGAGATTTATGATCAAACGTGAACTATATATGAGTCGCATCCGTCCATTCATAGGAACAGACTTAATCAAAGTCATGACTGGTATTCGTCGTTGCGGAAATAATGTAAAGTTGAGAATAATGTAAAGTAAAGGTTATAAATCCCATAAATAAAGGATCTTTGGCTAAATTACTTTACATTATTTTTTTATTGTTTTTTAGATAGTCTAGTTAAGAAACACATCAAATCATCGTTTTGAATCCAATCTTTATCATTTTTATCAATAATATTTTCATATACATTTTGTAACGCTTGTAGTTTACTTTCATTGCACACCTTTGCGTAAATTTCTGTTGTTTTCACACTTGAGTGGCCTAAAAAATCACGTATATATATTAATTCAATCCCTACTTCTAATAAATGGACGGCCTTCGAATGTCTAAATACATGTGGGTGTACATTAATTGTAATGTTAGCGTTGTTTTTATTAGCTAAATCTACATATTTATTAATAATATAGGCAATTCCTGCTCTCGTCAGATTATCTCCACTCCTATTAAAAAATAATGTTTCATACCCTTTATTCTTTTTTGTTTGTATATCAAACTCCTTTATGTATTTTTTTAATAATTCAGCTGTATGTCCCATCAATGGAATCGTACGCGATTTGTTTCCTTTTCCTAATACTTTGATTATGGTTTGATTTGAAAAATGCACATCATTATATTTTAAACAAATCAGTTCATCAACCCTTAATGCTGCGTCATACAATAATGTTAATAAAGTTTTATCTCTTAAACCCATAAATTTTTTATCATCTATCACTGATAATAATATTTTTATTTGATTTTTGGTTAACCACATTACTTCTTTACTACAGAACTTCTTTTTCTTAATGGATAAGATTTTTTGATATTCATATATGTGTGCTGGATCTTCAATTTGTAGGTATTTTACGAAACTGTGAATAGCGGCTAAACGAATATTTCTGGTGGTTATAGATACTTTTCTATCCGATTCGAGCCAGTTTAGAAATTCATACACTGTATTTCTATTTAGATTTTCAAGTGTCACGTAATTTGCAGATACACTTTTTTTCTCCTGCATATATATGAGAAACAATTTATATGTATCCGCATAAGATGCGACAGTATTTTTACTTAAATTTTTATTGGTGATCATTTCTTCCTGTAAAAATTTGGATAAATAATATTGAAAAGTTTTATTTGACATCTTGATCACCGCCATAAAAATATATTTCTGTTTTGTGGATAATATCTGGATATAAATCAGCTGTTAACCTTAGATAATATTCTGTACACCTTGTATCCCTGTGTCCCATATATGCACAAAGATACGGGAATAATGCTGTAATATCTTTTTTATCCAGTACCCATATTTTTAATCTGTGTACACAAAATGTATGCCTAAATGAATGGACTCTTGGCCCTCCTTGGGGATGTGGGATTCCAGCTAATCTTAAGAATTTTAAAAAAAAGAAATCAACCGTACTTTTATCCAAATGCACATTTTCATTTTTACCTTTAAAT
The DNA here is from genome assembly GCF_009696175.1 of Floccifex porci. Taxonomy (GTDB): domain Bacteria; phylum Bacillota_I; class Bacilli_A; order Erysipelotrichales; family Erysipelotrichaceae; genus Floccifex; species Floccifex porci. The sequence continues at coordinate 9,740 of NZ_VUMM01000020.1, forward strand.
AAATATCCATTAGAAATTAAGATGTTTTCATGAATAATGTATGTTTTAAGGATATTCATCATATTTACATGTATTGGAATTATTCTTTCTGAATGATTTTTGGCGTTCAATATGGTAAAAGTATTGTTTTCAAAATCTATATTTTCCAATTTTAAATTTAGTACTTCACTGATTCTCATTCCTGTAGAATAAAGAATTCGAAAAATCACTGTGTATTTATACCTCTGTGGATAGTATTGACCATCTAAAGATTTTGATACAGACCACTCGTCAATAGCTGTGAATATTCTTTTTATTTCATCTTCTGTAAAAATATAGGGTATAAAATCACTTCTATAAGAATTTTTTGGCAAAGGCGGAACTATATATGCATCATAATCCATTCGGATCATATATTTTGCAAGTTCTCGGATGATTCGTACACGGTGTGTTCTGCTTATGGGCTTTTCATAGGCTTTTTTTGCTGTATATGATTGTACAAATTCTTTAGTAATCACAATATCTTTTAAACCTACAGATAATGCCAATTTATCGATATCTCGTAAATACCTTTCTTCAGTTTTATAATCGAATCCAAGTGAACGCTTTTCTTTTAAAAAGCCAGAAATAACATCTTTTAAAATGCTAGAAAATACATATTTCATAAATCGAACACCCTGTCTGGATCAATTGGACATTTTGATAATTCATTCATATTTAGTTTTAAATATGTTTCTGTTGATTTGATCGATTGATGTCCCAATATTTGTGAAATCATTGGAAGACTTGTTTCTTTTTCTAATAGTAAAGTTCCTAACGTATGACGTAGCGAATGAATACCATACTTTTTCCCAGAAATAATTTTTATGCCGGAATCGCGCAGTCTCCTTGTAAAAATAGAGCTGATTCCACTAGGAGTCAACGGCAGAAATGGCGCTCTGTGTTCCAAAAATAAATATTCACTTTCAATTTGCGGCCGAGCATTTTTGATATAATCAATAATAGACCAGCCAAGATTGTTTAAAAGTGGAAGTGTAAGATTTTTGCTGGTTTTTTCTTGTGTTATAAAAATCATTTTCTTTTCCCAATCTATGTTGGAAAGTTTTAAATTAGCGATATCTACTGAACGAAGTCCTAAACAAACTGCCAATAATAATATCGCATAATCGCGTTTTCCTGCGATACTTTCTTTATCAATTGAATCCAAAAGAATTTTAACTTCTTCCTGTGTAAATGTATTTGATATTTTAGTTTCATGTACAGTGTTTAAAATAGGAAATAATTTAGAAATGTCCATCGAACACAACTGATTCTCATAACAGTATTTAAAAAACTGTTTCAAATCAGATATGTTGTGAGAAACACTTTTTGGTGTTTCATGTACAAAGGTTGATATTATGGCTTCTACATTTTTTCTTGTAATATCGTCAAGCAAAAAAACATTATGTCTAACTAAAACTTCAACACACTTTTTTACTACATATTTCTTTCGATTCACTGTACGTTCTTTATAATCATAGTTATCAGAAAGATATTTGATAAATTTATCATTGATACTTTTCCAATACTCATTTTCAATCTCATCAACAAACCTAGAAAATCTTAAAATAAATAACCTATTGATTGAATAATTGCTTAACAATCGCATAGCTCTTAAAAGAACAATATATTTCTTTGTGTTTTTACCATCATGAGCTAATTCTGTCAATTCTAATCCGGTAATCAAATTTACATATTCTATCGCAACATTCATGTCAAAAAAATTGACTCCTATATTGTCACAATAGATTGTAAAATCAGTAAAAATCTTTCTGTAAGCATGCATAGAAGACTCACTGTAATTTTTGGAACGCATTATTTCTAAAATAGAATCACTGCATTCTTTGATTGTAGTTTTTTGCATTTTTATCCTCCTTTTGCAGTATTAACCACAAAAGAAGTATTCACATATAAAAAAATAATGTAAAGTAATTTAGCCAAAGATCCTTTATTTATAGGATTTATAACCTTTACTTTACATTATTCTCAACTTTACATTATTACCATTATGTAAAGCTTTACATAACGGAAAGTCCGTCATGTTAAAGCTAATTCAACAAGAGCTCACGGAGTCTGGTATCAGTCCAAAACAATTTATCTCTATCAATTTTGAAGATATGAACTACTCCCACTTACAAACTGCACAAGCACTGCATGATGAAATCCGTGCAAAAGCCTCAGAAATGGAAGGCAAAATTTATCTATTCTTTGATGAAATACAAGAAGTCAAGGACTGGGAAAAGTGTATCAACTCTTTTCGTGTATCATTAGATTGTGATATTTACATCACAGGCTCAAACGCAAATCTACTATCTAGTGAACTAGCAACTTATTTGGGTGGTCGATATGTAAAATTTGTGATATATCCATTTTCTTTTAAAGAGTTCATGGAACTATATCGTTCGATTACTCCTGACGCATCCATTCAGCAATGTTTTCAAAAATACCTTATTGTCGGAGGTATGCCTTACCTTTCAAACATTCGTTATGCAGAGGCTCCGTCTAAACAATATCTTCAAGATTTATTCAACTCTGTTCAGCTCAAAGACATCATGAAACGAAATAAAATTCGCGATGTTGATTTGCTAGAACGAATCATTACCTATGTGATTGCGAATGTGGGAACAACTTTTTCTGCATCCTCACTCGCAAAGTTTTTAAAAAGTGAAAGGCGAACTGTGTCTCCAGAAACGATTTTGAACTATATCAAGTATTGTTGTGAAGCTTATTTATTCTATCAAGTGAAACGAGAAGATTTGCAAGATAAGCAAATTCTTTCTTCTAATGAAAAATATTATATTGCCGATCACGGTATCCGTGAGGCTATTTTCGGTGGTAATATGCGAGATATCAATCTTATTTTAGAAAATATCGTATATCTAGAATTATTGCGCCGGGGATTTGATGTAACTGTAGGAAGAAATGGGAATAAAGAAATAGATTTTGTATGCAACAAACAAGACGAAAAAATATATGTTCAAGTTACTTATCTGTTGGCATCCCAAGAAACAATTGATCGTGAATTTGGTGCTTATGATCATATTAAAGATAACTTTCCAAAGTACGTTGTTTCTCTTTATGAGTTTAACATGATCCAAAATGGCATCAAGCATCGAAACATACGTGATTTCCTACTAACAAATGAATGGAACTAAACACAAATCTAACTTTTAAAAGGTCTCAGTCAAATGTTGTCCGAGCCTAATCTCATCTACAAACCATTTTGGGGTATATGCCGCCCCTTAAATTCTTGAAGAGCAAATTCACCTAACCCCATCCAAATTTATTGCGCCAAAAAAAATTAGCACTCTGGTGTTGACTCTGCTAATTATAGTGTTATAATAATGGTGTCAAAGGAAAAGGAACAAAAATTTCCTTTGTGAATATATATCATAAACAAAGTGATAGTTTCATTATTGTTTGTTTTAAACAGGAGGCGATTTATATGATGTACTATCCAACATTTGATTTATTTGATGATTTATTTACTTCCAATTCTCGTAACGATTTTATGAAATGTGACATTGTAGAGAAAGAGGATAAATATCAGCTTTCTATGGAAATGCCAGGTATCAAAAAAGAAAACATTCATATGGAATTAAAGAATGGATATTTAAAGATTGGTGCTACAACCACTGAAAATAAAGAAGATAAAGATTCTCAGGGTAAAGTATTACGTAAAGAACGTTTCTCTGGTTCCTATTCTCGTTCCTTCTATGTAGGCAACAACATTTCTCAGGAAGATATCAAAGCTTCATTTGATAATGGGGAATTAACAATTCTGATTCCTAAAAATGCACCAGCTAAAGTAGAAGAAAATCATTTCATTCCAATTGAATAAAAAAAAGCCACAGATGTGGCTTTTTTAATATTCTAATTTTTATCCCCAGACAATCACCCGATCTACAATATCTACACTTTTTTGTGCTCGATAAGAATAGGCTCCACTTTCAAATAAAAGATAGACTTCATAATTTCCATAATTGGAAATCATAGCCTGTTCTAAGCGAGCAGGAAATACAAAAGTACGATCGGCCTGTTCATCCTTTAATGTATATTCTTTTGATTCTTTTAATCGTTTCTGATAAGCTTTTTCATCAAAATCAATTAAACTGGACATTTCTAAATTCTTTTCTTTTTTAATACTTAAAATTTCCAGTTCCAATTCATTTTTATTCTGTTTTAATTTGGATAAATCTTCAATCAGTTCCTGATAACCTTCTTTATCCTCATCTTCCATCAGAAATTCTTTTTTCTCATTTAAATCTTCAATTTCTTCTTTAAGATGTTCCAGTTCCTGTTCCTTTTGCAGTAAAGAATCTTCCAGATTCTGTATAACTTCTTTCTGTTTCATATACAATTTATATTGTTCATCCAGATCGATCATTTCTTCTACATCCTGCTGAAACTGTGAATTCACAAAAGATTGCACTTTACTGTCTTTTGTCCCACTGGACTGCATTAAAACACAATAACCCGTATCAAAATAAACACCCTGACAGTACTGATCAATGATGGCTTTTTCTTTCCCATACGCAATTTCTTTATTCCCAAATACGGTTTTTGTTTCCAGTCCACCTTCATCATTTAATGGAAAACGAACCACATAAGAATCTTTCCATTCTCCTTCATAATAATGCCCTACAAATAAATTATTGCGATAAAAACTGATAAAAGAAGCAGAACGGAATCCATCAATCATATATTTCTGGTTATACGCAATCGGTTTTTTCGTTTCATCAAAATTGTATTCTTCTATATCACTTAAAGATACACTGTTCAAATATGCACTCTTTTCTCCTGTAATCAGATTTTCACCCGTACAGGCAATCCAGATATTATTATGAATGTCATCATAAGCGATATTTCCTGCATGAGGTTTACCAGACAGGACAATTTCTTTTATAAACTGATGGCTATTTTTATCCATCATATATAAAACCGAATTATGAGAATGAGTATGACAGTACGCACTGATAAACAGATAGTTTTCCGTTACACAGATTCCCTGAGGCGTCATAGAAGTACACATACTGAAATCCGATGCGTTATCACCTGCCATTGTTTTGGTTGCCAATAGACCTGGAATCACATAACTTGTCTGCGATAAATTATTGACATTCAAAGTACTTAGATCTTCATATTTACTTAAATTTTTGATCAGCTGTTCTTCTGTTAAAAGAGGTTCTGTACTTGTATTGACCAGATCCGTTTCTGGCTCCGTTCCATAACGATAGCTATAGGCATAATAACGATAACCAATGTAAGTAATGATCAGTACCAATACAATCAGTAACACAATTCTTCTCTTTCTCTTTTTTTCCATATTTTCATTTTACATCAACAGTACTATATGATAAACCAAAAATGCACAAATCCAGGCAATCAGACATTGCCATATAACTACACCAATGGCCCATCGATTTCCCAATTCTCTTTTAATCGAAGCAACTGCTGCGATACAAGGAGAATACAATAAGCTGAAAACCAGCATCGAAGCTGCTGATGCTGCAGAAAAGACTTGTGTGATATTTCCCTGATACAGTACCTGTAAAGTGGAAACTACGCTTTCTTTGGCCATAATTCCACTGATTAAAGATGTACAGATTCGCCAGTCTGATAGTCCAATCGGTTTAAATAAGAAAATCAGAGAACTGGACAGCCATGATAACATACTGTCTTTTGAATCCAGTACATAATTGAAATGGAAATCATAGCTCTGTAAAAACCAGATGACAACGGTTGCCAACAGAATCACACTAAAAGCTTTCTGAAGGAAATCTTTTGCTTTTTCCCATAATAGCTGTCCTACATTTTTTGCACTTGGCATACGATAATTAGGAAGCTCCATCACAAAAGGAACCGCTTCACCTTTAAATAACGTATTTTTATACAGAAAGGCAATCAGAATTCCCACAAGGATTCCCATAAAATAAAGACCTGTCATGATCCATCCTGCATAATCTTTAAAAAACGCATTCACAAAAAAGGCATACACAGGAAGTTTGGCTGTACAGCTCATAAATGGAGTTAACAGAATGGTCATTTTACGATCTCTTTCACTTGGTAAAGTTCGCGTGGACATAACCGCTGGAACGGTACATCCAAATCCTATCAGTAAAGGAACGATACTTCTTCCTGATAATCCAATTTTTCGTAATAATTTATCCATCACAAAAGCCACTCTTGCGATATATCCACTGTCTTCCATTAATGATAAGAAAAAGAATAAAGTCACAATAATCGGTAAAAAACTGACTACACTTCCAATTCCTGTAAAGATTCCATCAATGATCAGTCGATGAATGCTTTCATTTACTTGATAAAAAGTTAAAAGAGAATCTATATATACCGTTAAAGAATCAATTCCTGTTTCTAATAGATTCTGAAGAAAAGAACCAATCACATTAAACGTTAAATAGAATACACATCCCATAATCAGAATAAAAAATGGAATCGCTGTATATTTCCCCGTTAATATTCGATCTATTTTTTCCGAACGTTCTCTTTCTTTACTTGTTTTTGGTTTTGTGACACAAGCCTGGCTTACCTTTTTGATATAGGCATAACGCATATCCGCAATGGCTGCACTTCGGTCCAGTCCACGTTCTTTTTCCATTTGAAGAATAATGTGTTCTAACATTTCTTTTTCATTGTCATCCAGATTTAATGCTTCTAAAATTAAAGCATCTCCTTCTACCACTTTACTAGCCGCAAAGGCAACTGGTATCTGTGCATTTCTGGCATGATCTTCAATTAAATGACGCACCGCATGTAAACAGCGATGAATGGCCCCATCGTGATCGTTTTCATCACAAAAATCCTGCCGACCTGGTTTTTCCTGGTATTTTGCGATATGGATCGCATGACGAATCAATTCATCGACTCCTTCATTTTTACTGGCTGAAATAGGAATCACCGGCACTTTCAACATATTTTCCATCTGATTAATATCAATGGATCCACCATTGCCCAGGACTTCATCCATCATATTTAAGGCCACAACCATAGGAATATCCATTTCCAGAAGCTGCATTGTCAAATATAGATTTCGTTCAATATTGGTCGCATCCAGGATATTAATGATAGCCTTTGGATGTTCTTTCAAAACAAAATTACGAGAAACGATTTCTTCATTTGTATACGGAGACATTGAATAAATTCCTGGTAAATCGGTAATACAGGTATTGGGATAGCCTTTAATAGGACCATCTTTTCGATCAACAGTAACACCTGGAAAGTTTCCAACATGCTGATTGGATCCTGTCAGCTGATTAAACAGTGTGGTTTTTCCACAGTTCTGATTTCCAACTAAAGCATAAGTTAAAGTCTCTTTTTCATCCAAAGGATGTTCACTTTCCTTATCGTGATATTTTCCTTCTTCCCCCAGTCCAGGATGAAATTTTATACGTTCTTTTTCTTTTTTTATTTCCACTTCTGCTTCAATGGGTTCAACTTCAATGTGTCTGGCATCTTCCACTCGAAGCGTTAATTCATAACCATGTATTCGAAATTCAATTGGATCTTTCATAGGAGCAAACTTCACAAGGGTAATACGAGCACCTGGAATCAGTCCCATATCTAAAAAATGCTGACGCAAAGAACCAGTGGATCCCACCGAAAGAATTCGAGCTCTTTGACCTAATTCTAAATCACACAATTTCATAATTAAGCCCTCCTAGTTATCATCAACTAACTAAAAGTGTATATCAAACCCTTTTTTGAATCAAGAAAAAAACATAGAATGAATACATGAATCTTTAAAATAAAGTATTCGAACAGACTGTTGAATATGTAGAAGAAACAATACGATCTAATATTTAAGGCAAGGCTCAATTTGAACCTTGCCAATTGTTTTTATAAAAAAATGGTGCAGGAGATGGGATTTGAACCCACACGGATTGCTCCACTGCCGCCTGAAGACAGCGTGTCTGCCGTTCCACCACTCCTGCAAGTGATACCATTATAGCACAAATTTAAAAAATCACAAAAAAAATTAGCTAAATAAAAAGAGCGTTTGCTCTTCTAAAAAATTTCTGGTGCGACCGTATGAACCCATTCCTGCAATTCATCCAATTCGTCATGTTCTACTTTTCCAAAAGATATATAAGAAGGAGTTACAACGGCTCCTTTACATAATTGAGCAATGTGTTCTTCAATATCCTGCTCTCCTGCTCCACCATGTGTTAAAAAAGGAACTACTTTTTTATTTGTAAAATCATGATCTTTCAAAAAAGTTGCCAACGGGCAAGCAACCATTCCACCCCAGTTTGGTGTTCCTACAAAACATACATCCACTTCATCCATATTTACATCTACAGGAATGTATTCACGATCCATTCCAGCATCCATTTCTTCTCTTACTTCTTTTAACATTTTATCGTAATCGCTGGAATAAGGATGTAACTCATGAATCTCTATTAAATCCGCTCCTGTAATTACTTTTATCAATTCCGCTAAATGTTTTGTGGTACCCGATTGACTATAGTAAACAATTAATACCTTCATTTTTACACCTTCTTTTCTTGTTTTATTTTAACACAAAAAGAAGATAGCATTCACTATCTTCTAAAATAATCCTGTTATTTTTCCATTTTCATCCACATCAATTTTTTCAGCGGCCGGTACTTTTGGAAGACCTGGCATAGTCATTACATCCCCTGTTAAAGCAACGATAAAACCTGCCCCTGCAGATACTTTTAAGTTACGAACTGTAATTCTAAAATCCTTTGGTGCTCCTAATTTTGTCGGATCGTCTGAGAAACTATATTGTGTTTTAGCCATACAGATTGGAAGATTTCCAAATCCTAATTCTTCTAATTGTTTTGCCTGTTTAACCGCATTTCCTACCAAATCAACACCATCCGCATGATAAATCTTAGTAGCAATTGCGTTTAATTTATCCTGAATGGATCCTTCTAATTCATACGCAAAACGGAAATCATTCTTTTCTTCACAAAGAGAAACCACTTCTTTAGCTAAGGCAATTCCTCCCTGGCCACCCTTTGCCCATACTTCCGATAATGCGACATTTACTCCCAATTCATTACATTTCGCTTCTACTAAATCCAATTCTGCTTTTGTATCCGTTGGGAATGCGTTAATCGCAACCACACATGGCAACCCATATACTTCTTTAATATTATTCACATGCTGCAGCAAGTTAGGCAAACCTTTTTCCAAAGCTTCTAAATTTTCATTATTTAAATCTGCTTTTGGTACACCTCCGTGGAATTTCAATGCACGAACGGTTGCGACAACAACCACTGCATCTGGTTTTAATCCCGCCATACGACATTTTATATCCAGGAATTTTTCAGCTCCTAAATCTGCGGCAAATCCTGCTTCAGTCACTGTATAATCCGCAAGTTTTAATGCGATTTTTGTAGCCTGTACAGAGTTACATCCATGTGCAATATTCGCAAAAGGACCTCCATGAATAAAGGCCGGTGTCCCTTCTAATGTCTGTACTAAATTTGGTTTTAATGCATCTTTCAATAAAGCAGCCATAGCCCCCTGTGCATTTAAATCTTTAGCCGTAACCGGTTTATTTTCATATGTATATCCAACAATGATATTTGATAATCGTTCCTTTAAATCCGAAATATCATTGCTTAAGCATAAGATTGCCATAATTTCTGAAGCAACTGTGATATCAAATCCATCTTCACGAGTCACCCCATCCGCTTTTCTTCCTAATCCAACTACAACATTTCTTAATGCGCGATCATTCATATCCACAACACGTTTCCATGTAATACGTTTTGGATCGATACCCAGTTTATTTCCCTGATGTATATGGTTATCTAACATAGCCGCTAATAAATTATTGGCAGCCCCAATCGCATGGAAATCTCCTGTAAAGTGTAAGTTGATGTCTTCCATTGGAACAACCTGTGCATATCCTCCACCAGCAGCTCCTCCTTTAACACCAAATACAGGTCCTAAAGAAGGTTCACGTAATGCGATCATTGCGTTTTTACCAATTTTTCTTAATCCATCTCCTAAACCAACCGAAGTCGTTGTTTTTCCTTCTCCAGCTGGAGTTGGTGTAATAGCTGTAACTAAAATTAATTTCCCATTTTCTTTGTCAGCATTATCTTTTAAGAAAGAACTATCGATTTTTGCTTTGTATTTCCCATACATTTCTAAATACTCTTCATCAACACCTGCAATTTTTGCGATTTCAGTAATTCTTTTCATTTTGCACTCTTGTGCAATTTCAATATCAGTTTTCGCCATTTCTTTTCTCCTTTTTTCATTTAAAGAATGTCCTTTTCTGACAAAAAAAGGACGATTCATTTGAATCGCCCAGACGGTCGGCTTAAATGATTCAAACAGCACGTGGTGCTCCACTTAAACCGTCAGCTATTTGAACAACCTAATTATAACATCAAATTTTTAAAATGAAAGCTATTTCACTTTAATATCCACCAATTTATCTGCAGATCCAATATAAGAAGCTGGTGTCATATTCAATAAAGTATTGCGATCTTCTTCACTTAATACATCTAAGCTATGCGCAAATTCCATAATGGCTTCTTTAGAAATATTCTTTCCACGAGTTAAAGCTTTTAACTGATCGTATGCATCTGCAATTCCATATTTTCTCAACATTGTCTGAATTGGTTCAGCCAGCACTTCCCATTTTTCATTTAAATCGAAAGCTAATTTTTCTTCATTGACAACACATTTTGCCAATCCATTTTTAGTTTCATTGATAGCCTGTAAAGAATATCCAAAAGCCAATCCTAAATTACGCTGGCTGCTGGAATCACTTAAATCTCTTTGCATACGAGATTTAGGCAATTTATTGGATAAAGACATACAGATTGAATTGGACATATCTACATTGGCTTCACTGTTTTCAAAACGAATTGGATTCACTTTATGAGGCATTGTAGAAGAACCTACTTCTCCTTTTACTGGAATCTGTTTGAAATATTCCATAGAAATGTACAGCCACATATCCACATCCAGATCCACCAGAATGTTATTAAAATGACGAATTCCATCTAAAATATGACAAGTATAATCATGACTTTCAATTTGTGTTGTTAACGGATTGAAAGACAGATGTAAGTACTCTTCCACAAATTTTTTATTCATTTCTGGCCAGTTCACATTTGGAAAAGGAGTAGAAATTGCACTATAATTTCCTGTTGCTCCATTGAATTTTGCCTTAATCTGAATGGATTCAATATGTCTTAAACTTTCGTTCATACGATACGCATAAACTTTAAATTCTTTACCAATTGTTGTTGGTGTTGCAGGCTGTCCATGAGTATGAGCTAACATAGGAATGTTCTGATATTTTATTGCCAGATCATCTACAATATCAGCCATTTCCTGTGCTTTTTTCAACCATACATTCTGTAATCCATCACGAATCATAGAAGCATAAGATGTATTGTTGATATCTTCAGAAGTACATCCAATATGCACAAAACTCTGCAGGAATCCTAAATCCATTTTTTCCAGCTGATGATCGATAAAATATTCTACTGCTTTTACATCATGACGAGTTGTCTGTTCAATTTCTTTGATCTGTTTAAAAGAATCATAATTAAAATTCTTTGAAATGGATTCAATTTTATCCATATCTTCTTTATGAAACTGATTCAAAACATCGCATTCAATATTTTCAATTAAAAATTTCAGCCATTGAATTTCTACATAAACACGATATTTAACCAGACCATATTCACTAAAATATTCTTTTAATTCATCTTTAATAAATCCATAACGCCCATCAAGAGGGGACAATGTATAACATTCAAATTCCATTTTTTCCATTTACATATCCTTCTTTCCAATATCATGTCTATAAAATAAATCTTTACAGTGAATTTTATTTACTTCCTCATATGTATGTTTAAAAGCCTCTTCTAAAGTATCTTCCATTGTCACAACCATCAGTACACGACCTCCATTTGTGACAAGCCCTTCTTTAGTTTCTTTTGTTCCCATATGATAGATTAAAGCATCGCTATTTTCTAAACCTGTAATCAAAGAACCCTTTGTTGAGCTGGCAGGATAATTGGTAGAAGCCATTACCACACCATGACTGACTTTATCAGACCATTTTAATTGCACTTCTTTTCCAGACATTACATCTAAAATAGCCTGAACAAAATCACTTTCTAAACGACATAAAATAACTTCCGCTTCTGGATCTCCAAAACGAGCATTAAACTCAATGGTCTTGATGCCATCTTCACATAACATCAGACCACCATATAAGAATCCTGTGAAAGGTACTCCTTCTTCAACCATAGCTTTTGCCATTGGAATCATAATTGAATTTTTTGCTTCTTCAATGATTTCTGGTGTAATTTTCTTAACTGGAGAATACGATCCCATACCTCCTGTATTCGGTCCTGTATCGCCATCGTTTACACATTTATGATCTTGTGCCACTTCTAAAGGAATAACCAGGTCTTCATGCACTAAACAGATCAGAGAAAATTCAAATCCAACCAGACATTCTTCAATGACCACTTTATTCCCTGGAATTTCAAAAGCAATATCCAAAGCTTCAATTGCCTGTTCTACACTATAAGCAACCGTAACTCCTTTTCCTGCTTTTAATCCATCTTCTTTTACAACAATAGGAGCTCCCTTTTCTTTCACATAACAAACCGCTTTTTCATAGTCATCAAACGTTTCATAAGCAGCGGTAGGAATATTATATTTTTTCATAATATTCTTTGCGAAATCTTTACTGGATTCCACTTGTGTGGCTGCCTTTGTCGGACCAAAAATTTTTAGTCCTGCTTCCATAAACGCATCCACAACTCCCAAAGACAATGTTGCTTCAGGCCCTACAATGGTTAAATCTATTTCATTTTCTTTGGCAAAAGTAACCAGTCCTTCAACATCACTTCCAGAGACATTGACACATTCACCAAATGAAGCCATACCAGGATTTCCTGGGGCACAATATACTTTTTCAACTAAAGAAGATTTAGAAGCAGCCAAAGCTAAAGCATGCTCTCTTCCTCCTGTACCAATCACAAGAATTTTCATGTTTCTTTCTCCTTTATCTTATCGTACCTATTTTAACATAAGAACACTTAAAATAAAGGTGTTACCTTTGAAAAATAAGTTTTATACAAAATTGATTTTCATAAGATTCCACGATCATTTCTCCATTCATCTGTTTCATTCTTGTCTCTATAGACTTTAATCCAATGCGATGACTTTCAATTTCAATGGAATTCAATTGAATATAATTTTTAAATACAAGGATTAAATATTCTGAACAATGACACTCTACTATCACCTTCTTTTGTTTATCTCCATATTTTAAGATATTCGAAAAAATATTGGATAGAATTCGCTTATAACTTGTGACATCTATTTGAATTCCTTTAAATTCTTTATATATCGTTTCTACCTGAAATCCAGCCAATGAAATATAGTCAATATGTTCTTTGATTTCATTCCATATAAATTCATTTGAAACCCATTCCATATGAATGTCTTCTTCTTTTTTTAGAATTCGATTGCTTAAATTATTTATTTCATTTGTTTTCTGAATGCACGAATCAATATATTCAATTTTAGATGGATTTCTTTTTATAATTTCCAGATATCCATTTAAAATTGTCAAAGGTGTTTTTAAATCATGTGACAGATTCGCTATTAAATTCTGATTTACCTGTTCCTGTTCAAATGTCTTTTTTAAAGTGATTCGAAGCTGTTCCAATTGATAAGAAACAATTCCGATTTCATCTAAATAAAAAACAGGAACGGGACTTTCTAAATTTCCTGAAGCCATTTGAAGAATGCTTTCTTTTATTTTCGTAATTCGATTCACTTTAACAGAAAGAAAATACATGACAACAAATATAAAAAAGAGACAAGAAATCAAAAGACTGATAATAGCATAAATCATGATGTAATACATACTGTGATAAAAGATCAGTTGTACAAATCCCGTTCCATTTTTAAATTCCAAAGGAAAACTTTGATATCGTTCAAAAGATCCATCCGTCAAATGATATCCATATAAAAAAGCCATATTAAATGCAGGATCTTCTATCACTTGTGCCTGTTTTCCCGTAAGATATTCTCCATTCATTTTATAAATGAAAAGACTCGTATATTTATCTGTTAAATCAAAAAAAGGTTTCAAATTATCAATCGTTTCTGTATCCTGATCTGAATCTGGAATTTCATAGTTTTTAGCCTGTTGTACTAAATTATCCGATAAAGATGAAGGTCCATAAACGGGTAAAAAATGAAAATATGGATTGAGTCCATCATAAACATTAAATTTATTCATCCATAAAATCTGAAATAAACCATAGCTTAAAAAACCTGTAATTAAAATCAAAAGTAAAAATTGGGCTTTAATTTTATGCATCACATTTGTATCCCTTTCCCCATACCGTTTTAATAATTAAAGGATGATTCATATCTTCTTCTACTTTTTTTCGTAAATTTCGAATATGAACCATAACTGTATTGTTCGCCCCATAATAATAATTTTCCTGCCAGATTGCCCGATATATATGTTGAGCTGAAAAAATTTGTCCTTTATGTTTTACCAGTAAGAGAAACAGCTGATATTCTGTTTCTGTCAGATCCAGTCTTTGCCCATTTTTATACACCATTTCATTCTTTTCATCAAAACAGAAATTTCGATACATCAATTGAGACATTTTTTCTTTTTTTCCCTGATAAACATGATACCGACGGATTAAGGCTTTTACACGATTTAATAATTCATTATAAGAAAAAGGCTTCGATAAATAATCATCTCCTCCACTGGAATATCCAAGTGTCTTATCGCTATCCTGTGATTTAGCACTTAGAAACAGAATGGGAACGTTACTGATTTTGCGAATTTCTATACACGTTTGATACCCATTAAATTGTGGCATCATGACATCTAAAATAATCAGATCAAATTCCATTCGTTTTAAAGAATCTAAGGCTTCTTTTCCATTTTCGGCCTGAATGACTTCATAACCTTCTCCACTCAACAAAATATTCAATATATCCAGTATTTCTTTCTGATCATCTACAACTAATATTCTCATAAACTTATTTTATCAAAATACAGTTTCTTTTTAATAATTCTTAAGAATTCTTCAGAAATACTTTGCGCTTTTCTTAATATTGATTTGTTAGAGTATCCATGGTGATACAAATGATATTTGAACTCATTCGATATGGAATCTGTGGTCTATGTACAACAGGTATTAATTTCTTTTTATTTATACTGCTTCGACAATGGCAATTCAGTTTATTGTCTTCCAATTGTATTTCCATTTCCTGTGCCATCATTTTTTCTTTTTTTGTGAATCATTTTTTAGTTTTTAAACAAAAAGAAATACATCTCAATCAATTTCTATTATTCATTGGGTTACGACTTTTTTGTATGGTGATTGAAATTATCTCCATGTATATACTCATACAGGGATTTCATGGATCCGAAACATTTTCGAAAGGATTATGCCAGATCCTTGTGATTGGCTTGAATTATATTTTAAATAAGGAGGCTGTATGGAAACAGTAAGTGTTATTGTTCCCTGTTTTAACGAACAGGAAACCATTCCAATCTATATTAAGGAAATGAATAAAGTGATGGAAACTTTATCCGATTATCCATTTGAAATTGTATTCATTGATGATGGGTCTAACGATCGTACTTTAGATTGTATAAAATCGATTCATCAAAAAGATGGACGATATCATTATTTGTCTTTTTCCAGAAATTTTGGTAAAGAAGCTGCCATCTATGCGGGTTTACAAAATGTAAAAGGTGATTATGTTGCGATTATGGATGTCGATCTACAAGATCCTCCTTCTTTACTAGTGGATATGTTGCATATTCTGAAAACAGAAGATATTGACAATGTCGCTACACGGCGCAGTACAAGAAAAGGTGAGTCCATGATTCGATCCTTTTTATCACGATGTTTTTATAAATTCATCAATGTGATTTCCAGTGTTCAAATCGTAAATGGGGCTCGCGACTTTCGTTTAATGAAACGATCCATGGTCAATGCGATTCTAATGATGAGTGAAAGAAATCGTTTTTCAAAAGGTTTGTTTGAATGGGTAGGATTTAAAACTCACTGGATCGAATTTGAAAACATACAACGCAGCAGTGGACAAACCAAATGGTCTTTGAAACAATTGTTTTTTTATTCTCTGGAAGGAATCTCCTCGTTTTCTGTCCAACCTCTTTTTCTGGCTTTTCTATTGTGCGGACTTCTTTTTTCCATCTGTATCATTAGTATCTTTTACAGTTTTTCTATTTCTTTGTTCTTTTTATTAAATGCGTTTCAATTTCTATGCATGGGTATTTTAGGTTACTACATCTCAAAAATGTATATCGAAATCAAACATCGTCCCATTTATATTGTGAAGGAAAGAAGTGAAGAAAATGAATAAAGTAAAAAAGTATTTCCCTTATCTTCTATTAACTGTCCTTGTATTATTCTTTTGCTGGTGGTTTTGTTTAAAAGACGGTATCTTTGGATCCAATCTGGATTGGATCAATCAACATATTGTTTTCCCAGATTATTTTCGACAATTGTTTTATGATACGCATCAATTGTTTATGGAATATGCTCCTCATATTGGCAATGGACAAAATATCTATCATTTATCCTATTATGGACTTTATAATCCTTTTATTTTATTGTCCTATTGTTTTCCAAATATTGATATGGGAACCTGGATCATGATCATTATGATTCTCTGTCTGATTGCTTCTACTTTATTATTCTATAGCTGGCTGGTTTCAAGAAAGATTTCAAAATCAATTTCTTTTCTTGTTTCTTTGATGTTTGTATGTTCAACGCCAATGATCTATCATTCATATCATCAAATATCCTTTGTGAATTATATGCCTTTTTTATGTCTGGGATTTATAGGAGTGGATCACTATTTTGATAAACATTCTATTCATTTATATATTTTAAGTGTATGGCTGATGATTCTAACAAGTTTTTATTTTAGTGTAAGTGGCATTCTTGTTTTAATTTTATATGGACTTTATCGATATATCAAAATCCATGACAACCTTTGTCTTAAACCGTTTCTAAAAGATGGCTTTCATTTTTTAATTCCTGTATTCATTGCGGTTGGTTTAAGTGGAATTTTATGGATTCCTACATTTTTTGTTTTATTTTCAGGAAGAAATCAGCACGCATGGTTATCTATAAAAGAATTATTGATTCCCAATTTAAATCTGATTCGATTTTTATACGATCCCTATGGATTGGGTACCACTTCTTTAACTTTTGGTATACTCTTTTCCATTCTTTATTCTGGAAAAAAAGAAGAACGAATTCTTGCAGGAATCTGTATGATTTTATTTTGTGTTCCTTTGTTTTCTTATATATTAAATGGAGGGCTATACATTCGAAACAAAGTCTGGATTCCTTTTCTTCCTTTATTGTACTTTTTAGTGGCTTCTTATTTTAATGAAGAAAAGAAATCAGTTCCATTTTTATGGGTTCCCTGGTCAATGGTTTTATTTTTGAATACTATTTATAGTCATTCCATCCTTTATTTTATAGAAGCATCTGTATTCCTTTTATGTCACAAAAAGAAAAGACTAGTATTGTGTTTATCCATATTCTGTTTATTCCTATGTAACAGTTTTATCCAGGATCCTTTATCGTATACAGAATATAAAAAGTTTCTTTCAAAAACGAATGTAAATTCTTATCCATATCGAATGGAAACAAATGAAAAAGAAACGATGAATCGAATCGATAATTTAAATCAGTATCGGTCTTCCATTTATTCATCTTCTTATAATCCGGATTTTTATGAATTTCAGCGTTATACATTTCAAACTGAACAACCATATCGAAACCGTTTTATGCAGCCAGCTTCTAAAAATCCAATTTATCAAATGTTGTTGTCAACAAAATATATCGGACAAACAAAGAATGAAAATATATTTCCAATGGCTTATACCACTAAACAAGTGGTTTCAAAGAACGTATATGATTCTTTATCGTTTCCTTATAATCAGCTTTCTTTTCTACAAGGCAGTGTTCTACAAAACACAGATTCATCTTTTGTACCTTCTTTTGATTTACAGAAAATGAATTTACCTGAAACAAAAGATATTCATTCTCAAGTGGATCAAGAAGATTTTTTAGATGGGTTTCAAGCTAAAAAAGGGGATTTGATTATGATTCAGTTTCAAGTAAAAAATCATAAAGATAAAGATGTTTCAATTTGGATTGAAGATATAAAAAATAAATTATCGGCTTCTTCTCATATTTATTACAATGAAAACGATATATTTACTTTTGTGTTTACTTCAAAAGAAGATACATCTAATATCAAAATCAAATACGGAAAAGGAAATTATTCTCTTCAAGGCATACAAGGATGGATTTGTCCGGCTTCTTATGTGAACACCAATGTTGTGGATCAGAAACTTAAGTGGGATAAAATTCAAGGCAACAAAATAGATGGTCATATCCATATTCAACAAAATCAATATTTAATTACTTCTATTCCATATGATGATCATTTTGAAGTCTATGTGGATGGTCAACAAATCCCTTATGAAAAAGTCAATACCGCTTTTTTAGGATTTCCTCTAAAAAAAGGAAAACATGAAATTCATATTGAATACCATGCTCCTGGATTTAAAATTGGATTCTGTTGTACGATTTTATCTTTGATTGTATGGCTTGCTGCTGTATTTATTAAAAAAAGAGCAGTTACGAATACTTCGTAATTGCTCTTATCTTTTTTCTACTCTTTTATATAAACCGGCCAGAATGATCCCCAATGCCGATAATACCATCGCAACATAATAAGCAGGAATAAAGCTGTTAAATGTTGAATATATTTTTCCAATCACAATCGGTGCAAAGAAACCAGAAACCGCAAATCCAACAAACATGATTCCAAAATTTATATTTGAATATTTTGCACCAAATTTTTCATTTGTGAACCCTGGATAAATCCCCATAAATCCACCAAAACACGATCCGATGATACAAATTCCTGAATAGAATGGAATGATACTTCCTTCTTTTGTGATGACCAGTAAGAATAAACCAAAAATTGAACTGGCTAGCAACAACATTAATGTGTTAACCTGACCTATTTTATCCGACAGGATCCCACCAAAAATTCTTCCTCCTGTATTAAATAAGGCAAGTATCGAAACAACAAGAGAAGCTTGTGAAACATTCATTAAAACTTGTTTCTGAGCAATGGGAGAAGCCTGAGAAATAATCATCATACCCATAAAAGCTCCACAACAAAGCATAACGATCATAATATAAAACAATGGAGTTTTAAGCATTTCCTTCCATGTGTAATCTTTTATTGATGTTTTCGTATCTGTTTCTGGTGCTGTGTATCCATCTGGTACAAATCCATCCGGACAAGGAATCACAAAAAAAGAAGCCAGACAGACAAGAAGGACACTCAGAATCCCCAAAATTTTAAAAGAAGCGATTACGCCCATAGACTCAATTATTTGATTGGCAAGAATGGGAACCACTACCGAACTGAGTCCATAGGAAGCTGTTGTCAGTCCTCCTGCAAGACCTTTCTTATCAGGAAAAAACTTAACACAGTTGCTTACTGTACATCCATAAGTTAAACCTACTGCCAGGCCACAGCACAGTCCAAAGCTAAAAATCAACATCCCTACGCTTTTGGAAAAACCAGAAAGAATCAGGCCTGAACCAAACCAGATTCCACCAAT
The DNA here is from genome assembly GCF_009696175.1 of Floccifex porci. Classification (GTDB taxonomy): domain Bacteria; phylum Bacillota_I; class Bacilli_A; order Erysipelotrichales; family Erysipelotrichaceae; genus Floccifex; species Floccifex porci. The sequence goes on from NZ_VUMM01000020.1 coordinate 29,469, forward strand.
CGTGATGACCCATCTAGGTCCAATTTTACTGACAATTTTACCACCTGTAATCATTGTGATGGGACCAACTGTATTAGCTATTGAAAATACAATGGCAAGTGTTGATGGAGTAATATTCTGATGCAGAAGCTTTGATAGATGTTCTGCCATCGGAGAGGAAAATACGCTCCAGGCATACAAGGCTCCTATACACAAATTGATCAGGCAGCTGGCAACCAGTACAAACCATCTTCTTTTAGAGAGATTCATAATTAATAGTCTCCTTTCCTTTATAAACAATAGATAAAATACAATTAGAATCGATATATCTTTGTTCACAATGAACACTTATATCACTGCATAAAATGGACCTTTCATCAAATTCAAATTCAACAAGTTTTGGATTTAATGAAAATCCTTTTCCACACCATTTCAAATAACTTTCCTTTAATGTCCAGAATTTAAAAAATGCATGTTCTTTACATTCTGCCATCTGCAAATACTGATATTCTTTATCCGTTAATATTTTTTTCATCATTGCTTCTTTACAGGCTTTCACTTTTTCTATATCAATTCCTATTGGATCATTACTGACTCCAACAGCCACAAAACCATCACAATGAGAAATATTAAAGTGTATATTTTTATAATGTTTTAAATAAGGTTTTCCATATTTATCATATATGAACTCTTCTTCTATATTAGATAAATGAATATTGTATTGTTTTTTTAAGATATACCCTAAAAGATCTAAAGCAATCTTATGTTCTTTTAAATATTTTTTATCTTCTTTTTCTAATAAATATTTTTTATAAACGACATGAATCATAACTCTTTCATACTTTCTATAATGATTCCCACAGGAGGGTCTTCAATTGAATCCAGATAAAAATATCCTTTACTATGTGGAGGAAGAGGGTATTCATATTCATAAAACTTTTTATCTTTACAGCGATCGATACAATCAATCATGCGATCAATCGTGGATTTTGGATACAGTCGATTGCTGTGAGAAGTAATATAATATTCAAAATTCAGATTTTTTAATTTTAATAAAGTACTTTTATATTCCTGTACAGAGCCATGATTGGGAAAAATCAAAGTCATAATGGGCAATAGTGCATCTCCGCTTAATAGTATATTTAAAGAAGGAATTAAAATTGTTATAGAGCCTGCACTATGCCCGGGAGCCATTATCATCTGGCATTCAAGATTTCCTAAATCGAATGCATCAAAACAGATGTCTTTTACGTTATTCCAGTTATTAAAAGGAATAAAAACCTCTTTATTATCATTCATTTCACATAACCATCTGTTTAAAAGAGTTTCATTGTATTCATTTAGTATATTTCGATCTTCTTTTGATAGAAATACTTCATCAAATTGATAAGAACCTCCAATATGATCAAAGTGAGCATGAGAACAAATGACCACTAAAGGTAAATCTGTAAGAACACGAATGGTTTTCTTTAAATCGCTGATTCCACATCCTGTATCAAAGACCAGCGCCTTTTCCTTTCCTATCACCAAAGTGGAAAAACAATCCGCCTTATCTTTTAATAAATAAACCTGATCATATAACTGAATAACGCTGCACATAAATTACTACTTTCTAATCATTTTAATCAATAATTTCTGGAAGGCATCTACACCGATTCCGACATAAACAACCCCTGCAATCATAGCCACACCAATTTGAATTGGAAGAGTTCCTAAACAATTTATTGTCATAGGACCCATGATTGTAAGCCCGATTGCCCAGCCACAAAGCCAGGAAGGAGTGAAGATATATTTAGAAAAATTTTCTCCAATCAGTACCGCCAATCCACCCAGAACAAATAGCGTCAAATACAATTCAATATCGGGATTCCAGGACATCTTTTCCATCAGAAAAATAGCCAGTACAGCCCATAAGTCTCCACAAAGAAACCCTGTTATGATTCTGAATGCATCTTTTCTTTTATTTCCGTTAGCTACATAAAGTCCTGCACAAATTAAGGCAACCGCTCCAGTGGTGATTCCCAGATAGGGAGACAATACAGCCCATATGGGTGGAAGTGCTGCAATTCCAATTGCCAATGTTAAGATTTCTGTTTTTTTATCCTTCATCTTATTTATCCCATTCAAACCCATTCCAGCAAAGTTTTCCGGTATATTCTTTTAATTTTTCTTCCCCATTCAATACACGAATAGCACCGGCAGCCATAGCTTCCATTTCAAATTCTCCTGGATATGCGAAAACAGGAGCGATGAATGAACAAGTCTGACGAATCTGTTGTACCAGATCTTCGCTATAAACCATTCCTCCACCTAATAATATTCCATCGACTTTTCCGTGTAAAACCGCCGCCATAGAACCAATGCATTTTTCAATCTGATAAATCATGGTATTCCATACCATTTTTGCATAGGAATCCCCTTCGCTTGCTCGTTTTGTCAATTCTTTGGCATCGGATATTCCTAAATGACTCACAAAACCACCCGATTTTGTTAAAAGAGGTTTGATATCATCTACTGTATATTGATTCTGTTTCATATAATTTAAAACATCCGCTACCGCAATGCTTCCACAGCGAGTTGGGGCCATAGGTCCTTCTCCCATCACAATATCAAACCCATCAATCATTTTTCCTTCTCTATGAGCCGAAACAGAAATTCCTCCTCCAATATGACAGACAATCAGATTGGTTTCTTCATACTTTTTATGTAAAACATTTTTCGAATGACGAATTGCAGTTTCTTTTAAATTTAAAGAATGTAAATGAATAATTCGATTGACTCCTTTGATTCCTGTCATTCTTGCCAGATCCTGTAATTCATCTACATCTGGTGGATTCACAACCATCGCCTGTTTTCCATACTGGTCAGCAAAATCCTTAGCCAGCTGAGGTCCTAAAGAAGCTGGATGAATCACTCCGTTCTGCATATTTCTGGCATGTTCATACATCAGATCACTGACTAAATATGTACCTCCCTGACAGGCAAGAAGTCCTCCTCCTCTTCCAACAAAAACATCCACATCTTCCAAAGATATGTCAGCTTCTTCTAATAAATCTAAAATCATATTTCTACGGTAAGGAAGCTGATCCGAAATTTTATTATATTTCGCCAGTTCACTAGCATCGTGGGCTACATTTTTTGAATACAAACAGGTCTCATTTTCAAATAACGCAATCTTTGTGGAAGTGGATCCAGGATTAATTGTTAACACTTTATATGTTTTCATAGTTGATCCTTTCATAAAATCCCCAATTTCTGATATGTACCCAATATTCTGGACATACGTTAATTTGAATTGAGTTTAACACATGGATGTTTCTCTGTATACAACAGGAGGCATCCATTTTGTTTTGGATTGAATTCTTTTGTTGTTATAGTAATAG
>NZ_VUMM01000021.1 GCF_009696175.1 Floccifex porci
GCCTGTACCTTTTGTTCTTTTGTATATTTAGCTTTTCTTCCCATATAAAAAATCCCACCTTTGTAGTTTCACATCAATGGGATAATTTTAATTATTTCGTGTGTCTACTTCAGTGGGATTATATCAAATACCAATCCTTTTTTTATAAAAAAAAGAAATGGTTTCCCATTTCTAAATATAATGAATGATCGCATTTTCCAGTACGATCTGACTGGCTTTCATCAGTTTCATTTCCGTTTCCAGTTCATCATGAGGAATCTGCTGTTTAACCGTTTCTATATCCACATTATAGGAAGCTGCAATCAGTTTCATCTGTTCTTCAATTTCTTCTTCTACATCAATGATATTTTCTAAACGAGCTACTTCCATTAAAGCCACTTCTAAACGAACCTGTTTGATCGCAAAATCTCTAAACTGTTCTATAATGTCTTCACGACTCTGTCCTACCATCTGCAGATACTGATCTAAAGTCACACCCTGCTGCTGCAGCTGTGCTTCTATTCGAGTCACCTGCTGATTCAAAGCGGTCTGAATCAGATCTTCTGGTAAATCTCCCTCTACTGTATTCATCAGAATATCAAATACCGCATCCTGTACATGTTCATCCGTCTGTTTCTGTGCTTCATTGGATAAATACGCTTTCAGATAAGCATAAAATTCATCCACATTTTTTACTTCTGGTAAATGTAAAGACTGTACAAATTCATCATTCAATTCCGCTGGCTTGGTATTATAAATGTCATGTACTTTTACTTTAAAAATAACTGGCTGTCCTGCCAGACTTTTTTCCTGATAATTTTCTGGGAAAGTCACATGAAGATCTTTTTCTTCTCCCTTACCCATTCCAATCATCTGATCTTCAAATCCAGGAATAAATTGTCCAGAACCAATAACCATTTCATAATTTTCAGCCGTTCCTCCATCAAAGGCAACTCCATCTTTCATTCCTTTAAAATCAAATAAAGCAGTATCTCCTTTTTCAATTGTTCCTTCTTTTGATTCTTTTACTGGATTCTGATTTAAAGTATATTGTACCTGTCTTTCTACCATTTCCTGGCTACATTCTACTTTTTTAACTTCTACTTCAATTCCTTTATAATTTCCAATTTTAATTTCCATAGTCTATCCTTTCTAACAACCCTACCACTATATCATAAATTCTTTTCTTTTTCGAACACTTCTAAAAAAGGGATAACTTCCTGAACAGGAATTTTGTGATTTCCTAAAAATTTCTCCATCCAGACCATACTGTACCATCGATCAAATTTATACCCACACTGATGAAACTGTCCTACCATTGAATAACCCATATGTTCATGAAAATGAACACTGTTTAAATTCAAATATTCATCTTCTTTTTCAATATAGCTGATACAGGCATTCACATTTAAAATATTCTGTTTCTTTAAATATTTTTCCAGTTCAATATATAATTTTTTTCCAATTCCTTTTCCTTTACAATCTGGATCTACATAAATGGTCGTTTCCACGGACCAGTCATAGGCTTTTCTTCCTTTAAAAACAGAAGCATAGGCATATCCTTTTATTGTATTGTTTTCTTCATAAACCAAATAGGGATATCGCTTTAAAATATTCTGAATTCGATTTTCAAATTCTTTTTCACTAGGCACTTCGTATTCAAATGTAATGGCAGTATGTAATACATAATAAGAATAAATACGAAGAAGCTGTGGGATATCACTTAATTTTACGATACGAATCATAGTTTCTTCCTTCTTTCATGTTTCTCATTATACCTTTTATTTGACAGAAAGAAAATTTTTTTATATGATAGCCTCCTTGTAAAAGAGGATTTCATATGATACAGATCACAATGATTTATATTTTAACGTATCTTATTTATAAAAGAAGACAGACTCAATTTATAAAAATACATGATAGTATCACATTCTTTTCCTGTTTCACATTTCTGCAGGATCCTTTATTTTCCACTTTAGGATTTGTAGCTGCCATTACAGGAATCACAATGATGATCTATCTGATGCGATATAAAACGGAAATACTATAGTTTTATATCGCATTTTATTTTATGAATGTATTATTTTTAGATGGTATTTTAAATTCTGGAAGTGGAATTGAAGATTCAAAACTGGAAATTTTAAAACAGATTGTCAAGTAAACAAAAACGGAAATTATACTGATTTCTTCCTGGAAAGAATATCTGAATAAAGATTGTAAACCTAAAAATATTATGGGAGAATATCTGATTGAGAAACTGAATCGGTTCAATCTAAAACTTTATGCACGTACAGATAGTGATATAGTAAATCAAGGGAAAACCATCTACAACTGGTTACAGAAACATCTGAATGTGAAACATTATATTATTTTAGATGACAATGTATATGATTATGAAAAATACAATTTAATGGATCATTTAGTTTATTTATCTTTCCATATGGGACTTCAATACACTCATATTGAAGAATGTATAAAAAAAGTCCAGATGGACTTTTAGGCTTTGATTAGATTTTTAATTCCATTCTTTAATGCGATGGAATAGAATTCTTCCATTTGACTGGATGTATACAATTCCGGATTGTCTTTAAAACAGAATTCCATATCCAGATAAGCATATTTTGATTTGGCAAGAGGATTGTAGTTCAACAATTCATATTTTACATCTGGATATAAATTGGAAAGAAAGGAAGAAATGGAAGCAATATTTTCTTCTGTGGCACTCATTGTTGGAATTAAAGGTGTACGAATGATTACTTTATCTTTATGCTCACTTGTCAGTAAATATTCAATATTCTTCCTGATTTTCTGATTGGATACGCCAGTATATTCAATATGTTTCTGTTCATCAAATAATTTACAGTCACAGTAAATCTGATCTAAATAAGGAACCACTTTTTTCACAATGTCTAAGTCGGTATAAAAAGAAGATTCGATGGCAGTATGAACGTTTCTTCTTTTACATTCTTTTAATAAAGAAAGCATAAATTCATGCTGAAGAAAAGGTTCTCCTCCCGAAAAGGTAACACCTCCTCCATAACTGAAGAAAGCGATGTCTTTAAACAGTTCATCACAGGCAGCTACAAATGTATATTCTTTTGAATCAAAACAGATGGCGGTTGTTGGACACATATAGACAATTTCATCCCAGTTATCTTTAATATCGCGATGAATCACAATGTTTCCATCTACCCATTCAACTCCTTTATTCTTAGAAGTATGTACACAAGTCTGACAATGAATGCACTGGTTTTCCATATAAAGAATCTGAGGCTGTTTTTTTAAGCCCTCCGGATTGTGACACCATTTACAGCGAAGCGGACAACCTTTAAAAAACATAGTTGTCCGAATGCCATTTCCATCATGTGTCGCAAAGCGCTTAATGTCAAAAACAATTCCTTTAGATTTTGTCATAACTTGTTCTGGCGATGATTTCATCCTGTAAGTCTCCTGCTAATTCCGTAAAATAAGCGGTATATCCAGCTACACGAACCGTTAAAGAACTATACTGTTCTGGATGGGCTTTGGCAGCCAGCAGATCCTGTTTAGAAACAACATTAAATTGAATATGAGGAATTTCCAGATCCACAAAAGTACGCAGGAAATTCGCAAATTTTTCAATTCCAGATTGTGTTGAGAAAAATTCTGGTAAAAATTTCATATTTAATAAACCACCATTGGTTGTACACTGATTATCCAGACGAGAAACCGATTTTAATACCGCTGTTGGACCATTTAAGTCTCGTCCATATACAGCCGATAATCCTCCATCGGCCAGCGGAGTCTGTGATAGACGACCATCTGCACTGGCTCCTACATTCTGTCCCATTGGAACATGAGCACTGACAGTATACATTCCTGTATGATAAGGACCCTTTCGATAATTTGTATATTTTTTTAATTTATTTCTGAACGCATTGGCCCATTTTGATCCCAGTTCATCCACCCATTGAATATCGTTTCCATATTTTTCTACACGATTCAACAATGTCTGACGTAAAACTTCCTGTCCTTCAAAATTTGTCTGTAAAGCATATTCCAGATCATGAGCCGAAATACGTTTTTCATCAAATACCATCTTCTTAATCGCTGCCATAGAATCCGCTAAATTGGCTACCTGTATCATCTGGATTCCTGATAAGTTATAACGGGCTCCTCCATTGACAACATCCATACCTGATTCAATACAGTCATCAATGACACAGGACAGGAATGGAGTTGGCAAATGATCCTGATGTCCTTTTTCCACTTTTTCACAACATTCGATCATTTTATCAATGAAATAATCCATTGTTTTTTCAAAAGCGTTTTCCAGTTCTTCAAAAGAAGAATAGGTACTTAAAGAACCATAATCTGGTGACAGCTGTTTATGGGTAATTAAACATTTTCCATGATTTAAAGTCAATTCCAGTACTTTACATAAATTGAACATTGCTGAATCGGACCATCCTAAATTGTTTCCCTGTGTTGTGATTTCAACACATCCAACAATGGCATAATCTCTGGCATCTTCTTTTGAAATTCCCAGTTCTTCTAAAGCTGGAATCAGACATTTATCATTAAAGAACTGTGGCATTCCACTTCCTTTTGATACACAGCGTACCGCATGTTCTAACAGTTCCTGATTGGTTTTTTCATGTAGACGAACACTTAAATTTGGCTGAGGTAAACCAATTTCTTCCTGTGCTTTAATAAATAAATGACTTAATTCATTACAGAAATCATTTCCATTTTCATCCACTCCCCCAACGGCAATATTAAATCCAATTGGGAATCCCGCAAAATATTTTGCACTATGAGCATTTCTTAAATATACAATCTGATTAAATTTTAACCACAGACATTCAATCAGTTCTAAAGCTTCTTCATCGCTAATCATTAATTCTTCTTTGTCTTTTTTATAGTAAGGATACAATGATTCATCTAAACGACCTGGAGAAAAGCTGGAGGCATTACTTTCCATATGAAGAATAACCATTAAAAACCATAAAGACTGAATGGCTTCTCTAAAACTTTGTGCCGGACGAACCGATAAATCATGACAAATTTGAGCAACGTCTTCTTTTCCCATTGATTTTGCCAGAGTGGCATATCGATTCATAAAATTCTGTACACCCTTCATCACAAGAATCACTGACTGATAGAACTCAATTTTCTTTTCATCTGTACAATCCTTTAATTTTGATTCAGCTCTTTGAATATAACCAGCAGGTCCTGTTTCCAGCCATTCCTTTACATTTGGACAAATATGTCCCTGTGCATGATCAGTCTGATTGATTTTTACAACAGTACTGATGGCAGAAATTTTTCCATCGGCCTTCACATCATCTTCTAAAGATCTTCCTTTCCAGTAAGGAAGGATCACATTACGGAATGTTTCAATGTCTTCTGGATGTACATTGAATTTGTCCTGTGGACGAGTCGGAATGGTTTCAAATTCAGAATCTACCCAGCTGATCCCACTTTCTGGAAAAACCACTCCATATCTGGATCCTTTGGTACGATTTCCAACAATCAGTTCTTCTGATTCCATACCAATTTCAATTTCATTTAATGCATTATATAAAGAGTAAGCACGTTTCATCTGAACCGATTCATTCTCGTGTTCTTTATAAGTACGAGTAATGATCAAAGCCTGTTCAATGCTTACATAACGAGGACAAGATAACATTTTTTCTTTCAGAATTTCGATTCGTTTATTCATATTTTCCTCCAATTTATTGTTTTTTATTGTTTATAAGCCAAATATACGATAATAAACAAGAATTGTCAATAAAAAAGACTAGATTATTTCCAGTCCTTTCTTATCTAAATATTCTTTCTGTTTATTATTTAATTCTTTATCCGTAATGATACCATTAAAATCTTCCAGTCTGGCACAAACAAAATTTCCATCCTGTTCAAATTTTGCTCCTTCTACTACCACATAACATTTTTTTGAACGAGAAATCACCAGTCTTTTTGTCATTCCATCGTTTACATCATAAGTTGTCAGCTGATTGTGTTTTAAATCAATTCCAACAACTCCAATAAAACTGATATCAAACTGATAATCTTTTAATATTTCATTGGTAATGGCCCCCACAAATCCATCTTTGGTTTTATTAAACCCTCCCCCAATGAATATCAAATTCGTATCGCACTCAGCACTAAAGATCAATAATATATCTACACTGTTTGTCACAACTGTAATATTTAAATTTCTCTGATAGATCAGTTTAGCCAATTCAATATTAGATGTAGAAATTCCTAAAAAAATCATCGCTCCTGGTTTGATGAGTTCTATCGCTTTTCGTGCAATGCATTTCTTTTCTTCTACATATTTGTCCAGACGGGCACTGACATTAAACGTATGAGGATTTTCTCTTATACTGACGGCTCCACCATGAATTCGTTTCAGTTTTCCTTCTTTTTCAAGAATTGCCAGATCTTTACGAATGCAGTCTTCCGTTACATTGTATTCCAGGGCTATATCGCGAACCCGTATAGACGATTCCAGATTTAATTTTGCCAGAATATGATCGTGTCTTTCTTTTTGCAGCATTTTATTGTTCTCCCATTCTAATTAATATTTGACAGATAGTCATGTATCATGTATTCTTAATTCGATGCAAGAATACCCAAGTGGCTGAAGGGGCTCGCTTGGAAAGCGAGTAGATCGTTAACGCGGTGCCAGGGTTCAAATCCCTGTTCTTGCGCCATGAAAATCCGAGTGCTATGCACTCTTTTTTTTATATTCCCACTTCTTCAAAAATATATTCATAAAGTTCCTGATTCAGTTTCATTGCACTTTGTGGTGCATTTTTCAATCCATGTTCTTTTAAACAAGTATATGTCAATAAATCATTGTTCACAAAATGAATGAGTTCCATCTGAAAAAAACGAGAATATTTCTGATTTCTTATAGATTCTGTTTTTGAATACCAGAATTCTTCATACAGATCACAGGAAGATAGATTTATCTGTGTAACGATACACAGCGCAACTATTCTTTGAATGGGCCAGCTGCTGTATACTAAAACAATATCTCCCACTTCAAAATTAAAAAACTGACGAGAAGTTAAAGTTTTATATTTTTTTAGACATCCCATATGATTAAATACATTGGGATTCATGGACACGATCCATATCTTTTTATTCTGAATGGATATCAGCTGATTGGTAAAAGCTGATAAAAACATTTCCATTTCAAATTCATGTTCAAATTCATACTGAATACCATAATGAATTGAATTTGTTTCAGGAAAACGTTTCAGATCCGAATTGTAATGCATGCATCCATTGTATCCTTTCATAAAGATATCCGGATGAATAACCAGATTGTAGGTATCTGTTTTTAAACTGTAAATTGTTTCATTCATCACATTGTTTCGATAGGAAATGGCTTTTTCTGTTTCTGTTTCCTGTTCAAATCCATATTTCAATAATAAAGAAGAAATGTCTTTAAAATGAGAAAAAGAAGTCTTTTCCTGAACAAATTCCATACCAAATGAATGTAAAAAATGAATGGAATCCAGTTCCAGCCATTTCTTTTCTAAAGACTGGGCAATTTCATATGGGATTTGAATTCCACTGGATTTTGATAACCAGTTAAAATTTGAAGATATTTTTTTACATTCATTCAGATTTAATATATCCTGTGTTTCATAATCATCAATGCGATCAAAGCAGACATAAATATAATGTATACCATCCTGTTCAAATACCGAACTCATTGCCTTTCCACTGGCAATGATTCCTTTAGGAAACTGCTTTAATTTCATTAAAAAAATGCGATCTTCTTTCTGAATGGATCGATTCTTTCCACAATTCCATTTCTGATACGTACAGGCAACCTGTTCTATTTCATTCATTTTTTCTTTCCGACATTCCCAGCTTTCACTGTTCCATGTCAATAACCACGTTCTCATATATTTATTTTACACTATATATTGTATAAAAATCACTTGTTTCCAAGTGATTTTTATTTCTTTTTATTATTTTTTCTTTAAAATCCGATCAGCTACATAAACACCACTTGCCGAAGCATGAGATAAAGAATGAGTTACACCCGATCCATCACCAATCACATACAATCCTTTGTATTTTGTTTCCAGATTCTTATTTAACTCTACTTCCATATTGTAGAATTTCACTTCCACTCCATACAGTAATGTATCATCGTTGGCTGTTCCTGGGGCAATTTTATCTAAGGCATAGATCATTTCAATAATGCCATCTAATATACGTTTTGGAAGCACCAGACTTAAATCTCCTGGTGTGGCATTCAATGTCGGATGCACCAGCCCTTCTTCGATTCGCTTCTGTGTACTTCGTCTTCCTCTTTCCAGATCGCCAAAGCGCTGAACAATAACGCCTCCACCTAACATATTGGACAATCGTACGATATTTTCTCCATATCCATTGGAATCATTAAATGGTTCGGTAAACTGTTTGGATACCAGTAAGGCAAAGTTGGTATTTTCTGTTTTTTTATCTTCTCCTTCAAAACTGTGTCCATTGACTGTGACAATTCCATTGGTATTTTCATTGACGACAATTCCGTTTGGATTCATGCAGAAAGTTCGAACCTTATCTTCGAATTTTTCTGTACGATAGACAATTTTACTTTCATATAAAGAATCGGTCAAATGAGAAAAGATCACTGCAGGCAGTTCCACTCGAACACCTAAATCCACGCGATTGGATAAAGTAGGAATCTTCATTTTTTTACACAGACTCTGCATCCATTTCGAACCCGATCTTCCCACCGATACAATGCATTTGTCACAGTCTGCTGTATCTTTCTTTGTATAGATTCGATATCCTTTTTCTAAAACATCGATGGTTTCAACCGGTGTATCAAAATAAAAATCTACTTTTTCTTTTAATTCATTGTATAAATTTTCCAGAACGATATAATTGATATCCGTTCCCAGATGACGCACCGAAGCATCCAGAAGCTTCAGTTTATTCTGCATACATAATTTTTTAAAGTTTGAACCCGCTGTGGAATACATCTTTGTATCCTGTCCACCATATTTCACATTGATTTCATCCACATATTTCATCAGTTCAATGGCTTTATCTTTTCCAATATATTCATATAAAGTTCCCCCAAAGTCATTGGTGATATTGTACTTTCCATCACTGAAAGCACCTGCTCCTCCAAATCCATTCATGATCGAACAGCTGGCACAGTTGATACATGTCCTTATCTTCTTTCCATCAATGGGACATTTTCTTTTTTGAAGTTCATGTCCCGCTTCAAAGACTGCAATTTTGAGACTGGATTTCTTTGATAATTCATAAGCCGAAAAGATCCCTCCGGGTCCGGCTCCTATAATAATGACATCATATTTCATAATGCTGATCCTTTCTTTTTATATAAGACAATACATAAAATCATACATATTCCTTCACTTAATGGAAATGCCATCCATCCTGTTTCTAATCCAAATGTATGCATAAGAACATATACAAGTGGAATTAAAAGAATAATTTGACGCATTAAACTAATAAGTAAAGACAGGTTCTGTTTATTGGTTGCCTGTAAAATCGAACAGAATATAATGGAAATACCTGAAAAAATGAATCCGATACTGATGGTTCTTAATGCCGGTATTCCAATCTTTAATAATTCTTCATTGGCATCGAATAAAAATAATAGAGAGTCTGGAAAGAATTGAAATAATAGAGTTCCCATACTCATTAATACAATCGATAAGAACAATGAAAATTTAAGTGCCTGATGAATTCTTTCTTTATTTTTCGCTCCATAATTAAAGGAAACAACAGGAATGATGGCATTATTGATTCCATTGACTGGCATATATACAAATTGGGAAATCTTAAAATAAATTCCAAACACTGAAACAGCCAGTACATTAAATGAAACCAATATCGAATTCATAAACAAATTCATTATGCTTAATAAAGATTGCATCAGTATAGCTGGTATTCCTATTTCATATATGTTTTTTATCATTGAAAAAGAAAGAGAAAAATTCTTCATTGTAAATTCAATTTCTTTGATTTTATATTTTGTGATCCAGATACCAATTGTCATGGCAATGATCTGTCCAGTAACGGTGGCAATAGCTGCTCCTGTCACTCCCATTTGAAGACCAAAGATCAGAATGGGATCTAGAATGATATTGATAATGGCTCCCATTCCCTGCATCACCATATTGTAGACGGAATGCCCTGTTGCCTGCATGATTCTTTCATAGGTAATCTGTATAAAGATAGAAAACGAAAACAGTAAGCAGTTTCTTAGATAACTCTGTCCCAATAAAATAATTTCCGGATCTGATGTATAAGAAGATAAAAACCATTTCACACCAAAAATACCAAACAGAGCAAATATCAGTCCATTCAACAAAGATAAAAGAATTCCATGCGAAGCAATCTGTATGGCTTCTTTTTCTTTCTTTTCTCCCAGATATCTGGATATCAGCGTATTGACTCCTACTGCTGTCCCACAGGCAAAAGCTATCATTATTGTCTGAATAGGAAATGCCAGAGAAACAGCTGTTAGTGCATTTTGTGATATATGGGCAATAAATATACTGTCCACAATATTGTAGAGTGCCTGTACCAGCATTGAAATCATAATGGGAAAAGCCATTGACAGAATCAGTTTTTTCATTTCCATTGTTGCCATTTTATTGTTCATAATTACCTCCTTTTTCACCTTAAACAGATTCAAAGGGGATGTTTAAGATTTTACGCAACAATAGACCAGACAAGCTGGTCTATATTTCACAAACATGATTTTGATTCAATTCCTTTTATTATCTTATCACAATAGGTAAGAAATGTTACCATTCAATTCATTGTTTTTATAAGAATAAAGCTAAGACAAATAAAATAATAATGATCCATAAGATACATTTGATTAAAAATTTAGTTGTCTTAAAAATAATCTTTAAAAATATCACTGTTAGAATCAATGTAAATATAAAGTGCATATTTTAATCTTCTTTCTATTAGGATAAAATAATACCATGATACAATACTTTTTTTCAAACTGGAAAGACATACCTGATACATACCAATGGAAAGCCTATAGTCTAGAATACTGGATCTGGATTCTTATTTTAATCACTCTTATTGTGATTATGGCAAAAATTTATAAAAAATCAAATCATAAAGATGCGATTTTAAAAGGAATTGCGATTGTCATTGTGATTCAGGAAATCCTGAAAGACATTCTGCACTATTATGCAGGCAGTCTGGAATTAGAACATCTGCCTCTTCATTTATGTGGCATTTCTATCTTTATGGTTTGCTGGCATGCTTTTTCAAGAAATAAATTAAATACCCAGTTTATTTATGCCTTGACTCTGCCTGGTGCCATTTTCGCTCTGGCTTTTCCAAACTGGACACAGTATCCCATTTTCCATTTTTCCAGTTTCAACAGCTTTACCATTCATACCTGGCTGATCATGTATGTTGTGATCCAGCTGTATGGTAAAACATTAAGACCCAATTTTAAAGATTTAAAATACACTTTTATCTTTACTCTTTTATTAATGATTCCAATCTATTTTTTAAATAAGATCTGGAATACCAATTTTTTCTTTTTAAATACGCCCAGTCCTGGATCTCCATTGATGTTTTTATATCAGTTATTTGGAAATGGATACGTGATTGCCTTAGTTTTATTATTTATACTGTTATGGATATTAATATACATTCCCTGGATGGAGACTTATGAAAATAAAAGCTATCAGAAAAATCGAGAATTATCGTAATTTATCATCCCAAAGCATTCAATTTGATGAAAATGTGAATTTTATCATTGGTGAAAACGAAATTGGGAAAACCAATATACTGGAACTGATCTCGCGCTTCTTTATTGAAAAACATTTTTTAGAATCGGATTACTATGATCTTTCAAAACCAGTAAAAATCACATTTGAGCTGGAAGATCATACATTATTAAAAGGAATTCAATATCCACATTCTTCTTTACAGATTAATCATGAATATAAAATAAATGGACTGTTTTTAAAAGACATCCATCCAAAAGATGAACAGTCTTATATACAATCTATTTTTAAACAGATTCATACTGTTAAAGACTCCATTTCTTTTCTATTGCTGGATGAACCTGAAAATCATTTACAGCCTTATAAACAAAGAACCCTGATCAAAAAAATTGTGGAATTGACTTCCTGTCAATTGTTTATTGTGACACATTCCCCAAATATTCTTTTGATGAATTATAAACAGTTTATCCGTGTATTTCGTAATGATACCTGTTTATCAATCGTTTCTGGTTCAACGATTTCTTTAGAAAATACAGAACTGATCAAACATATGCTTCATAATTTCATTTATTTAAAAGAAGCCATGTTTTCTCATCTGGTCCTGTTTGTGGAAGGAGACAGCGAATATGGAGCCCTGCCTGTTTTTGCACAGCGAATGAATATCGATCTGGATGAATATGGGATTGGAATTGTAAAACTGGATGGAGCCGAAAGTGTATGTCGGTGTATGAATTTATATCAGAAATTTGGCATTCCTTCTTTAGCAATCATTGATAGAGATAAAGAAGAAAAATATAGAAACGTACAATCCATCACTTTTACAGAAGGAATCGATTTTGAAGAAGATCTATATAATTCTTTTGAATTTGAGGATTACGTTTCCTTTATAAAAACAATGAAACACGATTCTTCTTTTTTAAAAAATTATCATAATGAAAATAAAAAATCGTACATGCTTGAACAGAAAAAGAATCAGTTAAAATATTTAAGAGAGAAGAAAAATGCGTATAAAGGATTTCTTCTTGCCAAATATGTCACGAAAATACCAGATAGTTATATTCAGCTCATTTATAAAGCAATTAAAGTGACATCAAAATTTAAATCATGTAAAATATAAGTAGGAGGAAACACATTATGAACAACAAAGCAATGTACAATCTGACTTATGGATTATTTATCTGTACCGCAAGAGATGGAGATAAAGATAATGGGTGTATTGTCAATACCGTCAGTCAGGTCACAACTTCCCCAAATCGTATTGTTGTTGCGGTTAATAAAGATAATTATACGCATGATATGATTATGAAAACAAAAGAATTCAATATTTCAATTCTAACTGAAAAAGCTTCTTTTGATACATTTAAACACTGGGGATTTCAAAGTGGAAAAAATGTAGACAAAGCCATCGGAATTGAATATTGTCGAAGCGATAATGGTATCATCTATATTGCCAATCAGACAAATGCCTATATCAGTGCAAAAGTATTATATCCAATTGAATTAGGTACTCATACTTTATTTATTGCGGATGTAACCGATTGTGAAGTATTGTCTGAAGATCCTTCCGTAACATATTCTTATTATCATAGTCATATTAAACCAAAACCACAGCCTGCCAAGAAAAAAGGATGGGTATGTACGATTTGTGGTTACATTTATGAAGGAGAAGTTTTACCAGATGATTTTATCTGTCCTTGGTGTAAACATCCTGCATCCGATTTTAAACCTCTTTAGAAAGGAGATAAAACATGAACTATTATATTTGTCCTGTATGTAAAAAAATTGTAGAAGTCATTAAAGATTCTCCTGTTCCTTTAATCTGCTGTGGAAAACCAATGGAGAAACTGGAAGCCAATACAACTGATGGAGCTTTTGAAAAACACGTTCCTGTCATTGAAATGGAAGGAAATCAGGTAACAGTACGTGTTGGATCTGTAAATCATCCTATGTTAGATGTTCATTATATTGAATGGATCACAATTGAAACAAAACAGGGTACACAGACAAAATATCTAAAACCTGGACAGGAACCAAAAGCTGTATTCACACTGGCAGATGGAGATTCTGTAATTGCAGCTTATGAATACTGTAATCTTCATGGATTATGGAAAAAAGATAAATAACATAATTTCCCATTATCATTTGAAATTTTAAAGAGAAGTTTTTTATATAGTATAGTTGAGCAAAGATAAAGCTCAAACAAATAAAAATTTCTTCATATATTCTCTCTTCTCTTAAACAGACAAAAAGACAAGGTTCAAAAACCTTGTCTTTTTATGTCAGTATCCAAACAACATAGTGGATATCATTGAAAAAATACATAAAACCCAAAATAAGATCATAGGTATATTAAAAAAAGTATATTTAATCAGATCCTCACTTACAGGAGCAATATTTAATGAATTTAAGAATTGTTTTCCTTTATAAACACAATATATACATCCAGCAATCATTAAAAGAGAAATCATTCCATCCACAATGGAAATCATATCATAAGAACCATAATAATATATCACTGTGATAAGAACCGCCCATGCATTATTTAAAAAATGAATCCCTATATTGATTTTCATTGAATCATATTTTAAAGATAAATAAGCCATTAAAAAGCCTAAAAAGAAAGTAAAGAAAAATTGAGTCACATCCATATGCAGCAATGCGAACAAAAAGCTGCTGGTAAATATCGCAAAGAAACGATTGTACCGGTCCAGTATTCTTAATATGGCCCCTCTAAACAACAGTTCTTCAAATATAGGTGCAATAATTAATGCCGATATATAGATCGCAATATTCTGCCATACATTATCACTTAATAGAATATCAGATGTATCGGTATATATATTAAATACATTTTCCATTACATTCAGGAAAATTCCATTCAATAAATTAATAGCCAGTATAAATAAAAAAGAATAAAGATATATTTTTTTTGAAAATGGATGATTGGTGCATTTCAGTTCTAAATTACAGGATTTTTTTAAATAAATATAGGCAATTACCATACTTACAATACTGATTAGAATGGATAACCAGTTGATAGCTGTCATAGACTTGGCAAAGAAACCAATTAAAAATCCAGCTGATAATTGAATGATGATCAAAAGCCATAAACCATAACCGATCCGTTTACAGTCTCTTTTCATTTCAAACATAAAATAACCCCCCTTATTTGAATTTTATTGTATCATATTTTATGATTATATTATAAATACTAGATTTCTGGTATTAAGAAACATCATTTCACGCTCAAATAAGTCCAATATATAACACTAAAACACCATACATTTGTTATATATCAATCAAGAGGTAAAGAAATAACAAAGAAGCATAAAAGAAATATCCCGGTGATTCCCCGGTTAAAATATCATCTGTTGGAAATACCAAAACATTCATAAAAAGAAATTAGATAACAGAACAAAAGGAGAACAAAAATGAATTCAATAAATTTAACAGACAAATTAAACAAAGACTTTGAAAATGGAAAAAGATTAATATCCAATTCACATTATAGTTATGATTTAGAAATGATTGATTTTTTAAATATATTCAATCAAGTTAAAGGAGATTTCGGAAACAATTTAGATCTGTTTTTAGATTTATCTATGGTTCTATATAACATTGGAATAAGTAAAGGATACAAGCTAAAAACAAATGAAATGAAAAGAACAAAAGGGATCTAATGAATCCCTTTTTTTATGTCCTAATATAATGGGGTCGCATTTTGCTACTCCATAGATTTACACTTTTGTTTCTGCTATAGGGTAACGTTTCGTTACTCCATTGATTAAATGTATTCCATTTTCAAATGACATTATACATCTGATAGAACGATTCGTTCGGTCTGCTTAAATTAATTGTATTCCTTTTCTAATGCCCCTATTCTTTTTATTTTGTACACCAGTATAGAAACCGACACCGAACTTTAAAAAAAGACTACAAGAATATATTTAGGGGTGTAGCTTTAAAGGTACTTTAAAAGCGAATACATAGCGATTTATATTTCATGATTAATTATACTAGAAATGTTTAAAAGAGCCTTATATTCGCTTTATGCGCTATTAAAATTGATTTTATTCAAGAAACCCTATCTTTTTAGCTACTATTTCATGTTTGTTTAGTCATGCCCCTCTAACCCGTTCTCCAAAAAATTTATATCGATTTTTTTACAAGTAGGGGGTAATGGTATGATACAAAATAAAAATATCTGTATAAATATTTATCGTTTGTATTTAATCGTTGTTATTTCGTTGTTAAACTATGTTTTTCTTTGATTCTTCACTGGTTCTTCACGGCTTTACCAATACTTAAAGCAAAACAAAAAAAAGGGAGAAACTCCCTTATATTCATTCTGGTCTTTCTTCAAATATTTGATATCCTTTTCTAAAAATCAATTCCTTTTGTCTGTTTATGTCATTCCTTGATTTTGGAGTTATCAATTCATACGTGGCATTTATACTCGTTTTATCATCTGAAATATCATGAAGTAAAAATACATTGTCTGAATCTTCTTCAATTGAGCCACTCTCTTTTAAATCTTTTTCTGTTGGTCTGGAATTCGTATCGCTTCTCCTTAATTGAGCCAATGCAAATATAACACAATTCATAGAAGCTTTAATATTTAGCAATTGTTTTGTAATATGATTTATTTTTTCTCTTAAATTTGTAAATCTTCTTAATGTATCAATATTATTTATGTTATCTAAAAATACAATACAGAAATCATTTCTTGTTTCTTCTGAAATGATTCTTTTTATGGTCTCAATATTAGAAGCTTCTCTTGAATCATATAGTTTTATTTTTAAACCGTTTCTTATTCTATAGATTGAATCCGATACTTTATTTTCGTTTTTTTGTTCTTTTATCTGATTTTTTGTAAGCCTTGAATCTATCTGAATCAATCTCTGGTAAATGACATCTTTAGGGTTTTCAAGATTAAAATAAAGACACCTATATTTTTTCCCTAGATCCAATAGAAGATTTAATGAAAATGCCGTCTTTCCTTTTCCGGTTCTCGCTCCTATTGTGTTTAACGTGTTGAAAGATATCTCAAAATCTTTCATAAATGACAAATCAAAAATTAAATGCGATTTTTCGTTTGTGACTAGATTGAAGATTTCTTCTTCTGTTAGTATCTCTCCGGTTCTAGTATTGTGATAATAATTTGGAATATCTTCAATCATTGAAATAATCTCTTCAAAATCATTTCCTTTTGAATCATAGATAAGTTCTTTCATTTTTCTTTTACGAAATTCATTGTTTATAAACTTTATATCGTTTTCAATATTGTGGTCAGAAAAAGCATTATCATTAATACTACATACTATATCTAACATCTTATTATCATTCATAAAAGATTGGAGTATCTTCTGATAGTCTACTTCATGATATTTTATATACTGGTTTTTCATTTCTTCGAATATAATTCCATACTCTTCTATACTGAAAATATCTTTGTCCAGATAATAGATATCAAACAATTCTGAATTAAACATGAAAGAAGAAATTAATCTTGATTCTATATTCTGTAAAGGGTTATTCACATTCGGCATTTTGCATTGCCTCTATTTCTTCTTTTGTTGGATATCTGTCTTCTTTGAAGTGTATACTTTTTTGTTTTTCACTGTTTCTTATAAACAATTCAATAACGCTAAAATGTGAATCATCTGGATATTTATCCTTATTGCAATGAATATAAAAAGAAACTTCATCTATATATTTATTTATGTCATACTTTGGATATAAACTATTTAATTCGTTTAATTGAGATTCTGATATGTATACATTTTTATATCTACCTTTTCCTTTATTATCTATATTATTAGTATTATTAATATCTATTATATTAGATTCTATTCCATTACATTCTTTTATATTAGATTCTATTATATTATATTCTATTATATTAGACCTCATATGACTATCATTTGATATCATATGACTATCATTTGATATCATATGACTATCATTATATGCTATATTTTCTTTATTTAAGAAGTTTGTATTTAATGTTTTATATCTTGTGTATTCTTCTATGCAATATGGGTTAAATATATCTAAATCCTTTAAATATTCCAATAAGAAATCCTTTAAGTATTCATCTTTAATTTCTCCGTTCTCGATTCTTTCTTTATGATGAGTTTTCCATGAAGCTTTCCTTTTTTCTAAGCATGAAGAAATATAATTTATTTTATTGTCTCTGATATCTTCAAACATCATAGAACAAATCATTTCTTCTATCTGGTCTAGTTTTGGTATATCTGTATTTTCTCCTTTAAAATAGTGAATACATGAATCCATTACATTTTTTAACTGTTCTTTATTTAATTTTAATAGCTGCGATAGCATTTTTTCTTTGATTAGCATTCCACAATATGATTTTTGATTTTTTGACATATGTACACTCCCTCTATATCCAAAAACATTTATCTAGTTTTTCCGATATTTTACGCATTATATGTTGCTTAATTAATAGGCATTCAGTGCAAAAAAATACGATTTTTTTTCTTTCGTAATTAAAGCGTTCTTGTAATGTCAAAAATACTTCATCTTCAAATATGCTTAAACCGAGAGATTCCGATATTTCGTTTCTTCTAGTAATGAATTCTTTTAAAGATTCACTGTTTTTACTATTGTATTCGATATTCTGGTTAAAAATAATTTCATTAGAATCAAGATCTATAACTGAAACTTTGTATCTCAATATGTTTTTTTTCATTTTGTTACTCCTATTCATTATTTTCTAAGTCGTTCAATGCTTCTTTTACATGTTCTGGATTAGAAATATCATATCCAGTAAAGCGATCTAAAATACATTCTATTTCTTTACGAGAATAAATATAATTTTTTCCGGTTCTTAATCCCTTTAATAGTCCGTATTGTCTCCACATAGTAATCTGGTTTTTATTGCAATGGAAAATATTGCATAAATCATTGGTAGTATAGGTAGGTACTAGATTTACGCTATCTTTTAACATCTGATTTTCTTTTTTCATAATTAGTATCTGGAGAGAATAGAAATGTTGCTCAAAATTATTCCTTTCTCTCCGTTTTTATCCTTTCTATTCGTTTGCTAGTTCATCAATGATTTTAAAAATCTTTTGTTTTTCTTCTTCAGAAAACTCTTTTCTAAGTTTTCGTGAGAAATAATTGTCGGTAATGCCTAACCTATCGGCAATTTGCCATAATCGAATATCTTTTTTATTTGCATATTCTCTTACATCATAATTTGATTTTTTCATGTTATCCTCCTTTCTTTTCTGTTGTTGTTGAAACATAAAAATCATGTGTTATAATTTAGATAGTAAAACATCAAATAGAACATTTTGTTTTACATATCCTATTCAAAGGATAACATATGTATTTTTTAAATTCTATATACATGAATTATTTAGAACTACAATTGTATTTAATTATTTTTTTGTTCTATACAATGTGTTTTATCTTTAGAAGAAAGGGTGACATAATGGAAACTTTAGGAGACAGAATAAAAAAAATTGCAAAGAAAAAAAAATTAACATATAGAGAAATAGCAAAAGACACCAGTTTATCATTGAATACCATAAGCAAAATAGTAAACAATCAAACCCAAAGTATTTCCAGTGAAACATTAAAGATTTTTTGTGACAAATTAGAAGTTTCATCTGACTATTTACTTGGACTAGATGAAGAACCGTCAAGAGATTTTGATTCTAAAAAAATTTCTAAAGAATTAGGATTAAGCCTAAAGAGCATACAAAAAATAAAAAGGTTAAAAATAAGAGAAGAAATCGCTAATAAAAGAGAACAAGAAAAAAGAGATGATTTAAACAAATCTCCAATAAGAACTATATCCTCTATTTCTGATGACATACATTTACTTGGACACCCCTTAACTTCTTTAGACAAACTTTTAAAAGATGACTTTATAAATATAGATGAACTATTAATTTCAATTGTTGAATATCTTTATTTTGATAAAGACAGTTTAAACTTTGGAAATATTGCTATTATTAACACCGACAATTTATTCAAAGATGAAGAAAACGGAACTATTTATATGAATGATAAATGTAATATTGTACGAATGACAAGCCCTACTATATATGAGGAATTGTTATTATCTAGAATAGAGCAAAATCTAATTGAAACAAAAGAAATATCTAAATTTATGAAAAAAGAAAGATTATACATAGAAAACACTGAAAACCAATAACGATTAAAACAAAAAAATCTTTCACTACTGGCAATAGTGAAAGACGAGTGCAATAACATATTTTACGGACACGTTTTTGCACTCCTATTATAGCAAATGAAACCAAAGAAAACGCAAGAAATAACACTGAAGTATCTGATTATTATGAGAATTTTTACGCTAAATATGACGATATAAACGTATATGAATTATAGCCTTAACGCTGAAATATAAAAAAAATCTCCATACTGGCAATATGGAGAAAGTGGAATAATTTTGAGCAACATTCCACCTCTATTTTATATTTGAGCGTGAATAAAATCAAGAAATAAGAAAGTAGAGGAAATGAAAAATGTCAATTACTGAAAGGATTGGAAAAAAAGGCATTACATACGAATTAGAGTATTATGTGATTGAAAAAGGAGAAAAGAAAAGAAAGACAAAAAACTTTAAGACAAAAAGAGAAGCAGAAGCATTTGGCCGTAAAATGGAAATGGAATTTGAAAAAACAAAAGCATTGATAGAAAGTGGAAATTATTTTATTTTTAGTGATAAAACATTTGATGAAGTATGGAATGAATATCTGGAAACGAAAGACTATGAATTTTCCAACCAGACAAAACTAAGCTATATAAGTATATATTCAAACCATATTAAACCGGTTTTTGGAAATGAAAAAATATCCAGTATAAAAAAAGGAATGATACAGAAGTTCATGAACGAAAAAAAATCATATTCTAAATCAACGCTGCTCATTCTAAAAAACATATTATCAGATACTTTCAATTATTCTATTGATATGGATTATATACAAACATCACCTATGCAAAATATAAAGACAAATTCTAATAAGAGAAAAGAAGCAAATAAAAGAGTTCTTACACATAATGAATTTATTTCTTTAACAGAGGCGTTTGAAAATGAAAAAGATATCTTTGATCAATCATGTTTGATTGCAATATATATCGGTTATTATTTAGGATTGAGAAGAAGCGAAATACTTGCATTGTGTAAAGAAGATTTTGATTTCCAAAACAATGAAGTAAATGTACATAGAAAAGTAGAGTACATTCCAAAAAACGGTAGCATAATTACAGAAAGAATGAAAACAAAAAAATCTAAGGCAATTTTACCAGTATGTAAACCATTAAAAGAAAAACTGATTGAATGGTTTAAAATAAATCCTTTTGACCTAGTATGTACGAATTCTAATGGAGATATATTATATGCATGTTCCGTTAGTTCAAAAATACAGAAGAAAGCAGAAAGCATTGGCATATCAGATTTTACAATGCACGCACTACGCCGTTCATTTATTACAAATTTAGTTGTGAATAACGTGGATATCAAAACGGCTACAGAACTTTCAAGACATAGCACTTGCAATATGACATTAAATATATATGCTCAAACAAATATAGAAAACATGAAAAAGGCAATTCAAAACACATTCAATCAAGAAAATTCCGGTGATTTCCCGGTTCATAATATTTTAGCATAAAAAAATTAGTAATATCTGGCTAATATTAGCCAGATATTACTGTTTTAGAATAATTGCTATTTTATGATTATATTAAAAAAGGAGGATGTTTTATGAAATATGATTTTCATACAAAATTAAATCGAAAAGGACACGATGCTCTGGCTTTGGATTCCTATCCAACTTATGGAACAGAAGTAAAAGAAGGATTCAGTGAAATACCTATGTGGGTGGCGGATATGAATTATCCGGTTTTACCTGAAATCCAGAAAGCCATTCAGTCTCGTTTAGATCAACCTCATTTTGGTTATTTCAATCCAGATAAAGACTATTACAAATCCATCATTAACTGGCAGAAAACAAGAAACCATGTGGATTGCCAGATGAAAAATATTCATTATGAAAATGGTGTACTGGGATGTTTAAGCAGCGCCATTCAGGCTTTTACAAGTCCAGGAGAAGCCATTCTGATTCATTCTCCCACTTATATAGGATTTACCCATGTATTGAATGATTTGGGTCGTAAAATCATTCATTCTCCTTTATATCTGGATGAAAAGAATATATGGCGTATGGATTATGAAAATATGGATGAATTATGTAAAAAATATCACATTCATTTTGCGATATTCTGTTCTCCTCATAATCCTGCAGGAAGAGTATGGGTAAAAGAAGAAATTGAAAAAGCAATGAAGGTTTATCAGAACAACGACTGTATAGTTTTCAGTGATGAAATCTGGTCAGATATTCTATTAAACGGAAATAAACACATTCCCACTCAATCCATTAATGAAGATGCCAGAAATCGTACCATTGCCGCTTATGCGCCTTCTAAAACTTTCTCTCTGGCTGGTTTAGTGGGTTCTTATCATATTATTTATAATTCAACTTTGATTGATAAGATTTTAAAAAGCAGTAAAAGCACACATTATAATTCACCAAATATTTTATCGGTTTATGCCTTAAAAGGAGCCTATTCAAAAGAAGGAGAAATATGGTGTGATGAATTGTGTGAAACCTTATCACATAATATCAATTATGCCTATGATTTTATTTTAAAACATTTTAAAGGAGTCAATGTATCCAAACCACAAGGTACTTATATGATGTATTTAGATTGTACAGAGTATTTATCTGATAAAAATGTATCTTTTCTTTCTTTACTTCAGAAAGGAATAGAAGCAGGTGTATTATGGCAGGATGGTCGACCATTTGGGAAAGAAAATACGATCCGATTAAATTTAGCTTTACCCGAAGATACAGTAAAAGAAGCTATGGAACGACTCAAACAATACGTATTCTAATCTGTAAACCATTACTAAAAAATTGTCTGTTAAACAGACAATTTTTTTGATGCCAGCAATTCTTTAACAGAATCTATACTGCAGTTTAAAGCCTGAGAAATCGTTTCCAGATTAAATCCCATTTTTGTCATATTCACAGCCAGAGAAATCTTTTCTTCTCGCTGTCCTTCACGTTTTCCTTCAAGTTTTCCTTCTAGTATTCCTTCACGCTTTCCTTCAAGCCTTCCTTGGGCTCTTTCACTTTTCGCAAATTCTTCCAGCAGTTCACACATTTCCTGTTTCTCCTTTTCTCTTGTCTTTATTTTTCGAACCGATTCTCTTAATTCTTCAATAACCATTTTCTGATAGTCACTGCATGAAAAATCATGCATTAAATATCCTAACTCATCCTGGTTTCGATACTGACCATTGACATAATACAGATTCATGCGATCTTTAAAAGGACAATGATTCAATTCTTTTATAGTTCTTTGAATATGATATACAGGATATCCTTTATGGTAATAGTCTTCTTCGGTAATAAAAAGAATATGAATATTTCGAATCTCATCAAATTTTATGCTTTTTTTGGCATATTCTACATCCAGGACGCTGGCATAATATCGAAGTCTTTCTACAGGTGCTTTCTTTGCACTTCTTTCCACTTCAATATCATAAATGTTTCCATCTGTATCCTCAATCACAATATCTGGGATGATAGATCGAGACAGAATCTGTTTCATGTCTTTTTGAATTTCATATTTTCGGATTTTAATATCGGTTCGATTCAATAAAATATTCAGTATCCTTTGTACAAGTTCTTTATTGTCTTTAAACAGGATACGCATAAATATATCATCAAAGGGTCGTAACCTTTCAATGATATCAAGATACTTTTTATTTTCCGCCGCGGGCATTGTGCTATCTGATTCATATCAAAATCCTCTCTTTCTATTTATTATATACGTATCTGAAATCGATTTTTACAATATGAATCCGATTTTTTTTAATCATTTATTCCTGATAAGTCCATCCATGTTCTCCATGATAGATCATGATCTTTGTCATTCCTCCATCTACACAAATGTTTTCTCCATCTATAAAACTGGATTGTTGTGAACATAAAAACAGAATTAGATTGGATATATCTTCTGGTTTCCCCACTCGTTTAACCAGCTGCTGGCTGGCATCGGCTCCTGTATAATTTTCATCATCTGTATCTATCCATCCTGGAGAGATGGAATTGACTCTTACTTTTCCAGCTAAAGAAGTGGCTAGTGCATGGGTTAAAGAAGCAATTCCACCTTTTGCGGCAGCATAGCTTTCCGTTTGTGGCATACTCATACGATCTCTGGTAGAAGATATATTGATAATGCAGCCATTTTCATTAAAATAATCTTTAAATAATTTACTTAAGTAAAACGGTGCTGTAACGCCTACTTTCAGAGCATAATCAAATTCTTCATAGGAACAGGTATCCAGTCCTTTCTTTAAAGGCAATGCATTATTAATTAAATAATCAATGTGTCCATGTTTTTCGATTACCTGACGCGCAAAGGCTTCCAGTACTTCTTTTTTTGAAATGTCTCCCACATAATGATCTCCCTGAACTTTATCAATCACTTCAACAAAAGCTCCTTTTTCTTCAAAGGCAATTCTGGTGCTTTTCCCAATACCATGAGCTCCACCTGTTATCACAACAACTTTATTCTTAAACATATTTTCTCCTATTTTTTATATTTATCTGGAATGCGCTTGTCCACAATCGATACCAGTGCCATTGCCACAAATTTGTCAATGAAATCGGTTAAAACCTGTACCACAAAACAGGCTATTGTCAGTCCCAGTGGTGTTTTTAAAAGCTGTACTAGAATACTGGATCCACTGGATGTAATTCCGCCAAATAAATAGGCTGTAATACAGGCAGAACAGAAAGAAGTAGGCAATACGACAATAAGAGTCGTAATCAGTAAAGAAACAAAATTATCTTTTTTGTATTTCCATATCCATCCTGTTAATAGTCCCAGTAAAATTCCAACAGGGGCATAATATAATGAAAAGGCATCTCCCATCATAAAGAAAATGGTTCCGCTTAATACATTGGGAATCATCCCATAAACAGGTCCATATAGGGCCGCAATCAATACCGTTCCAATACAGTCTAAATAGATTGGAAGCCTGAATAACAATGCGATCTGGGCTCCAATTAAATTGATACATATGGCTAATGCCACCATACTTATTTTCTTTGTATTCATTTTATTCTCCTTAATAAACATTCATAAAACATTTCAAAAAATTTATTTACATCCACTTGTGTTAATATATGGGCATTTGCCTGTTTACGATAAAAATTATGATCGTCTACAATCGATTGTCCAATGGATATAGATTGAGTTTCAATCTGTACATACGAATCAAATCCCGAACAGATACTTGAATCTATAAAATAGGCAATGGCCAATGGATCGTTAATTACACAACCCACTAAATGTTCCCATTCCAGATGAAACTGAAAATAGAATTTTGTGATTTTTTCGACAAATTTTCCCACTTTCCCATTTTCTTTTTTCATATATTCCAGTCTTTCTGGAGTCAATACGATTTTACGAGTCACATCCAGGCCAACCATATGTATCCTTTTTCCACTGTTAAATACCATAGAAGCTGCATCTGGATCGCACCAGTAATTGTATTCTGCTACAGGTGAACAGTTTCCATGAGATTTATAATTGCCTCCCATAGATATGAATTGATCAATACAATCAAATGCTTCTTTATCTTTTTCCATTAATAAAGCCAAATTTGTCAGTGGTCCTATGGCAATCACAGAACATTTTTCTTTTCTTAATATCTTTGATAAATAAGAAATGGCATCTTCTTTTTGCTGGTACCCCTCTACTTCTTCCAGAAAGCTTTCTCCCAAACCATCTATACCATGGGTATCCAGTGCATTGATATAGTTTCTTTTTAAAGGTTTATCAGCTCCTTTAAAAACAGGAATGTCGAGACGATTCATAAATTTTAATATTTTTTTCGCATTGGAAAAGCCCATTTCTACAGGAGCATTTCCAGCCACAATTGTAATAGCCAATACTTCGATATCTGGATGTGATAAAGCCATCATAATGGCTAAACTATCATCAATTCCCGGATCACAATCAATAATTATTTTTCTTTTCATATTTCCCTCACAAAAAAAAGTGCCTGAATAGGCACTTAAAAAATCGATACCTATTATTATACTGGGAGGTTTAATAAAACCAGTGTTATTCAATTTTTAATCCCAGAAACCATCCAGAGTTCTGAAATAATCTTCTGGTGTTTCAGCTCTACGAATCATTTTTGTCGTTCCATCTTCTTTTAATAAAATTTCTGAACTACGTAAACGACCATTGTAGTTATATCCCATAGAGAAACCATGAGCTCCTGTATCATGAATGACCAGTAAATCTCCAATATCAATTTTTGGAAGTTTACGATCAATGGCAAATTTATCAGAGTTTTCACACAATGAACCCGTTACATCGTATATATGATCACAAGGTTCGTTTTCTTTTCCCATAACGGTAATATGATGATATGCACCATAAATTGCCGGTCTCATTAAGTTGGCTGCACAGGCATCCACTCCAATATATTCTTTATGAATGTGTTTTTCATGAATCACACGAGTGACCAGACATCCATTTGGAGCTAACATGAAACGTCCTAATTCTGTAAAAATCTTTATATTTCCCAGTCCTGCCGGAACTAAGATTTCATCGAATGCTTTATGTACCCCTTCTCCAATCACAAATATATTATTTGGTTCTTTATCTGGTGTATAAGGAATTCCGACTCCACCAGATAAATTGATAAACGATAGTTCAATTCCTGTTTCTTCTTTAATTTCCACAACAAGCTTAAATAAAATACGAGCCAGTTCTGGATAATATTCATTGGAAACCGTATTGGAAGCCAAGAAAGCATGGATTCCAAATTTTTTAGCTCCTAATTCTTTTAAACGAACATAGGCTTCTTTAATTTGAGAAGGAGTCATTCCATATTTGGCATCCCCTGGATTATCCATAATATCTGTACCCAGTTCAAATTTTCCACCTGGATTGTAGCGACAGCAGATTGTTTCTGGAATTCCAGCTTCTTTTTCTAAAAAGTCAATATGTGTAATATCATCTAAGTTGATAATGGCTCCTAATTCTTTGGCTTTTTTAAATTCATTGGCAGGGGTATCGTTTGAAGAAAACATTATTTCTTCCCCTGTAATGCCACATTTTTCTGACATCATCAATTCCGTTAATGAAGAACAATCCGTTCCACATCCTTCTTCATGCAGAATTTTTAATATTGTGGGATTGGGTGTAGCCTTTACCGCAAAATATTCTTTAAATCCTTTATTCCATGAAAAAGCTTTATATAAATCTCTGGCTGTCTGACGAATTCCTTTTTCATCATATAAATGAAAAGGAGTTGGATATTGTTGACAAATATCTTCTAACTGATCTTTTGATACAAATGGTACTTTATTCATAAATAAGTTCCTTCCTTTTACCATAAAGTATAATCAAAACCAAAAAGATTGTCTAGTTTTTCAAATCTGTTAAAATAAAAATGAGGTGAAGCTATGACAGTAACAAATAAAATGAAAGAACAGTTTCGTATTCTTCAGGGAGGCTTATCCAGTGATGTGAAAAAAGCCGATGTTGGAGAAGGAACTGGAAATTTTGTCAAAAATGGTGGCGATAATATGGCATGGGCAGATATGTTTGCACCGGATCCATCCATTCCTGAATCGGTTCAGAAAGCCAGTATAGAAGCTATTTTAAATGGCTCCAGTGCACATTATACAATGCCCATTGGTTTATTGGAGCTTAGAGAAGAAATCGCAAAACACGTTTCAAAAAAGACAGGACTTACGATTCATCCCAGTCGAAATGTGATCATTACGCCTGGTTCGGATGCTGGTTTTATTTTTTCACTGCTTCCTTTTCTAAAAAAAGGAGATGAAGTCTTAATTCCTGATCCTTGTTACCCAAGTAATTATTTAAATTGTAAATTATTAGAGGCCACCCCTATATCGGTTCCTACCTATCCGGAAGATAATTACCAGATTCGTATAGAAGAAATGGAAAAAAGAGTGACTTCCAGAACTAAGGCCGTCATTCTAACGCATCCAAACAATCCTACAACAACCGTTTATCGTAAAGAAAATCTGATGGAATTGTCTAAGTTTATTATTAAACACGATCTGATCTTAATCTGTGATCAGGCATTTGAAGATCATATCTTTGATGGTATTGAATTTGTATGTCCATGTACATTACCAGGAATGTGGGAAAGAACCGTTACCATCTGTTCTTTATCTAAAGGATATGGATTGAGCGGATTTCGAATTGCCTATCTATATACAAATGAAGAAATCATGGATAAATACTATGGTGCCTGTGTCAATATAGTAGGTGCCCCATGTACCATCAGTACAATGGGAGCCATTGCCGCTTTACAGGATGAAACCATTCTTCCTGAATATTACCAGAGACTGGATAGAAGAAGAACCATTGCCTATGATATTTTATCCACTATCCCAGGTGTTAAAATGAAAAAATCGGAAAGTGGAATTTTATCGTGGCTGGATGTCTCACAGTTAGGTACTGGACAGGAAGTAGCCGATTATATTAAAGAAAATGCCAATGTGCTGGTCAATGATGGAGCCGCTTATGGACAGATGGGACAGGGACACATTCGCATTGTCACAGCCTGTTTTGCCAAAGATGAAGACTGTATAATCCGCTTGGAACGAATTAAAAAAGCATTAACACAGCTTGCCAAAGAAAAAGAAATTGTATAACATAAAAAAGAAAGAAGGTAGAATATGAAAGTCATAACAACAAATAACGCACCTGCTGCCATTGGACCTTATTCACAGGCCATTGTCACAGGAAATCTGGTATATGGATCTGGACAGATTCCAGTGGATCCACAAACAGGAAACATTCCAGAAGGAATTATCGCACAGGCACATCAATCCTGTAAAAATGTAAAAGGATTAATGGAAGCAGCTGGAACCAGCATGGAAAAAGTAGTCAAAACAACTTGTTTTCTGGCTGATATTAAAGACTTTGCGGCATTCAATGAAGTCTATGCTCAATACTTTGTATCCAATCCAGCAAGAAGCTGCTGTGCAGTAAAAGACTTACCAAAAGGTGTTCTTTGTGAAATCGAAGCGATAGCTGAAATCTAAAGATTGTAGAAATACAGTCTTTTTTTATTTGAAAAGAATTAAACCATTCCTTTGACATGAATTTTTTACGGATACTATCTCATTTTGATCATTACATACCTAAAATGAATTTATCACAATGAAATATTCATTATCTATTAAAAATACTCCTTTCCATATCCACTACCATTTTGTGATTATGAGAAAGGAGTTTTTATGTCTAGATTTAAAACTAATTATAATCGCTAATCAAAAAGACAAGTGCATATATGTCTGGAAATTCTTTATAATTTTAGAAAAATCTCAATCCGTTTTTATATTTTTCCCAGTATCTTACAAATTCGATAAGCTCTGTTAAGATGTTTTGAGACGGTGTTCATTCTATCTACAAACTTCTGCTCAAAATAGTTTACAGCCAGTCGATCCAGCATATTATCAGGACCATTGTGTGTTACCAGGTTCAGCATCTTTTCTTTACCTACAGCTTCCTGCTGATGAACTGCAAATTCTTCGATTCTTTCAGCCTGTTTTTTAATTTCTTCCCCTTTGTATTCCCCATGAAGTTCCAGACCTCTTCTTGATATAAGTCTCAATCCTGAAATTCTTGTGATTATTGTGTTGTAGTTCATCTGATACTTTATATGCTTAGCATATGGATGTGTTGTTTCAATATGCATGAAGATATTGTATCTCCAGAATACTTTGTCAAAATCTCCCATTTTTAAGCTATTCTGCATGGGTTCTTTAATTTCAAACTTACCTGGTTTTTCTGTCCAGAATTCTTCAACTTCCACATATGCATCTTTTACCTGATCGAAATCAATAATATACGGATTCTTTGACTTGAAAGTATCTTCAGGTCCCTCCACAACAACAAAGCATCTGCGTTCTTTGTCATAAATAAACTGTGTAGCTTCCGGATATTTCTTGACTCCTAAAGCCTTGGTTACATCAAATTCACTTTCCAGTCTTTTAAGATTCTCCTGCTGAAAAACTTTTTCCTCTTCTTTCGCTTTGTTTTTAAAATTAAATAATCCCATAGTTTACACACCCTCCTTTAACTAATCCTGATTCTTTAACCTTTTTTTCATTATATAATACATCATTTCTTTTTCTTTCTATTTATTTAAAATTTTGTAATAATTGTTTTATATAAAGTAATTTTTTAACAATTTTGCATTAACAATAAAAATTTAACACACTTTGATATTTTCCTTTTGTAATATAATTTTTCTAAAAACACATGAAATATCTTTGTACATACAATTTTTGAATATATTTATGTAATTTTTTACATTAATTTCGTTAAGTAAGCCATTGTCATTATTTTGTCATTTTTTATATGTATAGTATATATCGAAAGGAGGATACATAGGTTACAGAAGAAAAGTATGTCTTAAAGTCAAACTTCCAAAAATACATATCTAAATACATAAGGCATACTCTATCGTATCAATCCTTTTTGATATTTTCTTCTATGTTCACTATGGGAAAAACAGCAGCAAGTTTTGTTGCTGTTTTTCGTATCTTTAAAAAATATTCTATACAAGTAAAATCGTGTTACAAAGACTTTGACAGGATATCAAATGCACATAGATTCTGTTGGGCTTTGGTTGAAACATAGCCAAAAAGAGTTTTACCAAGAATGACAGCCTCCAGAAGATGAACCCCGTCATGACCATGTGAATTCCTGTTTGTAAGGTCGATATAATCAAATATATTTGCTCCTTCTACAACTTCAGCAACTGTACGTGAAATATCATTTTTTTATATCACAATCATAAAAAATATTAAAATCGAATAGCAATTTTGGCTGATATACTGTTTATTAGTAGTGATTATTATACTTTTCATACACAACTATAATACCCAAAAATGCGCCAGTCATATAACTATGATTAGCGCAATTTTTTTATTTTAGGATTATTTACTCTTTACAGCTCCTCAATTATAATCTCCACCTTGTATTCCTAAATACTCTTCAAGACATAAACCCGATTGATAAATAGCTGTAGCCTGATCTCCAACATATCGAATATGCCAAGGCTCTGCCACATAGCCTGTAATAGCTTCTTTTCCATATGGATAACGAACAATAAAACCATATCGATGGGCATTATTGGCCAGCCACACCGATTCATTATAGGACTGCAGTAAAGCTCCATTGGGCTGCATCAAATCAAAAGCCAATCCCGTTTGATGTTCCGAATACCCGGCTCTGGCAGAAAATGTATCCGCTTGTTGCTGTCCATACGAATTCACATAATTCCAATACAATGAATTTTGATATTCATAAGAGCGGAATCCACTATACGAATCACTGACTTGTAAACCATCGGCTTTCATATCCGCTATTAATTTTAAAAACTGACTCTTGGCTTCTATATTTTCTCCTGGAGCATAATTAGAAGGCAAAGAATGTTTCTTATTCACAACAAGTATTCCATTCACAATACAGGGTTCAGCTGTTGTAGATGAACTTTGTATATTTGAAACAAGATTATTTGTAGTCTCTTCGACTTCAATTTCAAAAGAAGAAGACGAAACATTATGATATATATCTTCAACAATAATAGTTGCTTCATAGATACCCGAACTAGAAAAATCTACTTTTTCTAAATCAAAAGAAATGTCATAATCACTTAATTCTTCTATTTCAAAATAAGAAGAAAAATCATGGTCTTTATCATTTACATCCACTTTAATTTCATTTTTCTGTTTAATTACTGGCTTTGTACGATCTTCTACTTTTATTTGAATAGTTTTACTCTGATTGAAAAAAAGAATCTGATACTTCACTTCAACCAGATAATTTCCCGGTTTTGCAAACTTGCCTTCCATTTCAATAGAAGAAACATCCAATTCAATATGACTTGGATCAATCCATGAATCTTTAAATAAAGACCTTTCGTTTATAGAAATATGTTTTCCATATTCAAAAACAAATACATCTTTTTTCAAAGAAACACTGAATATCGAATACATAAAAACAAGAACACCTGTCAACAATATAAATAAAGCAATTATTTTCTTCATATTTTTATTATAAATTATTTTTTAAAAATACGATACCAGATCACAATCCATGCATTGGATTTTACCATTGACCACTATAAATAATGCTTTCAACTTCGATATATCTTTTATCACTTTCTCCTTTCACAAACGCAAATAAGCCAACATAAGCACCAATTGTTATCGCAACCATTCAAACACAAAACAAGAAAACCAGTAAAAATCGATAAAAATTTTTTCCTTCTATATGTCTTTACCATATCATGTAATTTTTTAATTCTGGTTTTAGCTTTGCACATAATATAAAAAAAAGCATTCGTATTGAATGATGATACAACCCTAGTCAAGTAGACATGGGAAATATTTAAAAATCTCATCGATCAACAACCCATTCCACTTTGGTTTGGGTTGTTTTTTATTTCTTCTATAATCATTTCTTTTTGATGTTTCTTCTT
>NZ_VUMM01000022.1 GCF_009696175.1 Floccifex porci
AAAGAAGAAACATCAAAAAGAAATGATTATAGAAGAAATAAAAAACAACCCAAACCAAAGTGGAATGGGTTGTTGATCGATGAGATTTTTAAATATTTCCCATGTCTACTTGACTAGGGTTGTATCATTCTCCTTTTTGAAGAAAATCCTTTTTAATGACTGAAAATTAAACAGACAGCTCATAACTTTTACATAGAGTTTCATTACCTCATGCACTTTTGTTTTCACAAGATCTTCAATCTCTTTCTTTAAAGTAACCGATTATTAAACGCATGAATTTATAATTATATTGAATTCACAACCTTCTCTGTAAGAAGAAAAAAAATAAGAGACAAGCTACTTTTCGCTTGTCTCTTTTGTACGGTATACATATCTTGTACTGACTTGTGATGAATCTGGACATCCTGAAAAACTCTTATACGTTTCATTTAAATTCTGAATAGAATGCATAACCTGCTGCAATGTATTCAATTCTTCTTCCGTCAGATCCACTTTTTCTTTCAATACATCGATTCCCTGTTCTTTGAACTGGTTCTGTCCTTCGTTTAAAGCTTTGGCTCCTTCATTCAAAGCATCGAAAGCTTCTTCTAAAGATTCCAATCCATTTGCCATCTGTTTAAATGCTTCCTGTTGACCTGCAAGCAGATCTGTTGCTTCCTTTAACTGACCGGCACCCTGATTTAAACGATCGTTATTTCCTGTCAATTGCTCCATTCCCTGTTTTAACTGGTCCAGACCATTCTGACTGGATTCCTGCAGTTCTTTTAATTTTTCATTTAGCTGTTTTGAACCTTCATATATTTGAAGGGATCCATTATATAATTGTTCAATCGATGGTTTTAACTGATTGAGTGAAAGCTGTAAAGTCTGAATGGAATCACCTGCAACTATAGTTTTTAAAGAAGTGCAGATATCAAGTGCCTGCTGTATATCTTTTTGCAGATCCTGCATTGCCTGTAAAGACTGACTTATATTTTTACTCATTGAGGCAATGGATTGATTTAACTGTGATAGCATAGTATTCAGCTGTTCAAATTCTACTTCCATTGTTTCCAATGTCTGCAAAGCAGATAGATTCTGAATCTGTAATATCCTTTGTTTCTGTGCTTCTAATTCATTGATTTTTGCATCAATTGAATCCGTATTCTGCAAATCCGCTTTGGATTCCTCTAAAATTTGTATACTCTGATCCACTGTCTGAATCATCTGTTGTCTGATTTCATTTATCTGTTCATTCATATTTGAAATCTGTTCATTATTTTCCTTGATTCTCTGATTATTCTGACCTTCTTTTGAAAGAATCGACTGTTCCAGTAAAGTTAACTGCTGCTGCATTCCATTCATAGCTTCTAAAGCAGATGCACTCTGATTTAACCCTTCCTGCAGCTGTTTTAAAACCTGAATATCTTTTTCCAGAGTGTGATCCATTTCATTCATTTCATCAATGGAATACTGCAATGTTTTATTGATTTCATTTGTATCCATATTCTGTAAAGAATTGTTCAATTGATACAATCCTTGTGAAAGCTGGTAAGACCCCTTTACAATTCCCTGATCCATTGCGTTTTCAATTTGAGAAGTTCCTTGTGGAATGGCATACAGCATATCCAGTCCTGCATTCATTGCACTGGCTCCATTTGTGTATTGCTGGATTGACTGCTGCAGATTCTGCATTCCATTATCCAGTACAACAAAGCCATCAGCCAATGAACGAATCTGATTTTTAGAAGATGTCAGTGGCTGGCTTTTTTCTTTGATTTCACTGGTTCCTTCGTATAAAGATTGAGAACCTTCTACCAGTTCATTTTGTGCATTGACCAGTTCATTGATTCCATTACTTAAATCGGATAAGGAAGATATATTTCCCAGCTGAGAATCTAAATCAAAATCACTGGTCATCCCCATCATAATAGATTCCAAATGAAAGTCTTTAACATCGGCTTCAACAATTACCTGATCGGTAATATTCAGCTGGTCGTTTATTTTTGAAAGCCCTGCACTTTCCAGCGTTTCTCTTAATCCAGGAATGTTCACAAATGCCAGCATTTCGTTGGTTCCATCGTTAATGATCTTTCCCTGATCGCATTTTACATTTGTATAAACGCCAGTTTTCAGATCCAGAAGCCCTCCTAACAAATAAGAAGGATGAACAACAATAGATTTCCCACCTATATTTTGCGTTTCTGTCTGGGTATTTTCAAAAGTAAATACCATTTTCAGATGTCCATCTTTTCCTTCTAATTCTTTTTGTGAATATTCTTTACCATCCATAAAATATTGAATCTGAATGGAAACAGGCAATGGCTGATGACTGGTTCCCTGATAATATACATCGTTTCCATCTACATTCCAGGTATATACGTTTCCATTTTTTTCAGGGGCTTCATTTGTCTTGCTGTTTTCAACATCCTCTAAATTTAATTCTTCACTTATATTTTCAATTCCATCTTCATCGTGAATCCAGCTGGATACATTCGTATTCTCAATGCTTCCATCGGGATTTAAAACCGTAAAGACTGTTTCTGTTTTTTCTGTTGGATTATCCTGCTGAGCATAGACAGGAAAAAATGAAGTGGATACAGCGGTGCACAACAATGCACTTCCTATCATTCTTAAAGTTTGTTTTGTTTTCATATTTCTTCTCCTTTCGGCCAGTTCTTTGTCGTCTTTTCAATAAAAGAATGAAAACAGATCAACAAAGAAGGCAGCACAAATAAAATGCTGATCACTGAAATCAAGGCACCTCGTGCCAATAAAATAACTAAGCTTTTAATCAGATCCATCTTTGTCACAAATGAAACACCGATACAGGCTGCAAAGAAGGAACATCCGCTGGTAATAATGGATACAGAAGATTTCTGTATCGCAATCTGAATAGCCTGGTGTACCGTGGCTCCTTTTTTTAATTCTTCTTTGAATCTGGTTGTCATCAGAATCGCATAATCAACAGTAGCCCCTAACTGAATGGTTCCGATTACGATTCCGGCAATAAATGGAAGTGTATTGCCTGTGAAATATGGCAAACCCATATTGATCGTTATCGCAAATTCAATGGATAAAACCAGAATCACTGGTAAAGCGATAGATTTAAAGGTCATAGTGACAATCAAAAAGATTAAAATAACGGACAGTATATTAACCACTTTAAAATCAATATTGGTTGTTGTGATTAAATCTCTTGTCATACTTCCTTCTCCACCAATTAATGCATTCTTATCGTATCGCTTTAATATGGCATCCATCTGATTCAGCTGGTGATTCAATTCTTTCGTAGCCGCTTTATAATCGCTGTTCACGATAATCATTTTCTTGCCTGCATTCTGAAAGATTTCTTTTATGATCTGTGGCTTAAAAGAATCTGGAACACCTGGTCCTACAAATTCTTCAT
Source organism: Floccifex porci (assembly GCF_009696175.1). Taxonomy (GTDB): domain Bacteria; phylum Bacillota_I; class Bacilli_A; order Erysipelotrichales; family Erysipelotrichaceae; genus Floccifex; species Floccifex porci. The sequence continues at coordinate 3,389 of NZ_VUMM01000022.1, forward strand.
AAGCCAGCACATTGGTAATACCATCTAATTCTTTAATTTCATCACATAAACTCTGTATTTCCTTAGTTTTTAGGTTTTCATCCACAAACAGAAAGTTTGTTGTAGTCATATCAAACTTTTCTTTTAACTGATTTGTTCCAATAACGCTGGCAAAATCTTCAGGCATACCAGAAATCAGATCGTAATACTGTTTTGTATGTGACTGTCCATAAAGAAAAGGAATAAAGACAATCACAAAAACAATCAGGATCTTTTTATAATGATTCACAATAAATCCAGGTAAACGTTTTAATTCATTGATCAAAGTTTTATGTTTGTATTTTTCAATCGGCTTATCAAAGAGCATCAGTAAGCTTGGCAAAATAAAGATTGTGGACAAAACCCCTAATACAACTCCTTTTGCCATTACAATTCCGATATCCTTTCCCAATGTCAGCTGCATAACACACAATGCCAGAAAACCGGCGATTGTTGTGATCGAACTGGAAGTAATTGACGTAAAAGTCGCATGAATGGCTTTTGCCATTGCTTTTTCATTGTCCTGATTCTTTTTTTCTTCCTGGTATCGATGCAGCAGGAAAATGGAATAATCTAAAGTCACTGCCAGCTGAAGTACAACCGCTAACGCCTTGGTAATGTAACTGATCTGTCCTAAAAAGAAATTGGTTCCAAAATTATATACAATTGGAAAAATCATTCCTAACAGAAACACAAATGGAGCGACTGTACTTTCCAGTCCCAGGAACAAAACAATCATACATAAAACGATTGCGATCAAAGCATAAACAGGGGTATCGTGTTCTGTCAGATTTTTTGTATCTTCACTAAGTGCTGACATCCCTGCCAGAAAACAATCCTTTTTTGTATACTTTTTTATTTTTGAAATGGCCTTCATTGTCTTTGGTGAAGAAGTAGGCTCATCAAAGGTAACAATCAGCATCGTAGCATCTTGAGAATAAATCATTTTCTGAATGCTTTCAGGAATAGCCTGTCCAGGAATGGACAAATCCAGAACGTCATCTCTCCAGATTACCTTTTTTACTCCTTCAATCTTCTGAATGTCTTTCTTTATTTTCGCAACTTCTTTATCTTCTTTTCCATTCACAATCAGAAAATCCACACTGGCCAGATTATAGTCTTCCAGTACCTTCTGTGCTTCCATCGATTCAGCAGAAGAAGGCAGATAAGACAACAAATCATAATTTATGCCCGTCTTAAAATATCCGATTACGCTGACAAACAACAATACAATGGCAGCCACCAGTATTTTATTTCGATATTTTACGATTTTCTCAGCAAAATTTTCCATATCTCTTTTGCTCCTTTCCCATATCGTCTGGAAGTATAATACTAAAATGACTTATAGTCAATATTTTTTTATATTTGTCTTAAATCTTTTGTAATGTTATTTAAATTTAGTATGACATTTGGTCATTTAATTGAATTATTATCTAAATTATGTATAATAAAATTATGAAGAAAAAAGTAATCGAAAATAAAATACAGAAAGAAAACCGTTTATTAAGTGCCGCCTTTGAATTGCTTACAGAAAATGAAATTCAAAAAGTATCAGTAAATGATATTGTGAATAAAGCCAATGTTGCTAAAGGAACGTTTTATTTATATTTCAAAGATAAATATGAAATAAGAGACATTCTGATTCAAAAAGAAACCAGAAAATTATTTCATCAGTCTATTGAAGAACTGAATCAGAATGATATCCGTGATTTTGAAGATCGTATTATATTTATTATCAATCATGTGATCCTTCAATTTCAGATGCATCCTGAAATTCTTAACTTTATTAAAAAGAATTTATCCTGGGGCTTATTTCAATCTACTTTAAATGAAGCTTTAAATCACGACACTTATGATTTAATTGAAATCTTTAAAAAAGATGCAAGCAGTGCTCATTATACATATAAGAATCCAGAAGTAATCTTATATATGATCATCGAACTGTCAGGCAATACGTGTTATGATGCCATTGCCCGTAAAAAACCTTTAGATATTGAAGAATATAAGCCATATTTATTTGATGCGATCCGTGCTATTCTTCAGACTGGAAAAGAATCTTAGGATTTTTTTTCGTATTATAAAACCAGGAAGAAAAATATCCTGGAAAATATAGAATTGTATAGTTATCATGAAAAGTCAGGATATAATATTCCTGGCTTTTTTGTGCTAAAAAAGTGCTAAAATTTGCGAAATTATGTGAAATTAGCACTTTACTTGAAGTTGTGCTAATTTGTTGTAAAATGTATCCATATTCAGGAGGTTTTTTATGAACAAGAAAAAACGGAGCTTTGCACAATGGTATCTGATCTTTTGTGTTGCTCTTCTAATAATTGATTTTATAGTGATTCCCCTTGTGAGCGATGCTCGAATCAAAGAGACAACTTATTCTGAGTTTTTAACGTATATTGAACAGAAAAAAGTAGAGGAAGTTCAGATTGAAGACAGTCAGATTTATTTCACAATTGAAGGAAACGATAAGACTTATCAGACAGGTCAGATGAACGATCCGGATTTAGTCAATCGATTGAATGAATCCGGTGCTCAATTTAAACAGGTGATTCCAAAACAGACCAATCCATTTTTGTATTTCTTATTGACCTTTATGTTGCCAGTCATTGTACTAGGATTCTTATTTTCAAATTATATGAAGAGAATGAGCAAACGAATGGAAAACGATCAGATGTCTTTCAACCAGGGTGGTTTTGGATTTGGGAATTTATCTAAGTCCAATGCCAAAGTGTATGAAGGAGTTAAAACAGGTAAAACCTTTAATGATGTAGCTGGTCAGGAAGAGGCAAAAGAGAACTTAAAAGAAGTGGTGGATTTTTTAAAGAATCCAAAAAAATATGAAGAAATAGGAGCCCAGCTTCCTAAAGGAGTTTTACTGGTGGGTCCTCCTGGAACCGGAAAAACGCTTTTGGCTAAAGCTGTTGCTGGAGAAGCCGGTGTCCCTTTCTTTTCCATTTCCGGTTCTGAATTCGTGGAGATGTTTGTGGGCCGAGGAGCCGCAAAAGTTCGTGATTTATTTAAACAGGCTCGAGAAAAAGCACCTTGTATCGTATTTATTGATGAAATTGATACCATTGGTAAAAAAAGAGATGGTTCCGGTTTATCTGGAAACGATGAAAGAGAACAGACTTTAAACCAGCTGTTAGCCGAAATGGATGGTTTTGATGGTTCAAAAGGAGTTGTTTTGTTGGCGGCTACCAATCGAGATGAAATCTTAGATCCAGCTTTGACACGTCCAGGTCGATTTGATCGAAGAATTCCGGTGGAATTGCCAGATTTAAGAGGACGTGAAGAAATATTAAGATTACATGCCAAAAAAGTAAAATGTTCCGATGATATTAATTTTAATGTCATTGCCCGTGCCAGTGCAGGCGCATCCGGAGCGGAACTGGCCAATATCGTTAATGAATCGGCATTGCTGGCCATTCGTGACGATCGTAAAAAAGTACTGCAGAAAGATATGGAAGAAGCCATTGAAATTGTCATTGCCGGAGAACAGAAAAAAGGAGCGGTCATTTCCACTCATGAAAGACTGATTGTAGCTTATCATGAAATTGGTCATGCGTTAGTGGCTGCCAAATGTAAACACACCGCTCCGGTTCATAAAATTACGATCATTCCTCGTACCAAAGGAGCTTTGGGATATACGATGCAGGTGGAAGAAAATCAGCAGAATTTATTATCAAAAGAAGAAATCTACCAGAAAATTATGGTCTATACAGCTGGACGATGTGCCGAAGAACTGGTTTTCCATTCCATTACTTCTGGTGCTTCTAATGATATTGAACAGGCCACGAAACTGGCTCGTATGGCCATTACTCGATTGGGAATGAGCGATCAGTTTGGTATGGTGGCTTTAGAAACGATGCACAATCAGTATTTAGGTCAGGATACCACTTTAGCCTGTTCCAATGAAACGGCCACACAAATTGATAAAGAAGTGGTACAATTGATAAGAAAAGCGCATGATGAAGCGTATGCGATTCTGGAAGAGAATAAAATGAAGCTTCATGAGCTTGCAAAATATTTATATGAAAAAGAGACCATCACTGGAGATGAATTTATGTATATCTTAAATAAACCAGTGGAAATAGGAGGTCCAAAAGAATAGGAGGAATCCATGGTTCAAGATCCCTACCGTGTTTTAGGAATTGATAAAAATGCGACAGAAGAAGAAATAAAAAAGGCTTATCGAAAAAAGGCAAAAGAGTGTCATCCCGATCTGCATCCTGATGACCCAGATGCCCAGCAGAAGATGAATGAAGTCAATGAAGCTTATGATATGTTGAAAAATCCGGATAAATATAGGCAGCAGACTTACACTCAGACGTATTCCAATCCTTATCAGAATACGTACCAGTATGCCGACTTCACGGATTTCTTTTCTTCGTTTCAGAATCAGAGAACCGTCGAAATGCCTCAAATCGAGCCCAATGACAGTCCTGAAATCCAAAGGATCATATTATTGATCCAGAAACAACAATATAAACAGGCATACAATGCTCTGTCACAGTTTTCTATCGATACAAGAACCGCTCGCTGGTATTACTTATTTGCCATTGTCTGCATTGGCTTAGGCTACAACCAGAACGCCAAAGAATCCATCGAAAAATGCGTTCGTTTAGAACCAGGGCGTCAGGATTATCAAAGAGTGTATCAGACATTGCATGCCCAGAGCTATTCCAATCCATTCATGAATCAGAGAATGTATACGTATACTTATCATAGAAGACATTCCATCTTATGGTATTTTATCGTGATTCAGTTTGTGATGTGGTTATTACAGGCAATATTATTTGGATTGGGTGGAAGAAACCAGGCACCATCCACTCCTTATGACCAGTATGAACAATATTATAATGGAGAGAACAATGAACAAGTTTAAAGCTAAAATGATTCAATTTATGTCCGGGCGATATGGAAGTGATGCACTCAATCAGTTTTTAGTCATCGTTTCCTTAATTCTATGTTTTATACAGATTATCGTTCGAAATTCAATTTTAAATGCATTGATTTTAATTCTATTGATTTATGTGAATTATCGTACTTTATCCAGAAATATTGTCGCAAGAAGACTGGAAAATGATAAATTCACAAGACTGATCAAACCATATCAGTTAAAATGGAAATATCGTAAAACCCATAAAGTTTTTCGTTGTAAACAATGTAAACAGATCATTCGTGTTCCAAAACATAAAGGAACCATTGAAATCACTTGTCCAAAATGTAAAACAAAAGTCACAAAGAGAACTTAATCTTTGTGACTTTAATTTATATAAGGAATGTCTTCTCCCTTATAAATGGCCTCTATGTCTTCTTTCGCATTTTGAATGGTGCTTTCATCGGGAATCATTACATACGCATAATCACCCAGTTCATAGGCATAAGCTGTGTCTCCTGTTCCATTTAAACTATAGGTATCAATGCTCCAATTTGAAGGATGATTGATCTGTTCTTTGACAAACGATAGAATCTGGCTGGTTTCCATATTGGTTTGAAACAGATCTTCCATAATATTTAAAATATCCGTAAAATGATTTAATAAATCCGTTGACAGACACTTTTCAATGATTCCTTTCACCAGTTCCATCTGATTCTTTCCACGCTGCCGATCCCCATCCACATACGCATAACGCTCTCTGGCATAAGCCAAAGCACATTCTCCATTTAAATGATTCTTTCCTTCCACTACCGAACAGGAATGAAAACTTCCAGAGAGTTCCACATTATAAGGAGAATATACATCCACTCCATCCAATAGATCCACCAATGTCACAATGGTCTGAAAATTCACTAGTACATTGTAATTGATTTCAATACCCAGTAAGTTTTCAATTGTCTTTTCCGTTGTGGAAATTCCATGCCATCCCGTATGTGTCAATTTGTCCATTTCTCCATTGGCACAGCCATCACTGGCATCACAGACGGTTTTGACATAATAATCTCTTGGAATGGATAATAAAAAGATCTGATGCGTACCTGGATTGATACAAACCACTAAATTCACATCACTTCGAGAATCACTGTCCTCAAATGTCCCTGTACGCGTATCAATTCCACTGATCAAAACTGTAAAAGGTTCTTTGATCACATCCACAGAAGAAACTGTATTGCTTTGTTGGACATAATATGTATATCGATACACTTCCTGTATTTCCTTTTCAAAATTTTCCATTTCAGAATTTTCTTCCACAATTTCCAGATACATAGAATCGATACAGATACAATCCAGTAACCCTTCTTTAAAATCATTGATCATATTTTCAGAAGAACTATAGACAACATATTGTGTATCACAATTTAAAGAATCTAGACATTCTTTACTTTTTTCTTCATTGATCGCAAGAATTCCAATTGTACAATTCTTTAAATCCTCTTCTTTTTGAATCTTACTGTTCTTTAAAGAATAAATCGATAATACTTTTTTCTTTTTTGTATTTGAATCACTGATTTTTGATAAAGTCTGAATGGTTCTATGAATATAAAAACCACCTAATAAAGATACAATTGAAATCATAATACATAAAATCATACAAATGAATGTATGTTTCTTTTTATAAATAAAATATATAAGAAATAAAAATACTATAAATAATCCAATAAAAGCTCCAATATAAATATATGGTAATACATTCATCTGTATCAGTTTAAATATAAAATAAAATATACTTAAAATGGTAAATCCAAAAATAAAATAATTCTTTTTCATTTCTATCACCTATAGACATGATACAAAATGAAAAAGTAAATTTCAAATTCTATAATATTTCAATTTATGTTAGAATCTTTAAAGGATGAAGGAAGAATGTATGAAAAAAATTGTATTTTTAGATTTAGATGGAACGTTCTGGGAATTTGAAAAAGTCCCAGAATCGGCTTTAAAAGCCATAAAATCCGCAAAAGAAAACGGACATAAAATATTTGTGAATACAGGAAGAACAAAATGTGAAGTACCGGATTCCTTATGGGAATTGAATTTAGATGGATACTGTTTCTCTGCTGGAAGTGAAATTTATTTAAACAAAGAACGAATCTTATATCAGCCATTAGGTGTTAAAATTGCCAAAGAGATTCAGAATATCATGGAGAAATACCATTGTGCGTATTCAATGGAAGGATCCAATGTGACCTTTATAAATGAATTAAATCGTATACGTATGGCTGAATTTTCAAAAGAAAATCGAATTGGGAATCACTTTATATCTTTTCCAGATGTCAATTTAATGAAAGAAGAAGATTATAAACAGATCATGAAAATTTCCATTCATTTAGAAAAAGAAGAAGACAAAGAGAAGATTTTAAAAGAATTACCAGAAGAAGTCTTATATACAGAATTTCGTAAATTCGGTGGAGAAATCACTTTAAAACAGTACAATAAAGCAACAGCCATTCAATTTTTAGAAACCTATTTTCACAATGAATACAAGTCCATGGCTATAGGAGATTCAGAAAATGACATTCCTATGTTGAAATACGCTCAGATTTCCATTGCGATGGGAAATGGAAGTGATTGTGTAAAAGAAATATGCGATTATGTGACCGATGATATCAATAAAGATGGGTTGTATAAAGCTTTTTATCATTACCACTTAATTTAAATGACAGGATCCATCATCCTGTCATTTTTTAAATAAAGATAATATCAATACCGATAAAGAAGAACCACTTAAATCAATCAATACATCCTTTTTAGACATCGTTCTTCCAATAATATGTCCCTGATGAAATTCATCTATACACGCAAAGAAGAAACAAATCAGTAACGTAATCAAAATTCGTTTTCCCTTTCCAAGGGATAACATACATAAAGATAAGTAAATCATAAAGGACATACAAAAATAAATAAGAAAATGAGCCAATTTACGCATCGTTAAGTTCCAGTCACTTCCATAAGGAGAATATAAAATAATATAACCCTTTATTCTTTTCGCAAGTGAATACCCTTTTGGTGAAGATCTCAATGTCTCTTTCACTTCTTCTTTTAAAGATTCCGTTACAATACTGGAACGATTCGAAGAAGTAAAACCATCCTCAGAACTTAAAGAATACATCAGAACCACCACAAATAAAGCACATAAAACAAATACAGTAAACCAGATCCCTTTCAATATATGTTTCATTCAAATCCCCTCATTTATTATATCAAATCGTCCTATAAATATTAATACGATTTAATAAACTATATTATTGTAGTTACTTATAACACAGTTTCATTCATATAATACATTTATATGTACTTTTTTAATTGAATTTTATAAAATAATATGTGTGTAATCATAACTTCTTCTTACTTACACACTCTATAAGAATGCGACAATATTTCAATACATATCTCAATACATACTTCATATTTCATTGTCGCATTCTTTTTCGTTTTATATTCTCTTTTGACAAAGAGTTTAGCATTTCTTGTGATGACATAATTAACACTTATATATCTTTATTTTCAGATGCTAAATTTTACATCATCTACCACCAATCATTGATTTTCTAAACATTTATTAACAATACCTTTAGAAATTCTTCTTTGTTCCTTCAACAAAATATTTATCCTATTGATCTACTTTTTGAACTTACAAATGCACTGGGAATTTCAGATGATAATCTTTTAGTAGACAATCTTACCCATTCCATTTCCAAAGCAGATTCATAGATACACAAGTTGTTGACTGATTTCAACAAGTCAGAGGAAGAAATCCTCACAGAGATGGTAAAAATCCTTTACAGATCAGGATCTAAAAAGATAAAAAAAGCCCGCGAAGACCACATTTTGTACTCCAAAAATTAAGGAGTACTCTCTGTGCTACACGCGAGCATTATAATTATAAATATAAACGGTATAACCTATTTGAAAAGGTGACGAGAAAATTTACTTTTCTTCACTAACTTACCAACAACCATATTCCATATTTCTACAATCATTTCTTCCTTACGGATAAGGAGATATACTCCATAGATTCCGAAGAAAAGCATTGCAGAAATCACTAGAGTCAAGAATGATCCTAATCCAAGCATTTTAACCCACAGTGATGCTACAGTTCCTAAAATGAGCGTGAAAGTTATTCTTCCATAGTGAATCTGTTTGAGTGTTTCTGCAACATCATCTTTAAGAGCAATATATTGAACAACTAAGACGACAAATTCTGCCACTAATGTTCCGATTGCAGCACCAGCAGATGCAAACCTAGGAATTAACAATGCGTTGATTATCACATCAACAATAGCACCTGCTATTTCTGAATATAATACTACCTTTTCTTTCCCCAGTGGCACTAACATTTGTATGCCAAGGATATTTGTAATTCCTATGAACAATAATGTCGGCATTATAATCTGCATCGGTAGAATAGACCCTGCATAAGCACTTCCGGAAAGAAAGAATATGCCTTCCTTCGCATAGAACATGAAATATAGCGCTAATGGCGACGCAATAAGAAGCACAAATGATAGAGCCTTTTTAGTTATCCTTTTAAACTCATCTATTAATCCATTCTCAATATAGTAGGATGCTCTCGGCAATAGAACCGCCCCCAGAGAAGTTACAATGGAAACAAGAATGGTTTTTATTTTTACTGCAGCATTGTAGTAGCCTACATCAGTGTCTGTTTTCATAAAACCAAGCATTACTGTATCGAGATTAGTATATATTGTTGTGGCACAAGCCATAGCAAAAAAGGTTCCAATTGGTTTAAAATGTCGCTTAAAATTATATCCACCAACAGGATTTAAATCGATATACTTATGTACATTGATAAAATTAAAAATATTAGAAGCAGAGGCAGCAAGAATTGAAATACCACCATAAATTACATAATCAGATTTTTTATGGATTAGTAAAAACATTGAAATTAAAGCAATAAACTTAAATATTACAGATCGAATTGTAATATATGTGTATTGTTCCAAAGCCTTATATAACCACTCCATACCAATAGAAGTAAGGATGATGGTAAAACTCACAATTACATAAAGTGTTTTCTCGCTTTGTAAACGCGGCACAAACGCAATTGCGATAAAAAGAATAACATAAGAAATTGCGCTCATTATTAAATTAATGATAAGTAGCTCCTGCGCTGTCCTTGTTAGCTCTTCTCTATTGTCTCTTACTTTAGCACAAGCCCTAATTCCGTATGTAGGAATCCCTAGCTGAGCAAACATTGAAAAATATGAAATTAATGAAGTGGCAAACGATACTTTTCCAGTTCCTTCAGGAAGAAGAATACGAGAAACATACGGAAACGTAATTAAAGGGAAGATAAATGACGACATAGTCAGTATCATATTCATAATTACATTCAGTTTTAAAGATTTTTGTTTCATATGTTTCTCACCAACTCCAAACGCTTTATTTTAACTCCGCTTCACACTTATCTAACACAGATGCAATTACAGCATCCATATCGTAATATTTGTATTCTCCTAATCTTCCACCGAAGATTACGTTTTCTTCCTTATCTGCCAGCTCCTTGTACTTCTTGTACAAAGCACCATTCTTTTCATCATTGACTGGATAGTAAGGTTCATCTCCCGGTTTCCATTCGCTAGAGTACTCTCTACTAATTACTGTCTTTGGAAAATCACTTCCATTCTCATCCTTACCAAACTCGAACCATTTGTGTTCAATAATTCTGGTCCACGGAGTTTCTCTATCCGTATAATTCACTGCAGCATTTCCCTGGAAGTTAGGTTTATCCAATACTTCTGTTTCAAATCGAACAGAACGGTACTCTAAATAACCAAGAGAGTAATTGAAGTAAGCATCAATTGGGCCAGTATAAACAACCTTTTTTGCCATACCATCCCATTTTGCTTTGTCCTCCAGATAGTCTTCTCCTAATTTGACCTCAATTCCATCTAAGATATTCTCAATCATCTTGGTGTATCCACCAACCGGAATTCCCTGATAAAGAGCATTGAAATAGTTGTTGTCAAAAGTTAGACGAACTGGAAGACGCTTGATAATAAACGCAGGAAGATTCTTGCAATCTCTTCCCCACTGCTTTTCGGTGTAGCCTTTAATCAACTTCTCATAGATATCTCTACCAACTAAAGAGATTGCCTGTTCTTCCAGATTCTTTGGTTCACCTTTTACTTCTTGTTTTTGCTCCTCAATTTTCTCCAATGCCTCTTCAGGAGTTACTACTCCCCACATCTTATTGAATGTGTACATATTGAATGGTAAGGAATAAAGTTCACCTTTGTAGTTTGCTACTGGAGAATTAGTGAATCGGTTGAAGGTTGCAAACTGAATGATATAGCCCCAGACCTTCTGATTGTTGGTGTGGAAGATATGCGCGCCATACTTGTGAACGTTAATCCCTTCAACCTTCTCCGTATATATATTCCCGCCTACGTTATCTCGCTTATCGATAACAAGGCACTTATATCCTTTGTTTGTTGCCTCTCTGGCAAATATTGATCCGTATAAACCGGATCCCACTATTAAATAATCGTACATTATTAATTCCTCATTTTCCAAGATACTGTTACAGCGCGAAAGAATTCGTCCTACTTATGAAACACTAGCTTTCAATCTAATTTAAAATATCTATAACACTTTAAAAAGTTGATTGGTTAAGACAGCTTAGTGAGTTTTCACATTTAAGGCTGTCCTCAAATTTCTTTCACACTAACTAGCCTCTAAATTAATCTTTATATATTTTGAATTCTTCTGAGAGCCTCTTCCAACGCCCTTTTTGAATAGAAACCACTTCTTAACTTTATAGATTCTTCATTTACACGTGAACATATTTCGTCATATTGATCTTTGCTCATATTAGATATAAGCTCCGCACACTCAGTTAAACTATTTACACATAATCCTATTCCCTTTTCTTTAACAAAAGTCGCTAGTGCAGCCTCTTTCCAAATAACTACAGGAACTCCAGACGATATATATAACGATAACTTATGTGGATTATTATAACGAAGATAATTACCAGTATTGCCATCACAAGTATCTATGCTTGTGCCGTCCCACACCAAACCAAAACCTGATGTAAACTGTTCAGAAAGTTCTTCAGGCTTAAAAGCCCCATGATATGCAATATTCGGGCTTGCATTATTCTTGTAATTCACACCATATAAATCAAAATTCAAATTGCTTACATTCTGGATTTCGCCCAAATATGCCGATTTGCTCAAATCTAAATTTCCTGCGATTATAATATTGTTCGCAAAATTTTTTTCATTAATTGGTGAGTCAGATAGATAATCAAATATTTCTAGTATAACAATTTTGCTTTCACCAACACCTTTATCTTTCAACCATTCTTTCATTTTAGAATTATGTACAATAAACTGGTCCGCTACCCTCACCATAAACTCAAACTCAGAACGATTGTGTTCGTTGTAGACGGAATTTCGTAACTCTTCGATATCATGAATTAATGAAATAACTTTTACATTTTTTCTTTCCTTGAGTTTTAATATGTTTTTTTCCCTATTACATTGTCTATTTCTAAACGGATGTTGCAATAAAATAACAGAGTTATCCTCAACTTCTTTATATAATTGGGACCATTCAAAAAAATACCTGATTTGATTCACTATTTTACTAAAAATATTATTTTTCGCCTCAATATGATGAACATATAATGGTTTAAAGTTCATTTTTTCAGCAATCGAGGTAATATCTGCTGTTGCCTTGCTTCCAGCATTAAATGCATTCTTATTGCTTTCTACTACTTGATATAGCATAAAATTCATCCCTCCTGTTACTATATTTAGAAGCTGGCGTAAAGCTCACTGTCCTAGCCAATACAACAGGAGCAAACACACCACTGTCATTACAAAAAGTTTCTTCTGACACGTTTTCAAGTATCATAAAATAATGCGAAATCTTCTTTATTTTCACACTGCAACATTTGCTTTTACATCCTGCTATTTCTTTTTTGTCTACTATAGACGCATCCTTTAAAATCTGACTCTTCGAATTATAACCATTGCTTCAAACAGCGGCGGATTGACTTTCCTCCTTCTTGTGTTTTTCTACTTGCTTACGGAAATGTTCCTTCACATTTTCTATTATTATATTTCCTCCCACAACAACAATTCTTTCATAGTATTCTTTTCATAAATAATTCCAATTTTCTAAAAGCGTCAGTGCCATTTCTTCATTAAATGCAATTATGTAATTATGCAATTTTTTCGCTTTTTCTGAGTGAATGGAGAAAAAACAATTTTTATAATATAATTGATATAAACGGACACTTTCCTCAAACACCATTTTTCGTACTTCGTTCCCTAGCTGACGAACCCTCGCATCATTCATTGCAATCTGATCAAAGAATTGATTGTATGTACTTTCAGACAATAGATTTCTTTTTTTCTGTTCGCCCATTAAGTATTCTGTAATCCACAAACTTTCAATTGATCTAAAATTTTTTTTCGCAGTTTGAGTTATTCCGCTCATATTAACACGATAAGCATATACTTCTTTTTTTATCGTATATGAGTTTGTTGCTTTTGGATAAAGTATCATTACAAATAACGTATCTTCAAACCAAAATCCATCTGGAAATTTTATATCAGAAAATAATACACTTTTAATTACCTTACCCCATGGATACCCATAAAAGGTATCAATTGGAGATATGCTATTCAATGAACTCCAATGTCTAAAAAATCTGCTGATTTTTCCATTGTCGTAAAAAGAGAATGCAGAACCCTCGACCATATCAGCATTATTCTGAATTGCTTTATCGAGGAGAGCATCTATCGCCCCTGGCAAGATATAGTCATCTGAATCAACAAACATTAAGTATTTTCCATTTATATGCTTTAATGCACTATTACGTGCAGAAGAATGCCCCCCATTTTCTTGATTGATAATGACAACATTCTTTCTATTTTTGTATTGTTGAATAATACTATATGTATTATCTGTTGATCCGTCGTTAACGATAATCAGTTCAAATTTATATTTTGTTTTCTGATTTAAAATAGATTCAACACATTTCTCAATATACTGTTCAACATTATATGCGGGTACTATAATACTCAATTCATAAAAATCTCCCATTTCGTTACAAGCATCGATTTTTCCTTTTGGGAACTTACAAAGCTCTTCTAATTTCTGTCTTGTATAGATTTCATGTGGCATTGGTCTATAGTTTGAATTTTTCTTTTTTAATATGAGATGGTACTCAGATCTTTTAATATATTTTAATATATTTCTCGCTATAGCCTTGCAGTAAGCTAAAATTCGGTAAATTACCATGACACTAACTAACTCATCCATTCAACTTTCCACCCTCTTATTACTATATAAATGTACGATCAAATCGGTTTATTACGTATATTAAAATTTAATAAGGTATTCTTTAGAAATCCATTTCTTTCTATTTGAGTTAATACCAACATAAGACTCAAGAGAGAATTGAAGGCAACACGATCCTCAAGGCCTTCCATAAGTCCATATACTAATGCCGAAAAAATCAACACTCTAAAGAAACCTTGAATAAATTCATTCTGTTTCATTTCACTAAATTTCAAGCAAAAATATAGCAATACAATCCATACTGCAGTTGCTATTATTCCGCCCTTCAGAAGGATATCCAACAACGCATTGTGGGAATAGTACCCATTATTCCATAAATCTACTGTGCCCCCTCCTTGCCCCCATATTGGAGATGACATGAATTGTTTTAAGGCCTGATCCCAATAAAATCTGCGATCTGTAAATGTTGACGACTTACCTAATGCTGTAAAAATAAAACTCAAATAGTTTATTCGATTCATAAACACAATAGTTATTTCCAGCACCGCATAAATAATCATGATCAAATTAGCATTTGCTAATTTATTAATAAACTTTTTTCGAGAACAAAACATCAAATAAATGATTATCATAAAAAGAGCTACGAGACCGGAACCTGATTTATAAAAAAGTTCTGTACCCACAATAACTAGAAATGTAAATAGGGGCTTTTTACTATCAGGATGTATATTTTGGTACAAAACACAAAATGATATCGTCAAAATAAAGTATAAAGTTATAGTATTATCTAATCCCATAAAATTAATTCTTCCAGTATCTGATAACGCATGATTTAATCCATTAGGAAAAAATACTGTTAAAATTGCATTAATACAAATCAGAAATGAAAGCCATTTATATACTACGTTTATCAACTCTTTTGAGTTTACTTTTGAGAAATATGAGAAAATCATATAAATCCCAATGAAGTTTGCCATATTAATAATCTTTGCAGATACAGAAACACCATTGATTATTGAAGCACATACCTGCATTATTTCATATAGCAATATTAAAAAGAATGCTTTGTTAAAAGTAAACCTTCTAAAATAGTAATATGCAGCCAATAAAAACGCAAAGATTCTCCATGCCACAAAAAAATTATCTAATGATTGATTCGCTAGAACAATGCAATCTGGCCGAAAAAAAGGAATGATTAGAAACAAGATATTTAGTTGTAAATTTAATTTTCTACTATCAGACATAAGCACAATTTTCCTTTAGCATAATTTATCTTCCTATTATGCTCTTGATTTTTATTATCGTTCCTTCTCCTATGATTCTTGCAATTCTTCTTTTTAATCTTTGTTGATTTGATGTCCAACTAGCACTGTAGTGATGAACAGATATTGTCAAATCGCTCATTAGGTTTCTCGCATTTTTACCCGATGCAAGTGGATCCATATATTCTGGTGGAAAAATCTTATTTTTAGCACTATCAAGCATACCGTCTTTCATGGCAGATTCAATAGCTTTTGTATTTATAATAGGACATGATATCTTAGGCAATTGATTTTTCTCAAACTGAACGTTGTCATATTCTGCTAACATATATTTTAATACCGGACTTTTTGCCACAGCACCAAAACCTAACCCCGTATTTATTTCTCCACTTTGCTGTCTACCAAAAAAAGAATCCAATTTAAGCAATGAGTCGAAGCTTTTTAGCAATTCAACATCAGTATCTAAATATATACCACCATTTTCATATACGATTTTCAAGCGTGCATAATCTGATACAAACGCCCAAGCCTGATTCTCATATGCTTCCTTAACAAAAGGCACACAGGTAACGTCAAAATTTTTCTCATCCCATCGAATAATTTTATAGTCAGGACAATATTTATTCCAGCTTCTGATGCAAGCTTTAACTTCATGCGGAATCGGCTTCCCACCAAACCAACAATAATGAATTACTTTTGGTATCATAAATTTCTCCTTATTATTTATCACATATTATTAATTATCCCCGTAATATCTTTCCCAAACGGCTCATAAGAAGCCATTATAAAATCATGCTTGGGGAATTGGTGGATAACTGTGTACCCCCCCACTCAGATTTGGCCATTCTTTACATGTAAAAAACAATTTATTCTTATACGGTAATCCCATAAACCTATTAACTTCTGTTTCAGTACAGCCATTCTGATCATTAAACTTCACAAGCAAATTATCCCAATTAATACGTTTGATACGGCGTTCCCATTTTTCTCTCGCTTCTTTTTCACTGTGATAATGAAGGAAAAAAATCTCAATAGAATTCTTTCCATTGGATAAAACTCCAACTGGATATGTACCAAATCTTTTATCTCCTGAGATTTGTGGAGCATCTTTCCACCGAGACTCTTCTGGTTTTATAAATGAGAGCTTACCATTGATATAGCCTTTTAAGTCAGACAAAAAATCAATGTAGTCCTTTGCCATAAAGAACATTCCGACTGTAGGTGATTCTTTTGGTAAGTTATAAGATTCATAAATCATGCCGCCCCAACAGTTATTAGAGATGATTGTAAAGTCAGTAGACTTAAGTTGCTTTTTGCGATGATTAGCCAATCCCACACGCCAATATTTCAATATTTTTAATCTTAATCCTTCATATGTAGGCATGATCATCTTCCTTTCTATGAATAATTTTGTGTTAGAATAACGAACCATTTTAGTATATTCACCATATTTTTCTCACGATACAATCGTAGTTTCATTCCTACTTCGTGTTTGTTCAACTTGGTTTATGTAGATATTTTCTAATTTCTTCACAGCTGTAGAAATATTATACTTATTTATCTGTTGCTCGTGATTTTTCAAATAATGTTCTCGTTCTTCATCACTTTTTATTGTTATATTTTGCATAGTATCCGCCCAAGTATTTGGCGCATCATCAATAGACGCCCAGATGATATTGCCAAAATCCACCTCAGAAGTCACCTTATCCGAAACAATACATGGTAATCCTGATATTTGTGCTTCAAGTAAAACAATTGGTAGTCCTTCATATTTTGAAGGCAATGCAAAAATATCCATAGCGGAATACAGTTCCGAGGGATTGTCCGTTTCGCCCCAGAATATAATACGATTACTGCAAGAAGTTCGATTTGCCTGCTCTTTAATGGTATCCATATCTGGACCGTTACCAACTAGAAGCAGTAAGGCTGTATTATCTTTAGAGGCCAATATCTCAAAAGTTTGAATTAAGTAGCTCTGATTTTTCTGATCATTAAATTTACCAATATGCCCGATAATGATACCGCATTCCGAACTGATTAACTTTCTGACAGTTTCTCTGTTCTTTGAGTTAAATGCAAATTTTTTTGTATCAAATGCGTTTGGAATCACTTCATAAGCTCGATCACCATACATCCATTTTCCAGCCTTTTCTCCGCAAGCCAAGGAATATGTTGATATCTTTTGCAAACTTCTCTTAAGTATCCTATGCAAAAATAGATGAGAGCAAGTCGTATTATGGCTATGTGCAATTCTTGCTGGGACCTTAACAAGCAAAGCAATAAGAAGTTCAATTGCTATAATCGCACTACTTCCATGCACATGTACAATATCAAATTTATTATTTTTTAAATAGGAGTATATAGTAATATAATAATGAAACGGATTGTTTTGTTTTCTTGGCAATTTAAGTAACTTAATACCATGAGAAACACAAAGTTTTTCATATCCACTGTCATATGGTTCCCCAGCAATAATGGAAACATCAAATTTTGTTTTATCAAGATGAGTGGCATAATTAATTACCTGTGAAGTCACGCCGTTCCTATCAAAATAGGATGTAATCATTGCCACTTTTATTCTTTCTGCCATAAAATTCCCCTTATTATACTGTTTCTAGTTTTTTTAATTCTGATGAAAAGTCAATTGGATTATTTTGTAAATATTCAATTGTTTTTTTTCTCTCTACGGGATTTTTATATAAGTACTCAATTTTATCGGCTAGAGAATTACCATTCAATTCTGTCAAGTATCCGTTCATTCCATCTTTAATCTGTTCTTTGGCAGAGGGTATATTTGAAGATAATATTGCCAAACAGAGCACTCGTGCCTCCACTAAGGTGATTACATACCCCTCATGCCGAGATGGTTGAACATATAAATCACATTTTTTCATATACGGGTATGGATTCTTCTTTTGTCCCAGAAAAACAAACTGCTTTTCCAAATGATATGTCTTATAAGCAAGTTTTCTTAATTTTTTCTCATCTCTACCCGATCCAATTACATACCATGTAAAATTAATGCCTCGCTTAGCCAAAATTGAAGCCGTAAAGATTGCAATATCATATCCCTTTTGTTCTGTAAGTCGACCCACAGTCAAAATATTGAACTTGTCCTTATTAAATTGAATGTCTACATTCTCTTCAGCCTTATGCTTGATATCATTTGTATTGATTACATTATAAAAAACAGCCGCCTTTTCTTTGAATGTTGGATATTCTCTGCAAAAAGCGTCCATAACAGCCTGTGAAACACCAAATATTTTGTCATATATTGGAAGATAATTCTCTACACTTTTCAGCCAATAGATTTTTTCGTCATGTAACCATGTAGCTTTTTTCTTTGCTTTAATCTTTCTAGCTAAAAATGCTGTAGTAAACGAACCATATCCATAAAAATCTATTGCAATATCGTAGGTTTTATTAAACTTATTTATTACACTTTCTACAACATAATCGTAATATGGCAAATATTTATTTACAGACATTTTTTTTAGAACTTTAGCTGGAAATGCATACATTGATACAAGCGAATGAATAAAATGGTTTTTGAACTCCAACTGTATAATGTTGACTTTCTTCTTCAGCCGATATTCATATTCATTATCAACGTCAAGCAATACAAGCGTTACGTTATATTCGTTTTCTGGTAAAGCGTTAATCAATTCAATCAGAGCAACCTCGGATCCACCACCACCAAGAGATTTAGCCATTATCAATAATTCCTTCATCTCTTATTTCTTCCCCTCAAACATCTCATCAACAATACTATCCAGTTCTTCACAGAACTTTGCGTTATTGCTGGTGTTCTTTCCTTCTTTTTTGATTTCATCATAACTATCTATGACTCCACCCAGCTTCTCTATATCCTCAACAACCACAATGGTGCCCATTCTGCTTTCTACTTCTTTGCAAAACTTAACCTGATGGTCGTTGACATGTTCGTTGTATTTATATTGTCTAGGCACAACAATCGGTGTCTTTCCAATCTGAAGTGGCATGATAAAACTGGAAGGCCCACCATGAGTGATTACTATTCTTGCCTCCCCTACCATCTCAACCATCTTCTGGTATGGGAAGAGCTTATTCCACTCACAATGCTTTGGTTCATATGTAGAGTATCCAGTTTGCATTACTACTTTTTCATCATGCTCTGCTGCCCATTTATCCATATATTCAACAAGTCTATTAAACTGTTGTTCATGAGTTCCTACTGTAACAAAAATCATCTCTTTATCCCTTTTCCCTCTACAACAACTTAAAAAATACTTCCTAAGTTCACAGCCTTCGGGTACACTTTCTTCATTTCTTCCCATTCCACAATGAACCTATCTGCTATTGGATAGCAGAGTTTTCCTGCAATTGTGGAAGCATCAATTCTATCGAACACCTCTATATAAATGGTTTTAGCCCCCATCAGCTTACCAATCCAAAAAAACGGAATTGCAGGCGCAGCTCCAGAACTGATAATGAGATCTGGCTTCTCTTTAGGCAGGATTTTCAATGCTCTCCATGTGTTGATAAGAAGGGCTTTTATAGAACGGTTAGAAGGATAATAAACTGAGTACATCTTCTCTCCTTTAAGCAGAGAGCGTGCATCTTCCTTATCAAATGTAACCCAAAATCTATCCTTATCCTGCCAGAAAGGCTTCAACATATATAAATGTGTAAGATGCCCGCCAGACGAACCAACTAAACATACTTTCAATTTCTTCTCTGCCATCTTTACTCTTCTCCTCGCATTTATCTTTTCTTCCTCTACTTCAAAACCCATCTACCTCGCATCCCTCTATCCTTTATTACTTCTCCAGCTCCCTTCGGAGCGGTTTTATGGATTAGAGGTTTAGTGGGTGATAGGTGTTGTGCTTGAGTTGTTTTTTATCAAAACTCTTCCGGATATAATCCTTCTTTAACCAATCTCTCAATGTTCTTCCTAACAGTCGGACCATCTTCCTTATAGGTCATGCCGTACCAGGTATCATTGCTCTTTAGCACCTTCACATCTATTGCCTTCTTCTCAAGCAATTCTCCAATATAAGTCGGAATCAGGAATTCTCCCTGACCGCCATTCTCAAAGAACTCTACAAAGCCTTTTTCAAGCAAATCCATGAACTCTGGTCTCAACCCCCACATATTCATGGAAACTAAACTTTCCATATCCAGTTCTGTGTTCTTGCTGATTCCCTTTGTTTCAACAACTTCTTTGAGCCAGCCATCTTCCTCAACACAGATGCCTCTGGTAACAGTACCGTTATCGGATAATGTATTCTTAAGAACAAATCCTGCCATGCAACAGTTTCCACCGTTCTTTAAATATTCAGCCAGCTTCACAAATCCTTCTTTACCGTAGTAATCATCAGCATTGATAACTACAAATGGTTCGTGAATCTTATCCTTCGCTGCAAGAATGGCCTGTCCAGTCCCCCAAGGCTTAGTTCTATTTATTGTTTTTTCTTTGTACTTCTTAGGCACATCTTCTATTTCCTGAAATGCATATTCTATCTGAATTCCCTTGTTCTTCATTCTCTGACCAATAACTTCATCAAAATCCGCAAGGAGATCTTTTCTAATTACAAACACAACCTTGTTGAATCCGGCTTCCATCGCATCATAGATGGAATAGTCCATAATGATATGCTCTCTGGCATCTACAGGCTCTAACTGTTTTATGCCGCCACCAAATCGACTACCAATCCCTGCTGCCATAATTAACAATGTTAAATTCATTTCTTTCATATCCTCTCTGCCTTCTCGGGCATTCTTCTTTTCTTTCACACTCTCTGGTGCGGTATGTCTTCTTCCTTTTACCCCATTCACCCAGTCTCCTTTATCTTTTCTAATATTTAGACTTGGATTTTGAATAGTAGAATCAAATCACTATCAAAATGACTGAAATATATATCTTTTATAAATACACATAAAAAAAGACCATTCGGTCTTAATTAAAAATATATACGTATACCATTCATCTCATGAATAGTATACGTAACTTTGTAATACTAATTCTTATTCCCTTACTTAAAGCTATAGACATTATTCATACATACCTTTGAACTGTTTCATGTATTTTCTTGAGATGGGTACGTATGTTCCATCCACTAACTGAATTTTATCTCTGGTAACTGTTTTAAAATGATTTTTGTTTACTAAAAAAGAAACATGTATCCGTATAAAATCTTCAATGACTTCTTCTTCAAAGTCATCAATGTGTTTATACGTTATCCACGTTTCTCCATTTTTCATATGAATAATTGTTCTTCTTTTATCTCTTTCAAAATATAAAATATCTTTAGCTTTCTGTACAATCAATGTACTTTTCCAGCTAAAATATACAAATTTTTCGTTCTGAAACCGATTTTCACATAATTTTAAAGCTTGTTCTACATAAGATAAATCTTCTTTAAATATAAATGAAATATGTTCCACTTCATATACTTTATAAGAATCATGTAGATCATCACTCACAAATACGATTCCAATATTCTGAAACTTTTCTTTAATTTCTTTACTTTTTTCTAACCAGTTTTCTAAACTTAAATCAATAAAAATACAGTCAATACAAAAATTACGCCTATTCTTTAAAAAACTATCAAAAGTACTATATTTTTGAATAATTGATGTATCGAGTAATGTATCAACTTTCTCCGATATTTTATTCAATAATAAATGATCTTTTGATATAATCCCCACATTCACACTAGGTCACCTCTTCTCTACTTAGCCCCTAATTTTTGAAATACGGTTTTAAAAGTACGTACCAGTAACTGTATATCTAAATCAATGTTCCAGTTACGATAGTAATATTCATCCAGTTCCAGTCTTTCATCAAAGCCAATTTCACTTCTTCCATGTGTTTGCCACATTCCTGTAATTCCCGGTTTGGATTTGATGATGGTGGAATAGGATTCTTTCATATCTTCAATTTCTCTGAATAAATAAGGTCTTGGTCCAATTAAAGACATATCTCCTTTTAATACATTGATAAACTGTGGAAATTCATCCAGTGAACTTTTTCTTAAGAAGTTTCCAGCTTTGGTTACCCTTGGATCGTTTTCCAGTTTCTTATTGGTCAGATATTCTTCTTTAATAGCTGGATCGTTTTCCATCAGTTCTTCCAGTATCTTTTCCGCTCCGACGACCATCGATCGATATTTATACATCTTAAAGGCTTTCCCGTCTTTTCCGATTCGATCCTGTGTAAAGAAGATTGGTCCCTTATCCTTACATTTTCGATTGTAGATCCAGACAAAGATCGTTAATGGAATCAGTATCAGACAGCCAGCCAGTCCAGCGGCTATATCAATGCATCGTTTCAGAAACAGATCCACAATTGAACTGTCTCCTGTGGATGTATTGACCAGTACCAGTCCATCAAAGTTCTGCGGTTTTGAATTAAACGTAAACTGTCCTTCAATATGGGGTACATATTTGATGTTGTTTACTTTATCTTCCACTAAAGAAATCAGATAGTTCATCTCTTTCTTAGATAGTCCTGGAATGGTAAAGATACAGGAATCGATACAGTTTCTTTTTAAATAATCCTGTACATCTCTCAAGAAAATAATTTTATCTTCATTAACCAATGCATCCTGTTTATGAGTGATCTTCTCACTTTCATTGCAGTTCACAAAGGCTTCAACTTCCATCATTGAAAAACGATTCCCATTGATGACTCTCTCTACTTCTCTGGCATTTTTTCCAATCCCAAACACAAGGATGCGATTTTTATATCTATCTCTCAATCGGATTCTTATTGTTCTTGTACAGACTATTACCAATATAAAAGAACAAATAGTCATCAGAATCAGTTTTAATACATAATAAAATGTATACATGGTACGTGGTGCAATGATAAAACAGAAGACAAAATACAGGATATGGGATTTGATCAGCAAGTTGATCTCATCCCATATCAGTATTGAATTTCCTTTATATCTTCCACTCATATACTGGACCACAAAATAAGCCAGTAAATATTTTCTCCAGTAGATATTAAACTGAAAAATATATAATAATAAACAGGTCAGAATCATTTCACATATGATTTCTACCTTACTTATCTTATTCACTTCAAATTCCTTCTCTTCTCTTTTTTTATTTATTCAGATGTCGCATCTTTTGAATTGACATAGGGAGGTGTTTCTCCATTCATGATGGATTGAATATCCGCTTTGGCATTATTGATCGTTGTTTCATCCGGATACATGACATAGGCATAGTCTCCCAGTTCATACGCAAAGTCGGTTCCTCCCGATCCATTTAAACTGTACGTATAGATTGACCAGGATCCTCCTTCATTTAACTGCTGTTTAACCAGGGCAAAAACCTGATTCATATCCATATTGGTCTGAATGAGATCCGACATCGTTTCCATGATTTCAGAGAAATTACTTAATAAGGCAGGAGAAACCATCTTTTTAATAATGGCGGTCAATACCTGCATCTGGTTCTTTCCTCTCTGTCGGTCTCCGTCGCTGTAGGCATATCGTTCTCTGGCATATCCCAATGCGCATTCTCCATTTAAGTGGTTATTTCCTTCATAAACGGTACATGTTGTATTCCCATTCCCAACATTTTCAATGGTCTGTGAAGAATAGATATCAATTCCATCCAAAAGATCTACGATGGTTCTTACCGTCTTGAAATTGACTCTTACGTTATAGTTGATTTCAATGGACAGCAGATTTTCAATGGTTCTTTCCGTTGTTGCCACTCCATGCCATCCGGTATGGGTCAGCTTATCTTTCTGTCCGTTTCCGCATCCTGCCGAAGCATCGCATACCGTTGTGACATAATAGTCTCTTGGTATGGACAACATAAAGATCTGTTTCGTTGTCGGATTGACGGTAATGACCATATTGACATCGCTTCTGGAATCTCCATCATCAAAGCCTTCTGTTCTTGTATCGATTCCACTGATCAGTACGCTGAATGGTTCTTTGATGACATCAATATCCTCTACAGTATTTTCCTTATCGACATAGTAGATATAGCTGTATACTTCTCTTATATCGTCTTCAAAATTCTCAAAGCCTTCATAGTCTTCAATGGTATCCAGATACATCTGATCGATACAGATACAGTCAATGGCCTGTCCTTTAAAATCCTTTACCAGTTCAATCGAAGATGTATATTCTTTGATCTCGATTTCCTGGTTCAGTTTATTCAGACAGATATCGACATTTTCTCGATTGTTGTTTGTCAGGATTCCAATCGTTCTTCCCTTCAGATCTTTCTCTTCCTTAACTGCACTCATCTTTAAAGCATAGATACTGATGATCTTTTTTGTCTTTGTATCGCTAGTTGAAATCTTCATAATGGAATCCACTGTTTCTGTAATATATTTGATTCCAAATCCGGAAGTAAAGATCAATACAATCGATAAGATACAGGCAATGATTTTTGTGAACAGTTTCTTTGCCTTAACCCACAACAGTACGCTTAATAAACAGACACATAAAAAGGCCACACATAGTGGCACTAAGATTTTTATTGGCAGGATATCGATCTGTATGATCTTAAATAAAAATACAATACTTAAAATCAGTACGATGATACTGATATACGTTCCTGGATTCTTTAATAACTTTTTCATTAGATTGAATACGAAGAAGTTGCGACAAAACTATTTGGATCTACGGTTGTAACATAGGTTACTCCTTCTCCAAAATCAAAGCGAACCACCAGCTGACCTTCTTCCATCGTTACCTGAACATTTTGAGGAGCGCTTGTATCAATTCCCATATTGATACAGGCAGCTTCCAAGGCTCTCTGTTTTGCATCCTCAGAAATTTCATCTTTCTTTTCTTCGGCTGGTTTTTCTTCGGCTGGTTTTTCTTCAGGCTCCGGTTGAACTTCTTCTTCCTCTTTCTTTTCTTCTTCTACGTTTTCATTGGCAATGGATTGATAGTCTCTATCTTTAATTCGACCATCTTTACCAATTTTGTATTCATAATGACCCGTAGCCGTTTCAAATATAATATAATAATTCCCTTTTTTTTCTTCCTTTGATAAAGAAGTAATTTCTTCTTTACTGACATTGGAATCGTCCATCGCAACAATGACACTGTCTTCTAAAGTCGCTTCGATTCCGCTTTGACAGGCACATAAAGAAAACAGACAAATCAGACATAAAATCAGCTTTTTCATTTATTTTGATCTCCTTCTTTTCTTTTTGGGCTCATCTTCACCATAACCATAATAGTTATAGTGTTTCTGTTCAAAATCTTCTACTTTTGTCAGACACACTCCCATCAGTTTGGCTCCATTTCGCTGCAGGTCTCTAACTGCTTCTCGAGCTCTTCTTTTATCGGTATCCTTAGCAGAAACCACAAACAGGGTTCCATCACTGGCATTGGCCACTGGAATCACATCCGAGCAGGCAGTGATTGGAGGACAGTCGATTATGATAAAATCAAATTCCTGTCTGGCTACCTGTAAGAATCTGGCAAACCGATTGGAGCTTAACAGTTCCAGAGGATTAGGAACTCTGGATCCGGCTGATAAAAAATACATCTGTCGTCCTGTTTTGGTCTGCAGCACTTTTAATTCTTCACTTTGAATTATGCTTGTATGTTCATCAAAATGGGACAATAGATTGGACAATCCTGTCACATTGCTTGTTTTAAACATTCTATGCAGTGTACTGTTTCTTAGATCACAATCAATCAACAGTACATTTCGATATTTATCCGCACAGATTCTTGCCAGATTGGATGCGATCGTACTTTTTCCTTCATTTGGATTGGTACTGACCGTATTGATCACCTGAATGTTTTCATCCATTCTTGAAAATTCTATATTGGTCCTTAACTGTCTATAGACTTCATCCAGATCAAACTGATTGATTTTCTTTGCCATCAACTCTTCCTCCTGAAGAAACCTTTCTTTGGCTTCATTTCTTTTATATCCCTGTTGGATAAGATCGCATATGGATTTTCCACCATCAATAGCTCTGCATTTTCCTTACCCATTTTCTTCTCTACTTTTTCATATACATCACTTAACACAGAAACTCTTCGACCACTGGCTCTATGACAGTCACTGGCAATCACATGTGCATATCCCTTTTTTAACAGTTCCCATGCATTCTTTTCAATTGTACTTCCATGAATTCCTAATAAAGAAGAACGATTCACCTGAAAGACATATCCTTTTTCTTTCCAGTCTTCTATAATTTCAAGATCCAGACCATCCTGAAAATATCGTTCCACATGAGCAATACATGGAACGTATCCTTTTACTTCAATTTCATATAAATATTCATTAAAATCTTCAATTTTATGAATGTCTTTTCGTACATCAAATTCACACAATATATATCGACTCTGATTTAACGATTCAAATACATTTTCTTCTAAAAGCTGATATACATCTGCATTTAAAAACAATTCACAACCAAAAGCCAGCTGAATTCCATATTCATTTGATATCTTTCTGGCTTCTCTCTGTCTATTTCTAACTTCCTTAAATTTATCTTTATTCAGCTGATTTCCAATAAAATGAGGAGTGGAACATATAATTTTGATCCCATCTTCTTTTGCCATCTGAAAAGCACTTCTCATTCCACTTTCATCTGGCATACCATCATCCAATCCCCATACGATATGTGAATGAATATCGATCATATTAATCCTTTATCACTGGTAATTCACAGAATACCGGTAAATTCAAATATTTTTCTGCTTCTTCTTTTGATTTTAATCTTGTATTTGTTAATACTTTTAAAACCACAATCAAAGCATCGATCACAAAACCAGCAGCAGCTCCGATTAAAATATTTTTCTTTACATTAGGACCACTTGGTTCATAAGACAATTTTGCCTTATCCACAATTTCAATATTTTTCAGATTTAAGTTTTCCTGCATTGTATCAATAAATACATTTACCATTGAATTGACTATATTTTTTGATAATTTAGGATCCAATGTAGTGGCTTCCACCTTTACCAGTGTTGTATTTGTATCATTAGAAACTTCAATCTGATCTCTAAGATCTTCAACGGATTCCATACCCGTTTGTTTTGCCACTTCCGATAGTATATTATCCTGTACAAGTAAAGCCATTACATTATTAACCAGTTTTTCATTTGAAGTCTGAGATGTATAATCCACAACCCCACTTTCACTAATAGAAGGAGTTAAAAATATAGTGGAACTGGATGTATATTTTGGTGCAATAAAGAATTTTGATATCACACCGGCTAAAATGGCACATAAAATCACAATGACAACCAGTAAACCAAACTGTTTTTTGATAACCTGCCATATTTCCACTAAATCAATTTCTACATCTTCATTTTTATCTTCCTCTTGCCAGGAATTCACATTCATAAAATCTTGATTCATTCTCTTTTCCTTTCACTAAAAAATACTCTTCCCCCTAAATACAGGGAAAAGAGCCCATCTACTACACTATTGACCACACTTGAAAGAAGGCGGTAAACCTGTCTCTTCTTTTAAATGTTTACTCACTTACTGTAATGCCTGATTTCCATTGTTGATTTTCAAAGAAATAAAGATCTAACCACAATAAACGATTATGACGATCCACTTTGGTCACATAGTCTTCAAATCCAACTAAAGGACCTGAATCAATTACTAATTTTTTATTTTCTAAATGTCCATAAGACATTCTTAAAATTCCTTTATCGTCCAATAAACGTTTAAGTACCGCAATTTCTTCTTTTGTTAAAGCAGAAGTCCCTTTATAACGAAGTTCTCTGATCAGTCCTTTTTTCACTTCCATATTCTGTATTAAAGAATAAAAAGAAACCTGATCCAGATTGCTTTCCACAAATACATAACCAGGAAACAAAGCTTTCAGAGCAAGTCCATCTATATCTCTTCGATAGTACTCAAATTTCGGACTGTATGCCTTTAATCCTTCCCTCTCTAATAAGGATACAAGTACATCCTGATTCTGCATCTGAACAAACAAAATATAATAATTCATAATCAACCCTGACTTATCAATCCCATTTATTTTATCAAATTTCTTATATCGAGATATGACATCTTTTTACACCAAATGTTTGATTTATTACATTTAAAAGTTATTAATTAAGCAATTCTTTAATAAATGAATAAAAAACGACATTTTTCTTAAATTTTATTTAAATTTTATAAAACTTAAGAAATGATATGTACCCTCCAAACTGGACAATAAGCCAGTAAGGAGGGTTTTTATATGAAGTATACATGGCAGTTTAAACTTGAATGTGTAAAGAATTATAAGAAAGGCATTACTACACCTGTACC
>NZ_VUMM01000023.1 GCF_009696175.1 Floccifex porci
TCAAAGACCCGGTGGCGATAGCGAAGTGGAAACACCTGAAATCATTCCGAACTCAGAAGTTAAGCACTTCAGCGGCGAAAATAGTTGGGCCTGCCCCTGCGAACATAGCACGCTGCCGGATTTTTTTTATGCTTCCTTCTGGAAGTCTTTTTTTTTATTTATTTTTACCCTTTTTATAAAAATATGTTATAATCTTAATCAAATGAAAGGGTTTACAAGGTAAACGTAATATGACTAGAAAAGCTGGTTTTTTGTGCCCGCTATTTTCTGTACCCGGTAATCAGGGTATTGGTGATTTGGGACGTAAAACAGAAATAATGATTGACTACATTGCCCAGGCAGGATATTCCTTCTGGCAAATTTTACCGTTACAGGTAACTGGCAGTACCCACTCTCCCTATCAGACTTTATCAAGTTTTGCAGGAGATCCCATCTATATTAATTTAGACCGTTTAGCTGAAATGGACCTGATTGCACAAAGTTCTGTTGTGAATTGCAATAAATTTCGAAATTTTGTGGATTATGATGAAGTACGGAACTTTAAAGAAAACTATTTTCAAAGAGCCTTTCGTACATTTAAAAAGAATTTTTCCATTTATCATAATGAATACAATCAATTCTTAAAAGAAGCTTACTGGCTGGATGATTGGGCGATTTTTAAATTATTTAGAGATCTGCATGATGGATTGCCATGGATCGAATGGGATGAAGAATATAAAAATTATCCAGAATCAAAAGAAGTAGATCTTCATGATTATGAAGATGAATTGTTCTATATAAAATTTCTTCAGTTCATCTTTAATAAACAGCTTACAGACATTCGTGAATATGCTCATAAAAGACATATAAAAATTATGGGAGATGTACCATTTTATGTTGATTATGACAGTGCAGATGTATGGATGAATAAAGAAGATTTTTTACTGTATACAGACTGTACACCAAAATTTGTGGCAGGATGTCCTCCAGATTATTTCTCTGAAACGGGTCAAAGATGGGGAATGCCAATTTATGATTTTGAAAATCAGGAAAAAAATGGATTTAAATTCTGGTGTAAAAGAATGCACTGGACAAATCACTGTTACGACATGGTAAGAATCGATCATTTTAGAGCTTTTGATACATACTGGAAAATACCAGCCTCTTCTCCTACAGCTGTATATGGAGAATGGGTATTAGGACCAGCTCATAAACTGATTCAGGCTATATTGGATGCCGTTCCGGATATTGAACTGATTGCGGAAGATTTAGGGGATATACGTAAAGAAGTGATAGAGCTGGAAGAGGATTTTAATATTCCAGGAATGGATGTCATCTTATTTAGAATGAACCCAAAACAGTTAAAATCACAAACAAAGCAGAATGTGTGTATTTATACAGGGACACATGACAATGCCACAGTGAATCAGGAATACCAGGATTATTCTAAAAATAAACGAATTAATTTAAGACGTTTCTTTAAGAAAAATGGGTACGATCATCGTAATTTTAATGATCTGATCTGTCATTTTGTATTAGATTCCAATGCGGATATTGCCATACTTCCAATTTGGGATATTTGTGGATTCAAAAAGGAAGCACGAATTAATTTTCCTGGTACGATTTCCGATGAAAACTGGACATGGAAATTAAAAGATTATAAAGGATTTGAACAGGAAATGATGAAAACCAGAGAATGGATCGTTTCCAGTAATAGAGAGAACCAGCAATAGCTGGTTTTTTTTATTTTTATTAAACTTTTTGTTTAAAATATTGTATTTCTAAAATATTTATGTATAATGAATTTGCTTTATTAAACAATTTGTTTACTATTGTGAAACATTTCAGGAGGAATTATGGAGATTGGTAAAAAAATCAAAGAATTAAGATTAAGAAACAATCTGACCCTGGAAGAACTCGCGAGTCGTTCTGAATTGACGAAAGGCTTTTTGTCACAGGTTGAAAGAGATTTAACGAGTCCAAGCATTGCGACTTTAGAAGACATTCTGGAAGCACTAGGGACAGATTTGGCGCATTTCTTTTCGGAAGAAAAGAATGAGCAGGTGGTATTTCGTCAATCGGATTTTTTTGTGGATGAAAGGGAAGATTCTATTATTGAATGGATCGTACCCAATGCCCAAAAAAACAAAATGGAACCCATTATCTTAACTTTGCTTCCAAAAGAACAATCTTTTGAAATGACAAGTTTTGATGGGGAAGAATTTGGTTATGTATTAAGTGGAAGCGTTCAGCTGGTGATTGGGAAAAACATTTTTAAGATCAATAAAGGAGAAACCTTTTATTTGAATGGAAAAGAAACCCATTATTTGTATAACTATACAAATAAAAATACACGAATTTTATGGGTAACGACTCCACCCATGTTTTAGAGCGAGGTATGAAGATGGAAAAGAAGAAGATTATTGAATTTAAAAACATCACAAAGGATTTCGAAGGACAAGTTGTTTTAAAAGGAATCGATCTGGATATCTATGAAAATGAATTTGTCACATTATTAGGTCCAAGCGGATGTGGAAAAACCACTTTATTACGAATTTTAGGTGGATTTTTAGAACCAAGTGGTGGACAGGTTATTTTTGATGGACAGGATATTGCGAAATTGCCACCTTATAAAAGAGAATTGAATACCGTTTTTCAAAAATACGCTTTATTTCCTCATATGAATGTGTATGATAATATCGCTTTTGGTTTAAAAATAAAAAAGATGTCAAAAGATGTCATT
Source organism: Floccifex porci (assembly GCF_009696175.1). Lineage (GTDB taxonomy): Bacteria > Bacillota_I > Bacilli_A > Erysipelotrichales > Erysipelotrichaceae > Floccifex > Floccifex porci. The sequence goes on from NZ_VUMM01000023.1 coordinate 2,723, forward strand.
GAGCAGAAAGTTATGAAGATGCTGAAGCTGATCGGACTGGAAGGCTATGAAAAGAAAAACGTGACTTTATTATCCGGTGGACAGCAGCAGCGTGTTGCCATTGCCAGAGCTTTGGTAAATGAACCAAATGTATTATTACTGGATGAACCATTAGGGGCCCTGGATCTGAAATTAAGAAAAGAAATGCAGTATGAATTAAAACGTATCCAGCAGGAAGTTGGAATTACTTTTATTTTTGTCACACATGATCAGGAAGAAGCTTTAACTATGTCCGATAAAATCGTTGTAATGAAAGAAGGAGAAATTCAGCAGGTTGGAACTCCAGAAGATATTTATAATGAACCAGTTAATGAATATGTGGCTCGCTTTATTGGGGAAAGCAATATTCTACCAGCTGTGATGTTAGAAGATAAAAAAGTTCGTTTTGATGATATTACTTTTGATTGTGTCGATGTTGGATTTAAGGAAAATGAAGCTGTGGATGTTATCATTCGCCCAGAAGACATTGATATTGTATCCATTGAAAAGGGAAAGATGACAGGAACGGTAGAAAGTGTTCTGTTTAAAGGAGTGCATTATGAAGTAATGGTCGAAACGGTTCCTGGAACGCATATTACTGTGAATATGCATGTACGTAAACACAATGAAGTGACAAGCAGTGACAACAGTGAAAAGATCAGTGCCAATGATTTCTATCTGGATATAGAAGATATGAAAGACATTGATGATAAAGAAATCATTGCTCGTGCCGATGCACAGGCATGGAATCCAGAAACAGACGAATATATTTCCATTAAAGTGGAAACCGATCTGAAAGAAGAACTGGGGGAATATTCGGTTACTTTCTCTACAGGAAAAACATCGATTACACGAAAAATCTGGGTCATTGATCAAAGAGTGGTGGAAAATAAGAAAGCCAATGAAGCCGTCAGTGCGTTTAACTTCTTTAAAACTGCGGATGAAATCAAAGAATCTATGGCATTGGATACCGATTTAAAATTATGGGCCAATGCACAGGGATGGAAACTGAATGATGAAAATCAGATTGTTGATTTAAGCGTAGACTATGATTTTGATGCGGAAAATATTAAAGAAGGAATTTATAAAGTAACTTTCTGGACAACAGGACGTGTCTTTAAAATTCATACAACAGATTTTGTGGAAGAAGGAAAAGAGGTCGGACTTACATTCTTCCCTGAAGATATTCATGTCATGGAGAAAATGGGATTCTAATGAAAAAGTTTTCTCAACTGGCATACCCTTATATTATCTGGAGCGTTCTTATGCTGCTTCTTCCGATGCTGCTGATTGGATTTTATTCACTGATCAAGCAGGGAAATGGCATAGTACCTTTTACAGTCACTTTAGAATACTATAGAAAATTCTTTACCGATAAAGATTTCCTTCTGGTTTTATTCCGTTCGGTTGTCATTGCGATCAAAACAACCATTATCTGTCTTTTAATTGGATATCCGGTAGCATTCTTTATTTCAAGATGCACGGAGAAAGTACAGAACGTTTTAATTTTATGCATTACCTTGCCTACATGGATCAATATGCTGGTACGTACATATGCATGGATTGGAATTCTGACAAAAGGTGGATTGATTTCAACGATACTGTCTTTTTTTGGATTTAAAGATGTGGAACTTTTATATACAGAAACCGCTGTACTGATTGGTATGGTTTATAACTTTTTACCTTTTATGATCTTACAGATCAATACATCGTTAAGTAAAATGGATAAATCTTTAATTGAAGCATCCAATGATCTGGGAGCCGATAAGAAACAGACATTCTTACGAGTGATCTTCCCTTTGTCTTTACCTGGAGTTGTCAGTGGAATCACACTGGTCTTTTTGCCAGCGGTAAGTTCTTTCTTCATTCCAAAATTACTGGGAGGAGGAGAATTCTTCCTGATTGGTAATGTGATCGAAAATCAGTTCATTACAGTAGGTGAATGGAATTTTGGTTCAGCCATTGCGATTATTATGGCTCTATTAATGATGTTTATGATGATGCTGGTTCGTAAACTGGAAGGGCGAAATGCCCAGAGGGAGGACTGACATGAATAAAGAAAAACGATTGTTTGGGAAAACCTTAATGGTTCTTGTGACAATTTTCTTCTATCTTCCCATAGTATTTATGATGATTTTTTCCTTTAATGAAGGAAAATCGCTAACTCATTTTTCAGGATTCTCTTTAAGATGGTATCAGACAATGCTGAAGAGCCATGATATGATGGAATCCTTATATGTCACAATAATTATCGCATTATTGGCAACATTGATTTCAACCATTATTGGAACCATTACGGCCATTGGCTTATCCAATTCTAAGAAAATTATTCGTAAAATTGTGACACAGATCAATGATTTTCCATTGATGAATCCGGATATTGTAACAGCTATTGGATTAATGCTTCTTTTTATCACATTTAAGATTGAAAAAGGATTTCTGACTATGCTTCTGGCACACATTGCCTTTTGTATTCCATATGTGATTTTAAGTATCAATCCCAAAATACGTTCACTGGATCCCAATTTAGCCGATGCGGCCATGGATTTAGGAGCCACTCCCACACAGGCTTTGACAAAAGTAATCATTCCACAAATCATGCCGGGAATTGTATCGGGAGCTTTAATTGCTTTTACGATGTCCTTTGATGATTTTATCATTTCTTATTTTGCCACAGGTAAAGGTGTTAAAAACTTAAGCATTATGGTTTATACGATGTCAAAACGTGTCAATCCAAGTATCAATGCGATTTCTACTTTAGTGGTAGTACTGATCACAACGGCACTATTGATATTAAACTTAATGCCTTTATATAGAGAAAAACATCCAAAGAAACCAGGTCACAATAAACGGATGACCATTGTATTTGCGGTAGTTGTATGCATTATTGGATCGTATGTATTCTTTAAAAACAATGTAGCGGAAAAACCATACTCTGGACAGACACTTCGCATTTATAACTGGGGTGAATATACAGGAGAAAATATCATTCAGGATTTTGAAGAAGAAACCGGTGCAAAAGTTGTGATGGATAACTTTGATTCCAATGAACAGATGTATATTAAAGTAGCCAATGGAGAAAGCTATGATATTTTGGTTCCAAGTGATTATATGATTGAACGATTGATTCAGGAAGATTTACTGATGAAACTGGATACAGAAAAAATTCAATCGGCATTGGATCTATATGTAGAAGATGTTTTAGATTTACCTTACGATCCAGGAAATCATTATTCCGTACCTTATTTCTGGGGAAGTGTAGGTATTGTATATGATACCAATAAAGTGTCTTTAGAAGAATTAGAAGAACAGGGATGGAATATTTTCCTGAATGAAAAATATAAAGGAGACATCTATCTATACGATTCGGAAAGAGATTCCTTTATGATGGCTTTAAAAGCTTTAGGATATTCAATGAATTCAGACAGTGAAACTGAAATACAGGAAGCTTATAAATGGCTGATTCAATGTGTACAGACAATGGAACCAGAAATTGTAACCGATGAAATCATTGACAATATGGCCCAGGCTCGTAAAGCTTTAGGTCTGATATATTCTGGAGATGCGACTTATATAATGTCAGAGAATGAAGACGTTGGTTATTTTGAACCTTTACAGGGAACCAATCTATGGTGTGATGCGATGGTTATTCCTAAAAATGCACAGAATGTAGAACTGGCTTATGAATTTATCAATTATGCAGCTCAATATGAAGGAGCTTATGACAATTCAAGTTATGTAGGATACAGTTCAAGCAATGAAGAAGTTTTAAATGAATTGGCAAATGGTGAATTTGAAGGAATCAATGCGTATTTACCGCGTTCTGGATATAAATACGATGAACAGTTCAAATACAACGAAGAAACAAAGAAAATTATTTCAGATTTATGGTCTCGTGTAAAAATTGTTGCTTCCAATTCATAAAAAAGAGGATTTATTCCTCTTTTTTCTATATAATAATATGGAATGCTTTAAAAAAAGGAAATGAATTATGAGTATATTAACCGTTGAAAATTTAAGCCATTCCTTTGCGGGAAGAGTTATATTTGAAGATGTCAGTTTTCGTTTATTAAAAGGAGAACACGTTGGTTTAGTAGGAGCCAATGGAGAAGGAAAAAGTACGTTTATGAACATTCTGACTTCTCATTTAGAACCAGAAAGTGGAAAAGTGATATGGTCTAAGAATGTAAAAGTAGGATATCTGGATCAGCATACAAAACTGGAAGAGGGAATGAGCATTTTAGATACTTTAAAACTGGCTTTTAAAGATTTATTTGAAATAGAAACATCCATTCAGAAAGATTATGAAACGATGATGGATGTAAGCGAAGAAAAAATGGATCATCTATTGGAAGATATTGGAATCCGACAGGAATATCTGGATCAGCATGATTTTTATTTAATTGATTCAAAAATTGAAGAAGTCAGTAATGCTTTAGGAATCAGTGAATATGGACTGTATAAAAAAGTAGATGAATTAAGTGGAGGACAAAGATCCAAAGTTTTACTGGGAAAATTATTACTGGAAAAACCAGATATTCTATTACTGGATGAACCAACCAATTATCTGGATAGTGAACACATAAACTGGCTGAAAAATTATTTATTGAATTATGACAATGCCTTTATTCTGGTCAGTCATGACATTCCGTTTTTAAATGATGTAGTCAATGTGATCTATCACGTTCAGGCTCCTTATCTGACAAGATATGCAGGAAATTATGATGAATTTAAACGGGTCTATGAAATTAAGCAGAAACAGCTGGAAGCGGCTTATCTTCGTCAGCAGCAGGAAATTGAAAAGATGGAAGATTTTATTGCTCGTAATAAAGCCAGAGTGGCAACTCGAGGAATGGCCAATTCTCGTAAGAAAAAATTAGATAAAATGGAGAGAATTGAATTACGGAAAGAAAAGCCAAAACCAGAATTTCATTTTATGATGGGAAAAACGCCTTCAAAATGGATTTTTGAAACAGAAGATATGGTTATAGGATACGATTCTCCTTTATCCAGACCCATGTCTATTCATTTAGAAAAAGGAAAGAAAATTGCGATTACAGGAGCCAATGGACTGGGTAAATCGACATTGATCAAAAGCTTATTAAAGAAAATAGAAATCATCGAAGGAAAGGTTCAAAATGGAGACAATCTTCAGATTGGATATTATCAGCAGGAAGAAAAAGCTCCTGCTTTATCCTGTATAGAAGATTTATGGAATACTTTTCCATCCTGGAGTCAGTATGAAATTCGAAGTGCACTTGCTAAGTGTGGATTGACCACCGATCAGATTGAAAGTCAGGTTTATGTATTATCAGGTGGAGAACAGGCAAAACTTCGTTTATGTAAACTGATGAATCAGCCATGTAATGTACTGGTACTGGATGAACCAACCAATCATTTGGATGTAGATGCCAAAGAGGAATTAAAAAAAGCTTTAATAGAATATAAAGGAACTCTCATTCTGGTTTGTCATGAAGTGGAATTTTATCAGGATCTGGTGGATGAGATATGGGATATGAAGGAGTACAGTTTAAATGGCTAAGAAAAGAAAAAGAAGAGTCAATCTGAAGCGTTTGATTCTGGTAATATCTATACCAGTACTGATTTTCATTTTACTGATTTCACAATGGAATCGATTTCGACTGATTTCAAAAGGATATAGTTTTTCCAATCAGAATATTATTTTAAAACAGGAAAAAGAAGAAAGACAATATTATTTAGAGAATGATAAAGTTGAAATCGATGGTTATGATTTATATGAAAATCAACATCATTATTATGATTATAATTTATATGAGAAACAGTCAAAAAAAGATAAAGAAAGTGTAGTTTCTTATATTGATTCTTTTTATGGATTAAAAGATTCATTACAGGAATTAGGATACGATATAGAAATCTGTAGAGATATGATGAAAATGTTTGATATTGAAGATTTTCGTATGATCATCAATCAGAACTATACGTATGAACAAGTGAAACCATATTATCAGATAAAAGGATTTATAGTAGAAGATCTGAAACAATATATAGAATCGAATTTAGAAGCGAAAGATGCGATTTTAAGTGTTTCGTATCCATTTATTGATTCATCCAATGAAATTATTAGAGAATACAATATAAATACAGAGAAGTATGATGTTTTAATTAAAAATGGATTTTATGTAGACAGTCAATATGAACCCGATGATTTAGTAGAAGTAAACATACCAACTGCTCAGGATTGTGAAAACAATCAGATGCGAGAAGAAGCAGCAAAGGCTTTAGAAACAATGGCTAAAGATGCGAAAAAAGAAAAATTATATATTTTAATTAAAAGCGCTTATCGTTCTTATTCAGACCAGCAGGCTGTATACGATTATTACTTTACGATATACGATCCCATTACCGCTGCCTCTTTGGTTGCCATACCTGGTTCCAGTGAACACCAGCTGGGATTGTCAGTGGATCTGACCAGTCAAAGTGTGGAAGATGGCCAGGATTTTGTGTTTGGGGACAGCGATGAATACCAGTGGGTAATCAAACACGCACATGAATATGGATTTATATTGCGTTACCCAGAAGATAAAACAGAACTGACAGGAACCGCCAATGAACCATGGCATTTTCGATATGTAGGAAAAGAAATTGCCACTGAAATCTATGAAAATGACTGGACACTGGAAGAATATATACTGGAACATGGATTCAGTTATACATTAAAAATTAAAGAATAGAGGGTAATTATGAACTATGAAGATGTATTAAACTTAAGTCGGCCTTTGATGGGAAAAGTCTGTAAATCATGCAGGATATGCGATGGAAAAGTGTGTTCCAATCAAATACCTGGACCTGGTGCAAAAGGTTCGGGAACGGTTGCGATAGAAAATTATAACGCGTGGAAAAAATATCGTTTGAATATGGATACGCTGGTGGAAAATAAAAAAGTGGATACTACTTTTGAAATTTTTGGGCAAACATTTGATCTTCCAGTTTTTGCCGGACCAGTAGGAGCAGTCAATAATCATTATGGAGATTGTTTCAATGATGTTTCTTATAATGAAATTCTGATTAAAGGATGTAAAGAAAATGGAATACTGGGATTTACTGGAGATGGAATCAATCCGAATATAATGGTGGAATCCTGTCGGATCATTAAAGAAAATAAAGGGATGGGGATTCCAACCATTAAACCATGGAACCAAGAAGAATATATGAAAAAACTGCAGTATGCCCTGGATTCCAATTCCATTGCCATCGCAATGGATATTGATGCATCGGGTCTTCCGTTTTTGAAAAATGCCAATGCGGGAAGAAAAACAGTCAGAGAATTAAAAGCTATTATTGATCAGACACCGGTTCCTTTTATCGTGAAAGGAATTATGAGTGTCAAAGGGGCTTTAAAAGCAAAAGAAGCAGGAGCTTATGCCATTGTGGTTTCCAATCATGGAGGAAGAGTACTGGATGGAACACCAGCAACTGCAGAAGTACTGGAAGAAATTGTGCAGGCTGTAAATGGAACGATGAAAGTACTGGTTGATGGTGGAATTCGTAATGGACAGGATGTATTTAAAGCTCTGGCATTAGGAGCGGATGGAGTACTGATCTGTCGTCCTTTTGTGAATATGATCTATGGTGCCAGAGAAGAAGGAATACAGGTTTTTGTGAATCGATTGAAAGAAGAATTAATCGATACAATGGAAATGTGTGGTGCTAATTGTTTAAAAGAAATCACCAGAGATATGATTCGCTAAGTATATGAATTAAGTGATAAAACGTGTTAATTATGAAACTTTCTTGACAGATAAAAAAAATATTTTTATATTATATTTTGGAAATTAAAGAAAGAGGATTTTATGCGTACTGTAAATGAAAAAGCCCGTCAGGCAAAAAAAATTGAAATGATGGAAAAATGCTTTGAGTGTTATGCGGAATATGGATTGACTGGTGTTGGAATGAAGACCGTTTCGGATTACATTGGATGTAATGTAGCCAGTTTATATCAGTATTTTGAAAATCAGGATGATTTGATTATTCAGGCCACTGAATATTGTATGAGTAAAGTGGAAGATGAATTCATGGCAAAAGCACCAACCGATGTAGAAGATTTATGGCGCTTTATTGAAGAAATTCCTTATTGGACAGCTAAAAATCATGGTAAGAAATACCGTCTGATGTATCAGATTTATACACAGCCCAAATATAGAGAATATGGACAGAAATTCTTTAAAGGGGTGGATGAACGATATACAGAATATGCCAAGTCACTGGAACCAAAATTAGGAATTCCTTATCAGAAAATCACTCCATTGATCTTTATATTGATTCGTGCCTGTGTTCACTATGCATTATTTGAAGATGAATTCTATTTAAAATCACAAATTGAAGTATTAAAAGAAGCATTACAGTTATTCATTGCCAAATACAATTCAAATAAATAAAAGACTCAAATTTAAATATTTGAGTCTTTTATTACATTAAAATATAATAAAATTACAAATAAAAAATTGAATTCTTCACAAGAATCCTATAAAATATAAATAAACATTTATAGTTGTATGGAGGAGAATATGAAGAAAAAAATACTAAGCATGATTTGTGCAATATGTACCATATTTGTACTTTTACCCGTTATAACATTTGCAGACACAACACCAAATATTTCAATTGAAGGAAACGATGTATATTGTAGAAATGCCTCTTATTCATTCAGTTTTGAAATACCTGAAGGAATTAAATCGTTTAGTGCAGGATATGAATTTGAATATATAGGAGTTGGAAACATTTCTTTAGAACAGAATGGAAATACTTATACAGCAATAGTAGATACTTCAAAAGCTACTGAAGATGAACAAAGTTTTAAAGTGTATGTATTTATGGAAACAGAGAATGGTCCTTTCCGTGTAGAAAAAACGATTGCATTAAAAGATCACAGTGGAGGAATTGCCACTTGTTCAACAAAAGCACACTGTGAAACATGTGGAAATGAATATGGAGAATACGATGAAGATACACATAACATTAAACATGTTAATGCGAAAGCTCCCACTTTATTCGAAGAAGGAAATATTGAATACTGGACTTGTACAGGATGTCATAAAATTTATTCAGATAAAGATGGAAAAAATGAAATTTCAGATGTAATGATCGATAAACTTCCACCAGAAATCATTAAAGGGAATGGACAGGTTGTAAAAGTGGGTAATAAAAAAGCATTATCCTTTACTTCCAGTGCAGATTTTAATGAATTCAAATATGTAATAGTAGATGAAGAAGAATTGGGATTAGACGACTATACAGTTCGACAAGGAAGTACAATTGTTACATTGAATGCAGATTATGTATCTACTTTAGCTTTAGGAAAACATACAATTACCATTGGTTCAGAAAGAGGAGAAGCTTCTGCTGAATTTGAAGTAAGCGAATTTGAACCAATAAATGAAGATGAAGCGGAAGAAGAAACAAAGAAAGAAGACAAGAAAACAGAAACCAATACAAGTGTTATTGGAAATGCAGGGCTATGGATGTCTTTAATGTTCACAAGTCTGGATGCGATGGGAATTGGACTTGTCTTAAATAAAAAGAGAAAAAATAAATAATGAATTTATACTCCTGTCAGAATAAATCTGACAGGAGTTTTTTTTAATATAAACATGAAATCTGATTTTCATTACTTTACATAAATAATTACTTGAAGCAATCCATCAAATTTCATAAAATATAAATGTATATTCAGTTATTGAAAAACTCATAATAAATCTATTAGAAACGGAGAAGATAATATGAAGAAGAGATTATTAAGCATGATCTGTGCAATATGTACCATATTCATGTTGTTTCCTACAGTGATATTTGCTGAAGGGGACAAATATGATCTATGGCAGGTAGGAGATAAGATTTACTATGCTGAGTCGGGTAAACATACTGACTTTAATCTGGCGGGTGAGTATGAATTGTCTGCAAATTTATCTAATAGTGGCACCTATATTTTACAAACAGACATCGATTTAACAAAGGCAGGTTATTATATAACCATTAATAAAAACATCACACTTGACCTGAACGGCAAGACTGTAAATGGATATAATGATGAAATTTCTTTTATTATTCGAGGAAATATTAATGAAAGTTCAGACTTTACTATTCGGGACAGTAGTAATGGTAGTGGATTTATTACAGGCGGATATGTGCATATATATGATGGTTCTTCGCTCAAACTCTTAAGTGGTACAATAGCCAAAATTGTTAACTTCGGAACGTTTTATGCGGATGGAGGGACTATAACAGAAGAATTAAATAATGTTGTACGTGGAACAATTGATAAACACTCCGATGCTGCAGGTACCAAAATAAAAGGTAAAACATATAACAACGGTATTATTGATAATGGTGTGTTCTATGGAGAGGTGATTAACAGTGGCATTATAAAAAAAGGTGTTTTCTGGGCAGGCATTAATAGTGGCGGATCCGTTAATAGTCCGATGGGATCCGTTAATAGTCCGATTTACGATGTTTCATTTTATGATGGAAATGATAAAATAATTTATTCACAGCGTTTGGTCAATATCAATCAGGCACTTGAACCTGAAAAGCCGACAAAAGATGGCTATGAATTTGAAGGATGGTATAAAGAAGATGGTACCAAATATGATTTCAATCTAACAGTTACGGATGACATTACGCTTGAAGCAAAATGGAATCCTTCTAAATATGATGTCTTTTTGAATACAAACGGTGGAACTATTAACAGTGGAAATATTACAGAATACATCTATGGTCAGGGAGCAACATTACCAACAGATGTGACAAGACTGGGTTACACTTTTGAAGGATGGTATGATGACGAATCGTTTTCCGGTTCTCCTGTTACTGAAATATCAAAAACAGATACGGGAATCAAAAAATACTGGGCTAAGTGGGATGCAAAGACATACACGGTGAAGTTTGATACAGATGGTGGTAGCAGTATAAGTGAAAAAACAGGTGTTAAATGGACGGATACAGTGCTTGACGGTATTACTGCTCCAACAAAGGACGGTTGGGAATTTATCGGCTGGAAATGCGGGGATAAGACCGTAAACGCAAACACCAAATATTCCGAACTTGCGGCGAATGATACGATTACAAGCGTTACACTTGTTGCCCAGTGGAAGGATATTACTGCTCCGACAGGCGAAATCAGCATCGGCACAAATAAATGGAGTGAATTTCTCAACAATATTACCTTCGGTCTGTTATTTAAGGATACGCAGACGGTAACAATTACTGCAAGCGACAACAGCGGTGAAGATGTTACAATCGAATATCTTTTAAGCAATGAGGCGCTTAATGAAACGGAGCTTGCAAGTGCAACCTTTACCTCATATACCGAAGCTTTTAATATCAATCCAGATAACAAGTATGTTGTCTATGCAAAGCTTACCGACACAAGCGGCAATGTGACATATTTGAGTTCAGATGGCATTGTACTTGATGCTACTGGTCCTGTTATTTCTGGTATAGAAAATGGTAAGACATATTGTAAGGCACAGATCGTAACTATTGCGGAAGAAAATATTGAAAGTGTGAAAGTAAACGGCACAGCAGTTACACTCGATGAAAATAATCAATTTACACTAAATCCTGCAGAGGGGACACAGACAATCGTTGTAACCGACAAGGCAGGCAATGTATCCGCTGAAATGACTGTAACAGTCAATGATGGACACACTGGTGGTGAAGCTACCTGTACAAAAAAAGCTGAATGTGACATTTGTGGCGAAGAATATGGAGAATTGGATTTAGATAATCATAATCTGAAACATACTGTGGCAAAAGAAGCTACGGCTTCTGAGACAGGAAATATTGAAAATTGGCAGTGTATAGATTGTGAAAAATATTTCTTGGATGAAGAAGGAACAAAAGAAATTCAATTTGAAGATACAATTATTTCTAAAAAAGCGCCTGAAATCATTAAAGGAAAAGGACAGAGTGTAAATCAGGGAGAAAAGAAAGAACTGTCTTTTACTTCCAATGCTTCTTATGATGATTTTAAATATGTAAAATTAGATGGAAATGAATTGGATCCTAAGAATTATACAGTAAAAGAAGGAAGTACAATTGTCACATTGAATAAAGAATTTGTTTCCACATTAAAGGCTGGTAAACATATCCTTACCATTGTTTCTGAAACAGGAGAAGCTTCGGTTGAATTTATCGTGAATAAAACATCGACGGCTAAACCTTCTAAGAATACAACCAATACCGGATTGGTTTCCAATATTGGTCTATGGATGTCTTTAATGTTCACAAGTCTGGATGCGATGTGTATTGGTTTGATCTGTAGAAAAAGAAAAATGAAATAATTAATAAATGAGCTGAATACTTAGTATTCGGCTTTTTTATAGTCATATTTCTTTACTAATACCCTATAGGGGTATATAATGCTTTTGGGAGGAAAGAATATGACTTGTGATCGTTGCAAAGAAAAACCAAGAAAAGATATACAGAATTTAAAGAATCGAATTCATCGGATTCAGGGTCAATTAAATGGTGTTGAAAAGATGATTGATGAAAATCGATATTGTGGAGATGTTTTGATTCAGATTTCTGCTATTGAAAAAGCTTTACAGAGTTTAGGCTATCTTGTATTACAGGAACATTTAGAGACGTGTGTCAGTGATGATGTGGTAGCTGGAAATCGAAATATGGATGAAGTAATGGATTTAATTAAGAGGTTAAAATAATGGATTTTATTGTAAAGGGAATGAGTTGTGCATCTTGTCAGGCTCATGTTGAAAAAGCGGTTTCTTCAATTGATGGGGTTAGCTCCTGTACAGTTTCTTTATTGACCAATTCGATGAAAGTAGAAGGAAATGTTTCTTCAAATGTGATCATAGAAGCAGTTTCAAAGGCGGGTTATAGTGCTTATGTTCAAGGTTCAAAAGAAGAAATTAAGGTGGATGATTCAAAGAATCTGAAAATGAAATTAATGGTTTCTATTCTTTTATTGTTTCTTTTAATGTATATATCTATGGGACATACTATGTTTCATTTACCGGTTCCTTCATTTATGAATAATGTTTTGATTCTTGCCATTTTACAGATGCTTTTGACAATCTGTATTATGATACTGAATCAGAAGTTTTTTATCAATGGAATAAAAGGAATCTTAAATCATTCGATGAATATGGATACTTTAGTTTCTTTAGGTTCTTTTTCCAGTTTTATTTATAGTCTTTATCTTGTCTTTAAGATGTGTACTTTGGATACTATGGACGCTATGTCCATTCTACATGGTTTATATTTTGAATCAGCCAGTATGATACTGGTACTGATCAGTGTAGGAAAATTACTGGAAGAGCGTTCAAAAGGAAAAACGACCAATGCGATACAGTCTTTAATGAATTTAAAACCAAAAACAGCCATTAAAAAAATAAACAATGAAGAAGTAATTGTAGATATTGATCAGATTCAGATTGGAGACATTTTTATCTGTAAACCAGGCTCTCAGATTCCGGTGGATGGAATTGTGACTAGTGGAAACAGTGCGGTAGATGAATCTTCTTTAACAGGAGAAAGTCTACCAGTGGATAAAGAACCAGGTTCGAAAGTATACGCAGCTACATTAAATCAAACAGGCTATATAGAATGCCAGGCAACCAGAGTGGGAAAGGATACCACTTTATCACAGATCATTCAGATGGTTCAGGATGCCAGTGCATCAAAAGCACCCATCGCAAAAGTGGCCGATAAGGTCTCTTCTGTTTTTGTTCCCATTGTGATTGGTTTAGCTCTTCTGACTTTATTTGGTTGGTTATTTGCTGGAAGATCTTTTGGCTTTTCTTTAGAAAGAGCCATCTGTGTTCTGGTGATTTCCTGTCCATGTTCTTTAGGATTAGCCACTCCTGTAGCAATTATGGTTGGAAATGGAATGGGAGCTAAAAATGGAATTCTGTTTAAAAATTCAACAGCTTTAGAACAGACTGGAAAAATGAATATTGTTGCTTTAGATAAAACAGGAACGATTACCAAAGGACATCCAGTTGTCAGTGAAATTCATCCTGTAAATGGATACAGTCAAAAGGAATTGCTGACTTATGCGTGTTCACTGGAATCTTATAGTGAACATCCTTTGGCTTATGCGATTTTAGAAAAAGGAAAAGAATTTGATATTCAAATAAAAGAGACTCAGGATTTTATGTCCATTACAGGAAATGGAATTCAGGGAAAGATTGAAAATTCTTTATTTATGGCAGGAAGTGTTTCTTTTATTCAGAAATATGTAGATATAGATATCAATTTTGATTCTGTGTCCAGACAGGGAAAGACGCCCGTTTTATTTCTAAAAGATAATAAATTAATGGGATATATTTCTATAGAAGATGAAATGAAAGAAGATGCGATTAAAGCCATTGAACATCTTCATGAGCTGAACTGTAAAGTGGTAATGTTGACTGGGGATAATGAATTGACTGCCAATGCCATTGGTCAGAAAGCAGGTGTGGATTCCATTTATGCACAACTTCTTCCTCAGGATAAAGAAACCATAGTTCAGATGCTTCAAAAAGAAGGAAAGGTATTAATGGTTGGAGATGGAATCAATGATGCACCCGCTTTAACTCGGGCAAATATCGGTATGGCAATGGGACAGGGAGTGGATGTAGCCATTGATGCAGCGGATGTGGTCTGTATGCATCCAAAACTGGAAGATGTCTGTGCCAGCATTCGTTTATCAAAAATGACATTAAAAAACATTTATGAAAATTTATTCTGGGCTTTTATTTATAATATTTTAGGGATCCCTCTTGCGATGGGATTGTTTGGATGGAATTTAAATCCAATGATTGCGGCTGGAATGATGAGTGTATCCAGTTTATGTGTGGTATCCAATGCACTTCGTTTAAATACGAAAAAATTATATAAGGAGGAAAAAAGAATGAACAAAACAATTAAAATCAATGGAATGATGTGTCCACATTGTCAGTCTATGGTACAAAAGACTTTAGAAAAGATTGATGGGGTTACACAGGCAGATGTATCTTTTAAAACAGGGGAAGCAAAAATCACACTTTCAAAAGAAGTATCTGATGAAATTTTAAAAAGTGCAATTGAACAGAAAGATTATGAGGTTGTTTCAATTCGCTAAAATTATGTTATAGTGATTGTATGATTTCACAATATACAAAACAGGGATATCATGGCATCAATCAGGATGCCTGTGGATTTTTAGAATACGATGGGAAAGTCATTATGGCCATTGCCGATGGACATGGACATTATCTACATTTTCGATCGGATATTGGTTCATATCTGGCGGTTGAAAGTTTTATTGACTGTTTTAAAGAAACAACGAGTCAGAAAGAAGATCTGATTCAAAGAGAAAAACGGGTTCAAAAAATATGGGTAAAAAAAGTAAACCAGTATCATAAAGAACATTTTGTTTCTTCTTTTGAATGGGCCCGAGCCAGAAAATATGCACAGGCTTATATTGATGAAAAAATACCTTTGGAAATTGCCTATGGTTCTACTTTATTAGGAGCGATTCATTTCAAAGAAGAAAATAAACTATTTTTATTTCGTATTGGGGATGGTGAAATGATCAGAATTTCATTGTTTCATCAGGAAGAACTGTTAAAGAAGAATGATTATGGAGATGAAAACATTACCGAATCCATTTGTGAAGTTCCTGTTAAAATAAAAGACAATCTGAATCTTCCTTCTTTTGAAAAAGGATTAAAATCAAGAGATGTTTTATTATTATCAAGTGAT
Organism: Floccifex porci; assembly: GCF_009696175.1. GTDB lineage: Bacteria > Bacillota_I > Bacilli_A > Erysipelotrichales > Erysipelotrichaceae > Floccifex > Floccifex porci. The sequence continues at coordinate 18,467 of NZ_VUMM01000023.1, forward strand.
GGACTGTCTAAATTTAAAAATAAAAAAGAAATCATATTTAAACTAAGAAAGGACATAAACAAATTAGAATCGTATCTGTCTACATTGGATAATACGGATGATTTGAGTGTAATTGTATATAGATTATGAAACAGCTGATAGTATTTAGTGATGCACATGGAAGAAGAGATATATTTCCTTATTTAGAAGAAATGTATCCAGATTCTCCTAAAATTTATTTAGGAGATTGTCAAATGACAAGATCAGAAGTTGAAAAATATGGAGATCAGTTTGTATTTGTATTAGGAAATTGTGATTACAATTATCATTTAAAACCTAAAACATATGATGGACTTCATATTGAATACCGAAGTTCAAATGATTTGACTCCAGAAGAAATTGTATTTCAATACCAGGGACTTACCTTTATTGCCTGTCATGGACATCATTTGTATGAAGATGATTTTCTCTATTTAAAGGCATGGAAAGCCGATTGTTTATTGCAGGGACATACCCATGTATTTAAAGTAAAACAGAAAGAAGGAAGATATTCCATTAATCCTGGATCGTGCAATCCATATAAAGTAAGAGAAATGGAAATCGAAGGATGGAAAAGAAAACCATCCAGTTATTGTGTCATTCAAATGGAATATGGGAAAATTTTAGATGTACTTCGTATTTCATGCGATGAATTGTGAATACGTTTACATATTTATTGATTTAATATTTTAGTGTGATAAAATACGGTTAGTGTTTAAAATCAGGAGGAATATTAAATGAATTTAAAAGAAAAATATGGTGAATGGGGTATTATCCTTGGAGCCACAGAAGGGGTAGGAAAAGCGTTTGCGGAAAAAATCGCAAAAGAAGGAATGAATGTTGTTCTGGTTGGACGTCGTGAAGAAAAATTAAAAGATTTAGGAAAATCCATTGAAGAACAATATGGAGTTCAGACAAAAGTAATTCGTGCAGACTTTGCTCAGGATGATTGTACAGACAAGATCTTTGAAGAAACAAAAGATCTGGATATGGGATTCATGAGTTATGTTGCCTGCTTCCATACTTTTGGAAAATTACAGGATACACCTTGGGAAAAACATCAACAAATGATCAATGTAAACGTAGTAACATTCTTAAAATGTTTCTATCATTATTTACAGATTTTCACAAAACAGGATCGTGGAGCCATTATCAATATCTCATCTTTAACAGGATGGTCTTCTTCTCCATGGAATGCACAATATGGAGCTGGTAAATCTTATATTCTGAAATTAACAGAAGCCGTTGCCTGTGAATGTGAAAATACAAATGTAGATGTAGAAGTCATCACTTTAGGAACAACCATTACACCAAGCTTATTAAGCAATTTACCTGGTGGACCAGCTGGAGAAGCCGTGATGAAAGCAGCTATGGCTCCAGAAGCGGTTGCGGACGAAGCTTTTGAAAACTTAGGAAAGAATTTATCCGTTATCGCAGGAGAGCACAATCGTAAAAATCTGGATAACTGGAGACAGAATCATACAGAAGACGAATACATTCGTTATATGGGTTCTTTCTATTCTGATAAATAAAATACAGTTTATAATCCCATCGATGAAAAGATGGGATTTTTCTTGTTTCCATTTTAAAAGTAGAGTATATTTCTATGTATGAGAATTGAACAACAATATAAAGAATATATAAAATCACATTGGCTAGAAACAAAAGAAAGTGCTTTAAGAATTACAGATCGTATTCAAAACAGTGAATTGAATGCAGGGGGAAACAATTACACTAGAACGTTACAGATCCCTAAATTTTTTACCAGAAATGATTATTTAAGGTTTAAATGTATTGTAGAAAAAACATATACGATTTTTGAAAAAGTGATAAAAGCGTATCGAAACGATTCTTCTATCCGTTCTTTATTTCCTTTTTCAAAAGAACTGGAAGAATTGATTCTATTAGAACCAGATTATGATACAAGCATTCCTATCTGTCGTATTGATATATTTTATGATGAAATGACCAAAGACTTTTATTTTTGTGAATTTAATACCGATGGAACCAGTGCGATGAATGAAAATCATAAATTAAATGAATTTCTATCTTTAAATAATGTATTTATGAATAATAAACCTGAATATGAAATTATGGAACTGATTCAATCTTGGATCGATGCGTTTCTTTTAAATTGTAAGCATCGTAAAGATATACATGTAGGAATTGTTGATTTTTTAGAGAATGCCTATTTAAGTGAATTGTATGTATTTGAAAAAGAATTTCAGAAAAGAGGAATTTCCTGTGAAGTCATTGATATTCGAAAATTAAAATATGATGGAAATCAGTTGATTTCGAAAAAGACGAATAAAAGAATTGATGTGATCTATCGAAGAGCGGTTACTAAAGATATTATGGATCATTTAGAATCAGTTCATGATTTTTATCAGGCTGTACTGGATAAAAAAGTAATACTGATTGGAGCTTTTCAGACACAGCTAGTTCATCATAAATGCATTAATCAGGTTTTAATGAATGAGAAAATGCAGGCTTATTTTTCAAAAGAAGAAATAAAGTTTTTAGAAGATCATCTTCCTAAAACTTACGATCTGACAGAAGAAGTCGGTATGCAGATTCACAATCAGAAAGATCAATGGATCTTAAAACCAAAAGATTCCTATGCTTCCAAAGGAGTATGGGCAGGCATTGACTTAAGCCAGGAGGAATGGGAAAAAGTTCTTTATGATTCCATAAATCTTGATTATATTGCCCAGCAGTATATAACACCTTATAAAAGTGAAAATATTGATCCGGTAAATTATGATATATTTAAAATGTATTCAAATTTAACAGGATTGTATGTATACAATGGTCAGTTTTCAGGTGTCTATTCTCGTTTGAGTGATTCTGGCATTATTTCTACTCAATACAATGAGAAAACCATACCGACATTATTTTTAAAATAAAAGAACTGAATTTTCAGTTCTATTTTTATTTGGCAATTTCAATACGTTTTATACCTTCGCATAGTTTTCTTTGTTCATTGGAGATAGGATTGGTAATCAGAACATCATAATCGGAAAATCTGGCAAAAGTATACGTTCCCTGTTTTGAAAATTTAGTAGAGTCACACAATAATATTTTCTGCTTGGATTTTGTGAGAACTTGTTGTTTGATTAAAACTTCTTCTAAAGAAAACGTAGTTGGACCTCCAGTCTGATAAAAACCATCGCATCCCATAAATGCGGTATCAATCTGTATTTTCTCTAAAGTCTGTAAGGCAAAGACCCCTATCATAGACATTCCTTTCTTTTGAAGTTTTCCACCCAGAAACAACAGTTCATGTTTGGTTTGGGAAACCATCTGAGCAATGGCCAGTGAATTGGTAACAATGGTCAGATTCTTTTTTAAAGGCAGATATTTACATAAAGCCAAAGTGGTACTTCCGGGATCTAAAAAGACAATGGAATGATCCTGAATATAGTCTAAAGCTTTTTTCGCAATATTCTGTTTCAGCTGGCTGTTTTCTCCAATTTTAATATCTAAGGGAAGCTGGTTATAATCCTGATTGATTTCCGCAATCCCATGTTTTTTAGAAATCAGCTGCTGCTGTTCTAGAATTGAAATATCTTTTCGTATGGTTTCTGAACTGACCTGAAACTGATGAGTCAGGTCTGTAATCCTTACACTGTTTTCATTTAATATTTTCTGATAGATTTCTTCTCTTCTCTGTTTTGTGTTTCTTGGCATTTTATCTCCTTTATCTTTGAAAAAGTTTGATTTATGTTTCAATACCAACATTTTAACATTGTATTTATTATAAAACCAATATAAACAATTGTTTTTCTATATAAATCGATTATCATTTAGGTAACGAAAGAAGGAAAAAATATGAAATTACAAGTAGCTTTAGATACGTTAACTTTACAGGATTGTATCGCTTTGTTAGAAGAAACCAAAGGATCGGTGGATATTGCGGAAGTGGGAACTCCATTTGTGATTGAAGAAGGAATGGTTCCCGTAAAGGAATTTAAAAAACGTTTTCCAGACATTGAAGTATTAGCCGATGTCAAAATTATGGATGCCGGAAAATATGAAGCGGATAAATGTTTTGATGCAGGAGCGGATATTGTGACTGTTTTAGGAGTCAGTCATGATGAAACCATTAAAGGGGTTGTCGAAAGTGCTGCAAATCATCATAAAAAAGTAATGGTGGACATGATTGCGGTCGAAAATCTGGAAAAGAGAACAAAAGAAATTGATCAGATGGGTGTGGATTACATTTGCGTACATACCGCATTTGATGTTCAATCTTTAGGACAAGATCCATTAGATGATTTAAAGACGGTAAATCGTGTTATTCAGAATGCGAAAAGTGCTGTGGCTGGTGGGGTAAAACTGCAGACAGTGGATGCCATTGTACAGGAAGGATGCGAAATTGTCGTTGTCGGTGGAGCCATCTGTAATGCCAAAGATCGCAGTGCGTATGCCAAAGAAATTAAAGAACACTTAAAATAGGAGGAAATATGAACAATAGAGATTATGCCAGTGTGGTATTAAATGAACTTCATCATACATTATCTAAAATTGATATTCAGAAAGCCAATGAATTTGTAGAATTGGTGGATCAGGCTCAGGAAGTATTCTGTGCTGGTGCTGGAAGAAGTGGATTCCAGGTAAAAGGATTTGCGATGCGTCTGATGCATATGGGAATCAATAGTTATGTAGTCGGAGAAACGTGTACACCAAACATTCGTGAAAATGGATTGCTGGTAATCTGTTCTGGATCTGGAGAAACCAAAAGTTTAGTCAATCATGCCAATAAAGCCAAAGAAGTCGGAGCGAAAATTGCTTTGATCACAATCAATCCAGAATCCACAATTGCCAAATTGGCGGATGTAGTTGTTGAAATCAGTGCACCAAGTCCAAAAAGCGCAAAACAGGGAGATATTAAATCCATTCAGCCTATGGGTTCTTTATTTGAACAGTCCGAAGGTATCTTCATGGACATTTCCATTATGATGCTGATGGAAAAACGAAATTTAGACAGTGATACTATGTTTGGAAGACATGCGAATATGGAATAGGAAGGAATATTATGAGAGCCGAACTTGAAAAATATGTAGAAAAACCTTGGGGTTATGAAAAATGGATCGCCGTAACGGATCAGTATGCTTTAAAAGAAATCTTTTTAAAGAAAGGATGTCGTACATCCTTACAGTATCATAATTTCAAAGAAGAACACAGTTATGTATTAAAAGGAAAATTATCGATAGAAGAAGATAACGAAAACAAGGAAATGGAAGTGAATGTATATGTACCAGGAGATATCATTCACGCCCTTCCAACGTATAAACATCGTGTAACAGCACTGGAAGATTCTACTTTTATTGAAGTAAGCACGCCATTTTTAGAAGATGTTGTACGTGTAGAAGATGATTTTAATCGTAAATAATAAAAAAGAAGTTATTCCATATACAGGATAACTTCTTTTTGTTTTAAAGATTGTTTTAAATCAATCACTCTTTGATTTTCACTTCCTCTAAATGCCAGTGAAATATTGTATAGATCTTTTTGAAAAGGACCATCTACCAGTACATCAATATAAGACAACATTTCATCGGTTACTTCACAATGTCTTTTTCCACCATCCAATAGATCCTGATCTAAAATAAAACCTGTATAACACCAGATGGTTTTATCTGGATAGGTTTCCTTTATGTGTTTAAATAAAGAAACAAGACCTCTCTGATTTTCAAATTCAAAAGGCTCTCCTCCTAAAGCGGTAAATCCCTGAATATAATCTGGTTTTAAAGAATCTAAAATCTGTTTTTCTGTTTCTTCTGTGAAAGGCTGGCCATAATTGAAATCCCATGTTTGTGGCTGAAAACAGTCTAAACAATGATTGGTACAGCCAGAAACAAATAATGTAGTTCGAACACCTTGTCCATTGGCAATGTCATAATATTTTATATTTCCGTAATTCATAAATATAGTATATCTTATTTTTATTTGATTTAGAAGTGATATACTTAAACTATGAATTATAAAGAAACAATGAATGAATTATCAAAAGGACATGTATTCGGAAAAGATCCGATTTCATTAAAGTTATTTAAGACATATATGAATTCAAAGAATAATATTCAGAAACAATTGAAATGCATTCATATATCCGGTACCAATGGAAAAGGCTCTACTTCTTATGCGATGGAACAGATCTTAATGGAAGCAGGATATAAAACAGGGGTATATTCTTCTCCAAATATAGAATCGGATTTTGATTGTATTCGGATCAATGGAAAGAAAATATCACAGGAAAGATATGAATCGTATATCAATCTTTATTTTGATGAATGGAAACAGTATGGATTATCCAGTTTTGAAGCAGAAGTTTTTCTTTCTTTTCTATATTTTATAGAAGAAAAAACAGATTTTGTGATTTATGAAGTGGGTATGGGAGGAAAAGAAGATGCGACCAATGTGATTGATTCTATATTATCTATTATCACAAATATTGGATTGGATCATTGCGATTATTTAGGAAATACCTATTTAGAAATTGCCCAGAAAAAGGCAGGAATCATAAAAAAGAATTCTTTATTTATTACAGGGGAAAAAAGAAAAGATTGTTTAGATTGGTTTAGTTATATATGTCATCAGAAACATACAAAGATGTATACAGCTATAAAAGAAGAATCCTATATAGATTCAGGCCTTCATTTAAATGTAATGGATTATTCAAATATTTATATTCCAGTATATGCTTCTTATCAATCTAAAAATATATCATTAGCTATTCAGGCTTTAGAAGTATTGAAAAAAGAAAATTATATTCAATTTAAAAAAGAAGATGTATATAAGGGACTGTCACATTTTCATTGGACAGGACGATTTGAAATTGTAAGAAAAGATCCATTAATAATATTAGATGGAGCTCATAATTTAGAAGGAATCAAAGAATTGGTGAACTCTTGTAAAGATATAAAAAATTTAAGTGTATTGTTCAGTGCTTTAAAAGATAAACCATATGATGATATGTTGGAAGAATTAAAAAAGATTTCCAGTCATATTATGGTTTGTGACTTTGAACACAATCGCAAAGCGGATGTTTCTTTATTTTTAAAACACGATGTAGAAGTTATTGATTCGTATGAAAAGATAATAAATGAAATTCAAACACCTTTGCTTATATGTGGTTCTTTATATTTTATTTCACAGGTTAGAAAGAAAATATTACTTTAAATAGAAACTTAAAAAAAAAGTTCGCTAATATTTAGGGCGAACTCTTTTTACAGTTTTGATCACAATAAATAATAAGAAGAAATCTATTGGAAAACGTAGAAGCTGAATGCCGATTCTTCCAATCCATAACGCATAGAATGTATTTCCATACAACATACTTAACCATAAGGGAGTTAATAATAGATTATTGATAAAGGATACGGAAAGTTGTGCACACAATATGCGTTTCCAGCTGATTTCTTTTTGTTTATAAAAGAAACATCCAAATAGAAAACCGGCAACAAATTCGTTAATCGCAAAACCCGGAAAGTAAGGACCGGTTGGTCTTAAAATGTATTCAATGGTATCGGCTAATATTCCAGCCAGTCCACTTAATACAGGACCATAGTAAAGAGCACATACACCGGTAACGACCGATGAAAAGCCAATTTCCAGTACATTGGATACAGTAATGGTAAATTGAGCAACAACGGCTTTTAGAGCCATAAACAAAGCGGTACCGGTTAAAGAGGACACCTTCTTTAACTCTTTGGTACTTTCTTTTATTGTTTGTACAGAATTCATAAAAAAAACCTCCTTTTCCATTATTGCCTGGAAAAAGAGATTGAATTTTTCCTGCAACAGTGGGAATCGATATGTATATCGCAGCCTTCGCTTTCGTCCACTGACAACTCCCTGTTCATATGGCACTATACGCATACATATCTACTCTGTAAACAAGATTCATTATAGAAGAATTTGATTTAAGATTCAACTTCCTTTTGATTATAATATTTCTTAACTAAGAAAATGATTACAATTCCAATAACAGTCAATAAACTGTCAATGGCACTTAATTCATATACGATCAGATGTCTGGCCAGTACAAAGATGATTACTTCTAATACAGTATTTACATCCGTTGTACAAAGCATTCTTAAAAATTCGATTCCAATGACAATATTAAAAATTCGAGTTAAAAATTCTATAAAATATTCACTGTTTTCGGCATGAAAGACATATTCAATAAAAGGCTGATATAAATGAAAGATACTGACTATGATTGCACACAATACAATAAGAGCCACAAACAGTTCCATAATATGAGATAGTTTATTCAGATAATGTTTAAATTGTTCCATATTAACCTCCAATTGGACTATATCCAGTCTGTTCTACAATCGCCTGTCCTTCTTTCGATAAGATAAAATTCATAAGACGATTCACATTTTCATTTGAATTTGAACGATTGTAAATGGCACAAACATCTACAATCAGTGGATAACTTCCATTTCTAATATTTTCAATGGAAGGATATATACCATCAACTGAAAGTATTTTAACATTTTTTTCCTGTTGAAGCACTTCTATAAAATAACGGAAACTATAACCCATAGCTCCTTTTTCATCGTTATACTGAGCCACCTTTGATATTACACCTTCCATTGCAGCAATCGTTTCATATGTTTTTGCCTCTTTTAAAGAAACATCTTTCATAAAATATTCCATCATAGTCTGTGAACCAGAATTTTTAGGACGCTGAAACGCCTGTATTTCTTCATCCTTTCCACCCACTTCTTTCCAGTTTGTGATCGTTCCATGATAAATGGAACGAATCTGATCACTTGTCAGATTATCAATGGGATTGTCTTCCTGTACAAAGAACACAAAAGCTTCTTTACCAATGGGAACCACATTCAGACCCATATTCATTTCTTTTGCCATTTCATACTGTTCAATGGAAGGTCTGGCTCCAAATAGAATATCTACTTCCTGATTCAACAGACGATAAAAAGCCTGAATGGTATTGGTAAAAGTGACATACGTCCCAAAATAAAACAGAACTGGCCAATCGATACAACATGGTTTATTCTTCCACTTTTGTAACCAATGGAACGGCAACGGGAATGGATACGGAAATTGGAAAAATTGCACAAATGATGAATGAAATCAAAGAAAAGAAAACACCTCTTCAAATCCGTCTGGACCGTTTCAGTAAAAATCTGGCAATAGGTATTATTGGAATCTGCATTCTGGTGTTTATTTAAATTCTAAATTTGGATAGATCTTTTCCATTTTTTCATCTGGATAATATTCATCAATCTTCTGTTCGATGGATGTCTTGGCTGGAATGTCATTCTGTCGGTTCATCCAGCGATACACAACGATGCCACTGATGGCATAATCGATGATCAAAAAGACAGTAAAGGAAATGGTCAAGATTTTTCCGAGTTTATTGGATATTTTTAAAATATATTTAGAAATAAGAGGATATAGATCTTTAATCCAGAATACTCCCAATATTCCCCAGAATATGGAATACAGTAGACAGATTCGTCCGTTTAAATTAAATGGAAACTGGCTGTAATCCCATGAAGTGGAACCAAATAAAAGTTCCTGAAAATACGAGCAGAAATATTCAACAATGGAACCAACAACAAAACCTCCAATAAAAGAAAGCCATACCCCTCGATTTCGATATTTATATAAAAAGATACTTAAACAAACCGCTCCAATTCCATATACGATATTAAAAGGACCAATAATGGTACATGTACGAGATTCAATATATCCATTTTTTAACAGACAGAACAACATTTCTATAATGACTCCCGCAAAAGAACCAATAATCAATAAAAGTAAAATCTTATAAAAATTAATGCCTTTGGCAAAATGACTGGATAAAGATTCTTCATAATCGATTTCTGTATTGGAAGGCAATTTTCCTTTTGTATCCTTTTTTCGAGCTTTTAGTTCATCTTTCATCTTTTCTGTTTCCAGTAAAGCCTTATTAATATTTTCTGTACTTTGATCTAAAGCTTGAATTTCTACATCGATTTCATGATTTAAATGGGGGTCCTGTATATCATCCATTTCATTTTTAGCCATATTTAAATACAATTGATCTAAATATTGTTTCTCTTCCTGAATCACATTTAATAATTCTTCAGATTTCTTTTTGGTGTTTGATAGATTGTTTTTCATTATTTTATTGTACAATAAGTAATATAAAAAACTCAAGGAGGATACATTATGTCACTTTTTAGAAAAAGTAAAGATATAAATGAAGAACTGATTCAGTTTCAAAACACAAAGAATGCGATTTTACTGGATGTACGATCTAAAGAAGAATATGAAATGTCTCATATTCCAGAAAGTATCAATATTGGCCTGACAGATATAGAAAAAGTAAATGAAATAATAAAAGATAAAAGTACAATGATTTTTGTGTATTGTTTTTCTGGAGCACGCAGTGAAAAAGCCTGCAGAAAGATGAAAGAAATGGGTTATAAAAATATAAAAAATATTGGAGGAATCTCTCAATATCAGGGAAAGGTTATATGAGATGGCAAATGTTTTAGATTATTTAAAATGGAGAAAGGATCTGACGTTTAAACAGGATCCATTTAATGAAGTGGATGCTTTAATACTGGCTCGTCTGTCTTATATTCCCTTTGATGGAATCCTTTCACAGAATTCAATGGAAACCATTTCTTTATCGAAAGCCATTTCAATATTTTTAAAAGATCCAGACTGCAAAGAAAAAGTGTTGTTGTCAAAGGATATAGATTTGATTCAGGAACTGGAAAACAGTGTTCGTTTTTCCGGTTTGAAATTGTCTTTTTATGTGAATCAGATTGAATTGGATAAACAGAAACAGTTCAGTGCTTTAGTAATTTCCATTCATGACAGGCTGCATTGTGTATCTTTTCGAGGAACCGATAGTACAATAGTGGGATGGAAAGAGGATTTCAATATGACATTTATGACACCGGTTCCTTCACAGGTCAGTGCAAAAATATATTTAAAAGAAGTGATGAATTCTTTAAAAGGAAAATTTATATTAACGGGACACTCTAAAGGAGGAAATCTTGCCATTTATGCAGGTGTTGAAAACAGTAAAAAAATTCAGAAACGAATTCTGAATATTTATAATTTTGATGGTCCAGGATTTGAATCGGATTTTTTTAAAAAACCGTCTTATTTAAACATTGAATCCATTATATGTACATATATTCCTCAAAGTTCTATTGTAGGAATGCTGCTGGAACATGAAGAAAATCATCAGATTGTGAAAAGTACAAATAATGGAATATTACAGCACGATCTTTATTCGTGGCAGGTGATTCAAAATACATTGATACAAAGTGAAAGTCTGACAAAAGACAGTGTTTTAATTGATGAAACGGTTAAGGAATGGGTGGCTTCCCTGGATGTGATGCAAAGACAACAATTTATTGATTCGATTTATAAACTGTTTGAAAGTTCACAGACATTGGATGAACTGTATAAAAATACAGGAAAAATTATATCTTCTATTAAAAATCTGAGTGAAGAGGAAAAAAAGAACATTGGTGATATATTAAAATTATTATTGAAATCATTTATAAAGAATGTGAGGGAATAAGATGAAAAAAGCTTATATATTTCCAGGAATCGGATATCACTGTGATAAACCTTTACTGTATTATACAAAGAAATTGTTAAAAGATTATGAAATTATAGAGATTCAATTTAAGAATCTGGATTTTGATATACAAGTATCAGAAGAAAAAGCGTTTCAGCAGGCAAAAGAACAAATGAAAGAAGTGGATTCTTCCACATTATTTGTATCAAAAAGCATTGGTACCTATTGTGCAGCAAGACTGGCAAAGGAATATAAAATTCAAAAGAATATTTATTTTACGCCTTTAGAAGATACCATGCCCTATATTAAAAAAGAAGATCTTATTTTTTCAGGAAGCAAAGATCAGTGGGCGAATTATGATGTATTAAAAAAATATACCGATTCTGATATGTACCCAATATTCTGGACATACGTTAATTTGAATTGAGTTTAACACATGGATGTTTCTCTGTATACAACAGGAGGCATCCATTTTGTTTTGGATTGAATTCTTTTGTTGTTATAGTAA
>NZ_VUMM01000024.1 GCF_009696175.1 Floccifex porci
ATTACTATAACAACAAAAGAATTCAATCCAAAACAAAATGGATGCCTCCTGTTGTATACAGAGAAACATCCATGTGTTAAACTCAATTCAAATTAACGTATGTCCAGAATATTGGGTACATATCAAAGTGAGGATTTTATATTTTTTGAGTATTTTTAAAATGAAGCTTACATACATTTTTTAATTCATCCTGTCCAAATTGCCTTACAAAATTTCTGGCACACTGGTCCACTTGCGGACCTGCTCCCTTATGAAATGAAAACTGGTATTTTTTTTCCATCTGCTCCCAGACTTCCAGAAAAGCATTTCGAGCCAAAATAGAAGCACAGGCAACAGATAAGTATTTATTCTCTGCCTTAGTCTCAAAATGAATTCCCTGAATGACTTCTTTTTCGTCTTTTAAATAGCGATAATAGCTTTTTTCAGGGGTAAACTGATCAATCACAATAAAATCAGGAAGACTGTAACCTTTATGCATCAGATTGATATAGACCTGATTGTGCAGAAGACATTTTATGTCTACCATATTGTGTTTTTCATGCACCTGATTGTATTTTAAGCTGGAGCAGATACAGATTGAATATTTTGAGTTCTCTTTTATAATATTTGCCAGTTTTTTTGTATCCAGATCACTTAATTGTTTTGAATCCTGAATCGGATATTTTGATAAGAAAGCCTGGTTTTCAGAATTGAGAATGCACCCTGCTACAACAACGGGTCCAAAATAATCTCCTGTACCCACTTCATCACTTCCTGCCTGAGGAAAAATTTGCCTAAGAGGTTTTTCTTCTTTTTTTAACCAGGAAAGATCCTGTCCCTGAAATACTACTTTTCCACTGGTGTAGGCTGTAATGGTGCATTCCTGGCATTTAATCTGATAATAAGTATAAGGAGGCTGACTTTCTTTTAAAATATAAGGTTGCATCTTTTCTTTTAATGAATCGATTTCATTTTTTGACATCTTTTTGGTTTCATTCATGCATATATTGTATCATAGACAAAAAAAATGGTAAAATACGCATATGACATTTAGTATTGAAGCCTATTCCATATATTTTGGAATTTTAATATTTATTTGTATATGTATGCTTATTTCTGGATATAAAAAAGGATTTGTTTTACAGATACTGGATCTGTTTGCATGTTTTGTTTCCTTTTTTATTGCCTTTTATTTTTCAGAAAAAATGGCTTACATGATACCTTTTTTATCAATTTCTTTTTTAAATCGTATATTATGGTTTTTTATTCTTTATATATTTTCAAAATGTATTTATACATTGATTGAAAATATGATAAAAAAAGGAATTCATAAAACGAAACTGAAAAAGACAGATCAGTTTTTTGGATTGTGTACAGGGGCATTAAAAGCTTTCTGTTTTATGATATTAGTGGTATTTATCTGTTCTTTGCCTTTCTTTTCACAAGGGAAAGATTTTATTGAAAATACCCCATTAAATTATATAGGAGGATGGTTAGATGAATCCGGAATTAAATCAGGCGATTGATTTTGATCGTGTACTGGAACAAATAGGAAATTATGCATCTTTTAGCTGTTCCATAGAAAAAATATTAAATTCATATCCATTAAAAGATCGTATGGAAATACAGAATCGATTGGATCTGGCAAAAGAAGCGATGAATCTGATTCAGAAAGGAGAAACGGTTTCTTTTTCTGGATGTATAGATGTTTCCCAGTCTGTAAAAAAAACAAAGAAAAAAATGATATGCACTCCAATGGAACTGCTTGAAATTGCCTCTTTTTTAGTTTCAGTTAAGAAATGTAAAGAATATTTATTAAAAACGGATACAATTTTATTAAAGGATCTGGCAGAATCAATGGATTCCTGCAACGCGTTAATACAGTCTGTTCAATCAAAAATTGATGCGACCGGAAATGTAAAAAATGATGCTACTGTAAAATTAAAACAATTGTATAAAACACTGGTGGATACAAGATTGACTTTAAATGAAAAAGCCAGATTTTTTATAAAAAAAAATGCAAATTCATTGATGGAATCGATGAGTACGACTATTAATGGGCGCTTGTCGGTTTTAGTAAAAAATCAGGATAAAAATCGTTTTGGAGGTATGGTTCATGCATCCAGTCAATCTGGATTGGCCAGCTATGTTGAACCTGAGTGCTTTGTAGCTCTGAATAATGAAATTGCCCAGGTACAAGGAGAAATCGAAGAAGAAATCCATAGAATCTGTATGGAATTATCTTTACAGGTTGCCAGTCAGGATCGAATCATTCTTTCTAATCTGGAAACGATGACTTTACTCGATGTTGCGTTCAGTAAAGCAAAATGGGCCATAGAAAGAGAAGGATGTATTCCTGTTATAAGACTGTCTCAAAGAAATATATTATTAGAAAGAGCCAGACATCCTTTGATTGATCCTAAAAAATGTATAAGCAATACGTATTCCTTAAAACAGGAACAGAAATGTCTGATGATATCGGGTCCTAATATGGGTGGTAAAACGGTTACTTTAAAAACAATAGGTTTATTTGTTGCTTTAGCTCATGCAGGCTTTCCTGTTTTATGTGATCGTGCCTGGATCCCTTATTTTGATTCTTTATGGTTTGATATAGGTGATAACCAGTCCATTGAAAATAATTTATCGACTTTTTCTTCTCACATTTCACAGATTTCAAACATCTGTCATCATTGTACATCAAAGTCTTTTGTGCTTTTGGATGAAGTGGGAAACGGAACCGATCCATTAGAAGGAGCCAGTCTTGCGATTTCTATTTTAGAATATCTGATTCAGAAAGGCTGTATGGTTATTACTTCTACTCACTATTCACAAGTAAAGGCTTTTGGAAAAGCCAATGACCAGGTCCTGGTTTCCAGTGTAGAATTTGATAGTGCTACTTTTAGACCTACATATAAATACATTCAGGGAGTATCTGGAGCATCTTATGCCTTTGCGATTGCGAACAATTATCATTTAGAAAAAGAAATACTGGATCGGGCCAGTCAGGTAAAAGAACAGAATGAACAGGATGTTCAAAGACAGCTTGAGAAACTGGAAAAGCTGCAGAATGATGTTCTGATTGATAAAGAACGATTCCGTAAAATGATTGAACAGGCTCATCAGATTCAGAAAGAAGCTCATAAAGAAAAACAGAAATGGGAACAGAAAAATAAGGATCTTCAGGAGGAGTATGAAGATCGTTTAAATTCAATGCTGGAAGAAAAAGAGAAAGAAGCCAGTGAAATCATTCGGAATCTAAAAAAAGGATCGAATATAAAATCACATGAACAAAGTCAGGCTCTTCATCAGATTCATCTTCTTCAAAATGTTGAAACAGAAGAAAAAAATGAGGATGTTACTTTAAAAATTGGAGATTATGTTCAGATTGAAAATTTAAATTCACATGGAGAAATTATTGATATAAGAAAAAAAGAAGCGTTAATTCTTGTCAATGGAATGAAGATGAAAGTAAAATGCAATCGTTTAAAGAAAATTAAACGACCAAATGTTACCGTCCCAAAAAAGAAAAGCAGTAAGGAACCTGTTTTTTCACGTTTTCCTTTAGAACTTAATCTAATTGGTATGCGAGTTGAAGAAGGAATCAATGAATTGGATCGATATTTAGATCAGGCTGTCTATCATAAAGTAAAACAGGTGCGAATTATTCATGGTATGGGAACAGGAGCTTTGCGCAATGCGGTATGGAAAGATCTGGACAAGCATCCAATGGTTGTCTCAAAAATGAGTGCGGGTCCTAATGAAGGTGGATTAGGCGCCACCATTGTATTATTAAAATAGGAGGAATATGGCAATTTCAGAATTATTGCAGGATAAACTGGCATTATTACCGGATGATCCTGGCTGTTACATAATGAAAGACGAAGAACAGAATATTTTATATGTTGGAAAAGCCAAAGTATTAAAGAATCGGGTTCGCTCTTATTTTCACGGGACTCATGATTATAAAACTACAAAGCTTGTATCTCATATTTATGATTTTGAATTTATCAAGACTTCCAGTGAAAAAGAAGCATTATTACTGGAAATCAACCTGATTAAAAAATATCGGCCTCCTTACAATATTATGTTAATGGATGATTCTTCTTATCCCTATATTGTATTAACAAATGAAACATATTTTCGTGTTTACACAACACGAAATCCACAAAAAAAGAAAGATATGGTTTTTGGACCCTATCCAAATGCACAAAGTGCGACCGAAATGGTACGGATCATCAATACTTTATTTCCTGTAAGAAAATGTGTTCATATTCCTAAAAAAGCCTGTTTATATTATCATATGCATCAGTGCAATGCACCTTGTATTCATGAAATTGATTTAGAAGAAAATGGTAAAATAAAACAGAAAATTAAACAGTTTCTGCAGGGAAATACAAAAGAAATTATAAGTGAACTGGAATCAAAAATGCAGAAAGCCAGTGAAAATCTTCAGTTTGAAAAAGCAAAACAATATCTGGATTCCATTCAGGCGATTCATCATATTGAAGAAAAACAACTGATTGACTTTAAAGATGGAAAAGACAGGGATGTATTTGGATATTATGAAGATAAAGGATATATTTCTTTTCAGGGTTTCTTTATACGAAAAGGAAAATTAATTGGAAGAAGTCATCAGGTACAGGCTGTATATGAAGATAGTATGGAGGCATTTCTCAGTTATATCATGCAGTATTATCAAAGCCATCCAGTAGTAAAAGAAATACTGGTACCAGAAAAAACACCAGTGGAAATATTAGAATCTTCTTTACAGACCAAGGTTAAAGTTCCAGCAAAGGGAGAAAAGAAATATTTACTGGATCTAGTGATTGAAAACGCGAAAGAAGCACATGAACAGAAATTTGCACTGATTCAAAGAAAAGAACAGGACTTAATTGATGCCAATGAACATTTGAATCGGATCTGCCATCAGAAGATCAATACGGTTGAGCTTTTTGACAATTCTCATATTTCAGGTACACATAATGTTAGTGGTCTGGTCGTATATAAAGATGGACTTCCAGATAAGAAACAATATCGTCACTATCAGTTAAAAGAATATAAGTCAGATGTAGACAGCATGAAGGAAGTTGTGTATCGTCGATATTTTCGTTTACTGATGGAACAGAAAAAAATGCCCGATCTTCTACTGGTTGATGGTGGAAAACAGCAGATACAGGCAGCAAAAGAAATAAAAGAACAGCTGGATCTGCCTTTTCAAATCATGGGGCTGGTAAAAGATGATAAACATACAACAAGAGCATTAATGGATGAAAATCTGCATGAAATTGAATTATCCAAACAGGACCCGCTATTTTTTCTTTTGACACGAATGCAGGATGAAGTGCATCGTTTTGCGATATCTTATCATCGAAATCTTCGCAGTAAAGCTATGACAAGATCTATTCTGGATTCTGTTAATGGAATTGGACCAAAACGAAAAAAGGCATTATTAAAAGAATTTAAATCGATAAAACAGATGAAATCGGCTTCTGTTGAAGAACTGTCTAAAATTGTTCCTTATGAAGTGGCAAGTAATTTATATGATAAATTACATGAAGAAATGTGATATAATCAAAAAAGAGGTGTTCCTTTGAAATTAGATAAGAAAACATATCTGGCTCGTATCATTCTCATTGTTGTTTGTTTCTGTATAGCGGTTTTATGTTATGTAAGAATGAATCAGTCTTATGATGAATTAGCAAGATATCCATATGTAAATGATGATAATCGTGATATTTTATTAAAATATCTGGATAGTGATGATATTAACTATATGATCAATCAGCAGATCAGACCAGAGCAGTTTATGGATTTTATAGAATTGGATGGTTTTGAGATGCGAAATGCATTGTTGTATTCAGCTGCAAAAAAAGCTCAAAACAGTGATAATCAATCCATTATCAATTTTGTGAATCGATATCGTTCTCATTTTTCCTTAAAGACACTGCCTGATTTGTTAAAATATTATTCTTATATAGATTTGATTACATTTTATGAAACCGAGTGGGTATTAAATGAAAATTTAAAACTGGTTTCCGATTTGTCCGATCCATTTGTGATATTAAACAGTACACAGACAATTTATAAATATAAACCTGAAGTCGTATCCTTTCAGAATATTTTTATACAGCAGGCCTGTTTAGAAGATTTAAAGGCAATGTGCGAGGATTATAAAAAGGTATTGGGAAAAGAGTTGACATTTGAAAGAGGATATGAAGACTATGAAACAATTTTAAATCAGTATAATGGGTTTAAAGAACAGTATCCAGACTATGCAGATTTATATATGTCAACAGCTGGACAGAATGAAATGCAGCTGGGTTATTCCATTATTATTTCAGGATTGAGCCAATGGCTGATACCTTATCTGGATTCATTAAATTCATCAGAAGAAACAGCTGTTGAATTTGTGAATTTAGAGACTTTAGAATGGCTGATGGATAATTCGTATCGCTATGGTTTTGTGATGCGATTTAAAGAAGATAAAGAGGAACAGAGTGGGAAAGCCTATAATCCTTATGTTTTTCGATATGTGGGAAAAAAGAATGCGAAAAAAATGTTTAAATCGAATTTATGTATGGAAGAAATGGAATTTAGTTCATTATGAAAGTTATTATAGTTAGTGATACCCATTATCATAACGAATGTTTAAATGAATTACAGAATCAATACAAGGATGCTGATTATTTTGTGCATTGCGGGGATCTGGAAGACAATGCAGATGATTATCCAGGTTGGCTTTTTGTATGTGGAAATTGTGATTATGATCCTAAACTTCCACAATATCGAATTTTAGATCTGGAAGGCAATCATCGAATTCTGGTCATGCACTCTCATAACTGTAAAATGTATCGATACCAGAGCCTGATTCATGATGCATTGATTCATCATTGTGATATTGTCTGTTTTGGACATACACACGTTGCAGAAGTTCAAAGAGAGCAGAATATTACATTGATCAATCCAGGATCTATATGGTTTTCCAGAAGCAAATCACCAGGCAGTTATGCGGTGCTGGAAATCATCAATAAAAAAATCAAAGTAGAGATTGTATACAATGATGGGAAAAAGGAATGGTTTACAAAAGATTAAAAGCCATTTCTTTTTTTAGTGAAATGGCTTACATTCTGATATAAAATATCTGTATAAGAAAGCAGGTTTATCATGGGATTTTTTACAAATCATAAAAAAAAGTCAGACAAGGATCTGGATATAGTCGCTTTGGCTTCAGGAACTATGATCTGTCCAGATCAGATAAAGGATGCTGTTTTTTCACAGCAGATGATGGGACAGACAATTGGTTTTATACTGGATTCAGGAGAAATTGTGTCTCCTGTAACAGGAAAAGTAGAAGTGATGTTTCCAACGGGTCATGCCTTTATGATTCGCATGAAAGATGGAACGGGAATTCTGGTTCATGTAGGAATCAATACGGTTGAACTGAACGGCAAAGGGTTCAAGGTGTATGTTAAGCAGGGCCAGGATGTGAAGGCTGGTCAGACAGTTGTCAGACTGGATCTGAAAGCAGTAAAGCAACAGGGATACGATACAACGACTATGTTAATTGTGAGCGAGCCTATTAATAAAACAATTCCCTTTATTGATTTCGGAAAAGTTAAAAAAGGAAAATCAATCGTAAAAAAAGTCTATGTCTAATCTTATGCATAGACTTTTTTGCACCTATAAGTTGCATGACAGAAAGATAAAAATCGTTTATATTTTAATCGGATATCCACTATAGTTTTCCAGCTGCATACCCCGTTGTCCAGGCAATCTGCAGATTGTATCCTCCGCTTTGAGCATCAACGTCAATGATTTCTCCAGCAAATTTTAAATTCTTACAAATTCTGGATTCCATTGTCTTCGGATTGATTTCCTTTGTCAGAATACCTCCTTTAGTGACCATGGCTTCATTAAAACTTCTGGGACCTGTTACAGTTACAATCTGATTTTTACAGGCTTCTACCAGTTTTCTTCTCTGATTTTTAGAAATTTGACAAGCCTGTACTGTTTTAGGAATGGAGCATTGTTCCAGAAATTTTGACCAGACTTTTAATGGAAGATCGGTCATTGCGTTTTGAATTTGTTTTGTATGATTCCATTCATTACGGAACAGTTCATCCAGCTGCTCAAAAGTATATTGAGGCAAAAAATCGAGATGAATGGATCCTCTTAGAATTTGAGAAGAATAATTTAAAATCATAGGACCACTGATTCCAAAGTGAGTAAATAATAGATCTCCTTTCACCTTTAATTTATTCTGTTTCAATTCTACATTTTTCACAGTGATACCCATACATTCTTTTACCCAGTTCTGAGAGATATTTAGAGCACATAAAGCAGGTTTACATTCTACAATGGTATGATGGGCCTGTTTTGCCAGCTCATATCCGCTTCCATTGCTTCCAGTAGAAGGATAACTCATTCCACCTGTACATAGAATGATGCAGTCTGCATAATAAACTGTATCTTTTGTACGGATGCCTTTACAGACAGAATCTTCAATAATCAGAGAAAGAACTTCTTCATTTAAATGAAGTTCAATGTTTTTTTCTGACAGTTTCTGTTTGAATGCATTTAAAATGGTTTCTGCCTTTTGAGAAGCAGGAAAAACACGATGATTGTCTTCAAGGGTTGTATCCACTTTCATGTTATGTAAAAAGGAAATAAAATCCTGAGAATTAAACTGATTTAAAGAAGAAGTTAGAAATCTTCCATTGGAGTTTACTTTTTTTATAAAAGAAGCTGTATCACAATCATTGGTTACGTTACAGCGTCCATGCCCAGTCAGTAAAAGTTTTTTTCCCAGATCTTTATTTTTTTCAAATAAAAGAACTTTACTGAATTCACAGCGTACACAGCTGGCCATCATGCCTGCTGGACCACCACCTATAACTATTGTTTTCATAGATTTATCATAACACAAAGATATAAAAATGATAAAATAATGACATGAAAAAGATTTTGAGTATTTTTATTATTTTCTTTTTATTTTTATATGGATGTGTTTTTAACGATGTAAGATCATCTATTTTTGAAATGCATATATTGAATGTAGGACAAGGACTTTGTGTACTGGTAAATTGTGATAATCATTTCCTTTTATATGATGGTGGACCTGCAGATTCATCCCGTTATGTGGTCTCCTACTGTAAAAAATTGGGAATTGATAATTTTGATTATGTGATTGCTTCTCATTATGACAGTGACCACATTAGTGGTCTGGTCGGTATTCTGAATGTATTTGACGTGTCCTGTGTTCTAGACCCTGATTATCAGACAGATTCAAAGATCTATCGATCTTTTAAAAATAAAGTACAGAATGAAATCCATCCATCTTTATATGATAGTTATGATTTATCAAATGCTTCATTTGAAATTGTTGGGCCTGTTATTCATCCAGAAGACGATAACGATCAGAGTCTGTGTATACGAATTACATTTGGAAAAACGCATTACTTTTTATGTGGAGATGCTTCCAGCAGATCTTTGGAAGCGTTGGAAGAGATTCAAAGTGATGTTTATGTTGTCTCTCATCATGGATCAAAATATTCGGTTTCTTCCTCTTTTTTTAAAAAATTGGATCCATCCTGTTCGATTATCAGCTGTGGGAAAAATAATATCTATGGTCATCCAGATCAGGAAGTATTAGATCTGTTAAAAAATACAGATTTGTATCGTACAGATCTTCAGAATGAAATTATTTTAAAAAGTGATGGGACCAATATTGATTTTAATGTAGAACCTTGCCAAAGTTTTATTTCTGGAGAACAATTGGAAGAAGATCAAGAAAACTATCAATTTATATGTAATAAAAACTCTAAGAAAATTCATCGTCCTGACTGTTCTGGAGTTCAAATGATGAAAGAAGAAAACAAACTGTATACAAATGAATCAAAAGAAGACTTAATAAAAAGGGGATATAACCCCTGTCAGATGTGTGATCCGTAAATCATAGATCATCATATGTAATAATTTCAATATTTTGTTCTCTACAAAACTCTTTGATTGAATCGGAACAGACCATCTCTACTTCAAAAGGGCGTGGCAGGGTTAAAGAGGAATGTTTTAAAATATAGGCATCTAAATAACCAGGATGACAGATATACATACAGTAACCATCTGAATAATTTTTTAGGCAGGCTTCTTTAAATGACTTATAAGGATCATAATCGGGTCTGGATGCTTCTAATACTGGATATAATTTTGTATTTTTAAATAGTACTGGGCCATTGAAACAGGCAGGAAGATAATCACATTGATATTTTTCACAAATGGTTTCTAAAGCTTTAAAGAAATTTTCACTCTGAACGGCATGACATTCAAAATAATGCGGTTTCTGATTTGTTAAAGAAACAAATTTCAGATATTGTGCTTCTACTTCAATGCATGCCTGCCTGTAATCCACAAAGTCATATCCTTCCTGAAATGCTTTTCGATATTCTTTGCTTGAGCGAAAGTTTCCATTCTTGTCGACTAACGATGGAATGAGTTCAGGATTTGATAGAGGTTTTCCTGCAGAAATATTAGTATGGAGACCTAAACAACAATTTGTATCTTTTATTAAATTGTAACCATGTTCAGTATTCTCCATATTTACCATAATTCCGATTGAACGAATCAGTCCTTCTTTAACAGATTTTTCAATTCCAAAATTAATTCCCTGTGAAAAGCCTAAATCATCGGCTCTTAATATTATTTTTTTCATCACTTATCTCCATTTAATCTACAATAAAAATATATCATCTTATTGAAAGGAATAAAATATATGAATCGTAATAAAATAATTGAACTTGTGAATGCATGCAATCAGAATAAAAAACAGAATAATCAGACAATTGAATTTTTAGATGATCTGTTATGGAAAGAAAAAGACAGTACATTGGTTTTAACTTGTGCAAATCTATTTTATGAATCTGGAAATTATGAACTTGCGAAATATTATTATGACTGGATTCAAACGTATCATTTTAAAGATTATTATGAGAAAATGGGAAATCTTTATGAAAATGGTTATTCATTAAAAAAAGATATACAGAAAGCAGGAAATCTGTATTTAGAAGGATATAAATATGGGAGCCTGAAATGTGGTTATCAGTTATCAGAACTGATTCGAAAGGGAGAATATAAAATAGATAAAGAATATTCTGAATTTATTGATGAATTGTTTCACAAAATTAAGAAGGAGCATTATTTAGAAGAACCGTTACCGGAAATATTTATACGAAAAGCTCAAAACGATCTGTCAAAAGAAAACAGAAAATCCATAATAAAAACATTAAACTACGCAAAGAAATTTTTAGAACAGCGAATCCTATTTATGAATTCAGAATCGGATTTAAAATTAATGAAAGAACTGATTCTGTTGTTGTATGAAGTAAAAGAATGGGATTGGAAACAGTTTGATTTATTTGATTTATATTTCATTCCAGAAAAAGAATGGGTAATAGAATTTAAACATAAAGACACTGTATATCAGATTCATTTCTATAAAAAAGGAATAGAATTTGAAGATCATATTTATAATACAATTGATGAATTCTTTCAATATGCAACATTAGAGAATCAGTTTCTGGTACAGAACAGTCTAGATTTATATGGTTTTAAAAAAGTAAAATAAAAGATATTCATGTGAATATCTTTTATTTTGTCAATGTAAATGTCATAAAAAACATATTGTATATTTAGATCATGACAAATAAAATAATAATGTAAGAAGGAACACTATGAAAAAAATATATAATAAATTAGTTAGAGATAAAATACCAGACATCATATTAAAAGATCAGAAGATATGCAAGACAAAAATTTTATTGGAACAGGATTATAAGGAATTATTAAAAAGAAAACTTCTAGAAGAAGCTAATGAAGTATGTCAGGCAGTGTCTAAAGAAGAAATCTGTAAAGAAATTGCGGACGTATGGGAAGTTGTAGATGCCATAATGGATACTTTCCATTTATCGAAAGAAGAAGTATTAAAAGAAAAGGAACAGAAAGCCTTTCGAAATGGTAAATTTGAGAAACGTATTTTTCTGGAGTCAGTAGAGGATACTTATGAGTGATTATATTCGACAATGGTTGATGATCATTGAAAATATGAATAATGATAATACATATAAATTGGCCTGGGGAAGAGCTATTTTGGAATGTATAGTGGAAGAAAAAACAATTCAAAGAATCATAACCTTTGAAAAGATTGCCTGTAAGATGCTTAAATATTACTGGAATCAGATTGATTTTTTTCACTTGAAACAAAGTCCTGGAAAGAAGCCAATAATTGTTCAGGAAACTGAAAAATGCATTGATTATGTGCAGCAGAAAAGAAATTCAAAAATTCCAATCTGGTTTGATAAAGCCGAGATATATTTAAAAGAGGATCCTGTATTTTATCAGAAGAAAATTCAAAAAATCGCAAATACATTAACCCATGATGTTTCGTGGCGTTTTATGAATGTGAATGGAAAATCATTGGATATTTATCGTTTAGACTTAAAAAAGAAAGAAATTATTTTTACAGAAGGACAGATTATGGATCTGCATGAATATGCCTTTGTATTGTCTCAACTGTTAAATTATCGATGGGCTCAATTATTAGAGAAATTCAATAATTGTCCGAAAATAGCTTCTAAGGTTAAAGGAATATCTGATGAAAAAATCAGAAGAAATAATTTAACAAAATATAAAGATATCCTGTTACTTCAAATGAAGCAGGGAAAGATTATTGATTTTTATACAGGAAGTTCATTAAAAGAAAATGAAATCTCTTTAGATCATGTAATTCCATGGTCTTTTATGTACAGTGATGATATATGGAATCTGGTGATTACATCAAAATCAAACAACTCAAGAAAAAGTGATTCCATTCCATCAAAAAATATTATAAAAAGGCTTGAAGACAGGAATATTGAACTATTAAATGATATTCCTCAGACAAGTAAATATTATAAAGAATTAAAACAGGCAATCGATAATAATTATGTAGAAAAATTCTATTTTTCTTTAAAATTATAGAAAGGATAAAGTTATGAAAGATATTTTTAAGGGAGTTATCATAAAAATATTAACTGTAGTGGTTATCATAGGTATGATTGGTGGTTTAGGCTTTTGGGGGTATCGTCATTTTATATCCGATAATATTCCTTCTTTTACGACCACAAGTGAAAAAAATATAGAAGTCATTAAAGAAAAATTAGAAACAACAGCGGAATTAAATACAGGCAGTTATCTATGTACAGATGTATTAACTAAATCCAGTTCAATTAAAATTGAAAAATGGGATTGGAATATTCCTTTGACAGAAAAAAGTTTTATTATATCCTATGATGGCATCGTAAAAGCAGGAATCAAAGATCTATCAAAAGCAGAAGTCTATGTAAAGGGAGATTTTATTGTGGTTAAATTGCCAGCTGTAGAAATAACAGGTATTGAAATTGATAATGATTCTTTTGAGGTATTAGAACAGAATAATAATCTTTTTAATCCGATTCAACTGGAAGATTTAAACGAAGCTCAAAAAGTATTGAAAGAAGAAATGAAAAAATGTGCAATTGAAAAGGGCGTACTGGATTTAGCAAAATCCAATGCAGAAACGATTCTTTCTTCTATATTAAGTGATTATCCGAATATATCTTTTCAATGGAAAGAATAATTTTTGCTTGAAATAACGTTAACGTGATTTTATACAATTTTCTTAAAGAAAGAAGGAAATTATATGAAAAAGTTAGTAACGTTTATGATTGTATTTGGAATGTCTTTTTCCCTTATAGCCTGCTCGAAAGATTCTGTTTCTAAAGTATCCTATGATTCAAATAATCTGGAAAGTATGTTGGATGCGATTGAAAAAGAAGTAGAAGATCAGACTGTCGAATTAGAAGAAAAAACAGAGCAGCTGTGTGATAAAATTGGAGATACGTATGAATCTTTTACAAATAATAAAACATCGATTTCTGATTTCTATAAAGACAGTTTAGCACAATCAAAGACATTATATTCAAAAATTGAAACCATCTCCATTGATTATTTTAAATGTGTTGCCAGCCAGGGATTATCTGAAAAAGACGATTGGCAAGATAAAATGGATGATTGGGGATATGTATGGAAAGATGGTCTGGAAGACTGGTATCAGGAGTGGAGTGGTGCCTACACAGATCTTTACAGAGCATGGGACGATGCATTGGAAGAAGGATATGAATCAACTTTATCCTATGATGAATATGATAAAGAATACGATGGAATGTATGATGCACACGATAAAGCATACGATGATATGTATGATCTACAGGATAAAACGTATTCAGATCTGTATGATAAGGCAAGTGCGGTCCGTTCAGGTTTCTATAATAAAAATAAAAATGTAGAGGAACTGATCAAAAATATAGGAAAAGAAGAGGAAGAAATTGTTGAGGAAGAAGCAGAAGAAGTAGAGGTTGACCAAACTTCAATGACTGGTCTACGTCCAGAATTTAAGGAAGCTATGGATGCGTATGAAGCATTTTATCAGGAATATTGCGATTTTTTAAAGAATTTTGATGAGGATAGTGCTGATTTAACAATATTGACGAAATATTATCAATTGATTGATGAATTAGAGGAAATGGATGAATCTTTTGAAGAATGGGAAGATGAAGATTTAAATGATGAAGAGCTACAATATTATTTAGATGTCAATTCTCGTGTTTTGCAGATGTTAGCGGATGTGATGTGATTAAAAAGAATGAATTGTCAATTTACACATTTTGATTCTTATTTTCAAAACATTTTGTTTGATGTAAATTTAATATGCGGGAGTTATTAATATTTTAGAATGGACTGCCTTTAAAGCAGTCTTTTATCTTATGATAGGGAGTATTCAAATGAACAGTGAGAAAAAGAAAATTATAAATACAGGAAGTAATTTAATTAAAACAGCAAAAGAAAAAGCTGTTCCTTTTGTGAAAAAACAATTGATGAAACAAAAGAATTCACAACACAAAAAATAATACCAGAAGCAAAAAATTTTGTAGATGAAACGAAGAATACTGTATCTAAAGCTTCAAAAAAAGTAGAAAAAATACAAGTGAATTTAACAGAACAACAAATGATGGAAATTCTAAATACACTTTATATCAAATCAATTGACGGTATTCCTAAAGTATCATTACCAATAGATGACTTAGTTAAAGATTATTTAGATAAAAATGAAGATGTAGAAAAAGCGGCTGAATCATTAATAAATAATTCAATCGTGAAATGTGGAACTTCAGGATTTTTGACTTCATTTGGAGGCTTTGCGACGCTGATTGCTGCATTGCCTGCCAATATTACAAGTGTTATATATGTACAATTAAGGATGTGTTGTGCGATTGCGAAAATGGCAGGATATGATATATATTCAGATCAAGTGCAAACATTTATCTTTGTTTGTTTAACTGGATCAGCAATGACAGATATTTTAAAACAGGCAGGAGTTAAATTTGGAGAGAAATTGGGAATTTCAATGATAAAAAAGATTCCCGGAAAAACTCTTACAGCAATAAATAAAAAAGTAGGATTCCGTTTTGTTACGAAATTTGGAGAAAAAGGAATAGTGAATTTAGGAAAAGTTATTCCAGTTGTTGGTGGAGTCGTTGGTGGTGGATTTGACATAGCGAGTACAAGTGTTATAGGAAAAAATGCATATTCTATTTTTATGAAAGGAGAAATGCCTTCAAAAGAGGAAATAGAAAGAGATTTACCTATTGATGTAGAAGTAGACAATGTTAGTGAAATATGACAAATTTTGATTGGAATGGAAATGAAAAAAATGATTTATTTGATGAATATATGGACTATAAAGTCAGTGATGAATTCAATGAATCAAATAAGAATCATAAAAAATCAAATGTATCTACGAATATTCCTTTATTGGAAATAATAATTGTTTTGTTGATGTGTTCTTTTTGTTTCGTGATACCTTTTTTAGTGGATGAAGTTGGATTCTTATATGGAATACTGATTATTGGAGTTTCGATTATTGGATATAAGATTTTGCAGTAAATTTATTGATTGCATAGGAGTTCACAGAAGAATTGTTCGGTGTTATAATGTACGAAGTTTAAAGGAGCATAAAAGTATGGAAATTGATGAATTAGTAATATATGATTGTCCAGTATGTGAAGGCGCTGCATTACTGGAAGAAGAAGGAAACAGTTATTATGTGACTTGTATGGAATGTGGATGTCATTCTGTAAATGTGAACTTTAAATCAGAAGATCAAAGATTGGATGCAGCTAAACGTACAGTAGATCTTTGGAATAGAGGAAAAGTAATTAAAATGGAACCTGGAGAATAGAAGATAAAGAAATATAAGATTTGAATATCAAAATAATGTAAAATTTTCATTAACAATTGAAAGCGGTTTTCATTAGAATACATATATGCAAAGAGGCAAATTTCATTACGAAAAATGCCTTTTTTTTATGTTTGGAGGGAAAGACATGAATTTTTTTCAACTTATTATAGACTGTTTTCCAATCTATAGTGTTGAATTTTGGATGACAATCAAGCTAGCGATTATTTCATTAATGCGGCTTCAATTATTGGAAACGTATTTGGATTATTTAAAATCAGTCGTAATAAAATTTTAAGAATGATTTCAAATGTTTACATTGAAATTATTCGTGGAACACCATTAATGGTTCAGATTTTTGTAGTTTATTTTGGGATTGGATCGGCCATTCCAGGATTCAGCTGGAAAAGTATTGGTAGAGCCTTTACAGCTGGTGCAGTTACACTGACTATTAATGCAGGTGCCTATATGGCTGAAATTGTTAGAGGTGGAATCGAATCGGTTGATAAAGGGCAGATGGAAGCCGCTCGAAGCTTGGGGATGTCTTATGGTCAATCTATGATACACATAATATTACCACAGGCAATTCGAACAATGTTGCCATCTATCATTAATCAGTTCATTATTTCTTTAAAGGATACTTCTTTGATTTCTGTAATTGGAGTCAGAGAATTAACAAACAATGGTCGTATTATTACTTCTACATCTGCAAATAAAGTATTACCGCTATGGATCATAGTTGCTCTGTATTATTTGATAGCTTGCTTTGTTTTGTCTCGAGTAGCTAGAGTAATAGAAAGGAAGTTATCTTATGGAAGAATAAATTAGAGTAGAGTATTTAAAAAAGAATTTTGATGAATTAGAAGTATTAAAAGACATAAATGTAGAAATTGATGAAGGAGAAGTTGTTTGTGTGATTGGACCCAGTGGTTCAGGAAAATCAACTTTTTTAAGAAGTCTAAATGGACTGGAAGAAATTACTTCCGGAACTGTAATTGTGAATGGAAAAGATATTACAGACAAAAAAGTAAATATTAATAAGGTAAGGGAAAACGTTGGTATGGTCTTTCAGCATTTCAATTTATTTCCACATAAAACGGTTATTGAAAATATCATGATGGCTCCCGTTTTATTGAAAAAATGAATAAAGAACAGGCCAGACAAAAGGCAATGGAATTATTGAATCGTGTTGGATTATCAGAAAAAGCAGATGTTTATCCAGCTATGTTATCTGGTGGTCAGAAACAACGTTTGCTTCTGCTGTTTCAGAAAAATATGGTTTTGAATTAACAGTTGTAGAACAGACTACAATAATGTATGAAATGGTAAAAAATGGTGAAGTTGATGGATGTTTTGAAGATATTCCTGTTGTAGGATATAAAATTGCCAGTGGACAAGTAGACTTTAAAATCATTCATGAAGATCCAAGTGGACAATATGGGTTTGCGGTATTAAAAGGAGAAAACCAGGAATTATTAGAAGCCTTTAATAAAGGATTAGCGGAATTAAAATCGAATGGTGGCTATGACGAAATCGTAAATAAATATATCAAAAAGTAAATGATTGTACGTCTTTGTGAAAAGAAAGATTTAGAACAGGTAATCCATATTTATGATTTAATTCATGAACAGGAAGAAAAAGGAAAAATGACAATTGGCTGGATTCGACAAATCTATCCCACAAAATATACAGCTATAGATTCCTATTTTCAAAAAGAATTATTTGTTTAGAAGACAACAATACAATTGTGGCAAGGGTACGGATCAATTAGAGACAAGATCCTTCTTATAGAAAAGCACACTGGATTTATACTACAAAGAATGAAACTTATGCCAGAAAACATAATTGTTTCTATTTAAGGATGGATACAAATGAGATAAATCAGGTGGTTTGAGATATGTATAAAAAATGGATTTTTAGAATCTGATATTATTTCCTGTGGCTTTAATGGAATTTCAAATACTCACTTAGTATGTTTAAAGAAAAACTGGATGAAATAGGATCATCCAGTTTTTATGGTTTATAAGTAAGAGTCTGTTCAAATAAAATGGAATATGTATCATAATTGCTGACTACAAATGGCATATCTATATATTCTATTGTATCGATTTCATTGTCCTGTAAATCCTGTTTATACCAGGATACTTCACTGTATGCTTTTTTGCCTGATGGAATATCGATAGCCCAGAATGGATTCACCATAATTCCATTTACAGAAGCATTATCTATATGATAAATGAGGTTTTGATCTGTTTTATTTTCCAGATACAGAAATAAACTATATCCATAAGTTCTATCGTCTTCAACATGATCCACAATTACAGAAATCTGTTCATTATTTAATAAAACAACATCGCTTTCTTCTGATTTCCGTTCAAATTCTTTTACCTGATTTTCTCCATAAGGATAGAGTGTAAATTCCTGTTTTATATAAGGTTCCAGATTCCAGTTTTCACTATCAGATACAATAAGAGTAAATGTAATATAAGAAATTGTATCAATTCCATCTTCTTTCAAAGAATAAAAAGAAATTGTATCGTTTGCCTTATTTCCACTTGTGACCTCTCTTGCCCAGAAAGGATTTTCCATCAACCCATTAATGGATACATGATCAAGTGAATACATTAAAGTTGAATCCGTTTTATTTTCCATAGAAACTTTTAAGTCACCATTTTCAGATATAGATTGAACAATAAAATTACCATAATCATTATCGTATAAAGTTTCGGATTCGAAAGTGATTTCTGATTTTGGTTTCTTACTGACTTTTGTTTCTGTTTCAGCATCTGTATTATTTCCACAGCCAAACATTCCAAATGATAACAAAAAAATAGTAAACAATTTAATGATTTTTTTCATACCTTTAGTCTCCTTTTTCTTAATCATATGAATAAAATTGACAGTATTTATGTCAGAAACTAAATCAAAGTATTTATTCATTTCTGACAGTTATAATGACAATATAAATGAAATACTATAAAAAAAGGAGAATTTAGTATGAAAATTTGGAAATTAGTATCAGGAATCTTATCAATTATTCTTAGTTTATTTGTGGTTTTTCAATCGATGTTTGCAGGAATGGCCAATGCATTAGATGGAAATGGTGAAATAAGTGGAACAGCTGGATTGTTTGTAGCTGTGTTTATGTTAGCGGCTGGTATTGTTTCAATAGTTGTCAGAAACTCAGAGAAAAAGGGTGGAGATAGAGCATTGATCGTGTTATTTTTGTTGGCGGCTGTATTAGGCTATACTCTATCAGGAAGTTTCACAGATTTAAAGATCTGGGCAACGTGGTGTTTGATTTGTGGAATTTTATCTTTTATCTCCATGAGAAAGAAAAGCTAATGGTTTTATAAAAATGTTGTATATATAATCGGTAAAGATCAGCTGCACAATCATGTACGGGTTAACAGCTGATTTTATATTTATTACAATACAAACAGATGAATTTTCAGTAATTAGGAATAATGTTATTAATGAATGAAAAGAGGGAAATCATGAACAATTTAGATAAAAAGAATGTCGAAGAACTCATTAAAGTTTCAGATTATTTATTGTATGATACAATAACAGATTTGTCTGATAAAAAGACAATTAGTCTTCCTATTTCAGAATTAGCTTCTTTGGGAGCGGCTGCTTCTTCATTAGAATCAAAAATTAGAACAGTAACGGAAACCACTAATATAGATACAAAGGGATTTTATCGTTTATATAATCAGGAAAAAGGAGACACATTAAAGAAATGTAAAGATGGTTCATACTGGGGTGCTTTTAATACTACAGATGGAAAATCTAAATTCGCAAAGCTGGTTGAGGCAGAACCAATTCAACAGACAAAAACCATAGTGATGCCTATTGATCCTGCAATAATGATGATGGCTGTTGCTGTTGCTTCAATCGAACATCAATTGAAGCATATTGTTGAAATGGAACATCAAATTTTATCTTTTTTAGAAAATGATAAGCAATCAGAAATAGAAACGGATGTAGAAACATTGATTTCCATTTTATCTAAATATAAATACAATTGGGATGACAATACTTTTATCAAGTCAAATCTTAATATAGTGAATGATATCTTAAAAGATTCAAGAAAAAATATAAATTTTTATTTGAAAGTATTAAACGACATTTTAGATAAAAAACAACTGATTGTTCCAAATGTAAAAGTAAACACAGCGTATGAAGAAATAAAAAATAGTTTTTTATACTATAGATTATCGTTATATTCTTTTTCACTGGCTTCATTGTTAGAAATTGTTCTAAATGGAAGCTATAAAGAAGAATATATTTTGGAAGTCAAAAGAGAAATTGAACAGAAATCGAATAAATATCGTGAAATGTTTAATGAATGCTCTTGTTATTTAGAAAATATGTGTAAATCTTCATTGAAATCAAATGTATTAAAAGGAATTGGTAATGCAACGAAGATGACAGGTAAGATCATTGGTAACATTCCAGTAGTTAAAGATGGAAAGGTGGACGAATTCTTAATATCGAATGGAAATAAGGTCAAAAAGTCTTCTCACAATGTAGAGAATAAAATACTGAAGAGCTTCTCGAAATTTAATAATCCAGGTACTTTAGTATTTACAGAACAAATGAATGAATTAAATCAGATTTATAATCATACAACAAATATCTGTTTTAATTCGGAAAAAATATTTTTAGTAAGTGATCAAGGATTAAATTAATATTTTTTCTTTATTTGAATTTATTTCATATCGTGATGTTTCTTATTTTCTATTAGAAAAAACAATATAATTTAAAAATTAAAAAACGCAACAGATTTTTATAGTGTTGCGTTTTTTGATAATTTTGTAAGATGAATGCTTTCTTTTATTAAGAATAGTAATGAAATAATGAAGGCGACTCCATCACTGATTGGGGCTGAATACATAATTCCTTCTAAGCCAAATTTATATCCAAGTAATAGCAGCAATGGAATTAAGAAAATAACTTGTCGAGTGAGTGAAAGAATCATTCCTTTTACTGGTTTTCCAATGGAAGAGAAGAAACCAGAAGAAATAATCTGAAATCCATTTACTAAACATAAAGACAAAAATATCTTCATAAATTTTGTCGCAAACTCAAAATATAATCCATCCTGAGTACCGAAAATAGATAGTACAGAAGAAGTCTGGAACATAAATAGATACCATCCGATTAAAGATATGATCAGATTGATACCTAATGATAGAATTAATATGTTTCTTACTCGATCGTATTTTTTTGCTCCATAATTAAATCCGGCAATAGGCTGCATTCCTTGTGAAATACCAATAATAAAAGCTAATAGAATACTGTTTACTTTCATCACTATACCACAGGCTGCTAGAGGTATATCCGATCCATATGCACTGAATTGACCATAATAAGTTAACGAATTATTTAAAACAATTTGTACTAAAAGAATGGCCAGCTGATTGATTCCAGCAGACATACCAATTGCACATACATTTAATGTAACAGGTAAAGATAAGTGAATATCTTGTTTTGTTAAAGTTATATTTTTAAAATGAAATAAATAGCGTATCGCAACAAAGGATGAAATGATCTGTCCAATAATGGTTGCCCAGGCTGCTCCAGCTACACCCATATGAAATATGAATATAAAAATTGGATCCAGTATTGTATTGATAATGGCTCCTATAACCATGCACATCATTGAATATTTTGGGGAACCATCTGCACGAATTAAATTTGAACACACATTACAGGCCATTAAAAAAGGGACTCCAAATGTGGTGATTCTTGTATAGACCATGGCATAAGACATTACATTTTCAGTAGCGCCAAAAGCAACTAAAAGTTTTGGTAAAAAAGCCTGTACTAAAACAAAATAAAGAATTGAAGCTAGAATTGTTAAATAGATCGCATTTCCAGCAACTTCCCTTGCTTTATCCATCTTTTTGGCACCAATATTCAAAGAAAAACGGGAAGCCGTTCCAATTCCAATCATTAAACATATCGCAAGACAGATTGTTGTTAAAGGAAAGGCAACATTAGTAGCTGCATTTCCAAGATATCCCACTCCTTTTCCAATAAATATCTGGTCAACGATATTGTATAAAGAACTGACAACCATTGAAATAATTGAAGGTATCGCAAATTTTGCTAATAATTTTGATTCTTTTTCGTATCCTAATATATTTTCTTTCATAAATACTTATTATATAGAATTATTTGTTTTTTTCATAGTGGGCAATAAAGTTTTTGTCTCCTATTGAATAAGGATAAATACAATCTTGTTTCGTTCCACTAATATCAAACCAGCCTATAAATTTATATCCTTTTTTACGAGCAGGTTTTAAAGTTATTAAAGAATCAAAATATGTGTACGATTTAGGATTGGTACGAGATGCAATACCGCCATTGGCATCATATGTGATTTTGTAATGAACAACTTTCCAGTTTGCATATAAAATACAGGATTTATGTATAACCTGATCAAAACTGAATTTATTTTGACAATTTGGATCCCAATACCAATTTTCAAATTCATAGCCAATTTTCATTGGAGGACGAAAAGATTCTAAATAACCATATTCATTTACTTTTCGATCTTCAATCATTCCTCCACCACGAGTTTCAAATTTAACTGTATACAGTGAATGATAGTGTGCAACCAGTTGAATGGGTTCGTATACTTGAGCGGGAATTGAATTTACTATTTTTCCATTTAATGTCCAGCAGGTAAAGCACATTCCTTCTTTATAAGCTGGATAAAGAGGAAGAACGCCTGATTCAATGTTGACTGTTTTTGGATTGTTTTCGGAGTTGATTCCTCCATCTAGATCATAAGTGATATCATATTCAATTAAAGACCATTTATCATAAAGCGTAAGTTCATGTGGTAATATTCCACCTGGATTTAATCTCTTTGTAAATTCAGGGTCAATATACCATCCATCGAATGTATATCCTTTTCTTTCTTGCATTTTTTTCATCCTATCCTTGAAAATAAAAAATAATTTGTTATAATACTTGTGTTGTCCTGGTAGCTCAGCTGGATAGAGCATGCGCCTTCTAAGCGCACGGTCAGGGGTTCGAATCCCTTCCAGGACGCCACTATAAGAATTAAGCCTTCGTAAAGAAGGCTTTTTTTTACCTTGTACGAGTTAATTATAGCAATTTTACGCATTTTTTCAATGATTCTGGCGTATATGAATACTGCCATTGCGCCACTATTGCGCCATTGGTGGCGCAATGAACAGTTTTTTTAGCTGATTTTAGCCTATTTATTGAATGTTTATCGATGATATTTTGTTTCTACTGTGGGTATAATTTGTATTGGTTATTTTTTTTAAAGAATAGAGTAATATATCATTTATAAGAATTTTTCTAATAAGATATATTTATAATAAAATAAGATTGTCTATAATTGATTATTGATTTTTGATATGTTAAAATATCATGTACGCTAGGAGGCTAAAGTGAATTCGTATTATCAATCTTTAATACATGAAATAGAACAATTAATGGATGAATCAAAATGGTCTTTAGCGTATGATTTAATTCATCAGGAATTATCTATGCCGTATGTTCCTATGGATATTATGGAGATATTACAGAATAAAGAAATAGAATGTAAAAGTTATCTTCAGGTTAGTTTACCTAAGGTAGATGAAGATAAGATTCTAAAATGGATCCATGGTACACCGGTTCAGCAGGAAAAAGCAGTCAGTGAGTTATGCACAATGAATTTAAGAGCTCATGAATATGAAGTTCAGGAAGCGTTAAATGCTTTAATTCCTAATGAATTTAAAGGAGAATTAATTGAAGCCTTAATGGAACAGAAAATTGATACTCCCTACAAAATATTAAAAAACGGATTAGAGATTACTTTTATTCCAAGTAGTATCTTAACAATGAAAGAAGATCCAACATTGATTCAAACAAAAAAGATCTTCTATGAATTGTTATCCAATGACAATCCCGCTTTTTATCAGTTCTGCTTACGCTTATTAGAACAAGAAGTGTTGGAAATGCGTCCCTTTGATTTTGTTGATATTGAACCTGAATCATTGGCAAAATCAATCATTCGTTTAGTAATGGACGCTTTTGGACAATCCGAAGAATTTCTGGCTTTTATGAAAATAAAAGATCTTGAGGAAGTTGATGAGCTTCCATTGTTGATTGAAAGACGAGGAGAAAATGATGCAAAGTAGTTGGACATTAAAAGAAAATTCAACTGGGGAATTAATTGTAACAGTTGATGGAGATGCTTGGAAAAAAGCACAGAAAAAAGCATTTAACACAGTTAAGAATCAGATGTCATTCAAAGGATTCCGTAAAGGTCAGGTTCCTGATGCTTTGATTCGTAAACAGGTTGGTAAAAAATATTTATTCTCATTAGCAGCAGAAGAAGTTGCGAACGATGCTTTAACATTTGGAATTGAAGAACAGAAAATTGAACTGGTAGATCGTCCATTATTAGATATTAAAGAAACAACAGAAGAAGCTGTTGTATTAAGTTTTGAATGTACTGTATCTCCAGAAGTAACATTAGGTGAGTATAAAGGATTAGATATTCATAAAGATGAAGTCGTTGTTACTGATGAAGATGTAGAAAATGAAGTAAAAGCGGTTCAGGATCGCTATGCAGACTGGGTATTAAAAGAAGAAGGACAGACTGCTCAACAGGGAGATCAGGTAGTAATCGATTTTGTTGGAACATTGGATGGAGTACCATTTGAAGGTGGTCAAGGAAATGAATATCCTTTGGAACTGGGTTCAAATACATTTATTCCAGGATTTGAAGAACAATTGGTTGGAGTTAAATCCGAAGATGTAAAAGATGTAGTGGTTACTTTCCCGGAAGATTATCAGGAAGCTAGTTTAGCTGGAAAAGAAGCTGTATTTAAAGTTACTGTTCATGATATCAAAGCGAAAGAATTACCAGAAGTTAATGATGAATTGATTCAGAAATTGAAATTAGAAGGTATTGAAACAGTTGATCAGTTTAAAGATTCTAAACGTGAAGAATTAAAAACACGTAAAGAAAATCAGGCGAATTCAAAATTTGAAGATGAATTAATGGCGCAGGTTACTGAAAATGCAACAGTGGATATTCCAGCTGTTATGATTGAACATGAAGTTGATTCTATGTATCGTAACTTTACAAATCAGATGCAGGGTTCTGGATTTACAGCTGAACAATTCTTACAGGCTACAAACCAGACAGAAGAAGGATTGAAACAGACATTTGTTCCTGAAGCACAGAAAAAAGTGTTGAATTCACTGGTATTGGATGCCATTGTTAAAGCTGAAAATATTGAAGTTAGTGATGAAGAAGCAGAAACTGAATACAATTCTATGTCTGAACAGTATGGTATGCCAGTTGAACAGATTAAATCAATTGTTTCAGTTGAAAACATTAAAGCTGATCTGGCAACTCGTAAAGCATTAGACTTGATTAAAGCTTCTGTAAAGTAATAAAATAGATAAGTAAAAAAAAGACGCATCGCGTCTTTTTTAGAAGAAAGGAAGGAATATTTATGCCTATGCAATATCCCTTAATTTGTACAAGAGGTGTTATCGTATTTCCAGGACAGGAAATTGTAATTGATGTAGGAAGAGAAGCCTCTTTAAAAGCAGTGGAAAATGCACAAGATAATTATGAGTCAAAAGTGTGTCTTTTTTCACAAAAAGATATGAAAGTTGAAAATCCAAATATTAACGATATATATGGAATGGGAACGTTATGTGAAATTCGTCATGTACGTCGTTTTGATAAATTTCTTCGTATCAAGTTTAGAGGAATTGATCGTGTTGAATTGAACTCCTGGACGAAGGGTTCCTTATCGGATCTTGCGGATATTTCAATTAAGAAAAGCATTTTTCAGGATGAATTAGAAGAAGTGGCTTTAATTCGTATGATAGCACAATCTTTTGAAAATATGACACATATTGAAAAATTATTTCCAAAAGAATTGATGATTGAATTATCAAAGGGGATGGGTCCGGATGTACTTACGGATAAAGCCATTCAGGCATTTCCTTTAACATTGGATCGTAAGCAGCAATACTTGGAAACATTAGGAATTAATGATCGTCTTGAAATGCTTTTACAGGATATTGAAAAAGAAAAGAAAATGACTGAGGTTGAACAGAAAATTAACGAAACGGTTAAAGAAAGAATTGACCAAAGTCAGAAAGATTATTATTTACGTGAAAAAATGCATGCCATCAAAGAAGAATTAGGAGATATTGTGCAGCAGGATAAGGATATTGAAAATATCCGTAAACGCCTGGAAGAAAATCCATATCCAGATTATATAAAGGCAAAAGTAAAAGATGAATTGTCTCGTTATGAGATGCTTCCTATGGCCAGTGGAGAAACAGGAATTATTAAAACTTATATTGACTGGTTAATGGATCTGCCTTGGTGGCAGGAAACTAAAGACAATGAAGATTTAAATCTGGCTCAATCCATTTTAGATGAAGATCATTATGGCCTTGAAAAAGTAAAAGAGAGAATTATGGAATATCTGGGTGTAAAACAGATGACAAATTCTTTAAAAGCACCAATACTTTGTCTGGTAGGTCCTCCAGGTGTTGGGAAAACTTCTTTAGCTAAAAGTGTAGCCAGAGCCTTAAATCGTAAGTTTGTGAAGATGTCTTTGGGTGGTGTTCGTGATGAAGCGGAAATTCGAGGTCATAGAAGAACCTATTTAGGGGCTTTACCAGGAAGAATCATTCAGGGTATGAAAAAAGCACAAGTGGTAAATCCTGTATTTTTAATTGATGAATTGGATAAAATGGCAAGTGATTATAAAGGGGATCCAAGTTCAGCCATGCTGGAAGTATTAGATCCTGAACAGAACTCACTGTTCTCCGATCATTATATTGAAGAAAGCTATGATTTATCAAAAGTATTATTTATTGCTACGGCAAACTACTTAGAAAACATACCTCCTGCTTTACAGGATCGTCTGGAAATCATTCAGCTGTCCTCTTATACAGAAGTGGAAAAAGTTCATATTGCCAGAGAACATTTACTTCCAAAGCAACTTAAAGAAAATGGTTTAAAACCTTCTCAGCTAAAAGTAAGTGACGAGATTTTATTGCATCTGATTCGCTATTATACTCGTGAAGCAGGTGTTCGTCAGCTGGAAAGAACCATTGGTACAATCTGTAGAAAAACCGTTTTGGCAATCTTAAAAGATGGTAAAAAATCCATTACTTTAACTAAAAAACTTGTAAAAGAATGGTTGGGTAATGAAAAAGTAGATTATGGTAAAAAAGAAAAGAAAGACCAGGTGGGAACGGTTACTGGTTTAGCTTATACAAGTTTTGGTGGAGACATTCTTCAGATTGAAGCACAGAAATTTGAAGGAAAAGGACAATTGATTTTAACAGGTCAATTGGGAGATGTTATGAAGGAAAGTGCCAGCATTGCTCTGGACTATATAAAAGCACATGCGAAAGAATTTGGTATCGATCCAAAATGTTTTGAAAAAACAGATATTCATATTCATGTGCCAGAAGGGGCTGTTCCTAAAGATGGACCAAGTGCGGGTGTCACTATGACAACGGCTCTGGTATCTTGCTTAAATGGAAAACCTGTAAAAGCCAATCTGGCAATGACTGGAGAAGTCACTTTACGTGGAAATGTACTTCCAATTGGTGGATTAAAAGAAAAATCTTTAGCGGCTCATCGTTCTGGAATAGAAACCATTTTAATTCCAAAAGATAACACAAAAGATCTGGATGACATTCCTCAGGAAGTAAAAGATGCGATTACATTTATTCCTGTAAGCAATTGTAAACAGGTATTACAGAATGCATTGGTGAATTAATATGAATTCAACTTTTGTAACTTCTGCTTTAAATGCAAGCCAATGGCCAGACACTGATTTACCAGAAATTGTAGTGGTTGGTCGAAGCAACGTTGGAAAATCCAGTTTTATAAATGCTTTATGCAATCGTAAAAAGTTAGCATATGTAGGAAACACACCTGGTAAAACAAGAATGATCAATTTCTTTAATATTGATGACAAATGGATGCTGGTGGACGTTCCTGGATATGGATATGCAAAAATGTCAAAAAGTTTATTGATTCAAATGGGAAATATGATGGAAGAATATTTTTCATCCCGTCATCAGCTAAAAGCGGTGATTTCTTTAGTGGACGCCAGACATGAAGCAAAAAGGGATGATATTGATATGATTTCTTCTTTAAAAGAAAAAAACATTCCTATTATTGTGGTTGCCACAAAAGTAGATAAAATTCCTAAAACAAAAAGAATCAAAGCTTTAAAAACAATCAGTCAGTCACTACAGATTCCTTTAAGAAATATATATGGAGTCAGTTCCACTGAAAAAACGGGTTTTGAAGATGTTACTCAAAAAATATATGAAGTCCTAGGTTTCTAGGACTTTTTTTGTGATAAACTAGTAATAAAGGAGAAACATCATGAAAAAATATGCTTTTGGAGTCGATATAGGAGGAACAACGGTTAAAATCGGCTTTTTTGAAACAAATGGAAATTTATTAGAAACCTGGGAAATTCCAACACGATTAGAAGATAATGGAGGGCACATTTTAGAAGATATAAAATGCGCTATTGAAGGAAAATGTAAAGAAAATCAATTGGAAGTTTCGGATTTAGAAGGAATTGGTATGGGAATACCTGGTCCTGTTGGACAAGATGGAACAGTTTATACTTGTATTAATTTAGGTTGGCCAACTTTTAATGTTGTTAAAGAAATGGAATCCATTATGGGATGTAAAGTAAGAGTGGGGAATGATGCCAATGTTGCGGCCTTAGGAGAAATGTGGCAAGGTGGAGGAAAAGGACATCATAGCATTGTTATGGTTACACTGGGAACTGGTGTTGGTGGAGGAGTTATCATCAACGACCAGATTGTATGTGGATTCAATGGAGCAGCTGGAGAAATTGGTCACATTCTGACAAAGCTGGACGAAACAGAATGTTGTGCCTGCGGAAATAAAGGCTGTTTAGAACAGTATGCCAGTGCCAATGGACTGGTTAAATTAACAAAAAAATATTTAAAAGAAAATAATAGTGATTCTCTTTTAAGAAATATGGATTCTTTTACAACAAAAGACATTTGTAGTGCAGCAAAAGATGGAGATGAAGTCGCAAATCTTATGATTGATACGATTGCGGAAATGCTTGGAAGAGGATGTGCTTTGATTGGTGTGGTTGTAAATCCGGAAGCCTTTATTATTGGAGGCGGATTGTCCAATGCAGGAAGTCAGATTATTGATCCAATTCAAAAATACTTTAAAAAGTACGCTTTCTATGCAATGAAAGAAACAAGTTTCAAAAAGGCAACCTTAGGAAATTTAGCCGGAATTTATGGAGCGGTAAAATTAATTCTTGAATAAAAAAATCGTAGAAAAATCTACGATTTTTTTATTATAGTGTACTTCCAAAATCACAAACAATTGTCTGACCGGTAATGGATCTGGATTCATCGCTAGCTAAGAACAATAATACATTGGCAACATCTTCAGGCATACAAGGCTGTACTTTTAAGTCTGCATGTTTAGCCATCTGCATCATCATATCACGATCTAAAGTAGATGGATCGGTTTGTTTGACCATAGGTGTGACAATGGTACTAGGACAAATGACGTTGCATCGAATTTGAGTACCCGCAAAACGTAGAGCAGTATGTTTTGTGGCTCCAATTACAGCGGCTTTACTGGAAACATAAGCAGCTCCTCCACAACCGAATTTTCCAGCTGGCTTTGTCAAGCAAACTGTGTAAGTAGTTTTTAAAATTTCTTGACAGTCTAGAAACAAATGATTTCAGAATGCCTGATTTCTAAGGCTAGTGTTTAACAGAATATGTCATCGACAAAAGGGACAAGGACGCGAAGCGCTCGTTTTAATCCTTGCCCTTTTAAG
>NZ_VUMM01000025.1 GCF_009696175.1 Floccifex porci
CTTGTCCCTTTTGTCGATGACATATTCTGTTAAACACTAGCCTTAGAAATCAGGCATTCTGAAATCATTTGTTTCTAGACTGTCAAGAAATTTTAAAAACTACTTACACAGTTTGCTTGACAAAGCCGTAAAATAGAATGGAAAAAATCCATTCTATTTTTTGATTCCATGTGAATATGTGTAACTTCTTTGTCCTGTCATTTCAAGAACTTTTAAACGATATACCATTGTGACTTTTATCATACTTGTATTAAGCTGAAAATCCTGGGAATGATAATGTTTCATCAATTGCTTTAAAGCATCCAGTTTCTTTTCTGATTCCCTGTCCAATTACACTGCATATCCCATGGTACAGGACATGCATTCATTATATCTTTTCTTCGCATAATATTTCCTTATCGAATATAAATATCATTTAATGGTTTACCATTTGCCATTTCTTCATCCATATAACTGTCTTTTAAATAATCAGACAGCTGCTGCTGATTTAAAAATCCTTGTGAATAATCTTCTAATATTTCAATACGATTTTCATGAAAACAGGCTTTTTCAAAACTTTGATGATTTTGAATCATTCGTTTGATAATTTCATTGATTGCATTTATATAAATAGTGGATTCATTGTTCCATCTTGTATCAATAAAGCCATAATCTCCTTCATAATAGATTCCTTTTAAGGGAAAAGATTTTAAAATTTCATAGGTTTCTTTTGTGTCCTGTATCTTTAAATTTGTTTTCATGTAGAGATTGTATCATAAAAATCATTGTGATACTCTTATTTTATGGAAAATTTGGTTTTTAGTTTAAATGCGACCTTACCTGTTTTTTTATTAATGGTTTTAGGAATGCTGTTTCGAAAATGGAATATTGTTTCCGAATCGTTTGCTCGTCAGATGAATTCATTTGTGTTTTTAATTCCATTACCTGTTATGGTTTTTAAAAACTTAGCCACCATTGATATTAAAACAAGCTGGGATACAAAATTTGTATGTTTCTGTTTTATTGTGACTTTATTAAGTATATTCATTTCTTTTCTTTTATCCTGTATTTTAAAAGAAAAAAATAAGGGGGAATTTATACAGGTTTCGTATCGATCCAGTGCCGCTTTATTGGGAATGGCATTGATACATAATATTTATGGGGATTCCATTATGGGACCATTAATGATTATTGGAAGTGTGCCTTTATATAATATTGCAGCGGTAACAGTATTATCTTTTTTTAAACCAGGAATACATTCTTTTGATTTTGAACTGGTAAAAAAAACATGTAAAGAAATTTTAAAGAATCCGATTATTATTGGAATTGTATGTGGAATTCTATATTCTTTTTTTGAACTTCCATATCCATTGATTGTATCAAAAACAGTGGATTCCATTTCGAATCTGGCATCTCCTTTAGGATTGATTGCTATGGGAGCTTCTTTTGATTTTGAAAAATCAAAAGGA
Source organism: Floccifex porci (assembly GCF_009696175.1). Classification (GTDB taxonomy): domain Bacteria; phylum Bacillota_I; class Bacilli_A; order Erysipelotrichales; family Erysipelotrichaceae; genus Floccifex; species Floccifex porci. The sequence goes on from NZ_VUMM01000025.1 coordinate 1,449, forward strand.
AGTTTAGGATCTTCCTGTATTGCGTCTTTTATGAAATGTTTTGGATTCTGTATGTTGTTTCTACCATTGGCTATTTATTTTGGCTTTGTGAAAGATCAGATTGTTGCCATATTAATTATGTTAGGATCAGCTACCACAGTAACCTGTTTTGTGATGGCTAAAAATATGGGACATGAAGGAACTTTATCCAGTAATGTGGTTATGATCACAACTTTATTAAGTGGTTTTTCAATAACGTTCTGGTTATTTATACTGAAATCTTTATCAATATTATAAAAAGAGGAATAACAAATGTTATTCCTCTAATGTGTTTTTAAAGTCTTCATAGTTGACGGGATTTCCAGCTACGATCGAAATGGGCTGATCAAAACAGAAACAATTCAATGAATCGATGATTCCTCCTGCTTCTTTTACAATCAATGTACCCGCTGCATAATCCCATGGGGACAGTTTCTGTTCATAAAAAGCATCTATTCTTCCTGCTGCCAGATAACAAAGGTCTAAAGCAGCTGATCCACTTCTTCGAATATCCCGGCAATTTTTAAATACCTTTTTCATACGCTCAAAAGTAATATCGGCATACTCTTTATAGTAAGGGCTGGTACCAATGGTACAGACAGAGCTGGATAAAGAATGAGTGGTTACTTTAATTTTTTTATCGTTACAATAAGCCCCCTGATCTTTAATGGCATAGAATGCTTCTTTTAAATAAGGATTATAGACTACTGCCAGACAAGGTTCTTTATGATTTAACAGGGCAATGGAAATACAGCTGAATTTGTAATCATAAGCATAATTAGTTGTTCCATCAATTGGATCTACAACCCATACATATCCATCGTTCATTTCCTGTCTGTCTTCTTCTTCCGCAAAGACACTGGCTTGAGGCAGCAATTTCTGTAATTGGGATAAAACCATATTTTGAATGGCAATATCCATTGAAGTTACAATATTGGAAATATCACTTTTTTCATGAACTTCAAAATTCCGATTGTCTGAAAATGTATCCCCTGCATTTTTTGCGATTGAAAGGATTGAATTCAATAAATCTTTCATTATAAAAATTCATCCGCTAAAGCTTCAATCTGTGCTTTGTTTGCTTCATTCATAGCACCACGAATGGTAACTGTTGTATTTGTGAATGAAATGTTTTTTGAGTTTTCAAATTCTTTTTTCATAGCTTTTGCAGCTGTAGGAGCCCATGAACCATTTTCAATGAAACCAATTGTACGGTTCTGGTAATTTCTTTCTGTTAAATTGTCAATGAATGTTTTCATATGAGGGAACATTGTTGCATTGTAAGTAACAGAAGCCAGTACAATTTTTCCATAACGGAATGCATCTTCAATGGTTTCATGCATATCTTCTCTGGCTAAATCGTTTAAAGCCACTTTTGGACATCCCTTTTCTTCCAGTACACGTTTTAATTCTTTACACGCTTCCTGTGTATGTCCATATACAGAAGAATAAGCAATCATGACCCCTTCGCTTTCTACACCATAACTGGACCATGTATTGTATAAATCTAAGTAGTAACCTAAGTTTTCATCCAATACAGGACCATGTAAAGGAGCAATAATCGAAATGTCCAGGTTAGAAGCTTTCTTCAATACATTTTGAACCTGTACTCCATATTTTCCGACAATTCCAAAATAATAACGACGTGCTTCACAAGCCCATCCTTCTGGATCTTCAATATCATTGGCTCCAAATTTACCAAATCCATCAGCAGAGAATAATACTTTATCACAAGTATCATATGTCATTAATACTTCAGGCCAGTGTACCATAGGAGCACCAATAAATTGTAAAGTATGTTTACCTAATTCTAGTGTATTTCCTTCTTTGACAACCATTCTACGATCTGCATAATCGTTTCCATAGAATTGTTTCATCATAGTAAAAGCCTGCATGCTGGAAACGACAACCATATCTGGATATTCACTTGTTAATAAAGTGATATTTGCACTATGATCGGGTTCCATGTGCTGTACAATTAAATAATCTGGTTTTTTAGAACCCAGTACTTCTTTAATGTTGGATAACCATTCTTTAGAAAAGTTTACATCCACACTGTCCATAACGGCTATTTTTTCATCAAGAATGACATAGGAATTGTAAGCCATTCCTCTTTCCAGTTCGAATTGTCCTTCAAATAAATCAATGTCATGATCATTGACACCTACATATTGTATATCTTTTGTTACTTTCACAATAACACCACCTTCTGAGTTATTCTACACTATTTTATAAAGACTTACAATTTAACAATTTGTCAATTTTTGTTAGAATGAAAAGCGGAGGATTTTATATGGATATACAAATTCAAAGTATCGCAAAATGCTTAAATATAAAAGAAGAGCAGGTAAAAAATGTATTGGAATTATTAGAACAGGGTTCTACCATTCCATTTATTGCCCGCTACCGTAAAGAATTAACGGGAGCTTTAGATGAAGAACAGATTCAAAAAATTGATGAAGACTACAAATATCAGATCAATCTTCAAAAACGAAAAGAAGATGTGATTCGTTTGATTGAAACAAAAGGGAAATTAACGGATACTTTAAAAAAAGAAATTGAAACGTGTACAAAATTATCACAGGTAGACGATATCTATCGTCCTTATCAGGAAAAGAAAAAAACCAGAGCAGCCCTCGCGATTCAAATGGGACTGGATCCTTTAGCGGATTTAATGGTTTCCTGTCCATACTCTTTTACAGAAAAAGATATAAAACCTTTTTTAAATGAAAATGTTCAAACAAAAGAAGAAGCTATACAGGGTGCCTTAGATATTATAGCGGAGAGGGTATCGGATAATACGAAATTCAGATGGCGTGTAAAAGAATCAATTGAAAAGTATGGAAAAATTGTAACGAAAATAAAAAAAGATGCCAAAGATGAGAAAAAAGTTTATCAGTTGTACTATGATTTTTCAAAACCGGTAAGATATATTGCAAATCACCAGATTATGGCTATAAATCGTGCGGAAAAGGAAAAAGTAATTCAGGTTTCTTTTGAATTTAATGAAGAAAATGCAATTCTGTATGCTTATAGAGGAATCAGTCATAATCGAAAAGGGGCAACGGATTCCTATTTATTAAAGGCAGTCGAAGATGGGTGCAAGCGTTTATTGTTTCCAAGTGTGGAAAGAGAAGTACGAACTGAATTGTCGCAAAGAGCGCATGAATCTTCCATTGAAGTATTTTCGATGAATTTAGAGAAATTATTGTTGCAGCCACCTCTAAAAGGAAGAGTTATTTTAGGATTTGATCCAGGATATGCACATGGCTGTAAACTGGCTACTTTAGATGAAACAGGAAAGCTGTTACAGGTGGATAAAATTTATCCTCATGCTCCTTTAAACCGTAAAAAAGAAGCAGAAAGAATTTTAGTGGATCGAATTCAACAATTTAAAATAAAAATTATTGCCATTGGAAATGGAACGGCATCCAGAGAAAGCGAAGAATTTGTGGCGGGTGTAATACAGAAATATCATTTGAACTGTGAATACATTATTGTATCAGAGGCAGGAGCCAGCATTTATTCGGCACAGCCAGAGGCTCGTGAAGAATTTCCGGATTTGCAGGTAGAAGAAAGAAGTGCGATATCCATTGCACGAAGAGTCTTAGATCCTTTATCGGAATATATTAAAATTGATCCACAAAGCATTGGAGTGGGACAATATCAGCACGATCTGCCTTCTAAACGACTAAAAGAAAAATTGGATTTTGTTGTCACAAAATCTGTGAATCGAGTGGGAGTCAATATCAATACGGCCAGTCCAGCATTGTTATCACATGTGTCTGGACTATCCAAAAAAGTATCGGATGAAATTGTGAAATATAGAAATGAAAATGGAATGTTTACCAATCGAAACCAGATCAAAAAGGTAAATAAGTTAGGGCCAAAAGCCTTTGAACAGTGTGCTGGTTTTTTACGTATTCTCAATGGGGAAAATCCACTGGATGCTACAGGAATTCATCCTGAAAGTTATGATATTACTAATAAATTATTGAAACAGTATGATATTCATCAGATTGATTTAGAAAAAGCAGCCATGGAATTACATAGTGATATATATACAATTAAAGATATTGTTGATACGTTAAAAGAACCAGCCAGAGATTACCGTGATAAATTTGAAGCACCTGTTTTAAGAAGTGATATACTTCATCTGGAAGATTTAAGTATTGGTCAACAGTTAGAAGGAACCGTACGAAATGTTGTAGATTTTGGCGTATTTGTAGATATTGGATTACACAATGATGGTCTGGTTCATATCTCAAAATGTGCAAATCATAAAATTTCTCATCCAAGTGAAGTATGTCAGGTAGGGGATATTGTACAAGTATGGGTTTCAAATATTGATTTTGAACGAGAAAAGGTACAATTAAGCTTAATTTCAACTTGTTAACGTTTACATGAAGAAAATCATTTGACAATTGAAAAAGAATTTTGTATAACTCTGTCATCAGAAATGAAAAGAGTGATAAGATGTTAGAGTTTCAAATGACTGCATTGGAATCTTTTTTCTATCATTGGATGCGATCTTTTCCAATGGCAGAAAAACCATCGGATTCTAAAATTGTTTTTCATTTTAAAGATAAAACAGGAACCATTAATTTTTTAGGAGATCAGATTGTAGAACTGGAAATTGTAGAAAAGGAAGTTCTTGTTTTCTCACTGCATTTTGTGATTGATGATATTAAAATTGTCTCAAGACATTTTAAATCTTTCTTTGATTTCTTAAAAGAAGAAAATGCCAATTCAGATGAAGAAATTCAAATTGTAGATACAAATGTTAAAAAAATATTGTTTGTCTGTTCTTCAGGAGTATCTTCTTCTTATTTTGCCAGTGAAATTGAAAAAGAATTCAAAGAAATTCATATGGATATACAGGTAGATTCTACTTATCTGGATAATTTAAAAAATGTGATTGAAGAATACGATTTGGTCTTCTTTGCTCCTCAGGTACTTTCTCATATAAAAGAATATGAAAATTATGGAGTAAAAGTGATAGGAATTCATTCTTATGATTTTGGCTCCTGGAATTTTCATAAAATTATTAATATTGCTTTATGTGCATAAAACCCACTTTCAAATGAAAGTGGGTTGTTTTAATGTATAGAGAGCCATTCTTTGACCTGATTGATATCACTGTCTAAAGCCTTTGCAATTTGATCCAAGCCCAATCCCATTTCATATAAATTATGAGCTGTGGATATACTTTTTTCTAATTTCCCTTTAAGGTTTCCCTGAAGAATTCCTTCGTTTAAATCTTGAAGTCTTCCATTTTCTACCAGTTCTTCCATGATCTGACACATATTTTCAACCTCACTTTCATTTGTCTTAAGTTTTTTAACCGATTCTCTCATTTCTTCAAGAATCATATCTTTATAGTCACTGCAGTTAAAATCATGCATTAAATAACCTAATTCATCTTCTCCTGTATATTGACCATTTATATACATAAAATAAATGCGATCGTTAAAGGGTTCATATTTCATTTGTTTTATCTATTTTTGAATTGTATAAATTCCTTCATTGAGACCATAAGGATCTTTTATATAGAATATAAACATCTGGAATTTCTTTATATTCCATTCCTTCTTTCAGATATGATACATCAATTCGGCTTTCATAATATCTTAATCTTTCTGGTATTGCCTGTGATAGATTTCTTTGGACTTCGATATTATAGATGGTATTGTTTGTATCAATGACCAGTACATTCCCTCTTATAGATTTTGAACCATTGAGACCTTTTAGATCCGCCTGGGTCTCATAATGTCTGATTTCAATTGTCTGATTCAATACAATCTGAATTACTTTTTTTGACCAGTTTTTCATTGTCCTTAAACAGGACTTGCATAAATGTATCATCGATGGGTCTGAATTTTTTAATGGCTTCTAAATATTGTTTCATTTCTGCGGTTCATTCTTTCATCTCCTTTTCTTTAAATATTAGTTTATGAATGAATACCGCCGGACTTTAAACATATCAGATTCTCCTTTTCTTTCTTCAATTTCATCATACTGATAAATTATTATTTATGTTAATTATTACATGATATATTTCATTTTGACATTTAAAAAAGATGCATTTTTGATACATCTTTAAATTGTAATAATCTGTTTAATATCTTTTACAGTATTTTTTTGTTTATCTGTTAATGAATCCGTTACAAATGCATCCACTTCTTTAAAATTACAATATATATAAGTGGCATTCTGTTCAAATTTAGATGAATCGGCTACAACAATAAGTTTACTAGTCTGATTGATGGCATGTCTTAAAATATCAATTCCTTCACTTGAAACAGTGGTAAATCCATTTATATCTTTTAATCCTAAAGAACCAGTAAAGGCCAGATCAAAATGAAAATGATCAATAACATAATTTGAAAAATGACCTGAAGTTCTTTTACTTTCCTTATTTAAATCTCCACCTGTTAAAATTGTATGAATGTTCAAATCCACTAAACGTGAAGCGGTTAGTATAGAATGGGTAATTACAGTTATATCTTTTTTACTGGCTAAAGCATCTATACCGGATAATATTGTGCTTCCTGCATCCAGAAATATGACCTGCCCATCTTTTATCTGTTCAAAAGCTTTCATTGTGATTTTTCTTTTGATGGTATGATTCTCATTCATACGAAAAGAAACTGGTTTTTCTGTTAAAGATTGATTTAAACGTACCCATCCATGTTCTTTTATGACCAGAGACTGGCTTTCCATTATCGTTATATCGCTGCGAATGGTTTCTGTAGTTACATTTAAAAGTCTAGCCAATTCTTTAATTTGAATTCGTCCTTTTTCTATTAATAAATCATGAATCTGTATTTGTCTTTTCTCTTTTTTCATAAAATATATTCTTCTACATAATTCGCAAAACCATCTTCTGAACAAGTGTGTTTTGTGATTTCATCTGCAATGGCTTTGGTATCATTGCTTCCATTTAATAAACATACACCCCATCCAGCTTGTTCTAACATAGAATTGTCATTGGTTGTATCCCCAAAAGCAACAATCTGCTCTGCTTTCAAATTTATAATTTTACATAACTCATTAACCGCAAAACCTTTTGAGATATGAGGATCCATAAATTCAATTAATGTGGATTGAGTCTTTAAACCAATATAATCTTTACTTTCATGTGTTTCTAAAAAGGCTTCAACTCTCGATACTTCTTCTTCACTCATTCGAAACATAATTTTCGCATTTTCTTCGGCATACAATTCTGATATATCTTTTGCGACAACAATTTCACGATGGGATGTTCGAGATGATTTTTCCATCATTTCATCATTTTTCATACATAATAATTTCTGGTGCCAGTATAAAAATGGATTACACTCAAATTGTTTCATAATTTCACAGATTTCTTTCATTGTATCCTGTTTTAATTTATAGTATTCATACAAATGATCATTAACCCATAGTTCGGCTCCATTTAATCCTATAATAATATCAAATTCAAAATTAAATCCCCATTCTTTTGCGTATAAACACAATTCTTCATATGGACGACCGGAAGCTAATCCAATTATATAACCTTTGTCATGCAGCTGATTGATAACTTTTATTGTTTTTTTACTTAAAATACGAGACCAGTCATATAAAGTTCCATCAATATCACATAAAATACAGCGAGAATTCTGTAAAATTTCATTTTTATTCATAAGATTCTTCAACTCCTAAAATATATGTTACCACACAAGCTATCACAAATCCTATAATACCAGATACAATTCCATGGATAAAATTTGTCGTATTTCCACCAATATAATTTAAAAAACAAAGAAAGTTGGCCACTGGTAAGAAATTATAAGCTGTGACATTCATGATGGCTGCATATAAAGCACCTGCAAATCCACCGGCCATCAATCCAATAAATGGTTTTTTGTATCTAAAACCAATTCCATATAAACCAGGTTCTGTAATACCACCGATGATTTGAGCAATCAGATAAGAGATGGTAGCGGATTTATCTTTTTTATTCTTCTGACGAAGAAAAGCTCCCAGACACATTCCTCCAACCGCAAAAGCAGCGGCTGCACACATAGGGGTAATGATGGCTTCCTGACCGTTGCTGGCTAAAATCATAAAAATCGTTGAAATAAATAACCAGTGTAAACCACCCATAATAATAAATTCCCATACCATTCCCAGTAGAGCAATGGTCAGAATACGAATGATTCCACCCATATTTCCTAAAGTTAATAAAGCGTTACATAAATATTCTCCTAATAAATTTCCTAGTGGAGCCACCAGACATAAAGTGACTGGTAACATAATTAAGAAAGTTAAAAAGGGAGCAAATACCACTTTTATGGCTTCAGGTATCACTTTATTAAAGAATCGTTCCAGATAAGATAAAATCCATGTCGATAAAATAATCGGCAAGATCGTAGATGTATAATTTAAGGCGGTCATAGGTATTCCATATACATTAAAACTTTGATGGTTTACTGCCATTTCGATTAACGTTGGATGAATCAGTATAGCACCTAAAAACATTCCTAATACTGGAGTGGCATGAAATGTTTTTGCGGATGTATAACCGACTACAATAGGAAAGAAATAAAATCCGGCATCTGCCACAAAAGTAAATAAAATATACAATGTACTTTCACTGGATATAACATTTAACATGTCTGGACCCAGTATGGAAGCAACCGTTTTAAACATAGAAGCACAAATCAGCATAGGCATTAATGGAACTAAACAGCCAGCTAATGCTTCCATAATGGCATTCAATATTTTTTTCTTTTCTTTCTGATTGAATAATTCCATTAATGTTTCATAATAGAAAGAATCTTGTGTACAGATTTCTATAATGGAATCTTTATGAATGATATTCTCTCTAGATGTAAAATCAATGTCTTTTTTTAAATGAATGATAATCGTAGATGGATATTGTTTAATAGATTCAATTCCATTTTTACCATCCAATGCATTAAATAAATCTTCAGCTCTCATATAAAAATCTCCTTACATATATAGTATCGAATATAAGAATAAAAGGTATACTATTTTAGAATTTATATAAAAAAACAAAATTTAAAATTTTGAAAACAAAATATTTTTGTTTATATATGAAATTAAAACACAAATATATAGAATTTAAACTTCGAATATTTTCTTAAAATCTTATATTATAAATAGGGAGGACATTATGAAACAGAAAATCATTTTTTTATTTAAGATTCTATTTGTTTTAACTGGTTTATGCCTGGCTTTATATTGTATAATCAGTGATTCAGAATCGGAATGGATATTACCTCTTGCGTATTTATCTGTTGTATGCGCAAATGGAATTAAATTACTGGAGAAAAGAAAAAAATGAAAGTTAATGAAATTGAGTATGAAGTGATTCGTTTATTGGGTCATGGAAAAGGAGGATATTCTTATTTAGTTAAACGAAATCATCAATTCTATGTTCTAAAACAGATTCACCATGAACCATGTGATTATTATACGTTTTCTAATAAAATTGAAAGTGAATATAGAGATTATCAGATATTAAAGAAAACGGGAATTCCAATTCCGAAGATGCTGGATATTGATTATAAAGAAGAAAGAATTTTAAAAGAATATATAGAAGGAGAAACCATTTATAATTTAGTAAAAAATAATTTGATGAAAAAAGAATACATGGATCAGATATACAAAATATCGAATAGAGTTACTGATCATGGAATCAATATTGATTATTTTCCAACTAATTTTATAGTGCAGAATGAAATTTTGTATTATATCGATTATGAATGCAATCCATATATGGAACAATGGAATTTTGAAAACTGGGGCATACAGTACTGGTCAAAGACGGATACGTTTGAAAAACATGATAAGGAAAAAATATATGACAAGCTGGAATCCATGGAGAGGCTGTAAAAGATGCAGTGATGGATGTAAATACTGTTACATACATGCAGGAGATAAAAAAAGAAAGATCGATACATCCAATATTATTTTTACCAAAGATTTTGATAAACCAATCAGGAAATGCAAAAATGGAAATTATAAAATGAAATCTTCTCTGGTATATGTATGCTTTCAATCGGATTTTCTGATTGAAGAAATGGATCCTTATAGAAATGAAGTCTGGAAAATGATTAAAGAAAGAAGCGACTGTATGTTTCTTTTCTTGACAAAACGAATTCAAAGATTTGAACAATGTATACCAGAAGACTGGTCAGATGGGTATGAGAATGTTATTGTTGGCTGTACCATTGAAAATCAGAAGAATGCAGATTTTAAATTGTCCATTTTTAAAGATTTGAAGATAAAACATAAATATATAATTGCACAGCCTTTACTGGAACAAATCAATATTGAAAAGTATCTGGAAAATATTGAATGTGTAATCGCAGGGGGAGAATCCAATAAAAATGCAAGATTGCTGGATTATGACTGGGTATTGAATTTAAGAGAACAATGCATTGAAAAAAATGTTTCTTTTACTTTTAGACAATGTGGCACCTATACAAAAAAAGATGGAAAGCTATATTCGATTCCAACCAATCTTTTAACAAAACAGGCAAAAAAAGCCAATATTAATTATGTTGCTAAGTAAACTTGGTAAAAGTGTTGACAAGTTATCTTGACAGTGATATGTTATTTTTGCAAATAAAACTTGGTATTGTATCAGAAAATTTTAACATGTTCAAGGAAGAAATACTCGAAAGAAGCAGAAAAGAGAATCAGAATAAAGATTTAGCTGATCTGGAAATAATAAAACAGGCTGGTTTAATATCCAGTCATGTGGGATTGACTGGATGTGTTCTTATTTCTTTATTGTTTTACTGGATCATAAAAAAACCGCTTATAAGTCCATGAATCATTTATTTTAGTATGATGGCTGCACGATCCATTGTAAAATATAGAAAAATGCACAATCATTCTGAACTTATTCTTGTTCTTTTATATTCTGGTATGGGCATACTGGCTATCTTATATTTTATGATACAGATTTTAGGAGGTAAGTAATGAAAGAAGAACTGATTTTAAAGAATAATCTGAAAAAAGTTCGTTTAGAAAAAAAACTATCACAAATGCAGCTGGCAAATATGGTAGGTGTTTCACGAAATACGATCAGTTCTATTGAGACAGGACAATTCAATCCAACCGCCAAGTTAGCTTTAATATTATGTATTGCACTGGATAAGAAATTTGAAGATTTGTTTTATTTTTAGGAGACTGTTATGAAAGATATTTTATTACTGGTATTAGGTGTATTTATTACTGGAATTGGACTTGTGAATATGATGGGAAATATTAGTACGATACATTCCTATAATCGTAAAAATGTAAAAGAAGAAGATGTACCTGCATATGGAAAAACAGTTGGATTAGGAACCGTTATAATTGGTTTATCCTTAATTCTTGCTTTTATTTGGGAAGGGTTTAAAGCAGAAATAGGATTGATCCTTGGTCTTGGTTTTATTTTATATGGGCAGATAAAATACAATAAAGGAATATTCTAAATCAAAAGAATCGTTAATCGATTCTTTTTTTACAATCAGACATGAATAATGTCATATAAAGAGATAATCTAAAAGAAATTTTATATTATGTATTACATCATCCCTTAATTGATTCTCACTTATCTATGTTTTATACTGCAGGTACTTAACTATCAAAAGAACTAATACAATTTTATTTGATTCACAAAGTCTATTGAAATCATTTTTGAACCATAATATTTTTTCTGTTAATGAAAATTGCATCTGATAATTGCTTCTATTTAGTATAGAGATGGAAGGTGAAAGAATGAGAGAACCATTGAAAAATCATATAAAACTTATATTATCCAATTCTGAATATATCATTCATTCCTGTATTGGTAAAGGAGCCGGTAGTTCGACAGTTTAAATCTGACTTTTATTATGAAAGAAGATCATATACTTTCTTCCATATCGTTAATAAAAATAACGGATGGAACTATCAGTACAGATGATCTAGCTGTATTTTATCTTCTTCTGGTTGTCTGCATCGATGATTTTTTAAATATGGATGAGGCCATTGATTTATTGCTGGAGGCTTCAAATACCTTTGTGACCAAAAATAACTGTTCTTATTTATGGAAAGACAATGATAAAGAAGTGTATCTGATGGCAGTTCCAGTATACTGAAAAATACAGGTAAGCAATTTTAAATTGAATATCTGTAAAAGACTATCTTTTTGATTCGACAGTCTTTTTATATTAGATATTTCAATTGTCAGTTTCTCTGGCTTCTTTCTATTTATTCTTGATTTTGATATAATACCTAAGATAGGATGGTGGATTATGTTTTTAAAACGTATAGAACTATTAGGATTTAAAAGTTTTGCGGATAAAACAATTATACAGTTTGATCATGACATTACAGGTATTGTAGGTCCTAATGGATGTGGTAAAAGTAACGTAAATGATGCCATTCGCTGGGTATTAGGAGAACAGAGTACCAAGTCTCTTCGTTCTGGGAATAGTATGTCGGATATTATTTTTTCTGGAAGTGAATTTCGAAAACCGGTTAATTTAGCAAAAGTGACTTTGGTTTTTGATAATTCCTCTCGTATTTTTGATTCTCCTTTTGAAGAAATTGAAATCACAAGACAAATACAGAGATCAAATAATGAAGCCAGTTATTTTATTAATAAAACTCCCTGTCGTTTAAAAGATATAAACGATCTTGTTATGGACACAGGACTGGGTAGAGATTCTTTAAGCATTATCACACAGGGGAACATTTCAGGTTTTGCGGATGCGAAACCTGAAGAAAGACGTTCATTATTTGAAGAAGCAGCGGGTGTTGCCAAATACAAAAAAAGAAAAAAAGTTTCTTTACAGAAACTGGAAAAAACGCAGGATAATTTAGATCGTCTTCAGGATATTATTGATGAACTGTCTCGTCAATTGTCTCCTTTGGAAAAGGCAAGTGAAAAGGCGAAACAATATCTATCTTTGAAAGAAGAATTATCTTCCATTGAAATCAGTGTACTGGTAGAAGATATTGAAAATTATCAGAATCAGATTAAAGAGATTGAAAAACAGTTATTTGAAAATAAAACTTTACTGACTTCTAAGGAAACTGATGTTAATTTAATGGATCATCAATTGGAAACATTACGTAAAGAGATGCATAATTTAGATTCACAGATATCCAATCTTCAGCAGGTTTATACAAAAACAATGGAAGAAAGCTACCAGCTGGAAAAGCGTAAAGTGGAAATTGATGAAAAACGTAAATATTTATTAAAAAATGAAGATGCTAAATTGAGACAGAAAGAACTGCAGATTATGTTAAAGGAGGCAAAATTTGAATATGAAGATCGAAGAGATCGTTTGTCTTCTTTGAAAACGGATCTGATTCTGCATAAAAAGAATCTGGAATCTTTTAAAAACCAGGAAAATCGAGTTTCTTTTGAATTAAGACAGGCAGAAAATGTATTTCAGCAATTAAACAATCGTAAACAGGTGCTGGAAAATATGATGAAACAGCCTTTTGCGCATCAGCAGGGAGTCAAAGCCATAATGCAGGCAAAACAGTCTTTATCTGGAATTGAAGGAGTGGTTTCTCAACTTTTCATTCCTCAGGAAGACAAGGCAATGGCTATTCAGGCGGCTTTAGGGGGAAGTCTGTATAATATTGTAACCAAAGATGAAGCGAGTGCTCGCTATGCGATTCGCTTCTTAAAAAAGAATCATTCTGGAAGAGCAACCTTTTTACCAATGAATGTATGTAAACCAAGAGTAATGAATTCACAGATTCTCTTTATTGCTTCACAGGCACAAGGATATATTGGATGGGCCAATGAACTGGTGGATTGTGATGGAAAATACAACTTTGTCAAAGATCGATTATTAGGAAATATATTGGTCATTGATACTCTTGAACATGCCAATGAATGTGCAAAACAATTAAAATATCAGGTTAAAATTGTGACATTGGATGGAGATATTGTTCATACGGGTGGATCGATGACTGGTGGATTTGTACGAAACTCTAGTTCACCGGTTACTTTAAACAGTGAATTAAAGCAGATTGAGGCAAAAATCAGTGGTCATGAGATATCTATTCAGTATTTAAGAAATGAACAGGAAGAATATAGACGTAAATTAGATCGAGAAAATGAAGATTGTGTTTCACTTCAGATTGAAATTGCGAAACTGGAAAATATTTATACAGTAAAAAAAGATAAATATGATACCTTATTACAGGAATACAAACAGTTAGGAATAAAAGAAGTGAATACAGAAGAAATCAAAGAAGACGATCTGGTTGTTCAAATGGCAAAAATGCATGCGAAGATGGATGATACTTCTTCCCAGATTTCTTCTTTGCGTTCTCGTCGTTTTAATGTAGGAAATCAGGTTGAAAAACTGGAAAACGATATTCGCTTATTAAGAAGAGAAATGAATGCTTTACAAAGTGAAATTCATGCTCTGGAATTAAAACAGGTGCAGTATACAACAAAACAGGATGCCTGTTTAAACCGTTTAAATACGGATTATAGAATGACCTATGAATATGCTTTGGAACATAAAAAAGAAATTGATTTGAAAGAAGCAAAAGAAAAAGTAATCTGGCTTCGTCAGGAAATATCGAAATTGGGAAATGTCAATTTAGAGGCTCCAAAAGAATATGAAGAAGTAAAAGAACGTTATGATTTCCTGTCAAAACAAAAAGAAGATCTGCTTTTAGCTTCCAAACAGATATTAAAAGCCATTGATGAAATGAATGAAACAATGATCGTTCAATTCAGTGAAATGTTTGATAAAATAAATGTAGAATTAAATGAGTCTTTTAAAGCGATGTTTGGTGGAGGAAAAGCCAGACTGGTGATGGTGGATCCAGAAGATGTATTAAATACTGGAATTGATATTCAGGTACAGCCTCCAGGAAAAACCATTAAAAATTTACAGTCGTTCTCGGGTGGAGAAAAAGCATTGATTGCCATCAGTGTTTTATTTGCGATATTAAAAGCTCGTACAATGCCACTTTGTATATTTGACGAAGTGGAAGCAGCACTGGATCAGGCTAATGTAGAACGATTTGCTCGTTATTTATCTCATTTTAGAAATCAGTCCCAATTTATTGTTGTGACACATAGACCAGGTACAATGGAACAGTGTGATACATTGTATGGGGTGACTATGCAGAAAGATGGGGTTTCTAAATTATTAAAAGTACAATTAAAAGAAGCACTTTCTTTAACAGAACAGGAGGAAAAATAATGGCTTTTTTTCAGAAAATTAAAGAAGCTTTTGTGAAAAGCAATGACAAAGATAAATATTTAAGCGGATTAAATCGATCTAAAAAAAGTTTTGGGGATCGTATTCGTGTTTTATCGAATAACTTTCATGGTATTGATGATGAGCTGTTAGAAGAAATCATGGTCATTTTACTGGAAAGTGATGTGGGAATTCATACGGCACAGAAAATTGTAGATGCTTTTGAACAAAGAGGAAAAGAAATAAAAAATTATGATTCAATGGAAGATTATCTGATTTCCATTTTATATGATTTTTATGATGAACAAAACGATGAGCCGATTCAATTCAATTCCGATGGACCTACAATTATTTTTATGGTTGGAGTCAATGGATCGGGAAAAACTACAACCAGTGCGAAACTAATTAAAAATTATAAAGAAGAAGGAAAAAAAGTGGCAGTGGTTGCAGCGGATACATTTAGAGCCGGAGCTGTGGATCAGATTGAAGTTTGGGCCAATCGACTGGATGTGGCCTGTATTAAAGGAAAACCAAATCAGGATCCAAGTTCTGTCATTATGGATGGATGTAAATATGCAATGGAAAATCAGATTGATATACTGATTTGTGATACAGCGGGTCGTTTACAGAATAAGACAAATTTAATGAAAGAATTAACAAAGATGTCGCGTGTGGCACAAAAAGTGATTCCAAGTGCGCCTCATGAAGTATGGCTGGTAATGGATGCGACAACGGGACAGAATGGGATTTCTCAGGCTCAATTGTTTTTAGAAGCTACCAATGTAACAGGAATCGTTTTAACAAAAATGGATGGAACAGCCAAAGGTGGAGTGGTTCTGGCAATTCGAGATCTTCTTCATTTGCCGGTTCGTTTCCTGGGATTAGGAGAAAAACCAGAGGATTTGAAACCATTTGATATTAATGCTTATTTGATGGGTATCACAAAAGGATTAGAGGAAT
This sequence comes from Floccifex porci, assembly GCF_009696175.1. Taxonomy (GTDB): domain Bacteria; phylum Bacillota_I; class Bacilli_A; order Erysipelotrichales; family Erysipelotrichaceae; genus Floccifex; species Floccifex porci. Next base: position 17,636 of record NZ_VUMM01000025.1, read on the forward strand.
AATGCTGGATCATTTTATCGTGAATGAATTGTATGATGTATATGGTTCTTTATTGACAAAAAGACAGCAGGAAATTCTTCAGCTGTATTGCCAGGAAGATCTATCGTATTCAGAAATCAGTGAAGAATTGAATATTTCACGTTCTGCGGTATTGGATGCGGTACATAAATCAATTCATCAGTTAGAAAAGTATGAATCTGTGGTACAATATGTAAGCAAAAGAAAACAGTTAATGGAATTAACTGAAAAAGATAAAGAGTTGTCAGAAAAGATAAAAGAAATATTCTAAGGAGGAAATTATGGCAATTGTAATGAGTGTAAATGCAGGGAGTTCTTCTTTCAAATTTCAGGTATTTGAAATGCCAGAAGAAAAAGTTTTAGCACAGGGAAATGTAGAAAGAATTGGTTTGGAAAATTCTATTTTTGGGATGAAATTTGATGGCAATAAAATAGAAGAAGTATGTGACATTCCAGATCATGCGGTAGCGGTACAAAAAATTATGGATGCTTTAGTGGATAATCATATTGTGAATCAGTTGGAAGATATTCAGGCAATTGGTCATCGTATGGTTCATGGAGGAGAATATTTTGATCATTCCGTATTAGAAAGTGAAGATGCAATCAATAAATTTATTGAATTGACAGACTTGGCACCTTTACACAATCCAGCTGGTTTATTAGGTTATCGTTCTTTTAAAAAAGCATTGCCAAATGCTTCTCATACATTTGTATTTGATACAGCATTCCATCAGACAATGCCAAAAGAAAATTATTTATATGCGATTCCATACGAATATTATGAAAAAGATAAAGTTCGCCGTTATGGAATGCATGGAACTTCACATTTATATTTAACACAGCGTTATGCCCAGATTACAGGAAAAAAATTAGAAGATGTAAATATTGTGACTTGTCATTTGGGTAATGGTGGAAGCATTACAGCTGTAAAAAATGGAAAATCTTTTAAAACTTCAATGGGATTTACACCATTGGCCGGTATTATGATGGGAACTCGCTGTGGAGATATTGATCCAGCCATTCTTGTTTTCCTTCAGAAAAAATATGGATATGATTATGAAGAAATTGATAATTTATTAAATAAAAAATCAGGACTGCTAGGTGTATCTGGTGTTTCCAGTGATTCCAGAGATGTAGAAGCTGCTGCAGCCCAAGGAAATGAAAGAGCTATTTTAGCCCAGAAAATGTTTGCCTCCCGTGTAATTGAAACCGTATCGGGTTATATTGGATTAATGGGTGGAGCCGATGCGATTATTTTTGCTGGAGGTATTGGAGAAAATGCCTGGTCGTATCGTAAAGCAATCTGTGATGGATTGTCTGTATTTGGCGTGGATGTACCAGATGAATTGAATATTGGTGTACGCGCAAAAGAAGCAAAACTGAGTTCAGATAATTCTAAGATGGAAGTCTGGTTATTACCAACCAATGAAGAGCTGGTAATGGCTAGAGATGCTTATAAGGATCTGATGGAAAATGCTTAAGCAGATACTGGAAGAAATAAAAAAATCCAATCCAATTACGATATTTCGACATCAGTTAGCGGATATGGATGCAATGGGATCGCAACTGGGATTGTCAACATGGATCAAAGAGACATATCCCGAAAAAGAAGTATATAATGTTGGTTTTCCATCTCCTGTATCTGAAAAGTTTGAACATTCTATTGATGAAGTCAGTGATGAAATCATTGCTTCTTCCTTAGCAATTGTTTTAGATACAAGTAACGCATCAAGAGTATCTGATCCTCGTTTTCAACTTGCGAAACGAAAAATTCGCATTGATCATCATGTAAAAATTGAATCGTTTTGCGATCTGGAATGGATTGATGACAAAGCCAGTGCAACCTGCGAAATGTTACCTTTGTTTTTTAAAGAAAATCAGATTCAGATTTCTTCAAAAGCAGCTCAATATTTCTATTGTGGCTTAATTGCGGACAACATTCGATTCTCAATATCAAATGTACGAAAAGAAACCTTTGAGGCTGCAGGGTATCTGATTGAATGTGGAGCGAATGTATTAAAAGCCAATGAATTGAATTTTTCAATTTCTATGTCGGATTATCAATATGAAAATATGGTTCGTAATCGCTCTGTACGTAAAGAAAACTGTTTATATTCTATTATGGAAACAGAAGATTATATACCTTATCAGAGTTATGAAAATGCCAAGGATAAAGTATATGTTTTAAGTGGAATCAATGAAATTGAAATATGGGCTTTATTTACTCATATGAAAGATAGCAATCTGTATTCCTGTTCTTTACGTTCCAAACAAAAAAACATTCGTGACATTGCATCTTCTTTTAATGGAGGTGGACATGAATGTGCCTGTGGAATTAAAAATTTAACAATTGAACAAGTATATGAAATAATTGAGCAAATTGCACAAAGAAGTAAATAAGAAAAGTATTAAGCGCAAGCTTGGATCCACGTGGTTAGGGAAAATCCTGACCACTTTTTTTAGGAGGAATATGAAAAATATAATATTAAATATCATAGGAAGTTCTTTACTGGCTTTTGGAGTTTATGCTTTCGTTGTACCTTTTGATATCATTGTTGGAGGTGCCACTGGACTTTCTATCATAGGACACAAATTGTTAGGATGGAATATTTCTATTATTGTTTTAATCATAAATTGTATATGTCTGCCGATTGGATATGTATTGGGAAGCAGACAATTGGCTTTGGGATCGATCCTTTCCTCTTTTGTTTACCCAATTGCCTTGGCTGTTTTTGAAAGAATACCAATATTAACGCAAATAGTTGATAATATTTTTTTAGCGGTATTGTGTGGTGGAATTGTATGTGGAATAGGTATAGGAATGGTTATGAAATCAGGAGGTTCTACCGGTGGTATGGACATTCCCTGTTTATTGATTTCAAAATATTTAAAAATACCTGTAAATGTAATCATTAATATTACAGATACGCTGATTATGATTGGACAGATTCCTTTTTCCAATGTGACTTATATTATATATGGTCTGATCTATACGTATATAATGACCAATTCCATTTCAAAAGTATTAACATTGGGTGTGGACAAATATAGAGTGGATGTTATGAGTGAATCCTTTGAAGAAATCAGTAATGCTTTATTGGATAACGATTTAGGGCTTACTTTATCATATGTTCAATCAGGATATCGAAAAAAAGAAGTCAAAAAAATAGAATGTGTTGTGGATATAAAGCGTTTAAGGATGGTACAGGATATTATTGAAAATATAGATCCGACTGCCTTTATCACAATTGAAAAAGTAGTGGATGTAAAGGGAAGGGGATATACATTAGAAAAGGAATGGCTATGATCAATATCTTATTAAGTGACTTTTCATTTGATGAAAAATGGGCATATGAAAATTTAAAAAGAATTTTAAAAAAAGAAGATAAAGTGTGTATTTGTGCTTTAACTTTTTTTGATGATACAAAGACGATAGAAGACTGGAATCATCAATTTAAAAAAGGACAAGGATATTATTATCGATTGTATCAGGATGTATTTAAACGATATGGAATTCATTCGATTGAATGGATTGAATATTTTAATGATTCTTATCAGCAGATGAAAGAGAAAATTGAAAGAAGCAGTGTATTGTATATTCCTGGTGGAGCACCTGATTTATTTATGAAGCGAATCAGGGAGTGTCGTATAAAGAAAGTTTTAAAAAATTATAAGGGTATTGTGATTGGTGTATCTGCAGGAGCGATGGTTCAACTGGATTGTTTTCACATTACTCCAGATGATGAATATTCCGATTTTCAGTATATGAATGGATTAGGATATCTTCAGGATTTTGATATTGAAGTCCATTATACAGGAAGCAATCACCAGAAGAAATATATAAAGAAAGTCATAGAAGAAAAACAGATTCCTGTTTTTGGAATTAAGGAAAAAGGTGGAATGATCATTCAAAATAATCAGATTGAATGTTTTGGTCAGATTGAAAAAATATAAAGCGAGATTTTTTCTCTCGCTTTATAAGCCTTGTTCTTTAACAAAGGCATAGATTTCATCTTCTTTATCCTGGTTTTTTTTGGATACAGTTCCTACTGGAGCTGTATACATAATAAATTCTTCATTTCCATCCAGTTCAAATAAAGGATCGCAGATGGTATTGTCATAAGCCGCAATGGCACATGTTCCAATGTTCAAAGCTGTACAAGCCAGATATAAATTCTGTCCAACATGACCGGCATCAATTGTTAATGGACGATGAGCATTGATTCCATATCTCCATTCGTTTCGATAACAAACGATGCTCCAGTAAAAGACAACCGATGCTTTTTTAGCCCATGCCTGTTTACATAAACTGTCATTGATGACTTCTTCAATGGAATCGATTTCTCCTAAATATTCCAGTTTATGGCCCATAGGTAAATAATGGTATTTACCTGGTTTTAAACCCTCTACTTTACGGACAATCAAATACGTTTCAAATCCATGTCTGGCTCCACCAGAAGGAACGGTACGAATGGTCGCATAGCTTTTTCCTCGAATGGATTTGATACCTTGGGTTGCCCATAATAAATAGGACAATTGTAGTAAAGATAAGTTTTCATCGGTATAGATACGATGGCTTTTTCTTAAATTGATCACACTTCTAAAATCATTATTCATATCCAGATCATCAAAGTTTACAGGAAGATCAATGGATTCACTTCTCATAGGTGCTTTTACCAGTGGAGGCTGAGGAAGTTTTTTATCCTGATCGGATACAAAATCTTCTCCATGAATATCATAATGAAGGAAGTCTCTTCCTTGTTGAATTAATTTTTGTTTTGTCTGTTCATTCATCTTTTTTTCTCCTTATTCATTTTCTTCAAAAGAACCTGTATATAAATGATAATACATCCCCTTTTGATTTAAAAGGTCTTCGTGATTTCCTCTTTCAATTATATGACCATTTTCAAGAACCATGATCGCATTGGAATTCTGAATGGTACTTAATCGATGGGCAATGACAAAAACAGTACGTCCTTCCATCAGTTTATCCATACCTTCCTGTACAATTTTTTCCGTACGTGTATCAATAGAAGAAGTAGCTTCATCTAAAATCAATACGGGAGGATTGGCTACAGCGGCTCTGGCAATGGATATCAGCTGTTTCTGTCCTTGAGAAAGGGTTTCCTGTCCAGCTTTGATTTCAGTATAATATCCATGTTCTAAATGTTTGATAAAATCATGTGCATTTGCCAGTTTTGCGGCCTGAATGCATTCTTCATCGCTGGCATTCAGATTCCCATATCGAATGTTGTCCATAATGGTCCCTGAAAATAAATTGACATCCTGAAGTACAATTCCTAAACTTTTTCTTAAATCATCTTTCTTGATTAATTTTACATCAATTCCATCATAAGTAATAGAGCCTTTCTGAATGTCATAGAAACGATTGATTAAATTGGTAATGGTTGTTTTACCAGCTCCGGTCGCACCGACAAAAGCAATTTTCTGTCCTGGTTTTGCGAATAAAGAAATATTATGTAGTACCGTTTTCTTTTCATTGTATCCAAAGGTTACATCATGAAAACGAACATCTCCCTGCAAAGGAACAAGCTGTACACTTCCGTTTTCTCTAGGATGAGACCATGCCCAATGTCCAGTATTCTCCTGGCATTCCATCCATTCTCCATCTTCTTCTTTTACATTTACCAGTGTAACTTTACCCTGATCCACTTCCACTTTTTCATCCAGAATATCATAAATACGTCTGGCTCCGGCACTGGCCATGATAATGGAATTGAACTGCTGGGACATCTGATTAATCGGACCATTAAAAGATCGATTCAACTGAACAAAAGAAACAATGGTACCAACTGTAACTCCACCTAAACCATGAAGGGCAAGCAAAGATCCTACAACAGCGACTACAACATAAGAAAGATATCCTAAGTTTCCGCAAATGGGCATTAATATATTCGCAATTGTATTGGCATTGGTGCTGGCAAAACATAATTCTTCGTTGATTTTATCAAAATCTTCAATGGATTTGTCTTCATGTGTAAATACTTTAATGACTTTTGTTCCTTCGATCATTTCTTCAATAAATCCATTCACTTTACCTAATTTATATTGTTGATCATGGAAATATTTGCCAGATATTTTCATCAGAAATTTAGATACAAACAACATAAGTAAGCCAAAGAAGATAGTGATAAAAGCCAATAAAGGACTCATGATAAACATGGATACAGATACGGCAATAATGGTAATAATGGAAGATAAAAAGTTAGGAATGCTCTGTGATATCATTTGACGAAGCGTATCCACATCGTTTGTATAGACGGACATGATATCTCCATGTGCATGTGTATCAAAATATTTGATTGGTAAGGCTTCCATATGTAAAAACAGTTTCTTACGAATACTATTTAAAGTTCCTAAAGCGATTTCAATCATAATACGATTCCAAAGATAAGTAGCTAAGATACCGGTTAAATAGATGATTGCCAGTTTACCCAAAGCCAGAGTCAATGGTCCAAAATCAGGAACATCCTGAGATAACATAGGAACAATATAAGAGTCTACCAGGTTTTTAATAAAGGTATTTCCAATAACTCCTGCAATAGAAGAAAAGATGATCAGAATAAAAACAAGGAAACAAAATAATTTATAAGTACCGATCATGTCTTTTAAAACACGAGATAAACTATTTAATTTAGATTCCGATTTATTGCTCATCAAAATCTCCTCCTTTCTGCTGAGCTTCATATGTTTCTTTATATTGTGTACATGTTTTTAATAATTCTTCATGGTTTCCAAGAGCCAGTACTTTTCCATCATCAATGACTAAGATCTTATCCGCATCCTGAATCGAAGAAATTCTTTGAGAAATAATAATGCGCGTTGTATCCGGTATTTTTTCCATAAAGGCATTACGGATCAGAGCATCTGTCTTTGTATCAACGGCACTTGTGGAATCATCTAAAATTAAGATTTTTGGTTTTTTCAATAAAGCGCGTGCAATACATAAACGCTGTCTTTGACCTCCAGAAACATTGCTTCCGCCCTGTTCAATATAAGTATCATATTTATCAGGCATTTTCTGAATAAATTCATCTGCCTGTGCCAGTCTGCAAGCTTCCATGATTTCTTCATCCGTTGCATTTTCATTTCCCCAGCGCATATTTTCTTTGATGGTACCAGAGAACAGTACGTTCTTTTGTAAAACCATAGCTACATTATCACGTAATGTTTTTAAGTCATATTCACGAACATCTTTTCCAGCAACTTTTACACTTCCAGATAAAACATCATATAAACGGGGAATCAGCTGTACAAAACTGGATTTTGAAGAACCTGTGGCACCAAGTACTCCTAAAGTAGAACCACTGTCGATATGAACGGAAAAATTTTCCAGTACATAGCCTTCATCAGCATGTCCATAATTGAAATATACATTTTCAAAATCAATTGTTCCATTCTCAATTTTGGTAGCTCCGTTTACTGGTGAGGTAAGAGTGCTTTTATGATTGATGACTTGTGCAATACGCTGAGCACTGGAAATGGACATAGTCAACATTACAATATTCATAGACAACATCATTAAAGACATAAGAATATTGATGGTATAAGTAAACATGGAAAGAAGCTCTCCTGTAGTCATAGAATCGGAAACAATTAAATGAGCTCCAAACCAGGAAATTAAGAGAATAGAGACATAAACACTAAACTGCATAGCAGGACTGTTTAAAATCAGAAGCTTTTCCGCTTTTCTTTGAAGGCTAAAGACTTCATCACTGGTATGGGAAAATTTTTCTCTTTCATGATCTTCACGAACAAAAGATTTTACCACTCTAATACCTGTAATATTTTCTTGTACAGAAGAGTTCATACAATCAATTTTTGAAAACATTTTTTTAAATTTAGGATGTACTCTTGTACTGACAAAATATAAAACAATACTTAAAAATAGAATGGCAAATACAAATACAAAAGCCAGTTTTGAATTGATTTTAAATGTCATAAACAATGCGAAAATCAGCATTAATGGAGAACGTACACAAGCACGAATAATGGCCATATATGTATTTTGAATATTGGTCACATCGGTTGTTAAACGTGTAATCAGACTTCCTGTGGAGAATAGATCAATGTCAGAAAAAGAAAAATCCTGAATTTGTTTATATTCGGCTTTTCTTAAATTCTTTGCGAATCCACAAGAAGCAATGGATGCATATTTTCCTCCTAAAGCTCCTGCAATCAAAGAAAAGATAGAAGCAAGGATCATAAATAAGCCTGTTTTTAAAATGATATTCATATTCCCATTGGCAATTCCTTTATCCACTAAATCGGACATCAGATAGGGAATCAGGACTTCCATAATGACTTCCAATGTGACATAGAACATAGCTTTAAAGGAAGGGACTTTATATTCCTGAATGTATGAAGCTAGTGTTTTTAACATTTTTTTACCTCCTTTGATAAATTGTTTAGAGATTTTTTTAAAAAATCTAAATAGATTTCTTTTTCACTTTCACTGAAGCCCTCTAAAAGTATTTTTTCATTTTCTTCAATCTGATTTTCAACAGCTGTATGAACTTCCCATCCTTTTTGAGTCAATACGATCTGTTTTGCCCTTTTGTCAAAAGGATGATCCATTCTTTGAATAAACTGTTTTTGTTCTAGACGGTTTAATAAACCTGTCACGGTTGGATTGGAAATCTGAAAATAGGTTTCGATATCTTTTTGTGTTGTGATTTCATTTTCTCGAGTGCATAAAAATCGAATGATATCACTTTGAGATTTAGTAAGATCATAGTTTTTTAAAGTATCATCTATAATACTTTTTAATAAACGTGAAATAACATGGAAATAAAACCCATAATGATTTTGACACATAAAGCCTCCTTTACATAGCAAGCTATTAAATAGCATACTATGATATTAATTGTTTTATGTTTATTTGTCAATCAATAATAATTTGATACAATGAATATATGAAAAAAAATGAAGAATATATTGTTACATGTATAGATGAAAATCGAATGGGTTCTGGAATTGTAAAAATTGAGAATCAGGTCGTATTTGTACCAGACTTATTAAAAGATGAAGTTTGTAAAATCAAAATTGTAAAAGTAAAAAAGAATTATGCATTTGGAATTATCCTGGATTTGATACAGCCTTCTAATTATCGAATCAAACCATTGTGTCCCTATAAAACATGTGGTGGATGTCAGTATATGAATGTAGATTATGTTTATCAGATTGAAATGAAATCCAGACAAATGAAAGAACTTTTTCATCGAAATGTAAAGGAAGAAATTCAGGTGTTACATACAATTGAATCTATAAATCCTTTATATTATCGAAATAAAGCTCAATTTCCTGTACAGGTAAAAGATGGGCAAATATTAATGGGATTTTACAGAAAACATTCCAATGATATTGTTTCCTGTAACGAATGTAAAATTCAGTCAAAAGAAATTAACAATATTTACCAGTGGCTTCAAAGTCATATATCGATCCAGCAGGCAAAAGAATTAAGGCATATATTCATTCGTGCTTCTAAAAATGAAAGTCAGGTAGTTTTTATTGGTAGAGATGATAGCAAATTTCAAAAATTATCAAATCAGTTGATGGATACTTTTCCAAAGGTCACAAGTATACTTTTCAATTTCAACAATAGAAAGGATAATGTGATTTTAGGAGAAGAATATAAAATATTATCTGGCAGAGATTTTATTATCGAAGAATGTATGGGAAATAAAATTCAACTGCATTTTAAGTCCTTTTTTCAGGTCAATCCCATTCAAATGGAAATTTTATATCAGAAAGCTATTGAATTGGCCAATTTAAAAAAAGATGAAAGATGCATTGATTTATATTCAGGTACAGGAACCATTGCCTTAGCTATATCTAAATATGTAAAACATGTAACGGGTGTAGAGATTGTCAAAGAAGCAGTAGACAATGCCAATAAAAATAAAGAGTTAAATCACATTACCAATTGTGATTTTATTTGCCAGGATGCGACAGAATTTGCGCATGAACATAAAAATGACAATATAGATGTGTTATTTGTGGATCCGCCTCGAAAAGGAATGACAAAACAGGGAATTGAAGATATTGTGACATTAAAACCCAATCGAATTGTGTATATTTCCTGTAATCCGGATAGTTTATGCAGAGATTTAAATGTGTTTGATCAGAACGGATATGAATGCCAAATCATTCAGCCAGTGGATATGTTCTGTTATACAACAGGAATTGAAAATATCGCATTATTAGTTAAAAAATAAAAGATAGTCATTTTTGACTATCTTTGTACATAATTGAAATTTGTTAATGAATGGAAAGCCATTCTTTGACCTGATTGATAGTACTGTCTAAAGCCTTTGCGATTTTATCCAAATCTAATCCCATTTCATATAAATTGTGGGCTGTGGCTTTTTTTTCTTCTATTTTTCCCAAAAGAATTC
>NZ_VUMM01000026.1 GCF_009696175.1 Floccifex porci
AGAAGCAGCTGTAAGAGCCTTACAGGTAGCAGGATTGGATATCACAATGATCAATGATGTGACACCAATTCCACATAATGGATGTCGTCCACCAAAACGACCTCGTGGATAAAATGGATAAGGAGGAAATTAGATGCAGGAATTTGAAAGAGCTTCTTTTCACAAAGAAATGGTGGATGAAGAAAACTATACTGGGTCTTATGTTTTCGAACCTTTAGAAAGAGGTTTTGGAACAACTATTGGAAATACATTATGTAAAATCATGATTTCAAACCTTCCGGGAACGGGAGTTATTGGATTTTCCTGTGATAATTTCAATGAAAATAGAACAATTGTTAATGGAATTCTTGAAGATGTAAACGGAATCATTCTAAATCTTAAAAAAATTCAATTAAATTGTTCAGAAGATGGAGTGAAAAAACTTCATATTTCAAAAAAGGGACCTGCTATTATTCAAACAGCAGATCTGATTTGTCCAGAATGTGTTAATATTGTTAATCCAGATCAATTTATATGTTCTTTAGAAAAGGGAGCTTCTCTTGAAATGGATGTATATATCGCAACATTAACTGGATACAAGAGTTCTCTTGAAAATAAAGATTTATTTGGATTGGGTGAAGATGTAATAGCCATGGATACGATGTTCACACCAGTTCGTAAAGCCGATTATTTATCAGAACCAGCTCGTATTGGATTGGATACAAAATACGATAAAGTACATTTTTATGTAACAACAAATGGTTCGATTACTCCATTGCAGGCAATTAGCCAGGCAGCTGAAATTTGTGTTGAAAATTTAGATCAGATTGTTCCTCTTGCTGGTTTAAAACTGGAAGAAAGCTTTATGATTCAGCAACCTAGAGTGGAAGATACAAAGAAAACAAATACAATGCTGATTGAAGATCTTGACTTATCGGTTCGTTCTTATAACTGTTTAAAAAGAGCAGGGATTCAGACCGTTGATGAATTAACACAAAAAACAGAAGACGAAATGATGCATGTTAAAAATTTAGGTAAAAAGTCACTGAAAGAAGTAAAGGATAAAATGTACCAGTTAGGTTTATTCTTTAAGTCTTTTGAATAGAATAGGAGGACCGTATGAGCTATCGCAGATTAGGACGTAAAGCAGATCATAGAAAAGCTTTATTGAGAAATATGGCTACATCATTGATTGAAAACGGACAAATTGAAACAACAGAAATGAAAGCAAAAGAACTGAGCAGTGTTGTGGATAAATTAATTACTTTAGCAAAAAGAAATGATTTACATGCAAGAAGACAAGTACTTGCCTATGTAAGAAATGTAGAAGTAGATGAAGAAGGAACAACAGCTGTTCAGAAATTATTTAATGAAATTGCACCATCTTATGCAGATCGCAATGGTGGATACACAAGAGTGGTAAAAACACGCATTCGTCGTGGAGATGCTGCTCCAATGGCAATCGTTGAATTTGTGAAGTAGATTTCTACTTCACTTTTTCTTTAAGGAGAATGAATATGTCATTACAGGATGAAATGAAAGAATACGCAATGGATCATGCTGTACCGGTTATGATGGATGAGGGACAGGAATTTCTGATATCAAAAATAAAAGAGCATAAATGTAAGTCTTTTTTAGAAATTGGAACAGCGATTGCGAAAACTTCAATCATGGTTGCTTCTTTGGATAAAGATATGAGAGTTGTTACAATTGAAAGAAATCCAGATATGATCGAACAGGCAAAAATAAATATTGATAAGGCAGATTGTTCTGATCGGATTCATTTGATTGAAGGCGATGCTCTGGAAGTTGAAAATCCACAAGGACCATTTGACTGTATTTTTATAGATGCGGCCAAAGCACAGTATATTCGATTTTTTGAGAAATATTGTCCACTTTTATCAGACAATGGTATAATTATAACAGATAATATGGAATTTCATGGATTGGTCAAACATCCTGAAAATACTAAAAATCGCAATACACGCCAATTGGTGTTGAAAATTCAGAAATATCATGATTATTTGGAGCAGCTAGCTGACTACCAGACTGAATTTTATTCAATTGGTGATGGAATTGCACTCACAAGGAGGAAATCATGAAAGGATTAAAAAGAATGGGCTTAGCAGCTATTGCTGGTTTTGCGGCTGCTTCTCTTTTCACAAAAAAATTATATGATAAAAAACGCCAAAAAGAATTGGATGAATTCTTTTTACCGGATCAGGATGAACCGGTTGTGATTCATATTGAATCACAAGAAGATTTAAAAGAAGACATTGATTCATTGACAAGTCCAGTTTTATTTATTTTTGAAATGGAATCAAAAGAGAAAGCTATATTATTTCAGGATCTATTATCTGAAAAAGGTCTGTCTTCAACAATTGATGCTTCCACATTTGAAGTAGAAGTTATGTATAATGATGAATTGACAGAAGAAAATAAAACAATATTATATGAAGATCTATCTAAATTGATTCAAAAGACTGAAGCAAAATATAAAGGATATCATTTGAAATGATGTCTTTTTCTTTTATTAGAGAACTTTTTTCGTTATAATGATTGAGCGAAAAGGAAGTGATAAATACATGAACGCTATTGAAGTCTCTCATTTAACTTTTTCATATGATGGACAGAAAGATGTAATTAAAGATGTTTCTTTTAAGATACCTGAAGGAAGCTACACAACTATTGTTGGACAAAATGGTTCTGGTAAAAGTACTATCGCAAAGTTGATCATTGGCCTTTTGGGGGCAAAATCGGGAAACATTTTTGTCATGGGAAAAGAGTTAAATGAAAAAAGCGTATACGATGTACGTTCTCATATAGGAATTGTTTTTCAGAATCCGGATAATCAGTTTATTGGTTCCACTGTAGCCGATGATATTGCTTTTGGACTTGAAAATCATTGTGTGGCACAGGAAAAAATGCAGCCTATTATCGAAGATGTCGCAAAAAGAGTGGGTATGCAGGATTTTTTAAACAGCGAACCTACAAAATTGTCAGGAGGGCAAAAACAAAGAGTAGCCATTGCCGGTATTCTAGCTATGGAACCGGACATTATAATTTTTGATGAATCAACAAGCATGCTGGATCCTCAAGGGAAATCCAGTATCAATAAACAGATTAAAATGTTACATGAACAAAAGAAAATTACGATCTTATCGATTACACATGATATGGAAGAGGTTGCTCAAAGTGAACATGTGATTGTATTAAACGATGGGAAAATAAAATTGGAAGGGACACCAATGGAGGTCTTTGGACATGAAAATGAATTAAAAGACATGAAACTGGATATTCCTTTCGCATTACAGTTTTCTAAAAAATTAAAAAAAGAACACATTGTTGATGAATGTGTCTGTACATTAGAAGAGGTGGTGAATCAATTATGTCCATTGAAATCCACAATTTAGAACATACATACAATGCAGGAACCACTTTTTCTCATGCTGCCATCAAAGGTATAAATCTACAGATTCCGGATGGAAAAGTAACCGCTATTATTGGACAGACTGGATCTGGTAAATCTACACTGGTGCAGCATTTCAATGGATTGCTTCTTCCAACAGCTGGTTCATTAGAAGTATGTGGTTTTCATATACAGCCATTATTAAAAATTAAAGATGTAAAGAAATTAAGAAAAGAAGTGGGATTGGTTTTTCAGTTTCCAGAATATCAGTTATTTGAAGAAACCATTGAAAAAGATATTGCTTTTGGTCCGAAAAATTTTGGAGCATCTGAACAGGAAGCACAGGATCTGGTAAAGAAAATATTACCTGTGGTTGGATTGGATGAATCATACCTGGAACGTTCTCCTTTTGAACTGTCTGGAGGACAGAAAAGAAGAATTGCGATTGCAGGAATTTTAGTATTAAATCCAAAAGTACTGGTTTTGGATGAACCAACGGCCGGATTGGATCCTCAGGGTGCTAAAGAAATGATGACTTTGTTTATGAATTTAAATAAAAAAGAAAACAAAACAGTCATTTTAGTTACACATGATATGGAACATGTTATGAAATATTGTGATCATGTCATTGTCATGGATCATGGAAAAGTTTTACATGAAGCCGATGTAAAAGAATTTTTTCAGAAACCCGAATGGTTATTGAGTATAGGAATCAATCCTCCAAGTATTGTTCGCTTAAAATGTATGTTAATTGAAAAAGGATTTGAAATTCCAGATTCCATTTTAGATGAAGAATCTTTACTGGAATGTATAAAAGGGCAGGTGATCCAGCATGTCTAATTTTGCTTTAGGGAGTTATATGCCAATGGATTCCGTTGTACATAAAATGGATCCTCGTTCAAAAATCATCATCATGCTTCTTTTAATGATTTCTATTTTTATTCCATCTGGAATTACAGGTTATATATGCATTGGAATTTTTATCTGTTTTGTATTATTTTTATCAAAATTAAGTATAAAATACGCCTTTCGATCTATGAAACCAATGCTTTTTATGATGATTTTTTTACTGGTCATAAATGTACTTGTGATCAAAACAGGAATTCCATGGATTCAATGGGGATGGTTTTCCATTTATTCGGATGCGATCTATCAGACATTATATATAGTAGTTCGATTGTTATATATGATTATTATTACCACAATACTGACCGCAACGACAAAACCTTTAGATTTGACATTAGGAATTGAAAAATTATTAAAACCTTTAGAAAAAATCAAATTTCCTGCTCATATCATTGCGATGATGATCAGTATTGCGCTACGTTTTATTCCAACTTTAATTGAAGAAACACAAAGAATTATGAATGCACAAGCCAGTCGTGGAGTGGATCTGGACAATGGTTCATTGAAAGAAAAGTTGATGGCAATCTTATCGTTGATTGTTCCATTATTTATATCCGCTTTTGATCGTGCCGATCAGCTGGCAAATGCGATGGAAGCAAGAGGATACAATCCAAATGCACAAAGAACAAGATATAAAGTATTAAAAATGTCTTCTCTGGATTATATTGGATTGATCAGTTCCAGTTTCTTACTGATTTTGAATATTGCCATCTGTTTTGTATTATGATTTTGAAAGTCACAGTGGCTTATGATGGGTACAATTATTCTGGATGGCAAAGACAGGAAAATGCTTTAGGAATTCAGGAAGTTATTGAAAATTGTTTATCAAAAATTCATAAAACAAAAATAGAAATTGTATCCAGTGGAAGAACCGATGCCAAAGTACATGCCAAAGGACAGGTTTTTCATTTTGAGCCAGTTATTCAGATGCCTTGCAGAAATGTACAGAATGCTTTAAATACGCTACTTCCAGATGACATCCGTATATTGAAAGTAGAGGAAGAAAAGGATTCTTTTCATGCTCGATTCAGTGCTATTTCAAAAAGATACGATTATATTTGTACATATGATATTGACAATCCTTTTATTTATCGATATGCACAGAAATTATATACAAAGGTAAATATCGATAAAATGATAGAAGCCTCTCAATATCTGATTGGAGAACATGATTTTAAAAGTTTTTCTTCTTCTAAAATTGATCCTAGAAAACCAACAGTAAAGAGAATATTTCGAATCGATATTAAAGAAGAAGGAAAGAATATTCATTTTATATTTGAAGGAAACGGGTTTTTAAGATACCAGGTTCGTATGATGACAGGAACGTTACTGGCAGCTGGGAAAAATCAGATTGAACCAATGGATGTAAAAAGAATGCTGGAAGCAAAAAATAAAGAAGTTTGTCGATATAATGCGCATCCTTATGGATTATATTTAATGGAAGTAAAATATGAGTAGAGTAAATTTTCATACACATACATCAAGATGTAAACATGCTTATGGAAAAGATGAAGAGTATGTAATAAGCGCAATAGAAAATCAATATAAAATATTAGGGTTTTCTGATCATTCCTGCTGGAAATACAATACTGGTTTTGTATCTGGAATGCGAATGCGATTGAATGAATTTGATGGATATAAAAACAGTATTTTAAGTTTAAAAGAAAAATATAAAGACTATATTGAAATTCGTTTTGGAATGGAAGCGGAATATTTTCCAAAATATATGGAATGGATGCTGGATTTCTGTATAAAGGAAGATATAGATTATCTGATTTTAGGAAATCATTACAATAAAAGTGATGAATTAGGATGTTATTATGGACATTGTTCATACAATCGAATTAATGATTATTTTGAGGATTGCATAAAAGGGATGGAAACAGGAATGTATGCCTATCTGGCACATCCTGAATTGATTTTGCGATCTCATAGATGGGATGAAAATATTGAAATTGGATTTCATCGTATTTGCCAGAAAGCAAAAGAATTAGATATTCCTTTGGAATACAATGTATTGGGTTTACAGATGAATATGAGAATGAATAAAGAAATGTACCCTCATAAAAAATTCTGGAAGATTGCTTCTTTTTATCATAATAAGGCAATTATAGGAATGGATGCCCATCAGCCTAGAGATCTGGATGCAGAATTATACGATCTGGCTTTCTATCATTTATCAAAATATGATGTTGAAATTGTAAAGGATATTCCTAAAATTGATTATCAGAAAATAAAGAAAAATTTTAATAAAAAGTGAGAAAGATACATTGACTTTTCAATGTATTTTTCTTAATATATTACTTGGCTATACTCTGGCCTTTTGAGCCCCGGTAACGCTCAAATCAAGGAGGAAATGGAAATGCGTCAAACAACAATGACAAAACCTGCAGATGTAGAACGTACTTGGTATGTAATTGATGGTAATGGACAGACTTTAGGTCGTTTAGCAACTACTGCAGCTCATGTGTTAAGAGGTAAACACAAACCTACATATACACCAAATGTTGACTGTGGTGATTATGTAATTGTGATCAATGCCGACAAAGTCGAAATGACTGGAAACAAATTAGAAACTGAAAAATACTACAATCATTCAGGATATTTTGGTGGATTAAGAGTTCGTAGTGCAAAAACTATGAAAGAAAAATATCCAGTTGAATGGGTAGAAAGAGCAATCAAAGGAATGTTGCCACACACTAAATTAGGTGACAAACAGCGTGGACATGTATTTGTATATGCTGGAGATCAACATCCTCATGCTGCTCAAAAACCAGTTGAATTAAAGGTGAAAGGATAGGAGGAATAGAAAATGGCTAAAAAAGAAATGGTTCAGTATTTAGGAACAGGACGCCGTAAATCTTCTGTTGCTCGTGTCTTCTTAAGACCAGGAACTGGAAATATCGTAGTCAACGGACGTTCATTAGATGAATATTTACCAATGGAAACATTACGTATGGTTGTTAAATCACCATTAGAATTAACAAACACATTGGATCAATTTGATGTATTGATTAATGTACATGGTGGTGGATACACAGGTCAGGCTGGAGCTATGCGTCATGGAATCACACGTGCTTTGATGGAAGCAAGTGCAGATTACCGTCCAGTATTAAAAGCAGCTGGATTTGTAACACGTGATCCACGTATGAAAGAACGTAAGAAATACGGATTGAAGGCAGCTCGTCGTGCACCTCAGTTCTCTAAACGTTAATCAGAAAATTGTTTCAAGAATCAAGGATTTCCTTTATGGAAGTCCTTTTTCTTTCGCTTGAAAAAGAATGTTGTAGAACATTTTTATGGATTTTGTTTTATTGGAAGTAGTTACTATTTGAATTTTATTTCGCAAAAATGAAAATTGTTTAAAAATGCGAAATATTATATAATTTATAATAGGTGATGAAAATGAAACTAATAGAGAGAGATTACTATTTAAAAAAATTGAATGATGTCAAAGATGTTCCGGATATTAAAGTAATTACTGGAGTTCGTCGTAGTGGGAAATCGAAATTAATGGATGCTTTTATTGATTCTTTCAAGGATATGGAAAATATAAATATAGTTCGAATTAAACTGAACTTAAAGAAGTACGAAAAATTACTAAATCCAGATGAACTGTACTCATATATTGAATCTAATTATATAGAAAATAAAAATAACTATCTTTTCATTGATGAAATACAACTTTGCAAAGGATTTGAAAGAATCATAAATAGTATTTATGAAGAGGAATTATATGATATCTATTTAACAGGATCAAATGCATTTTTGTTGTCTAGTGATCTTGCTACTTTATTTGGGGGCAGGGTCTTCGAAGTACACTTGTTTCCATTCTCTTTTAAGGAATATCTTGTATATTATCCATCCACAGATTTAGATGTTTCTTTTGATAATTATGTAAAAAAAGGCGGTATGTCAGGTTCTTATTTATATAAATCAGAAGAAGATGCGAGAAACTATGTCAATAGTATTTATAAAACAACAATTGTGAGAGACATTGTTCAAAAATATAAAATCGAAAATGAATCTTTATTACTGATGATTGGCGATTATCTTATGGACAATATAGGAAATAAAACATCTATTAGAAATATTTCGAACAAATTGACTACTAGTACAATTAAAACAAACGATAAAACCGTAGGATCATATTTAGATTATTTATGTAAATCGTATATGTTTTATCCAATCCAAAGATATGATATAAAAGGAAAAAAATATTTGGAAAGTGAAAAGAAATATTATCTTTCTGATTTATCTTTCCGATTCTCTGAAATAGGCACTAAGTATATGGATTATGGATTTTTATATGAAAATTTAGTTGCATTGGAATTAATGAGACGAGAATATGAGGTTTACGTTGGAAAGCTGTACAATAAGGAGATAGATTTTGTAGTAATTAAAAATGGATATAAAGAATATATTCAAGTCTGCGATGATATAACAAATGCGAATACATTTGAAAGAGAAACATCTCCATTGTTATCTATTAAGGATGCATATCCAAAAAAACTAATTGCTAGAACAAAAAGAGAAAAAAGTTATTATGAAGGTATCGAAATAATAGATATTGCAAGATGGTTAAATGATTCGCAAAATCAAAATTAATTATTAAATGCGAAATGATTTCGCCGATTAGATTTGCATCGAGAACCAGAAGGTAATAAAAAATGATTGAATGTCCTGTATGCGAATCACGATTAGTAGAAACTAAATATGGTTCTTCTGTAGAAATAAAATGTACGAAATGAGATTATAGCGTTGTTACTACTAATATAAGTCTAATTTATGAAGATGAAACGATTAACGATGTATATTAATTGAACTATCGTTAATCAAAAAATAATCATGCTTGCAAAGAACGTCTTAAACATAAGTACGTGCGAAGCATTAAAGCTAGTAAAAAGTGGTGAAGAAATAAAACTATATTCAGGAAATGCAGTAAAAGTTAAATCGTTAAAAGAAAAGTTGGATGATCTGAATTTAAAATATAAAATCACACTAGAATATAATTGGTAAAGATATTTAGAGTTTAGTAAGTTGCAAATGTATAAGGTTCCAGCTAACCTTGTAAAAAAACGCGAGGTCCTGTGAGGTTATTGTGAGGTTACTTATGTAGTCCTGAATTGTTGTGAATAGCGCCAAATGAACGCTTACGTGCAACAAAAGTGCCAAATAGCCTTTAAATAAAGGCAACTTCAATTCTCTAAACGTTAATCGAACAAATTGTTTCAAGAAGCAAGGATTTCCTTTATGGAGATCCTTTTTCTTTTGCATAAGAAAAGGCAATCGATTGATTGCCTAGATTTGAGATTTTTGTAATGTAACGGCTCGACAAAATGGAATTTCTATTTGTGTTGCCATGTCATTACATAATCTTTTTCTCCGGTAACCTCATCTAAGCCACTATGCTGAATCTCAAATCCTTCTCTCTTATAAAAAGATATTGCCCGTGCGTTCTTTTGGTATACGTTCAAGTGCAACTTATTCCTTTTATCCTTTGCATAATTCAGCAGAATTTTACCTATACCTTGCGATTGCATTTCACCAGAAACAAAAATGCCCTCAACATATTCATCATTTAACCCTATAAAACCCTGTATTTCTGTATCATACTCATACACATAAACCTCTGCTAGTAACAACGCTTCTTTTACTGATTTGAAATTGCTTTTCCAGTATTCGGCGGGGATAAAATTATGTGCCTTTATATTTGTATCCAACCATATATCTGCAACTTTATTTATATCATCCCTTTGAAATTCTCTAATCATAACGGTGACTCTCCATAAACTTGAATTTTCCAATTTAACAAACTTGAATTTGACTTGCCTATTTTCTTAAAATCTCATGTGGAGCTTCTATTTCATTTGCCAAGGTATGCTCTGTTAATTCTGACATCAATTTCAATTTTTTATTAATCAATGGTCGCATACAATTAGGAACATGTTCCTGATGCGCTCTGTGGATTGCTACACATTCCTTACAGTTTCCGTGATAACGACAGGCTTTCAGGCAAGGACAGTGATCTTTGTCTTTATACTCCTTACGAAATTCCGCTGCAAATTCTTCTTGCAGTCTCAGCCCCTCGACACGGTTTCCCTTATGAAATTCAACCATTGCATCCAGTTCTTTCTGGTTCCCTTCAATCTTCATGTTATTATAGCGCCTCCATTTCAACTATTCCTCATTTTCTGATAAATTCTAATTTATTGATGAATATATTATAGCAAAAATATAATCAATTGAACTTAGCAATAAGTCTATATAATTAACTGTTTATAAATCGAAAATCATAAGATAGCACTAAAATAGCAAAAGATAGCAAACCATAATAAAAGATCATGATATTGCCCATAAATAAATCATATTACCATGACCTCAATTCTCTAGGAATTCTCAAAGCGTTAGTAATGAGAAGAATAGAGAAGTATTTAGACTTAGTGAGAAGTTTAAATGCTTCTTTTTTCTTTTCAAAAATATGGCTGAAACAAATAACTTATTACTAGCGTACGCAAGTGAAAAGATTTATTTAACTTCTTACTTGCGCGTGCATAATAAAGTTGTGAGGTAATATGATGAATACTTTATACAGTTGTAAAATGGGAAACCATTTATATTTTAAATTTTAATCTTGAATCTTTTTTAAATGATTTTCTTTTAGAATTTCCTTCTACTCTGTATATTCGCCATTTCTTATATCATAAATCACTGACCACACAGTATTGTTGAAAGAAAGATGCTTAAATCATAAATAACTTAAAGAGTTTACTATTTTATTTTCCATTTTAAAATTCTTTTCTTCATGAAAAAAGAACTCAATTACGAGTTCTAAATCATATAAATATTATTTTATTAATACATCGTTTATTTTTCGGTTAATATATCTAAATACATATCTAATCTTGAATTAATATATCCTGCAAATAAGTTTTCCATTTTGGAAAGATTGTGTTTTGCATGATATTCATCAAATGCATTATAGTAAGCAATTCTATCTGTAAATTTAATGTCAATTGGTGGAAAGCCGGCCTTCATTAGTTCAAGATTTACAAGTAATCTTCCAGTTCTGCCATTACCATCAATAAAAGGGTGGATGCTTTCAAATTCAATATGGAAACGAGCAAGTTTTGTGACAGTGTGTTCTTTACTTTTATTAAAATCTATCAAAAGTTGTTCCATCTTCGGTTCGATAAGATAAGGTTGCACAGGTTCATGTTTTGCACCCATTATACGAACGGGAATTTTACGATATACACCACGGTCATTTTTTTTATCTGCTAAAACAAGATAATGAATTTGTTTAATTACACTCTCGCTTATGGGAATATTATTTTTTACAAGTTCGCTAACAAAATCAAATGCTTCTTTATGACCTAAGGCTTCCATATGATCTTTTAATGGTTTTTGATCGATTGTAAGTCCTCTAAGCACTAAGTCTGTTTCACGAAGTGTAAGGGTATTTCCTTCAATGGCGTTTGAATTGTAGGTATATTCTATGATAAATTCTTCGTTTAATCTTGAAATTTCACCTTCGGTAAGAGGTCTTTTATTATCAAGTTCTTTCTTTTTACGATCAATCTGTGCTAATAGACTTTCTCTTGATTTATAACGTCCATCAACAGGTTTTTTTGCGTCAAAAGGAATTTTCCAAGCTCGACCTTCTTGATAAGCACCTGGTATTTTACCTTCGGAACAAAGTACCCTGATTCTTCTATCAGAAATCCCCCATTTTAATGAGGCTTCTTTTACTGTTATAAACATTACCAATCCCTCCTTTTATGGACATTATATCGTATTAACGGAACAATATCCACGCCATCGGAACAATGCTTACCGCATTAACGGAATAATATGTGAAATATAACTGTATTATGCGATAAATCTGTTATTGAATTAACATTCCATTGCTCCAAAGGTTTAAACCATAAAAGGCAATACTTCAATCATTGCGATATACAGGTTGAATGGAATAATTGGTGATTTCTAAATCACCTTATAAACGAAACAGGATTGTCTTTTTCTTCATGCCTGTCTTCCTGGTTTTTACTTAAAGAATTATTTTAGTAAGCATTTGAATGCTTCATACATTTTCTCAATTGTTGATGCAGTTCTATTGAAAGGTATATATCATGATGACACTCACATTCCATTTTTTATTTCCATTTTTTGATATATAATGAATTTAAAGAAGGAAAAGACTATGTTAAATTATGGAATTTTAAGTACAGCATCAATCTGTTCACGATTTATTGCTGGGATTCGAGAAAGTAAAAATGGTTATGTGTATGGGATTGCTTCAAGAAATCTAGAAATGGCAAAACAATACGCAATAAAGGAAAAAATCGATCATTATTATGGAAATTACGAAGAATGCATTGAAGATGAAAATATAGATATCATTTATATTCCAACAATGAATGCGATTCATTATGAATGGGCAAAATATGCTTTGGAATGTCATAAGCATGTAGTGGTTGAAAAACCATTTGTGCTTTTTAAAGAACAGGCAATGGAATTGTTTGAACTTTCTAGAAAGAATCACTGTTTTTTAATGGAAGCACAGAAATCTGTGTTTCTTCCAACAACTTTAAAATTAAAAGAATTAATTGAAACAAAAACAATTGGGGACATTAAATACATTGATTTAACAGCTGGATTTCCTGGAAGATTCCCAGATGGACATTGGATGACAGATCATGCTCTGGGAGGAGGGGCTTTATATGGAAGCTGTACGTATACAGTGGAATTTTTAAGCTTCTTATTTAATGAACCGGTTTATCAGTATGATGGAAGTTTTATCAAAGGAAAAGGAAGTGCAGACGATGTCGTTAACTTTAAATTATTGTTTGATAATATTATCGTATCCTCAACTATCTCGATGTGCTGTGCTTTAAAAAATGAAGCAGTATTTTATGGAACAAAAGGATATATTGTCATTAAAAATTTCTGGAAATCGAAAGGATTGGATGTATATATAGATGGAAATCAAACACATTATGATTTTCCTTATACTTCAGAATTTGTATATGAGAATAATCATATACAGGATTGTATAGAAAAAGGATGGATTGAAAGTCCAGTTATGAATAAAGAGAAAACAATTTATACAGTTGAAATCGTAGAAGAACTTTATAAACGGATGTGATATCCGTTTTTTTTATGAATATTAAATAAAAATACGGTAATGGACAAATAATTGTTTTACAATATTCGATTTAGCTTATGAAACAGATGAAAAGATTAAAAAATACACTTTTATTATTATATTCATAATTTTTTGTGTATAAATACACATCGTTTACTGGTTTTTGGAAACCGTGTAAACGATAAAGATGCAGAATCGGTATTAAAACAGGAACCAGAAATAAGCAATTCTATTGGAGCACAAGACATTTTAAATATTGCTTTTATCTTTGTCTGTCTTCTTTTTGTCATAATATTTATTTTTTATTTATAAAACGAAAATAATCATTCTGTGTTATCATTAATAAATGAAGGTGATAACATGTGGATTTTATATGCGTTTTTTTCTGCCTTTTTTGCTGGTATTACATCTATACTGGCAAAATGCGGAATTAAGAAAACCGATTCGACTTTAGCAACTGCTATTCGTACCATTGTCGTTCTTATTTTTTCATGGCTGATGGTATATATTGTGGGATCTTTTGATCAGATTTATACAATGGAATTTAAAACGTTTCTATTTCTTATTCTGTCTGGTCTTTGTACAGGCGCTTCCTGGCTATGTTATTTTAAAGCTTTGCAGATTGGAGATATCAATAAAGTGGTTCCCATTGATAAATCCAGTACCATATTAACTATTATTCTGGCATTTCTCTTGTTACATGAATCCGTTACATGGACTAAAATGGTGGGTATTCTTTTCATTGGTGCAGGAACTTTTCTTATGATTGAAAAGAAACAAATCAGCAATGTTGAAACAAAAGGAAATCAATGGATATTCTATGCTTTAGGAGCAGCTGTATTTGCCAGTTTAACATCCATTTTAGGGAAAATTGGTATCAGTGGAATTGAATCCAATCTGGGAACAGCAATTCGTACCAGCGTTGTCTTATTGATGTCCTGGATCATGGTTTTTGTCACAAAGAAACAATCGGAAATCCACAAGGTATCAAAAAAGGAATGGATCTTTATTGTTTTATCCGGATTGGCTACAGGGGCTTCCTGGCTTTGTTACTACAAAGCTTTACAGGATGGATTGGCCAGTGTAGTGGTTCCTATTGATAAATTAAGTATACTGATCACAATTCTATTTTCTTATTTTGTATTTCATGAAAAATTATCCAAAAAGGCTTTATTGGGGCTATGTCTGATTGTTTCAGGAACTTTATCTATGTTAATTTAGGAAGGATTTATATCCTTCTTTTATTTTTTGTAGTCGAATAAAGGATTTTTGTTTATAATAATTAAGGATTTTTTTAGAGAGGAAGGACTATGAAAAGAATTATTAATTTTTTTAAATCCAGTAAAGAATCCAATAAAATCGTAAAGTGGATTGAGCTGACCGCTTTATGTATTTTATGCATTTGCAGTATTTTTTCATTCTATACAGGAATGACAAAGATTCATTCAGATGCAGGGAAGATTACTTATCTGGATTCTATGGAAATGACAAGAGAAAGAGATCAGGAAGACTATGATGAGGATTATACAGTATGTGATGTTACCTATAGGTATAAGGACCAGTCGATGGTAATATCGTATTCCTATGAAGATTATATAAATTTAGATAGAGATACGATTACAGCTTATAAATTTAAAACCGATAATGGGACAATCTTATTCTTTGATCATAAAGATATCAGTGAAAAAGAAGCACAGGAATCTTATCAGCAGAAGATGGCCAATGAATCCATGGCAATCTTTAATTTAGGAACTTCAACTTTAATTCTATTTGTTTCTGTACTGATCATGTATCTATTCTCAAAACAATTCACAACATATGAAAAAGTATGGTTTTTATCCATAATGGTACTGGCAACTATTTTCTCAGTAATATTCCCGGAAGAAAGTGCCAATGGTGTTAATGGAATTGTGATCATGCTGCTGTATTTACTGGATACATTCTTAAATATTTTATGTGAACTATTGATTTCAAAACAATCGAGGTATAATTTCCTTGTTTCTGTTTTAGTAGAAATTGTAGAAATTGTCATGTGTATCGTATTAATGTATCGATTCGCAACAATGGTTACTACATTGTTCTTCTGGCTTCCAATTGACATTTTAAGTTTCATTAACTGGACAAAACATAAAGATGACCAGGAAGATCAGCTGACAGCGGTTCGTTGTTTAAAAGGATATCAGGAAGTACTGGTAATCTTAGCTATCATTCTTTGGACAGTTGTAGTGGGTTATTTTTTAAGTGGATTGGATATTGCTACGGATTTCTACAACAATGAAACACTGGAAACGGCAGTAATTTATATTGATGCCTGTGCATCAGCGGTCGGGGTTGCCAATGGATTATTTATTTTCTTTAGAATGAGAGAACAATGGATTGCATGGTATATTTGTGCTTTCTTAGAATCTGTTATCAATATTATTTCAGGTCAATATGTATTACTGATTTTAAAACTGGGATATTTCACAAATACAACGTATGGATATATAAAATGGAGCAAGTATATTAAATCTCATAAAGAAGAAAAGTTAACATTATTTTGATTTCCTTGAGTTCAAACTATAAAACTGATACAATTAAAAACGAAAAAAGATAAATAGGAGTGATGAATATGCCAATTAGTGCAGGAGATTTTAGAACAGGATTAACTTTAATTGTCGATGGAGATCCTTGGCAGGTATTAGATTTTCAACACGTGAAACCAGGTAAAGGGGCCGCGATTTTAAAAACAAAAATGAAGAACTTAAAAACAGGTTCAACACAGGAAAGAAACTTTAACGCATCTACTAAATTTGAACCCGCTAATATTTCAAAGAAACAGGCTCAATTTTCATATGCAGAAGGATCCATTTATAACTTTATGGACAATGAAACATATGATATGTATGAATTGTCAGAAGAACAGGTTGGATTCAATAAATATTTTATTGTAGAAGGAATGGAAGCTTCTTTGATGTTCTTTGAAGGAATGTTGTTAGCTGTATCGGTTCCAGAAAAAGTTGAATTAACAGTTGCGACTTGTGATCCAGCTATTAAAGGTGCCCCAACAAATCAGACAAAAGATGCCGTTACAGAAACTGGACTTTCAATTCGTGTTCCTCAGTTCATTGAACAGGGAGAAAAAATTGTTGTTTTTACAGCGGATGGAAAATATGCAGGAAGAGCTTAATAAAGCTCTTTTTTTCTCAATATGAATTCGATTGTATTAATAACAGGGGCAGCAAAAGGAATTGGAAAAGCCATCGCAATGGAACTGGCTAAGGATCATTATGATATTGTCATTAATTATCTTCATTCAAAAAAGGAAGCAGACGAATTAAGAAATTTTATTACAGAGAAATATGATGTACGTTGTATAGCTATTCAATGTGATGTTTCAAAAGAAGAACAAGTGGATAAGATGATTTCTCAAATTGAAAAAGAAATGGGAAATGTGGATGTTCTGATCAATAATGCAGCCATTGATTTATCCAATTTATTTCATTTAAAAACAGCTCAAGAATTTCGAAAAACACTGGATGTGAATGTGGTAGGTGCTTATAATTGTGCAAAGCGTGTCTATAAAGGAATGCTAGAAAAAGGATATGGGAAAATTATCAATATCGCATCTACTAATGGAATCAATACGTATTATCCTATGTGTTTTGATTATGATGCATCTAAAGCAGCATTGATTTCGTTAACACATAATCTGGCTTTTGAAATGGCCCCTTATATTACAGTCAATGCGATTGCACCTGGGTTTATAGGTACTGAAAGTGAATTGGATGGATACGATGAAGAATTTTTAAAAGAAGAACAGGAAAAAATATTGGTCAATCGATATGGGAAACCAGAAGAAGTGGCTTATTTAGTGAAATTTTTAATCAGTGATCAGGCGAATTTTATCAATAATAGTATTATTCGCATTGATGGCGGACAAAAAGGAAGTTGTTAAACTTCCTTTATTTTTGATAAGGCTAATAAAATGGATAATTTTCCATATTCAAAAGAAAGAGCTCCCTGCATATAAAGGGTATATGGAGGTACAACTGGTGCATCGGCACTTAATTCAATCGTACTTCCCTGTGTAAAGCTTCCACTGGCCATGACTTCATCAAATGGATAGCCTGGCATAGGAGCTGGCATAACTTTTACAAAGGAATCAATAGGAGAAGCTTCCTGTATTCCCTGTGTAAAATTTACTAAATTATCTTTTGTAGACAATTCCAGTGTCTGAATGATATCGGTTCTTTTTTCATTATATTTTGGAGATACATTTTTAAATCCTAGTTTTTCTAACATATAAGAAGAAAAGACAGCGGTTTTTAATGCACTTCTTACCGCATTAGGAGCCATAAAAATTCCTTTAAAAAAGGCATTGTTCAAGTTAAAATTCGCCCCTAATTCTTTTCCAATACCAGGAGAAGTCAAACGTTCGGCAACCATATGAATCAATTCTTTATCTCCTGCAATATATCCACCAGTTGGAGCAATTCCTCCACCTAAATTTTTCATTAGAGAACCAACAACGACATTGGCACCTACATGACCAGGTTCCTTCTTTTCAACTAATTCACCATAACAGTTGTCTACCATAATTATTACATCTTTATTGACGGTTCTGATTTTTTTAATGATTCTTTCAATTTTATCCATTGTCAATGACAGACGGGAAGAATATCCTCTGGATCTTTGAATTTCAACCAGTTTCACGTTGTTTTCTTTTAATCGAGATAGAATTGTCTTTTCATCAAAATCATTATCAATTAAATCAATCTGCTGGTAAGAAACACCATTCGCTTTTAAAGATTGAGAAGAATTTCCTATGATTCCAATCATTTCCTGTAAAGAATCATAGGGAGCTCCAGTAATGGAAATCATTGTATCTCCGTATTTTAATAAAGCCGATAAAGCCAGATACAAAGCATTGGTACCACTCATAATTTGAGGGCGGACCAAAGCATCTTCACATCCTAAAACGGTTGAAAAAATTTTTTCCAGTTTATCTCTTCCTTCATCATAATTTCCATATCCATTGATATCACTAAAATCTGAATAGGAAACATTATTTTCTATGAAAGAAGATAAAATACGATTGGAATTATAAAAACAGATATCATCAATTTCTTTATATATGTCTTTTAATATCTCATCGGACTGATTTGCCAGATCCAGTAAATTTTTATCAATTTGATCAATTAACATAATTACCTCCTGAATACTTTATTCATTATACATAAAATAAAATGGAAACTGAATTTTTTTCAAATAAATATGGTATCCTAAATAAAGGAGATCAACTATGAAACAATTTTTACCTGTCACAAAAGAAGAAATGCTGGAAAGAGGCTGGAGTCAGCCTGATTTTGTATATGTCAATGGAGATGCTTATGTGGATCATCCATCCTTTGGAGCAGCCATTATCACAAGAGTGCTGGAAGCACATGGATTTAAAGTCTGTATGCTGGCACAGCCCAATTGGAAGTCGGTTGATGATTTTAAACGATTTGGAAAACCCAGACTGGGATTTCTGGTATCCAGTGGAAATATTGATTCTATGGTAAACCACTATTCGGTTTCAAAGCGTCATAGAAAACAGGATTTATATTCCAATAATGGAGAAAGCGGACATAGACCCGATCGGGCTGTTATAGTTTACTGTCAGAAAATTAGAGAAGCTTATAAAGATGCGACAATAATTATTGGTGGGATTGAAGCCAGTTTACGTCGTTTAGCACATTATGATTACTGGGATGATAAAGTCCGTCAATCGATTTTAGTGGATTCCTCTGCGGATTTATGTATGTTTGGTATGGGAGAAAACAGCATTATAGAGATTGCGGAAGCTTTAGATAGTGGGATAGAAGTCCAATATTTAACGTATTTGGATGGGACTGTTTATAGAACAAAAGATTTGTCGAATATTGGAGAAGATTATATTCTGCTTCCTTCTTATGAAGAAATAAAAAACGACAAGAAAGCGTATGCGAAATCTTTTTATCAGCAATATTTAAATACCGATCATTATGCTTCAAAAATATTAGTGGAACCCTATCAGGGATTTTACATTGTTCAGAATCATCCCAATCGTCCATTAACGCAATTGGAATTTGATGATACATATGCTCTACCTTATATGAGAACTTATCATCCTATGTATGAATATATACCAGCAATTGAAGAAGTGAAGTTTTCTCTAATCAGCAATCGAGGATGTTTTGGAGCATGCAATTTCTGTGCTCTGAATTTTCATCAGGGAAGAATCATTCAGACTCGAAGTCATGAGTCATTAATTCAGGAGGCAAAAGGATTGATACAGGATCCGGACTTTAAAGGGTATATTCATGATGTAGGAGGACCAACCGCAAATTTTAGACAGCCAGCCTGTAAAAAACAGGAAACGCATGGGGCTTGTCCAAATAAACAATGTTTATGGCCTAAACCTTGTAAGAATCTAATAGTGGATCATAGCGATTATACAAAATTACTGAAAGAATTGTCTTCCTTAGAAGGAGTAAAGAAAGTATTTGTTCGCTCAGGGATTCGATACGATTATCTGTATTATGATTCAGATGATACTTTCTTTAAAGAACTGATCAAAAATCATATCAGTGGACAGTTAAAGGTAGCACCAGAGCATATCAGCAATCGTGTACTGAATAAAATGGGAAAACCTGGAAGAAATGTATATGAGAAATTTGTGGAGAAATACAATCGTTTAAATAAGGAATTACATAAGGATCAGTATCTGGTTCCTTATCTGATGTCCTCTCATCCAGGAAGTGATCTAAAAGCGGCTATCGAACTGGCTGAATATTTACGAGATATCCATCACCAGCCTGAACAGGTACAGGATTTTTATCCGACACCAGGAACGTTATCTACAGCAATGTATTATACAGGTTTAGATCCTAGAGATATGAAGCCGGTATATGTAGCCAGAACGCCAAAAGAAAAGGCAATGCAAAGAGCTTTGATGCAGTATAAGAATCCAAGAAACTATGATCTGGTTTATGAAGCTCTAAAATTAGAACATAGAGAAGATTTAATTGGAAATGATTCAAAATGTTTAATTCGCAAAAAAAAATAATAAGAAACAATTCATAAAGATCCGACTTATGGGCTTGCCATAGGTCGGATTCATTGTTTAAAAATCTTTACGTTTTAGAAACTATTTTTTTATAGAGAACTTCCGTTTTCTTTTTATCTGTATCATTGATCAGAACATAAGTATCTTTTAATTTTATAGAAATAATGGATTTGCAGGATGAATAGGAATATCGCTGATACGATCCCAAAGAATCATTTTCAAACGTTCCCATCGAACATTTCAAATTTCCGAATCCATTAGTACGTACACTTTTATACGTATCTGCATCCAAAGAAATGGATTCAATCTGGTCATATTCTATTTCATAATTTTTCCAGTTGTTTGTATCAATCACAAGTTTATCTGTATAAAACTGATACGTTAATTTTCCACAAAATAAAGAATAAACTACAAATAGACTGATTCCAATCATAAAAAGAATCAAATAAAAAGGATATTTAACTTTCGTTGTTCTATGTTCCTTTAATTGTTTACGATAAAACCCATAAGAATAGATGACAGGGGCTAAACACAATATAAGGATCATCAAATTAAATAAAGCCATTGATTGGATGTAGGCACAGAACAATCCAAAAAGACCACAGATCATCCAAAGGATCCCTGAGAACTGATGTGTTTTTTTCCAGTTGGTTTCATCTTCTAAGGCCCATTTTAAACGGATCCCAAAGACAGGATTCGGTTTGATGTTTTTTATAGAATAACCGATACCAATAATTATAATAGATAATACAGATAATAGAATGGATAAACTCATAATTGCTCCCTAATTATATTATGAAGATGTATTCAATAAATGCAATAACTTTAGAATTATTAAGATATATTTTGTATAATTATGTAAAATTGTATATTATATATGTACAAAGAGGTGAAATATGTTTTCAATTAAAGAATTATTTAAGATTGGATTGGGACCAAGCAGTTCTCATACATTTGGTCCAGTCAAAGCTTGTGAATATATGAAATCAAATTATAATGCCGATTATTATGATGTAACTTTATATGGATCTTTAGCTTTAACAGGAAAAGGTCATTTAACGGATGTAAGCATTAAAAATGTATTAAAAAATTGTAAAGTGACTTTTGATTTTAAAACAAAATGTGAACATCCCAATACAATGTGTATTAAAGCTTATAGCGATTATAAAGAGATTGCCAGTCATATTTTTGTATCCATTGGTGGGGGACAGATTGAAATGGATGGAAAGAAAAATGAAGAAAAACCTCATATTTATCCTCATTCCACAATGGATGATATACAAAGATATTGCAGAGAACATCATTTAAGACTGAATGAATATGTGAATCAGTTTGAAAAAGAAGATTTTGATTTATATATGGATTCTATCTTTGAAGCGATGATTCAAAGTGTGAAAGAAGGTCTGACAAAAACAGGAAAGCTGCCAGGGGATTTAAAACTGGATCGACTGGCCAATGCGTTGTATCAATCGGCATTAAGTGCTGAAGATTCTATAGATCGTAATGCTTTGCTGCTGGCAAGCTATGCTTATGCGACCAGTGAACAGAATGCCAGTGGAAATGTAGTGGTGACCGCTCCTACTATGGGAAGCTGCGGAGTGATTCCTTCTATTCTGTATCATTTTTATCAGGATCAGCATTATCAGAAGAAAACATTGATTGAAGGATTGAAAGTGGCTGGGCTGATTGGATTGCTGATTCAGGAAAATGCGACAATATCTGGGGCTAAAGCTGGCTGCCAGGCAGAAATTGGAGCCGCGTGTTCAATGGCAGCGGCCATGATTGGATATTGCCAGACACAGACCAATGAACAGATTGAATGTGCAGCGGAAATTGGTTTAGAACATCATTTGGGATTAACCTGTGATCCAGTTGGAGGGTATGTCATGATTCCTTGTATTGAAAGAAATGCAGTGGCAGCGCAAAGAAGTGTGGATGCAGCCAGACTGGCTAAATATCTTCGCAATGTCAGAAGAAATCGGGTAAGCTTTGATATGGTTGTGAAGACTATGAATCTTACAGGAAATAAACTTCCCATCGAATTAAAAGAAAGCTCATTAGGTGGCTTAGCTATTGTGGTTAAATAGCTAAGCTTTTTATTTTTGCCTGAATCTGGGTCACATATTCATCCGGATTCATTGTTTCATGAATATCAACTAAAAGAAATTCATAGAAGAAATCTTCCACTTCAAATCCTCTTTCTTTAAGCCATTGTTTCATATGGATAAAGATTTCATTTGAACGAACATAATTGCCTTTATATGTATATATACAGTACGATCCTTTTTTTAAAAGGAAATCACAGTCTTTACGATTAGACAGGATAAAAACAGAAGCGTACTGATAAGTATCTTTATCTATGATACTTCCAGAATTAAAATCTCCTAAGATCGAAACATCCAGATGATTCTTTTTCATTAATTCCGTTAAATAGTAATCTACAGATGCATCCTGGTCTATATTTCTTTTTAAACGAAAACAGGTACGAGAATCAAATTCTTTTATTTCAAAGGTGTTAAAGTTTAATTGATGAATCTGATTTAAACTATTTAAACGATTCTCGATTGAATTTAAAGAATTTTGAAGTTCAATTATTTTCTGTTCAATAATATCTTTTTCTTCCTTTAAAAAGGAAATGGTCTGATTCATACTTCTATTGTTTAAATATTCTTTGATCTGATTGGTGCTGTATCCTAATTTTAAACAGTCTCGAATAATATTTAATACATAAATATCATTGATTGTATATAAACGATAATTAGAAGAAGAACGTAGAGGGTGTATCAAATCCATTTCTTCATAATATCGTAAAGAATCTGTTTGAATGTTGTATAAATCGGATATTTCTTTTATTTTATAATATTTTTTCATTTGACTTTAGTATGATACTAAGGTTTATATTAGTCAAGGTGATAATATGTTAAAAAAGTTTTTAAAGTATGTAATTCCTTCTATCTGTTCAATGGTTATCTTTAATTTATATACATTAGTGGATGGAATCTTTGTGTCTCATTTTGTATCCGATCAGGCTTTGGCTTCTATTAATGTGTCTACTCCTTATATCACAACTATTTTTTCAATAGGAGTTTTATTTGCGGTAGGATCCAGTACTATTATTTCAATCTATAGAGGACAGGATGAAAAGAACAAGGCAGATAAAGTCTTTACTATGAATATTATTACGATATCTTTGATTGCTCTGATTATTTCTGTTTTTTCATTTTTTAATTCTGAATGGATCGTAACGATATTAAAGGCGAATGCAGATGTGTTTGATTACTGTAATATTTATATAAAAACATTATCTTGTTTTTCTTTTTTCTATATCGTATCGTACTGTTTTGAAGTGTTGCTGAAAAGTGACGGATTTCCGCAAAAATCCATTATGGGAGTTTGTTTAGGAGCTATAACCAATATGGTACTGGATCCTGTATTAATGGGTATTTTTCATATGGGAATTAAAGGAGCAGCCATTGCCACTGGTTTGTCTCAATTGATTACTTTCTGTTTTTTCTTATATCATTTTGTCTTTTCAGGAAAGTCTCATTATCATTTTGTGAAAGGAAACTATCCATGGTATGAGTATAGAAGACTGATTCCTTTAGGAATGTCGGATTGTATATCTGAATTTTCTCCAGGTATTATGATTACAATTTTTAATATACGAATCAATGAAATGCTTTCTACTGGGGGACTGGTTACATTTTCAATCATCATGTATATATATAATCTTGTATTAATGGTAATGACCGGCATCAATCAGGGAATTCAGCCTTTAATCAGTTTCTCTTATGGTCAGAATCATGAGAAAAATGTAAGAACATATCATAAATATGCACGAATCATGGTATGTATCTGTTCTGTATTCTTATTTGGAATGGTAGAAATATTTGCACGTCCAATCACAAATGCGTTCCTGGATATAAATAATGTGAATTTTATAGATACAGTAAGAGCTTTGCGATTGTTTTCTCTTGTATTCCTGATTATGGGACAAGTGGTGATTACCATGGGGTATTTAGTTGCGATTGAAAAGTCATTTAAAGCTTTAATTTTATCTTTATTAAGAGGAATTGTTGTAGTCATTTTCTGTTTATATGCTGGTTCTTATATATTTGGAGTCGATGGAATCTGGCTATCCTGTTTTATATCGGATTGTATTTGTTTAATGGTTGCGCTTTATTTTTTGTATAAAGGTTGACGAAAACTCTCTTTATCGACATCATGATTAGACTATGGAGGAATAATCATGAATTTTATTGGAACAGGATGGGCTTTACTTCCTGCTGTTGTTGCGATTGTTTTAGCTTTAAAAACAAAAGAAGTATATATTTCTTTGTTTATAGGAATTTTTATCGGGGCTTTATTGTTTAATGATTTTCATTTATTTAAAGCCATTCTATCGGTTTTTGAAGTTATGATGGAAAGATTATCCAGTACATGGAATATAGGAATTTTGATCTTTCTGGTTTTTTTAGGAATCATTGTAGCTTTAATGACACGGGCAGGGGGATCTCAGGCTTATGGAAACTGGGCAACCAGAACCATTAAAAATCAGAAAATGGCTTTATTATCTTCTTTTGGTTTAGGTGTATTGATTTTTGTGGATGATTATTTTAACTGTCTGACAGTTGGAAGTGTTATGAGAGATATTTGTGATCGATTCAAAATATCAAGAGCTAAATTGGCTTATATCATTGATGCGACTGCAGCTCCTATATGTATCATAGCCCCTATTTCTTCCTGGGCGGCAGCGGTAACAGGATATACAACAGGGGATGGATTTACTTTATTTTTACAGACTATACCATTTAACTTATATGCATTGTTGACCATTGCAATGGTTCTGTGTGTTATTTTCTTCGATATTAATATTGGAAAGATGAAAGAACATGAACAGGCAGCCAGACAGGGAGATGTTTTCAATGGGAAATGTGACTATGGAAAAGCACAGGAAATGGAAGTATCGGATAAAGGAAAAGTGTACGATCTGGTATTACCGGTAATTTTCTTAATTGTATCCTGTATTTTATGTATGGTTTATACAGGTGGATTTTTTGATGGCGTTCCTTTTGTGACAGCTTTCTCACAATGTGATGCATCTTTAGGACTGGTAATTGGTTCATTCTTGACATTGATTTTTATGTTTTTACTGTATATGCCTCGTAAAGTAATTACTTATAATGATTTTGCCCAGTGCATTCCACAAGGATTTAAAATGATGGTTCCGGCTATGACTATTTTAACGTTAGCATGGACTTTAGGATCTTTTGTATCTGTACAGTTAGAAGCAGGAGTGTTTGTACAGGAAATGTTAAATACATATAACATTCCATTATTTATACTTCCACCTGTATTGTTTCTTGTTGCCACAGGTCTTGCCTTTTCAACGGGAACATCCTGGGGAACCTTTGCGATTCTGATTCCAATTGTAACTGATATTTTTGCATCCGGTTCAAGTATGCTGGTCATCAGCATTGCTTCCATTCTGGCAGGAGCGGTATGTGGTGATCACGTGTCACCAATTTCGGATACAACCATTATGGCCAGTGCAGGAGCCCAATGCAATCATGTCTATCATGTTTCCACACAGCTTCCTTATGCGATGGTAGTAGCAATCAGCTGTTTTGCAGGATATATAGTTGCAGGTATTACACACAATGTATTTTTTACTTTTATCGCAGGATTGTGTACATTGTTTCTGATTTTATTCTGCATTGTAAAAAAGAATAAACAAAATAATAATTGACAGAGTATATCTTTTACTCTGTTTTTTGTTGTTTAAATCGTACTTCTGAATGAATTTAAATAAATTAAAGTCTAAACTTACAGTAGAATCCAAACTATTTTATAAAATAAAAATGCAGGGTATATGATTGTAGTGCACCGGTAAAGTTGGACCGGTATAAATAAACTAACTTAATGTTAATTGTTTGAAGGATTGTTGTCTATAAGCTAATGGACTCAATCCTTTTCTTTTTGCGTTAATTCTTTCTGTATTGTA
>NZ_VUMM01000027.1 GCF_009696175.1 Floccifex porci
CTGCCACTGTTTTGGCTTTCCCTTTTCTTGTTCGTGCATTTGTCTTTGTTCTCTGTCCACGAACTGGCAATCCTTTTCTGTGACGGATTCCTCTGTAACATCCGATTTCCATCAGTCGCTTGATGTTAAGCTGTACTTCTCTTCTTAAGTCCCCTTCGACTTTGATCTTGTCGATTGCTTTACGAATGCTGTTCAGCTGTTCTTCGCTCAGATCCTTTACACGGATGTTTTCATCAATTTTTACTTCTTCCAATACTTTCTGTGCAGTTGGTTTTCCGATTCCATAGATATATGTCAATGAAATTACTACACGTTTGTCATTTGGAATATCTACTCCTGCTATACGAGCCATATTTTCCTCCTATTTTTCCTAGTTTCCCTGTCTCTGTTTATGTTTAGGGTTTTCACAAATAACCATTACGCGACCTTTTCTTTTGATCACTCTGCATTTGTCGCAAATTGGTTTTACAGATGGTCTTACTTTCATGTTTATTACCTTTCTAATCACGTATTTCCCTGCTAAAATGCGCATACAAATTATGCGGATTTTAACAGAAACGTAATGTTTCTTTTAACGCAAGCAAATTGCGCTTATTTTATTATAAGCGCAATTGTTTATTTTTTCAAGATTTCTTTTAATACAGGCCAAATTTCATCAATTGGTTTTGAAGCATCTACTTTAGAAACCATTCCTTTTTCTTCATAATATGCAATGACTGGTTCTGTATTTTTTGAATATTCATCTAAACGAACTTTCAAACTTTCTGCATTGTCATCCTTACGCTGTGTAAGAGGAGATTGACATTCATCACATACCTCTGCTACTTTAGGTGGTTTAGAATAAATGTTATAAATGGCACCACACTTTTTACATGTCCTACGCCCTGTAATACGACGAGTCAATTCATCGAAAGGTACATCCATTACAACAATTTTTTCAACCGCAAGATCTGTACCAGCTGTCATTTCTTCAAAGGCTTTAGCCTGATCTAATGTTCTTGGATATCCATCTAATAAATAACCATTTTTCTTATCTTCTAAAGTACTTAAGAAGTCTTTTACCATTTTGTTTGTGATTTCATCAGGTACAAGTAAACCTTTTTCAGAATAAGCTTTTGCCTTTAATCCTAATTCCGTTCCTTTAGAAATATTTTCTCTAAAGATATCACCTGTAGAAATGTGATTTAAA
Source organism: Floccifex porci (assembly GCF_009696175.1). Classification (GTDB taxonomy): domain Bacteria; phylum Bacillota_I; class Bacilli_A; order Erysipelotrichales; family Erysipelotrichaceae; genus Floccifex; species Floccifex porci. Next base: position 1,190 of record NZ_VUMM01000027.1, read on the forward strand.
TTAAATTCTTCTTTAATTCGACTTGAAAAAGTCCCTTTTCCAGAACCTGGAGCACCCATAATAAAGATATTCATAAATATTACTCCTTGACTTAATAATAGTCTTTATATGATTTCTGTGTAATCAAACCTTGAATCTGTTTGATTGTTTCAAGTGCAACACCTACAACAATAATCAGCCCGGTTCCTCCTAAAGCCATATTAGAAGATAAGTCTGGCCAGATAATGGTCATAGCGTGAGGCATAACGGCAATCAACGCCAATGCAACCGATCCAAATACAGTAATTCTTGATAATACTTTATTTACATAGTCCTGAGTTTCAGAACCCGGACGAATTCCTGGAATATACTGTCCAGATTTTGCCAGATTTTTACTGAATTCTTCTGGATTGATCTGCATTTTTGTATAGAAGAATGTAAAGAAAAGAATCAACAATACATAAATACATAAGGAATACCATGTTTTTAATCCCAGCCAGTTATTCATTGCACGAGTAATGTCATTTGTTTCAAAGAAACTGGCAATCTGTAAAGGAGCCATCATTAGCGAACTGGCAAAGATAACTGGAATAACACTTGCAGAATTTACTTTTAAAGGTAAATAATCTTCATTTTTATTTTTAATAATTTCAAGTGAACTGGATGTCTGTTGAATCGGAATCTTTCTTTCTGCCGTATTAATTAATGTGACAAATACAATAATTAATAAATATACAATAATGTAAGCCGCAAATAATAGCATTCCATTATCAGGTGCATTGCTGCCACTTACTAAAGAAGTAAATGCATCTACAAACTGTTGTGGTAAACGACCAACAATTCCAGCCATGATGACCATGGAAATTCCATTTCCAACACCTTTCATAGATATCTGATCACCAATCCATACTAAAAACATAGTACCTGCTGTGAAAATCGTTGCGATATATAAAATTGTCGCAATACCGGATCCTCCTACTAATAAAGTTGAATAAGATTTTGACAATCCATATACCAGCGAAAAGGATTGAACGAAACCAAATACAACAGCAAGATAACGGGTATACTTATCCAGCGTTTTTCTTCCTGTTGCCCCTGATTTAGACAACTCTGTTAAATGAGGAATTACATCCATACTCAATAGCTGGATGATGATAGAAGCTGTAATGTAAGGTGTTACCCCTACTGCGAAGACGGAAAATTGCTCCAATCCTCCACCACCCAGCAGGTTTATCATGGCAAAAAATGAATTTTCACCAATACCCGCAATTAAGTCCGATGTATTTACGTTTGGAACAGTAATCGCACATCCCAAACGATACACAAGAAAGGCGAACAGAGTAAAAAAGATTCTGTTACGAATATCCTTGTTTGCAAACATTGCTTTTACAGATCCAAAAAATCCAGGTGAGTTTGCTTTTACTCCATTTGCCTTTACTTTTAATTTCATTAAATTACCTCAGCTTTTCCGCCTGCTTTTTCGATTGCTTCTTTAGCTGATTTTGAGAATTTAACAGCTTCAACTGTTAACTTTTTAGTTAATTCACCATTTCCTAAAACTTTTAATCCGCTTAATTCTTTCTTGATAATTCCTTTTTCAAGTAATAAAGCTACATTAACAGTTGTACCTTCTTCGAAACGATTTAAAGTTTCAACGTTTACAATTGCATATTCTTTACGATTAAAGTTTGTGAACCCACGTTTTGGTAAACGTCTTGCTAAAGGTGTTTGTCCCCCTTCAAAACCAAGACGTACTCCTCCACCACTTCTGGAGTTCTGTCCTTTTTGACCACGTCCTGATGTTTTTCCATTTCCGCTACCTGGACCACGACCCACACGGTTACGGTTTTGACGAGGTGCTTTAGAGCTCATTGTATGTAATTTCATCTTTTACCCTCCCTATTAACCGCGAATTTCTTCTGGTTTTTTATCACGAATTTCTGCAACTTGTTCAACTGTTCTTAAATTGCGTAATCCTTCAAATGTTGCACGAACAACATTGATTTTTGTACGTGAACCAATACATTTTGTAAGAATATCTTTAATTCCAGCTAATTCCAGGACAGCACGAGCAGCACCACCAGCGATAACCCCAGTACCATCACTTGCTGGACGCATAAATACTTTACCTGCACCATATTCTCCAGTAATTTCATGAGGAATTGTATCATTAATTACAGGAACTTCGATCATGTTTTTCTTAGCATCTTCAGTTGCTTTACGAATTGCATCAGGAACTTCATTTGCTTTTCCTGTACCAATTCCTACATGTCCTTTACGATCTCCAACGACTACCAATGCAGCAAAACGGAAACGACGTCCACCTTTAACTACCTTTGTAACACGGTTAATCGCAATTACCTGATCTTCATATTCTTTTTGGTCTTTTCTTGGTTTTCTATCTAATGCCATTTTGCGACCTCCTAAAATTCTAATCCAGCTTCACGAGCTGCTTCTGCTAAAGCCTGAACACGACCAGTGTAAACATATCCACCACGATCAAATACTACGTTTTTAATATTTTTTTCTAATGCACGTTTAGCAATTTCAGTTCCTACTAAACGAGCTGCTTCAATGTTTCCACCATTTTCTAATTTCATATCAACACTTGATGCACTAGCCAAAGTGACTCCATTTACATCATCGATGATCTGTACATGAATATGTGCATTACTTCTGAATACATTTAAACGTGGGCATTCAGGAGTCCCGCTGATTTTATTACGAACACGTGCGTGACGACGTAATCTTGTTTCATTACGTGATACTTTATTAATCATATTTTAATCTCCTTTCCCACTATTTCTTACCAGCTGTCTTACCTTCTTTACGACGAACAGCTTCATCTTTGTAACGAATACCTTTACCTTTATAAGGTTCTGGTTTACGAACAGCTCTTACTTCAGCTGCAAATTGACCAACTAACTGTTTATCAATTCCTTTGATCTGAATATCTGTTGGAGATACTTTACCAGCAGCATCTAAGCAAGTTACTTCCAGACCAGCTGGAATTTCCATTTCAACCTGGTGTGAATACCCAACTGTTAAAGTCAATGTATTTCCCTTAACGGCTGTACGGAATCCGATACCAACCAGTTTCAATTCTTTTTTGTAACCTTCAGATACACCCACTACCATATTGTGTAATAAGGCACGAGTTGTTCCATGTAATTGTTTTGTTGTTTTCTGATCATTAGGACGTTTTACAGTGACAACATTTTCTTCAACTTGAATATCCATCAAATCAGAAAATGTACGAGTTAAAGTTCCTTTTGGTCCTTTAACAGTCACCTCATTCCCAGCTGCTACTTCAACTGTAACACCTGCAGGAATGGTAATCAGTTTATTCCCGATACGTGACATCTTTTATTTTCCTCCTGTTTTATTACCAAACGTATGCAATAACTTCTCCACCTAAGTGAGCTTTTCTTGCATCTTTATCTGTCATCATTCCGTTTGAAGTAGAAATGATAGCAATTCCTAAACCACTGATAACACGTGGTAAATTTTCTACTGTTGAATACACACGTAATCCTGGTTTAGAAATACGACGTAAACCTTTAATGGCTTTTTCGTTATTTTTATATTTCAAAGTAATTGTTAAAGTCTTTTTAACTCCATTCGCTTCAATAGCGTAGTCAGTAATGTATCCTTCATCTTTTAAGATTTTAGCGATAGCTTTCTTTTCATTTGATGATGGCATACTAACTGTTTCATGTTTTTGTTGCAATGCGTTACGGATTCTTGTTAACATATCCGCAATTGGATCAGTCATAATCATATTAATATGCCTCCTTCTTACCAACTTGCCTTTTTAACTCCAGGAATTTGCCCTTTGTAAGCTAATTCTCTGAAGCAAATACGACAGATTTTATATTTTCTTAAAACTGAATGTGGACGACCACAACGTTCACAACGAGTATACTCACGCACTTTATATTTTTGAGGACGTTGCTGTTTATTAATCATTGATTTCTTTGCCATATGATCCTCCTACTTTTTGAAAGGCATTCCCATTGCTTTTAATAAAGCACGTGCCTCTTCATTTGTTTTTGCAGTTGTTACAATAACAATATCCATTCCACGAGTACGATTTACTTTGTCAAAATCGATTTCTGGGAAGATAATCTGTTCTTTGATTCCTAAAGTGTAATTTCCACGACCATCAAAGCTTGTATCGCTTACTCCACGGAAGTCACGAACACGTGGCAAAGAAATGTTGAATAATTTATCTAAGAATTCATACATTCTTTGTTTACGTAATGTAACTTTACATCCAATAGCCATACCTTCACGTAATTTAAAGTTGGCAATTGATTTCTTTGCTTTTGTAATAACTGGAGCTTGACCAGTAATAGCTGCTAATTCTTCAACAGCTTCGTCTAATAATTTAGCGTTTGTAATTGCGTCACCTACACCAATGTTTACGACAACTTTTTCAATATGTGGAACTTCCATAACTGATGTGTAGTTGAATTCTTTCATAAGTTGAGGGACCACAACGTTCTGATATTTTTCCTGTAAACGATTCATTTAATTTCCCTCCTTATTTTACAACATTTCCGCTCTTAACATAAACGCGAACTTTTTTACCATCTCTAATTTCGTTACGTACACGAGAAGCAACTTTTGCTTTTTCATCATATAACATAACATTTGAAACATGGATTTTTGCTTCTTTTTCTACAATCCCACCTTCTGGATTCTGTTGAGTTGGTTTTAAGTGTTTTTTAACCATATTAACCCCTTCAACAATCACTTTATCTTCTTTTGGGAAAGCAGCTGTTACTTTTCCGATTGTGCCCTTGTAAGCACCAGTAATTACTTTAACTTGATCACCTTTTTTAATTCTCACTTTGGACACCTCCTATAACACTTCTGGAGCCAATGAAACGATTTTCATAAAATCTTTGTCACGTAATTCACGTGCAACTGGACCGAAAATACGAGTTCCTTTTGGCGTTTTATCATCTTTAATAATTACAACGGCATTGTCATCAAAACGGATATAAGAACCATTTTCACGACGAACACCACGTTTCGTACGTACAATTACAGCTTTAACAACATCACCTTTTTTAACAGTTCCACCAGGAGTCGCTTGTTTTACTGTACATACAACGATATCACCGATATTAGATGTTTTTCTTACACTTCCACCTAAACAACGAATAACTAAAACTTCTTTAGCTCCGGTGTTGTCAGCGACGCGTAATCTACTTTCATTTTGAATCATTGTTTCGCCTCCCTGTACTATGCACGTGCCTTTTCAGCAATTTCAACTAAACGGAAACGTTTTGTAGCAGATAATGGACGAGTTTCCATGATCACTACTGTATCTCCAATATGAGCTTCATTGTTTTCATCATGTGCTTTAAATTTTTTAGAATATTTTACACGTTTTCCATACAATGGATGTGTTTTCTTTGTTTCAACCATTACCGTAATTGTTTTATCCATTTTATCGGATACAACGACACCACGATAGACTTTACGAGCATTTCTTTCCATCGAATGGTCCTCCCTATTCCTTATCAGCGTTTTCACGCTCTGTTAAAACTGTCTTAATACGAGCAATTTCTTTCTTTACTGCTTTAATACGAGCAGGATTTTCTAAATCACCAGTAGCCTGTTGAAAACGAAGATTAAATAATTCATCTTTTAAAGCATCGACAGTAGATAAAAGTTCTTTACTTGATTTTTCACGAATTTCTTTAATTAACATATTATTCTACTTCTCCTTTTCTAGCAAAACGCGTTTTTACTGGTAATTTATGAGATGCTAAACGAAGTGCTTCACGAGCTACTTCTTCAGATACTCCACCAACTTCAAACATTACACGTCCTGGCTGTACAACAGCAACCCATCCTTCAGGTGCACCTTTACCAGAACCCATACGAACTTCAAGAGGTTTTTTCGTTCTTGCCATATGAGGGAAAATACGAATCCATACTTTACCACCACGTTTCATATAACGTGTCATCGCAATACGGGCTGCTTCAATCTGACGGTTGCTTACGTAAGCACCGCTTTCGGCAACCAATCCATATTCACCAAAGTCAATAGTACGTCCAGCTTTACTACGTCCTTCGTAGCTTAGACGATGTGGACGTCTATACTTTGTACGTTTAGGCATTAACATTATTCGTTACCTCCTTTATTTCCTTCTGCATTTGCTTTAGGAGCCGCTTTAGGAGCACGGTTCTGTTGACGTCCATCTTTATTAAAATTGCGACGTCCTTTTCCTTTACGAGCTGGTCTTTGTTTAGGTGCTTCAGGTTCTTTTACCATTTCACCTGGTAATACTTCTCCACGGCAGATCCAAACTTTTACACCAAATTGACCATAAGTTGTTTTGGCTTCTTCAATCGCATAATCGATATCACTACGTAAAGTATGTAGAGGAACAACACCTTCAGAATATCCTTCAGAACGAGCCATATCTGCTCCTCCTAAACGTCCAGATACTGAAGTTTTAATTCCTTTTGCACCAGCACGCATTGTATTTTGAATTGCTTTTTTCTGAGTAGCACGGAAAGATTTACGTCCTTCTAATTCATCAGCAATCCAGCGAGCAACTAAACGAGCATCCAAATTTGGATTTGCGATTTCAACAACATTCACCTGAATGTTTTTCGCATTTGTTAATTTTTCTAATTTTTTCTTTAAACCTTCAATTGATTTACCATCTTGTCCAATAACAACTCCTGGATGAGCTGTACGGATTATAACAGTTAAACGATTTTTAGATCTTTCGATTTCAACACGAGAAATTTGAGGATTTGCTTTACGTTTATCAACTGCAGCATTAGCTAAATCAGCATAGTATTTTTCAATAAATTCACGAATTTTAACATCTTCCATTAAAGTAGATCCAAATTCATGATCGTTAGCGTACCATCTTGATTCCCAATCACGAATCACTCCGACACGCATTCCGATAGGCGATACTTTTTGTCCCATAGCTAACCTCCTAGTCTCTTTCTGCCACAACAACTGTAATGTGGCTTGTACGCTTGTTAATTGGACTTGCACTACCTTTTGCACGTGGCATATAGCGTTTTAAAGTAATTCCTTCATCTGCCCAACAAGCTTTTACATATAATTTGCTTTCATCTAAATCGTTATTGTTTACTGCATTCGCAATTGCACTTTTTAATACTTTTCCAACTAAAACTCCACCTTTATTTGGAGTGAATTTACAGATTGCAGTAGCTTCTTCTACGTCTTTACCACGAATCAAGTCTAAGACAAGTCTAGCTTTACGAGGTTGAATACGTACGGTTTTTGCTGTAGCTTTTACTTCCATTTTAAATATTCCTCCTAACGTTTACCTTTCTTGTCATCACTTCCGTGACCAGTGTATTTACGAGTTGGAACAAATTCTCCTAATTTGTGACCAACCATATCTTCAGTTACATAAACAGGAACGTGTTCTTTTCCATTGTATACGGCAAATGTATGTTCTACAAATTGAGGGAAAATTGTTGAACGACGACTCCAAGTTTTAATGACTTCTTTTTTACCAGATTCATTTAAAGCTTCAACCTTTTTCATTAAGTGTTCATCCACAAAAGGTCCTTTTTTCAAACTACGACTCATTTCAATTTTACCTCCTTACTATTTACCGTTACGACGACGAACGATCAGTTTATTGCTAGCTTTCTTGCTATCGCGTGTTTTAACACCCAATGCTTTTTTACCCCAAGGTGTCATAGGTGATTTACGTCCAATTGGAGTACGACCTTCACCACCACCATGTGGGTGATCATTAGGGTTCATTACAGAACCACGAACAGTTGGACGAATACCCATATGACGAGTACGACCAGCTTTACCAATATTTACAAGGTTGTAGTCTTCATTTCCAACTACACCAACTGTAGCACGACATTCCCCTAATACTTTACGAACTTCACCAGATTGTAAACGAAGCGTAACGTATTTTTCTTCGATACCCAGAATTTGAGCAGAACATCCAGCACTACGTGCCATTTGTCCACCTTTACCAGGTTTTAACTCAACATTGTGAACGATTGTACCTTCAGGCATATTTCTTAATTCACAGCAGTTTCCAATTTTAATGTCTGTTTCTTTTCCAGAAACAATTTTTGTACCTACTTTTAAATCTTTAGGTGCGATAATGTAACGTTTTTCTCCGTCCGCATAATTAACCAGTGCAATATTTGCAGAACGGTTTGGATCGTATTCAATTGTTGCTACTTTAGCAGGAATATCATCCTTATTACGTTTGAAATCAATAATACGGTAAGCTCTTTTGTGTCCAGCTCCCTGATGACGTGTTGTAATACGTCCTGTGTTATTACGACCACCATGAGATTTTAATGGGGCTAACAAGCTTTTCTCTGGTTTTGAAGCAGTGATTTCTTCATTTGTCAAAGCGCTCATCCCACGACGTCCAGGTGTCGTTGGTTTATACTTTTGAATTGGCATAAACAATAATCTCCTTCTATACGCAATGTTTATTCAGGAAATAGCGTCTTCTCCCTGATTGAATTATTCAGCTTCACCGAATAATTCGATTGAATATCCTTCTTTAAGTTTAACAACAGCTTTATGAACAGCAGGAACTTTAGCCATATAACGTCCTACTCTTTTTTCTAATTGTCTGCTGTTAGATGTATTTACTTTTTCAACTTTTACATTCCAGATAGCTTCAACAGCCTGACGAATTTCAATTTTATTAGTTCCTTTTGCTACTTCAAAAGTGTATTTGTTGTCTTCAGCCATCAATTTCATACTTTTTTCAGTAACAATCGGACGAATAATAACGTCTCTATAATCTTTCATTATGCTAAAGCCTCCTCTACTTCTTTTACAGCAGCTACAGTCATAACGATCTGATTTGCATTTACTAAATCGTATACGTTAATTCCTTTGCTTGTCACAAATCCTACACCTGGAATATTACGTCCAGATAAGATTGCATTGTATGCATCTTCTTCTTCACCAACTACAAATAATGTTTTCTTAGGAGCTTTAATAGCCGCTAAAATTGAAACAAATGATTTTGTTTTTGGTTGTTCGATATCAAAACGATCTAATACACTGAATGAAGATTCAGCAACTTTTTCACTCAATGCAGATTTTAAAGCCAAACGACGAACTTTTTTATTGATTCTGTATGAGTAGTCACGAGGTACTGCTCCAAATACTGTTCCACCACCTCTAAACTGTGTAGCACGGATAGAACCCTGACGAGCACGTCCAGTACCTTTCTGACGATATGGCTTTCTTCCACCACCAGATACTTCACTGCGTCCTTTTGTAGAACTTGTTCCCTGGCGTTTACCAGCCATCTGCATTTTTAATGCATCAAATAAACACTGCTGGTTTGGTTCAATACCAAATATTGCATCATTCAATTCAATTGAACTAACAACTTGACCTTGTTGATTAATAACGTCGATCATTGCCATTATTCTTGAACCTCCTTACTAGCACTGTAGTCTACTAAAACCACAGGGGCTTTATTTCCTTTTGATGTTTTAGCTGTACGTACCATAACACATCCTTTTTTAGGTCCAGGAACATTTCCTTTTACTAAGATGTAGTTATTTTCACGATCAACTTTAATAACTGTTAAGTTTTGATTTGTTGTTGTGTATCCACCTTCTTGACCAGCCATGATTGTACCTTTCATGATACGACCCTGTCTAGAAGTAATACCATTTGTTGCTAATGAACCGATATGACGGATGTTTTTAGATCCACCATGTGTTTTAGGTCCCTGATGAGCATTGTTACGAACGATTGTACCGTTGTAACCTTTCCCTTTGCTTGTTCCGATAACGTCAACCTGTTCACCCGCTTCAAAAATATCAACGGCAACCAAGTCTCCAACGTTAACATCTAAATCACAATCACGCACTTCTTTAATAAAGCGTTTTGGACTTGTATTTGCTTTTTTACAGTGTCCGATGTTTGCTTTTGTAGTACGTTTTTCTTTGATTTCTTCAAATCCTAACTGAACCGCTTCATATCCATCTGTTTCAGCTGTTTTCTTCTGTAAAACAACATTTGGAGTTGCTTCGATCACAGTTACAGGAATCAATACACCGTCTTCAGTGAAAACCTGTGTCATTCCTAATTTTCTTCCTAATAGTCCTTTCATCTTTAGACACCTCCATTAAAGCTTAATTTCGATATCTACACCACTTGGAAGTTCAAGTCTTTGTAAAGAATCGATTGTTTCCTTCGTTGGTGCGACAATCTCAATCAAACGTTTGTGCGTACGAATTTCAAATTGTTCACGAGAGTCTTTATACTTATGTACCGCTCTCAAAATTGTTACAACTTGTTTTTCTGTTGGTAGAGGAACAGGTCCAACTACTTTTTTTGCTCCATGTTTTGTCGCTGCTTCGACAATTTTTTTAGCACTGTCATCCAGGATACGGTGCTCATACGCTTTTAAGCGAATTCTCATTGTGTTTTTTGCCATGTGTTACTCCTTTCGTTTATTCTAGATAAACATGCTCTGCGCGAATTACCTGACGCCACCCATGACAACGGATTTCAGTGGGTCAGCAACCTCGCACTTCCTCGCAATGCTTTAAGATTTTAGCATAATAAAAAGGGGTATGCAACCCCTTTTTTTAACAATTTTTCAAAACATTTTTGAACTTCTTTCGAACAGTAATAAAGTAATTCGCAATCAGTACGATCATCGAAATATCAATAAAAGCTGGCAATAAAATTTTCATAAGAAAACAAAAAATTGCACTGCTGACATCCAGTTTTAAAAACTGGTTTTCTTCCATATACAGTTTATATACACGATATCGGATTGGATAATTTCGCATTAAAATTATAAAACATACACATCCAATAATCGCATCGACAGCAAAGCTTACTACAAAGTTTTGCATAATTACTGCTTTTACAAACATTAAAGAAATCGCAAAAGAAAATGCACTTAATATAGACGAAATATTAAATTTTGTATAATCCTCTTCTTTTTGTTTTTCTTTACTTTTCTTATAACTTCCTGTTTTTTCCCATGAACGCAGGTCTTTGCCAATATCTTTGGATATTTTCAATTCATCAATCTGTTCGATGCAATAACACGCCATAAAGTATTTGCGAAGCATATTCCAATTTTTGTTTTGAATCCCATCAAAAACCTGTTTGAATTCTGAATCGTGCCCTTCTGGTAAAGAAAGATTCTTATTCAAGAATTGATAATTGGATGTATCAATCATGAATCATAATTCCTTCAGCTTCTTCAATAATTATATTTGAATTAAAATAATGCTCTAATGCCTTTATTGCATACGCTGTATCTTTGATTCCTGCCGTTTCATAGCTGGAATGCATTGCCAGTTGAGGTAAACCAATATCCACTGCATGCATGCTCACTTGCGTATTGGACAAATTTCCCAGAGTGGATCCTCCTACCATATCGGAGCGATTTGCAAAATACTGAACCGGTACTTGTGCTTTGTTACAAATTTCTGTGAACAATGCTCGACTGAAAGCATCCGTTGTATATTTCTGATTCGCGCTTTCTTTAATAACAATACCTTTATTCATGTAGTTTCGATTAATGACATCAGATTTTTCCGGATGATTTGGATGCAGAGCATGTGCATTGTCGCAGCTGACCAGAAATGATTTAGCAATGGCCTGAAAAAATTCATCTTCTGTCTTAGCCAAACCTGTATGTATGCGACGTAAAACATCATAAAGGAAAGTAGACATTGCTCCCTGTTTTGTATTGGATCCAACTTCTTCATTATCAAAACAACAATATATATTTATTGCATGTTCATTCTTTCCATTTATAAATGCTTTTAAGGATGCAAATGCACATTGAAGATCATCCAGCTTAGGACAGGAAATAAATTCATCTCTATAACCCCAGATAACCGGTTGCTGACGGTTTACAAGGAACAAATCTTTGCCTAATATCTGTGATGGATCTACATTCAATTCATCGGCAATCATTTTATCAAAATCACCTTTTTTTAATTCACCTGCAGAAAATAACGGACAAAGATCCACCTGCCGATTGTAACTATACCCATTATTAACTTCTCGGTTAAAATGAATCGCAACATTTGGAATCATTAATATATCTTTATCGATATATAACAAACGATTTTCAATTTTATTATTTTCTTTTATCAGAACACGTCCTGCAATCGTCAATGGACGATCAAACCAGGATGAATCGATCATGCCACCATAAGCTTCTACATCCAGTCGAATGTATTCAGATGGTCCTTCCAATTCAGAAACATTTTTAATCTTATACGTTGGTGAATCGCTATGCACTGCACTCAACTGAAAATGATAATCATCCAGTTTGTTTCCTATTTTAAAAGCAATAACGCTTGAATGATTTCGAGTTGTATAATAGCATCCACCTTTTTGTATATTCCATACTTTTCCTTCTGGTAGATAGGTAAAACCATTTTCTTCAAGAATGTTTTTCGTTGTTAAAATGGTATGAAACATACTTGGACTTTTTTCAATAAAACTGAATAATTCTTCTGATATTTCTTTAAATTTCATATAGTACGCCCCCTATTAAAAATACCACAATAATAAGAAAGAAACCAATAAACTGGTTTCTCAATTAAGCTTTTGCATCTTGTATTTTACGAATTTCAGGTAAAATCAATCCCAATAATACCAATACCACTGGAGTAACGATGTTTAAAATCAATGTGAATGTATCTGTTGAATACATACCTAATAAACAACAAGCCAATGTCACAAAGAAGCACCATGCACCAAAGAACAAGGCAACTCCATTTGATTTAACAAATTTATATTCTCTTGGATATTTATCCGTTGCTTTACGTAACATGATATATGCAAAGAATACCCATAAATAACGTAATGGCATACATACAGAATTCAATTTATTTAACTGTGCAATAACTGCATCTCCACCTGGAACTAACATCTGAACCAGAATGATTGCTCCTGATAAAACAGCAACCATAATAATACCGTTCACATAAGCTCCTTTTGAATTCTGTTTCAACAGTCCTTTTGGAACATAACAGTTTATGTTCTTATCATCCAGTAACATACGAAGTGGAGCATCAATACTTACGACCAGAGTTGAGAACTGTCCGATTGCATTACATGCAGCATATACAACAACGAAGAAATTACCTACATGGAAGTATTCTCCAACTTTCTGGAATGCCCAGTAAGCTCCGTTTGATACATATAAGTTAAAGCTTTCCGCTGATTCATTGATAACAGTTGGATCAAACATCATACCCATTGCAATGGTTCCTAAAATTGCACATACCATAACCATGATAGCTACAGCAATCATTCCTTTAGGGAATCCTTTAGATGCATTTTCAACTTTATTTACATATGGTGAAATTTTTTCACATCCACCAACCGCAAATACCAGTATCGATAAAGAAGTAAAATAGTTCACATTAAATTGTGGAATCAGAGCTTCTTTTGTGATTTCCATAGTTACATATCCTGCATTTGGATTGATAATTGGAGCCACAAACATCATTATTATAAATAAAATGCTCATCACAAACATACTTGAACCAGCTAAAGTCGCCAATTTTTTCAAAGGATTCAAACCTTGACTGGCTACCCAGCAGAAGAACAGCAAACAGACAAAAGTAACTGCCTGAATGGCTTTAACTGGAAAAGAAGCATACGTTTCTGCATTCTGGAAAACCATCCAGCTCAATGCTTTTAATCCACCTGTACTCTTGCTGGCAATGTAAGTAATATGAACCGCAAAATATGTCCAACCAGCATAGTACGCAATCTTTTTACCTGATGTTTCTGAAACCCAGGAAGTAACTCCTCCTCCTAAATCTTTGAATGCCGAACCCATTTCACCAACCATTAATGCATATGGTACAAAATATAGTGCAAACATCAAAATCCAAGAGAAAATTACCTGAATTCCATTGAAGTACATAAATCCATTCGCAACGTTACCAAATCCCCATAGAGTTGAGAAACACATGAAGGATAATACATACCATTTAATTTTCTTTTGAGAATTATCCATTTTTATTCTCTCCTTTCGTAATATCAATCATCACATATTTTTGCGTTAATGTCAAATCAGTGTTGCATTTTTGTCAAACAAATATTAAAAAAGAGACTGAATCAAATTCAGTCTGCATTTTTTATAAATAATTTACAAGAAGATTGAAGATCATTCATTATTTTTTTAGCCTCTTTACTTAATTCATTTGAATAAGCAATTCCAATTGGAAGATATATTTTAGGATTTAAAGAAATAACTTTAAGTTTTTTGTTTTCAATTAAAGAAGAAATCCTTAAATTAATGGAAATACCTAAACCAGATTCAACAACGGAATAGGTTGCATATTCATCCGATGTAACAATTTGAACATTTGGATTTATTTTATATTTATTAAATATTAAGCTATAATCTGTTTCCTCACTTAAGAATGGGAAAACACAGCTTTCTTTTTCATAGGCGGAAAGAGGAATGCTTTCTTTGACTGATAATTCATTGGAAGCAGGAACCCAGGCCACAGCCTCGTCCATCCATAAAAGATCCCATTTAAAATCTCCCTCTCTTTTTGAAATGATTGCAAAATGAAGCTGCCCTTGCTCTACTTGCTTAGCTAAGATACTGCTGGTTCCATAGATCAGATCCACATCCATTTCTTTATTTTCTTTTTTATAAGAAATTAAAGAAGTCATTAACCACGAATATATACGTAAATGAGCCACTCCAATACGAATTTTTACAGGCACATTGGTTATATTTTTCGCTTGTGATAAAACAAGTTCTCCAGCTTTAACAAAATCCTTAATGGAAGGAAGCAATTTCTTACATTCCGAACTGGGAAGCACACCATCTCTTGAACGCTCTAGTAAATCGATTTCCAACTCTTTTTCAAGAGAATGAATGATACGGCTAATACCGGATATAGAATATCCTAATTCAGATGCTGCACTGCTTAAGCTTTGAGTCTCTATTGCCTTTAAGAGGACTTTATATTTTTCAAGTTCCATACGCTACCTATGAAAACATTTACATGTTTTTTCTTTCATAGTTTTACATTATATAGATTAAATAGTAAATTACAACATAAAAATAAAAAAAACTGCTCATTGAGCAGTTTATTCTTTAAATAATTATCCTAAGATTTCAGTTACAGTTCCTGAACCTACTGTATGTCCACCTTCACGGATAGAGAATTTAGTTCCGTTTTCCAATGCGATTGGAGCAATCAATTCAACGTTGATTTCTACGTTATCACCAGGCATTACGATGTCAGTTCCTTCTGGTAAAGTGATAACACCAGTAACGTCAGTTGTACGGAAATAGAATTGAGGACGGTAGTTAGAAGCAAATGGTGTATGACGTCCACCTTCTTCTTTAGTTAATACGTAAACTTGTCCTTTGAATTTAGTGTGTGGAGTAACTGAACCAGGTTTAGCTAATACTTGTCCACGAACGATTTCAGTACGAGCAACACCACGTAATAAAGCACCAATGTTGTCACCAGCCTGAGCTACGTCTAATTGTTTATGGAACATTTCTAATCCAGTTAATACAGTTTTACGAGTTTCTTTGATACCAACGATTTCAACTTCATCATTTAAATGAGCCTGTCCACGTTCAACACGTCCTGTAGCAACAGTACCACGTCCAGAAATTGTCATAACGTCTTCAACAGCCATTAAGAATGGTTTGTCAATATCACGTTCTGGATCTGGAATCCAAGAATCAACAGCATCCATTAATTCTTCGATAGCTCCAACATATTTTGGATCACCTTCTAATGCTTTTAATGCAGAACCACGAATGATTGGAGTATCATCTCCTGGGAATCCGTATTCATTTAATAATTCACGAACTTCCATTTCTACTAAGTCAATCAATTCTTCGTCATCAACCATGTCGCATTTGTTTAAGAATACAACGATTGAGCTAACACCTACCTGACGAGCTAATAAGATGTGTTCACGAGTCTGAGGCATAGGACCATCAGAAGCTGCAACAACTAAGATAGCTCCGTCCATCTGAGCTGCACCAGTGATCATGTTTTTGATGTAGTCAGCGTGACCTGGACAGTCAACGTGTGCATAGTGACGACCTTCAGTCTGGTATTCTACGTGAGCAGTGTTGATAGTGATTCCACGTTCTTTTTCTTCTGGAGCACCATCAATTTGATCATAAGCTGTAGCCTGAGCCATACCTTTTTTTGCTAATACGTTAGTAATAGCAGCTGTTAAAGTAGTTTTACCGTGGTCAACGTGACCAATTGTTCCAATATTAACATGGACTTTACTTCTGTCAAATTTTTGTTTTGCCATTTTAAATTTTCCTCCTAAAATTTGATTACTACATACAGATTAATTTTAATTTAATCTGTATCCTTTTTCAACTAGTTTTCTTTAGAATTTTCTTTGATAATTTTTTCTGCAATACTCTTAGGTACTTCTGAATAATGATCGAACTTCATAGAGTATGTTCCACGACCTTGTGTAAAGCTACGTAAGTCTGTTACATATCCAAACATTTCTGAAAGTGGAATCATAGAACGTACGATAATCGCATTTCCTCTTTCTTCCTGATCTGTAATCTGTCCACGACGGCTTGATACATCTCCCATTACAGATCCTAAATATTCAGATGGTGCTGTAACTTCTACTAACATAATTGGTTCTAAGATTACTGGTTTACATTTTTTAGCTGCTTCACGCAATGCGAAACTTGCTGCAATTTTATAAGCCATTTCACTTGAATCGACATCATGGTAAGAACCGTCAAATAATGTAGCTTTTACATCAATTACTGGATATCCAGCAATCATACCATTTTCCAATGCGGCTTCCAAACCTTCCTGAGTTGGTTTGATATATTCACGAGGAACGGAACCACCAACGATAGCATCCACAAATTCGAATCCTTTTCCTTCGTTTGGTTCAAATTTAATCCATACGTGACCATATTGTCCACGACCACCTGATTGACGTACGTATTTACCTTCACAATCGGCTGTAGCACGAATTGTTTCACGATAAGCAACCTGTGGCTGTCCTACATTGGCTTCAACTTTAAATTCACGACGTAAACGGTCAACAATAATGTCCAGGTGTAATTCACCTACACCAGCGATAATTGTCTGTCCTGTTTCTTCGTTTGTATATGTTTTGAAAGTTGGATCTTCTTCAGCCAGTTTTGATAAAGCCAATCCCATTTTATCCTGGTCAGCTTTTGTTTTTGGTTCCAGTGATAATTCGATAACTGGTTCAGGGAATTCCATAGATTCCAGAATAATTGGTGCATTTTCAGCACATAATGTATCCCCAGTTGTTGTATTTTTTAAACCAACAGCTGCTGCAATATCACCTGAATATACTTTATCGATTTCTTTACGAGAGTTTGCGTGCATTTGAACAATACGTCCAAAACGTTCTCTCTTACCTTTTGTAGAGTTCAATACATAGCTTCCTGATTCAGCTGTTCCTGAATAAACACGGAAGAATGATAATTTTCCAACAAATGGGTCAGTCATAATCTTGAATGCTAATGCAGAGAATGGTTCTTCATCGCTAGGATGTCTTTCAGATTCTGTTCCATCTTCTAAAGTTCCTTTAATAGAAGGTACATCTAATGGTGATGGTAAGTAATCAACAACTGCATCCAATACCATTTGAACCCCTTTATTTTTATAGGCAGATCCACATAATACTGGGAAGAAATCACCATTACATACCGCAATACGTAACACACGGCGAATTTCATCGATTTCAGGTTCTTCACCCTCTAATACCATCATCATGAAATCTTCATCATAATCTGCTAAGTATTCTAATAATTTCATTCGATATTCTTCCATCAGATCTACCATATCTTCAGGAACTTCAATTTCAGTAATAATACGTCCAAAATCTCCACTGAAGTTATAAGCTTTTCTTTCAATAATATCGATAATTCCTTCAAAGTTTGATTCAGCTCCAATAGGCAATTGGATTGGGCATGATTTAGCTCCCAGACGATCAATAATTGTATTGCATGACATAATGAAGTCTGCCCCTGTTGCATCCATCTTATTTACGAATACAATACGAGGAACTCCATAAGTTGTTGCCTGACGCCAAACTGTTTCTGTTTGAGGTTCAACCCCAGCTTTTGCATCCAATACAGTTACTGCTCCATCCAATACACGTAAAGAACGTTCAACTTCAACTGTAAAGTCTACGTGCCCTGGTGTATCGATGATATTAATACGGCATTCATCCCCAGTTCCATCTAATTTTTTCCAGTGACAAGTTGTCGCTGCGGAAGTGATTGTAATACCACGTTCCTGTTCTTGTGCCATCCAGTCCATTGTACTGGCACCATCATGTGTTTCTCCAATTTTATGGTTAACACCAGAGTAATAAAGGATACGTTCTGTTGTAGTCGTTTTACCAGCATCGATGTGTGCCATGATACCAATATTACGAGTATTTTTTAAGCTATATTCTCTAGGCATACAACAAATCTCCTCTCTTACCAACGATAATGAGCAAATGCTTTATTTGCATCAGCCATTCTATGAGTGTCATCACGTTTTTTAACACTGGCACCAGATCCATTAGAAGCATCAATAATTTCTGCAGCTAATCTTTGTTCCATTGTCTTTTCATTTCTTAAACGAGCATAGTTAACGATCCAGCGTAATCCTAATGTTAAACGACGTTCATCACTAACTTCTACTGGAACCTGATAGTTGGCTCCTCCTACACGTCTAACTTTTAATTCCAATTGAGGCATAACATTTTCCAATGCTTGTTCAAAAACCTCCATTGCTGGTTTCCCAGTTTTAACTTCTATGATATCAAACGCATTGTATAAAATCGTTTGTGCAACCCCTTTTTTACCATCAATCATGATTTTATTGATTAAACGAGTTACCAATTTAGAGTTATACATAGGATCGACTAATACATCACGTTTGGCAATGTGTCCTTTTCTAGGCATTTATTTTCCTCCTTTCACGATTGATCTATTTCTTAGGTTTTTTAGTTCCATATAAAGAACGAGATTTTTTACGGTCGTTTACTCCAGCGCAGTCTAATGTTCCACGAATAATATGGTAACGAACCCCTGGTAAGTCTTTAACACGTCCACCACGAATTAAAACAACTGAGTGCTCCTGTAAGTTGTGTCCAATTCCTGGAATATAAGCTGTAACTTCCATTCCATTACTTAAGCGAACACGAGCATATTTACGAAGTGCTGAGTTTGGTTTCTTAGGTGTCATTGTACCAACACGAGTACATACTCCACGTTTTTGAGGAGAAGATAAGTTTGTTGGTTTAGACTTTAATGAGTTGTAACCACGGTTCAAAGCAGGTGACTTTGAAACGTTTTGACTGGCCTTACGACCTTTACGAATCAATTGGTTGATTGTAGGCATAAGAACTCTCCTTTCAAATTTTCATAAGCACACACATCCGGGTGTGCCTTAATCATCCGATAAAATTAAGGTTCAATTTGAACCTTTTTTCGCATGCATTAATAATCTACACTTTTTATATATCCATGTCAATATTTTTCTGGAAATATATATAAATTTTTATATCCGTAGATGTCTTTAATCTAAAGGTAAAATACTATATAATACATAGCGAAAGGAAATCCGATATATGAAACATAAAATTATATTTTTTGATATGGATGGTACTCTTTACCAGACTGAAAACGATATTATTCTAGATTCTACTTTAGAAGCAATTCAAATGCTTAAAGATCAGGGCTATATTGTATGTGCCGCAACAGGTCGTCCTTTGAATCAAATGAAATTAATTTTAGAAAAAGTTACTTTTGATTACTACGTTTTAATTAATGGAGGATATATTCTTGATTCTCAATTAAATGAAATTGATTCTTTTCCTATCGCAAAAGAATCGGTTAATGATCTGGTTGCTTTATGTAAAGAAAAAGAATTTGGTCTTCTTTTTCATTTTGGAGACGCTTCTTATATCTATAATAATTTTTATCCAATGTATTATTTCTGTAAATATTGTAATGTACTTGATTCTTTATTTTATGATCAGAGCCAGACATTCCATAAACGTCATGATGCTTATGATGCGGTTGTACTTACAAAAGATAAATCAGCTATTGATGATTTTATGAAAAATCATCCTGACTTACGAAGTGATTTGATCAATGTAAAAACAGATGGTTTCTGTTTTGATATCTTTAATAATTCAACCGATAAATCACATGGTATTGAAATGATTTTAAAAAGAGAAAATTTAACATGGAAAGATACCATTTGCTTTGGAGACAGTACCAATGACATTGGGATGCTTCAAAAGGCAGACGTTTCCGTTGCCATGGGATCTGCCAGTGAATATGTCAAAAGCTTTGCGACATTTGTCACTACATCCACCTATGATCATGGCATCTATAATGGCGTTAAAAAGATATTAATTGATGAAAATTAGAGCTGAATGAACTGTTGACCAAGCTGTTTTGCTTCCCAATCATCATGTGTTACATAAATTAAAGTGAATTTATATTTTTCTTGAAGGAAAAGGATGGAATCCATCATTTTCCTTTTTAATTCTTTATCCAGGTGACTTAAAGGTTCATCCATTAATACAACATCAGGAAACTGAATCAAAGCTCTGGCTAAAGACACTCTTTGTCTTTGCCCCCCTGATAATGTAGATGTTTTCTGATTTAAAAATTCCTGGCAGCAGGTATCGATTGAAATTCTTTTAACTCTATTCCATAACTCTTCTTTTGAAATGGTTTCGCTGATTCCAAAAACGATATTCTGAAAAGCAGTTAAATGATCGAACAGACAATCCTGCTGGAATACATAAGATAATTTACATTTTTCATCTTTTTCAACGGTCCCATTATCTGCACTTTCCAGTCCACATAATATTTTTAACAAAGTTGTTTTTCCTGAACCGCTCTTACCCTGAATAACAATTCGACTATTTTCATTAAATTCAAAAGACAGATTTTTAAATAAAAGGTTGTCTCCAAAACTTTTTGTTATATTACTGATTCTTATCATATTTCACAATCCTTAACAATATTATGTTTTTCAATATTCTGCTTTAAAATTTCGATAATTTGATCATATAAACATTCTGATCCTTTTTTGGTGTTTTCCTGTCTTTTTAATATTTTAGATAAAGGAACTTCATTTTTTCGCCACATATATCCATCATCCTGATTATTTAATAATACAGGCATAAGATTGTCCATGGCATGAGCAAAATTTGCTTCTTTGGTTTCATTTTCTTCAAATTCTTTCCATAGAGCGATATATAATTTTTTCTGATCTGCTGGCAGCAAAGAGAATAATCGATTGCAAGCCTTTGTTTCTTTATCGTGTGCCTGCATTTGTCCTTGCGTATCATAAGCATATGTGTCTCCCGCATCAATTTCCACAACATCATGAATCAGAAGCATTGCAACTGTTTTAAACACATCTATTTTTTCATTGGCATATTCGGATAATATCAGACAGGCTAAAGCAATATGCCATGCATGTTCAGCATCATTTTCCATATGATGATCTGTACATCTTGTCTGTCTTTTTATCGATTTTTCTTTATCCATTTCCAAAAGAAAATTCAATTGCTGCTGTAAACGTTCCATACTATTCCTCTCTATTCTTTTAAAAAAAGATCTCATGAAGAGATCCTTTATTTCTTTTTCTTCTTTTTTGATTTCTTTGCTTTTTTGCTTCCGGAATGCTTGCTCATCCCCTGCAAGCCTCCACCGCGCTGCATATTCTGCAGGGCATTCATATTTGGAACTCCATTCTTCATCATTTTAGAAACCGACTGCATCTGCTCAATCTGATTGATCAGTTTGTTGATTTCCATCACTTTGACCCCTGCTCCTTTCGCAATACGATTTTTACGACTTGCTTTCAGGCACCCAGGATTTTCACGTTCATATGGAGTCATTGACTGAATAATAGCTCGTGACTTTTTTAAATTTTTATTCATCAGTTCATCGTCAACATTTTGAGCCATTTTATTCATACCTGGAATCATTTTCAGCATTTTCTGCATAGATCCCATCTTTGTAATTTCATCATATTGATTCAAAAGATCATTAAAATTAAAAGTTCCAGACATCAGGTTCTTAGCTGTCTGCTTTTGAATTTCCATGTCTAATTTTTCTTCGGCCTGTTCAACTAAGGAAACTACATCTCCCATTCCTAAAATACGATTGGCCATGCGATCTGGATGGAAAGCTTCCAGATCTTCTACTTTTTCCCCACTGGATACAAACAATACCGGAACATTTGTAATAGATCGAACAGATAGTAAACCTCCACCTCGAGCATCACCATCCATCTTTGTGACAACCAATCCTGTAATCGATAACTGATCGTTAAATTCTTTAGCAACAGTTACAATGTCCTGTCCTGTCATGGCATCCACAGTAAGTAGAATGTCATCTGGTCCAACATAAGACTTCATATCCTGAAGTTCTTTCATTAGTTCGTCATCGATATGCAAACGACCAGCCGTATCAAAAATTACTAAATCCTTTTGACGATCTTTGGCATAGTCCATTGCTTTTCTTGCCGTCTGTAAAGCGCCCACTTCTGTGCCCAGGCTATAAACCTCAACATCTATACTTTTTCCTAATGTTTTTAATTGCTCAATTGCTGCAGGACGAATCACATCACAAGCAACAAGTAAAACGCGCTTAGCTAATTTTTCTTTACAGTATTTTGCAATTTTTGCTGAAGCTGTTGTTTTACCTGTACCCTGAAGTCCTACCATCATAACAGTAGTAATTCCAGTCTTCTTAAAATTTATTCTTGCATCACTTGTACCTAATAAAGTCTGAAGTTCATCTCTTACTATTTTTACGACCATCTGCCCTGGATTTAAAGAATCCATAACTTCCTGACCCATAGCTTTTTCTTTAACATTGGCAATAAAGTCTTTAACAACAGTATAATTAACGTCTGCTTCCAAAAGTGACATACGCACTTCTTTAAGCATTTCATTCATATTTTTTTCAGTTAATTTTCCTTGTCCAGATATATTTTTAAACGCTTTGCTCAAGCGATCACTTAACGATTCAAAAGCCATATTTTTCACCTCGTGTCTAGTTTATCTAATTTTTTAATAAAATACAATTAAATACTAATCATCAAATGTTTTCTTCAACAAGAATTTTAAAAGAGAGTCAAATAAAAATACCAATATAACGATCCAGATTGTCCAGGCAATGACTTTACTCAATTCAAAATTTACTCTGCAATATTGAATCTGTCTTCCAATGCCATTTTGTACCTGACCTAAAATTTCAGCCATAACCCCTGCCTTAAAAGCTAAAGAGCAGCAGTTAAGAAGACTGGAAACAATGGCAGGTTTTAATAAAGGTAAATACACTTCTTTGATTAATCTGGTATATGGTTGTGGATATATAAACAAAACTTCTTTCCATTTTTTTTGAATAGCTTGCAAGGAAACAGATACATTTTCATATACAATTGGGAACAATAAAAGGAAAATCACTACAAAAACTGTTAATTCTCTTGAAATCCAGAACAGCAGAAGAATAATAATACTGACGTTAGGTAAACTTTTTAAAATTATGAATAGTTTTGAAAGTATATCAGAAAATAATCTGTTTTTGAAACATAGAAAAGCAAAAAGAACACCAATTAAAAAGGAAAAGAATATTCCTGTAAAAACTCTTATCAATGTATAGTAAGTAGCATGATAAAAAGTTTTCGTATAAAAAAAAGAAAGAAAATCTTTTAATACGGTTATAACAGAAGGGAGAATAAAAGAATTATCAATTAAAATAGAGGCGATTTGCCAGACAGTAAAAAAAACAAATATAAATATTAACCAGGAATAATATTTTTTCATATTTTATTCTACTAAATATTTCTGATTGTCAAATCCAATTCTATTCATATCTTATTCTCCATACGTATAAGATTCTATCATCTTACAGAAAAAAAAGAAATAAAAAAAAGACTTCCAGAAGGAAGCATAAAAAAATCC
>NZ_VUMM01000028.1 GCF_009696175.1 Floccifex porci
ACTCCTGGTGGATCGTGAATGTATTCACCATTTCGATATTTAAGTACGCATTCTAATTTAAATTCTTTTGTATATTTCATAATAAAAACCTCCAAAGTTGTTGGTACAACTTTAGAGGTTCACTACAGATACATTCCTGCATTTATTTTTTATTGTGATAATAGGTTTTTAAAAATTTCTCTTTAAATTCATAAAATTGATCTTGTAATAAAGCTTCTCTGGCTTGTTCAGTTAAACGAATGATAAAACGAAGATTATGCATAGAAGCCAATTCAAAATATTTATATTTTTCTTCTTTATCCTGAGACTTCCATAATTTACGAAGCTGACCTAATGTATATCCAGCCTGACAGGTTGGACAATCGCAGTTTTCATCGATCATTAAAGGACTGTTCATGAATTTCTGCAGATTGATTACTCCTGTTGGAGTATAAAGTTTACCATGTCTTCCTTCTCGGGTAGGAGCTACACAATCAAAAGTATCCGCTCCCATTTCCACTCCATTTAAAATGTCATCTGGATGGGATAGACCTAACAGATGTCTTGGCTTATTTTCAGGTAATTCTTCATTGCACCATCTTAAAATTTCTGATAGATCTTCCTTTAAAAAAGCACCTCCCAAACCATATCCATCAAAATCCATTTCAGCCATTTTTTTGCACGTACTTCTTCTTAAATCTTCCCATCTGCCACCTTGAATGACTCCATACAAAGCCTGATAGTAACCCAGATCCATATAATGTTTTTTGTGTTCATCCAGGCTTCTTTGAGCCCATCTTTCGGTTCTGGCTAAAGCTTCTACATTATAATCATAATCATCAGCTAAAGAAGTTAATTCATCAAAAGCCATATGGATATCCGCCCCAATGCGACATTGAATCTGCATGGATTCTTCTGGTCCAATAAAATCCTGTACAGAAGTAAACGGATCGGTAAAATGAACCCCTTGTTCACAAACATGGGCCAGTCGATCTTCTTCCTTAGTATTTTCAACATTCTGATCTTTTGACATACTGACTACTTTTCCAGAACCGGAACCCAAAGACATGACCTGAAAACCACCAGAATCCGTTAAAGTAGGACCATTCCAGCCAGACCATCTGGAAAGACCTCCGTTTTCTGCAATTTCAAAAGACTGATTCCGTAAGTGATATCCATTGCTTAACATAGCTTGTGCATTTACTTGTTTTAAATCTTCCATTGAAACAAAATAAACTTTACCAATGGTTCCAACTACCATAAAAGCAGGGGTTTTAATATCTCCATGAGGAGTATGAATAATACCTGCTCTTCCTAACTGATTGGGAAGTTTCTTTACAATTTCAAAAGAAAATGTATTGTTGTTCTTATATTTTTCCATGTAAAAGATTATAACACATATTGTATGAATTAGTGATATAATAATAAAGTTTAAAAGGAGAACAGACATGAAAACAATCTGGATAGCTACTTCAAATCAGCATAAAGTGGAAGAATTTAAAAAAATGCTTCCTGAATATAATGTGAAATGTTTAAAAGATCTGGATCAAAAGATTGAAATTATAGAAAATGGAACAACTTTTGAAGAAAATGCGATCTGTAAAGCAAAAAGTTTATATGATGTGCTTCATCAGCCAGTAATCAGTGATGATTCGGGCATTGAAGTGGATGCTATGGATAAAAAACCTGGTGTTTATTCTGCCAGATGGATGGGAGAAAATACCAGTTATGAAATAAAAAATCAGGCAATTATCGATGCGGTAAAAGGAAAAGTGAAGACAGCCCGTTATGTATGTGTAATTGCCTATATCGATGAAATGGGAAATGCTCATACTTATAGAGGAGAAGTGGAAGGGCAAATCCATTCTTGTCCAGTTGGAGAAAATGGATTTGGTTACGATCCTATCTTTTATTATCCACCTTTTCATACAACTTTAGCCAATGTGAGTGATGAAATGAAAAACTCAATATCTCATCGTGGTAAAGCATTAGAATTGTTTTTAGAAGATTTAAACAGGGGGAAGGATTTATGATACATGTTGTTTTATTTGAACCGGAAATTCCTCAAAATACAGGAAATATCATACGTACGTGTATGGCAACAAACAGTATACTTCATCTGATTGAACCTTTAGGATTTTCTATGGATGAAAAACATTTGAAGCGTTCTGGAATGGATTATATTAAAGATACCGAAATTCACATTCATAAAAACTGGAAAGAATTCGTTGAAGAAAATCCAAGTGATAACTATTATTTTATGACTCGATATGCCAAAAAAGCACCAAGTGAATTTGATTTTACAGAATGTAAAGGGGATATCTATTTAATATTAGGAAAAGAAAGTACAGGTATTGATAAGGCTATTTTAAAAGACTATATGGATAAAGGAATGAGACTGCCGATGGTAGCTAATGCCAGAAGTTTAAACTTATCCAATTGTGCTGCAATTATTGTATATGAAGTATTAAGGCAATTAGGGTATCCAAATCTATCAAAAACAGAACAGATCAAAGGAGAAGACTTTCTTGAAAATTTACAATTGGATTGATTTTTTCCTTTCTAAAAAAGAATATCGAAAAAGATTTTTATCTTTAATTTTAATTCTTTACTGGATCTGGCAAATTTTATGGCAGATACTGGCATATACTCAATTGATTCATTTAAAGGATTACCAAAGTTTATTTTCTTATGCCAATCAATTAAATTTGTACACAGGTTCTGTACTTTTTAGAATTCTGTTAACATGTATTTCTCATAAAAGTTTTACCTTTGACATATTTTTGAAAATCACTTTATGGGATTATATTATACTGTTTCTGACAATTTTATATAGTTTGTCTTTCAAAAGTAAAAACGCTTACATTTGTATCAAACTGTATATTTCTACCTTTTTTGTGTCAATAATATCTGTGATTGTGGCTTATTTACAGCAAAGTCTGAACGGTGTTATTTTTGTATTAAAAGGTATGGGAATCGCCTGCAGCATTCTATGTATTCTCTTGTTTCTCTTTCTTCTGGCTTGTCTGATTGAAACGATAAATGCTTATAGAAAAGAAATAGATGTTCATAATATGTAGACAAAAATAAAAAATGTGAATTTTAATAAAATATCACATAATTTTCCATAATTTTATAATATTTGGCTAATATTAGCCAAATATTATAAAATATATGAAATAAAATAAAGAGATTCGGTTTCGAACTGTTTATGTGAATTTGAAAAAAAAAGGTTTTTTATGGTATCCTTAAGATGTTTCAGAGAGGTGATTTAATGAATTTTATCGAAAAACACAGCAAAATCTTGGCCATTGCTTTGTGTGCCTGTGCATGTGGGCCAGTGCTATCCACTGCTTATGCCTATGAAAATCAGCCAGGTTGGCACGGTGAAGGTGCGGATCGTTACTACGTTTTAGAGTCAAATCGTAAAGAAGCCACTGGTTTAACTGAAATTGATGGTGAATTATACTATTTCAACGGAAAAGGTGAAATGCAATTCGGATGGCAATCCGTTCCAAATGGAATTTATTATTTTGAACAGGACGGAACGGCAGCTACAGGAGAAACAATCATTCAGGGAACTTCTTATAATTTTCAGGATGAAGGACAATTGCTTCATGGATGGGATGAAGAAAAAGAATTCTACTATGATGAAAAAGGATATCCTGTAAGCGATTCATGGATTGATGATGGTGGATTTAAATATTATTTTGATCAGGATGGAAATTATGTAACTGGTTGGAAAGAAATCAACGGTTCTAAATACTATTTTGGAGAAGATGGAAAAATGTCCACTGGTGAAACAACATTAGATGGATCCACTTATTATTTCCAGGCAGATGGTGCTTATGTGACTGGATGGAAAAAAGTGGGAGAAGATATGTATTATCATGATGAAAATGGTAAAACAGTTGTAGATTCTTCTAAGGAAATTGATGGTAAAACCTATTTCTTTGATGAAACAGGAAAGATGATCAAAGATACACAAAAAGATGGATATACAATTGCTTCAGATGGTACAGCCCAAAAGACGGAAACAAGTAGTTCAAATACACAAGTTTCTGACAATACCGCAACAGCTCCATCAAATGGAAACACAAACAGTTCACAGGGTTCTTCAAATGGGAATGCTTCACAGTCAAAACCGGCTGCTCCTGCAGCTCCTTCTAAACCAAGTACACCTAATTATGGTGGAGTAAACAGTTCTGCCATTGCAGCAGCTGCTATTGCTCAGGTTGGAGTAAGTCAGGATTGTACAATGCTGGTAACAAACTCATTAAGAGCAGTTGGAATCAGTTTCCATGGTTGGCCTGAAGAATATTTAAGTTTAGGTACTTTAACAAGTACACCGGTTCCAGGTGATATCTGTGTATACAGTGGTCACGTTGCGATTTATATCGGAAATGGACAAGCGGTACATGGTGGATGGGATGGATATACGACAGTAATTACATCTGTTAGCTGTTCCAATGCATTCATTGGATATGTACATGTTGGGTAAATGTAGTTTTGATTAAAAAGAGAGTAAATCTCTCTTTTTTTTATTTGACAATTTATATAAAAATATTGTATAAACCTTATCTAAAGGAAGGTCATTATGAAATATATTGAGCAATCTAAATTTTCACAAACAATTGTTTCTTTTCGATATATATTGCCTTTTGAAAAAGAAACCATTACTGGATACAACTTACTTTGTTACATGTTGAAATCTAAAACAGAAGATTTTGATAATAAACAAATAATTTCTTATGAATTTAATAAAAATTATGGAATGAAAATGAGCATCAGTCTTACTGTTTATGGAAATCAATTATCGTTTCAGGTTCAATTTCGATTTATCCGTCCGGACTGGATTGAAAAGAAAGACTATACAGAATCGATTATTCATATTATGGATCAGTTTATAGATCATCCTGTTTTTACAGAAGAAAATTTAAAGGAAAGTAAATATTTATTGAGAAATCGTTTATTTGCACAAAAAGACGATCCAGCAACCGTTGCGGTACTTGAATCTTTGCATATGATTTCAAAAGATCATTCTATATCGATTTCTACAAATGGATATGAAGATGAAATTGATGAGATTACCTTAGAAGATATATGCCATTTATACAATCGTTTTCCTTCTCCATTGATTTATGCAGCAGGAAAACTGGATTCTACTTTGGAATCCTATTTAAGTCAAATAAAACAGACAGAAGAATGTCATGCAGATTATGAAATTTTAATGGATACTTTGTCTTATAAAGAAAAATATATTTTAAAAGAGATAGAACAGACATATATTTCAAAAGTATATGCAACAAAGATTGATACCAGAGATCCTTCTTATTATTCCTTACTGGTAATGAATTCCATTTTAGGACAGTCTCCAGTGAATTTATTATTTACAGAGATTAGAGAAAAGAACAGTTACTGTTACTCAATTGGTTCCAGTCTGATTCGATTTGATGGAGCTTTATATATTTATGCAGGCTGTGATTCAGAAAATGTGAATGCAATATTGGATTTAATGGATCAGCAGATTGTTCGCTTACAGACTATGGATTATTCCGATGAATTGTTAGAACAGGCTAAAAAAGATCTGATTGATGGACTTCTGGCAGGTTTTGATGAAGAATATATTTATATTGAAAGACAATTTTTGAGTGATTTATTAAATCAGAATGGTTGTGCTGAAGAAAAAATAAAGAAAATTCAAAATGTCACAAAAGAAGATATTTCTCATTGTGCCAATTTATTAAGCCAAATCAGTCTGGCTGTTGTCAAGGAGGATGAATCATGTACAATTTAAATTGTATAAAGAAAACTCTCGATAATGGAATGAATGTGATTCTGATTCAGAAAAAAGGATTTGTGAAATCTCTGTTTATGTGTGCGACAGGGGCTGGAGGAATGGATCTGGTGCAGGAACTGGATGGAAAGAGAGTGTATCATACCAGTGGTTGTGCTCATTATCTGGAACATCAGATGTTTCGTTATAAAAATCAGGATGTTACAGAGCTGTTTGCTTCTTTACAGGCACAAACAAATGCATTTACAACGTTTACAGAAACCTGCTATTATTTTCAGACAACTTCTGATATTTACAAACCGCTGCAGTTATTGCTGGAATTTGTAGAGACTTTGGATATCAATGAACAATCGGTCAATAAAGAAAAAGGAATCATTTTAAGTGAATATGATATGTATCAGCAAAGTCCAGAACAAAGACTGACCAAGGAAACGTATAAATCTATGTATCATAAACACCCTATACGGGTTGATATATTAGGACATAGAAGTGACATTGAAAATATGAGTGTAGAGGATTTAACGCAGTTCTATAATATTAATTATGATCCTTCTTCTTTGACTTTAGTAGGAATTACAGGAAAAGACATTCATCAATGCATGTCTTTTATTGAAAATCATCAGAAAAATTTCCCTTCTAAATTAAAAAGCCATCCAAAAACGGTATTTGAAAAAGAACAGGAGACGGTTGTACGTGAAGAATATATAGATTATATGGATATCAGTTTTCCTTATGTCTGTGTAGGATATAAACTGAAAGAATCTCAATCTGTTGAAGATGCCAATATAAAAGATCTTGCGATTCAGATGCGATTGGATTCTTTGTTTTCAACAATGAATCCAGATTATCAGAAATGGATGGATGAAAGAATCATCAGCCAGTTTGCAGGAGCTGAATGTGATATGTGTCTGGACAGAGGATACATTCTATTTTATGCACAGACACAGAAAGTGAATGAATTCATTGAACTTGTGAACCAGCTAATCTATAAACTGGTTCATGAAAAAATGAAAGAAGAAGATTTTATTGCACTTCAATCTTCTTATACAGGAGCAAATTTAAGAGGATTGGATCATTTTGAATCGCTGGCTGTTGATGTTATAAAATCGTCTATGCTCCATTATGATTACTGGGAATGGTTTAATGAAGTATTGAATATCACACAAGAAAAAATCATGGATGTATGTTCTGGACTGGATGTATCTCATAAGACAATCACAAAAATTTATCCAAAAGAATATAAAACTGTAAATCACGAATAATTTACATATAAAAATGTACTGTATTTATTTAAATAAGAGCCATTTTATATAGAATGGCTCATTTTTTTTATCCATTTCATTTCTTTAAAATGATAAAGAAGGCAGGTGATAGAAATGAGTGCATACTCATACCGGAGGAAAAAATGAATGTATTTTGTTTAGTAGGAAAAATTGAAGAACTTCCTTCTTTAAAAGAAACTGTGAATGGAATTAAAACATGTAATGTAGTCTTAAAAGTGGAGCGTTCCTTTGCAAATGCCAATGGCGTTTATGAATTTGATACCATTCAGATTGAAGTATGGAGAGGATTGGCTGAAACTTTATGCAATGTCAGCAAAGTGGATGACTGGATCAGTGTAAAAGGGCGTATAATGTCCAGAAAATATGAAAAAGATGGACATGTATATAATAATTATGCTTTTATAGCCGAAAAAATCAGTTTTCTTCACAATTAAAAAGAAGAACCCACTGGGTTCTTCTTTTTGATTAACGGTTGTAGAATTCGACTACTAATAATTCATTGATTTCTTGTGCAGTGAATAATTCGTTACGTTCAGGAACACGTACATAAGTTCCTTTTTTCGCATCTTTATCCACTTCAACAAAAGCAACAGTTGCTAAGCTTGCTTCTAAAGCTTCGTTGATTACTTTTAAATTTTTAGAAGTTTCTTTCACTTCGATAACAGTTCCTGGTTTTACCTGGTAACTAGGAATATCTACTTTTTTACCATTTACAAGAATGTGTCCGTGGTTAACCAATTGACGAGCTCCACGACGAGTTGTAGCAAATCCCATACGATATACTAAGTTATCTAAACGAGATTCTAACATTACTAAGAAGTTTTCACCAACAACCCCTGGACGACGACTTGCTTTTACATAAGTGTTGTAGAATTGTTTTTCGCTTAACTGATAAGTGTGACGAATACGTTGTTTTTCCTGTAATTGAATACCGTAGTTAGTTAATTTGGCACGACGACCATTTCCGTGTTGACCTGGAGCGTAGTTACGACGAGCTAATTCTTCACCTGTTCCAAGAACAGAGAAACCTAAACGACGTGACTTTTTCCAAGTACTACCTGTGTTTCTTGACATAAGTTTCCTCCTATTGTTTAACAAAAACAATAACAGTACAAATCTTTATAAGGTGTGTTACAAAAGATACTTTCTGTCTATCAGCTTTTAGATTACTCGTATCACATCTAATGCTTGTAACGCAAATCTCATAACTTTGTATGCTGCTATCAATTTATGCTTATGTATCATAACAAAATGGGGGTTAAAAATCAAGCGCATTGGCAAATATTTATAGTGAAAGTCTTTTAAAGATTTGTTATAATGGATGTATCTGTAAAGGGGGAGCTATAAATGGATTCATTTTTAAAAATCGTTTCAGATATTGGAAGTGCGATCGTAAAGTATTTCAATACTGCTTTAGACTTTGCTTTGGATCATTTATCTATGGAAATGATTATATATATATGTATTGCATTCCTGGTTTTAATTTTAGTGCTGATTCTTTCACGAACTCTTAAACGTAAAAAAATTGAACGTCGTTTAAAAGATCTTGAAATTGTTATGAATGAAATTCGAAATAATACATTAACTTTTAAATACAATAAAGCAACCGCTTTTGCTCGGTCAAATTCAGATATTCTTGAAAAAGTACGTGCAATTGCCCCTCGTTATGAAAATTGTATCGAAAGCATTCAAAGATGTGAATCACTGTTCACATTGGCTGATGATAAAGTGGATGCACATAAATTAAAAAAAGCCAGACTGGCAATGGATGATCTGGATGAAATTATTGATGAAACTAAAGAAAAGATTCGTATTATTACTCAATCTTTGGATTTGATCTTAATTCCAGAAAAAGAAGTAAGAGAACAATCTAATGCAGTCAAGGAACAGTTTGGAAATCTTAAAAAAGTTTATCAGGCAAATCGTACATCTTTCTATGATGCAGGACTGTATTTTGATGCTTTATTACAGGAAATTGAAAATGGATTTTCTGGATTTGAAGAATGGATGTTTGCTTCTGAATTTAATAAGGCAAAAGAAGAACTGGATAAATTATCAAAATCGATTGAAGAAACTTCTTCAAGAATTGCAGCTTATCCAGGATATTATGAAAAGGCAAAAGTTATTCTGCCAAGTGCTTTAAATGAAGTAAGTGGAAATATTGAAACAACTGAAAATTCAGATGTTGAAATTGATTTTGATCGTTTAAAGGCAAATGTTTCAAAAGCAGATGAACAGATCAAAGAAGTGGTTTCTTATTTAGACAAAGGAAATGACAAAGAAGCGAAAAACATTCTTGATACATTATCAGAGTTCATTTTATCCATTCAGGATGATTTAGATAAAGAGACAAAAGCTTATAATGAAATTCATGGGGATCTTCAGGCAAATTTAGGTTTACTGGATGAAGTGATTGTGGAATTAAAAGAAATTGAATCTTTGTATTCCAATATTAAAGATCGTTTTGGATTGGAAGACTGGTCTAAACGATTTGTAATTGCGGAACAGCAGGTAATTTCATTGAAGAAAAAACGTGAACAGGTTCAAAAGATTTTATCGGATTCGGATACATTGAGTTCTCAGGCAATTCATGATTATCGAATTTATGCTGATGAAGTCAATACATTCTCACAGCAGATTAAAGCTATGAAGCAGATGTTAGTGGGAGCCAGTTCAGATGAATCAAGAGCGCAGAAACAATTAATCAAACTGCAGCTGATTCTAAATGAAGTAAGATTGAATGCTTCTACAAGATTTTTACCAAGTATTTCCGATCAGTTCAATGAAGATATTGAAGAAGGAGAAAGACTGATTACTCGTGTTTCCGATGTATTGTCTCATTCTCCACTTGATGTTCAAACATTAAATGCTGATTTACAGGAAGCTATTGATTTCATTTATAAGTTATACAACAATGCGAACAATTTAATTGGAATTGCGATCATGGTTGAAAATGCGATCGTATTTGGAAATCGTTTCAGAAGTTCTTATCCTGAAATGGATTCAGAATTAACACGTGCTGAATTATGTTTCCAGAATGGAGAATATACTAAAGCACTAAAAGTGGCTATTCAGGCCATCGAAAGTCTGCACCCTGGAATTTATGAAAAGCTGGTCGCAAGAAAAGATCCAGCGGTCATGAATACGGTGCAATAATATGATTTATTTTGATCATTCATCAACGACCTCTGTACGTCCAGAGGTCTCTAATGTTTATAGCCAGCTGTTAGCACAGCAATATGGAAATCCAGACAGTTTACATGCACTGGGTAGAAAAGCACATGCTTTATTAGAAAAAAGTCGTGAAAATATTGCGAAAATGTTACATGTATTGCCAGGGGAGATCTTGTTTACAGGGTGTGCAAGTGAATCCAATTCATTGGCAATTATCGGTTATGCATTGGCCAATCGAAATAGAGGAAACCACATACTGGTCAGTAATGTAGAACATCCTTCTGTGATGCATTCTATGGAATGGTTGAAACAGTTTGGTTTTGAAATTGAATATTTACCCATTAATTCAAATGGAATTATTACGCCTTCTCTCGTAAAAGAACGCATTCGAAAAGATACCATTCTGGTATCAACAATGCATGTCAACAATGAAATGGGGGCCATCAATCCAGTCAAAGAAATCAGTGAGGTGGTTCATTCCATTCCAACCTGCGTTTATCATGTGGATTGTGTACAGAGTTTTACAAAAATTGATGTTCCTTTCGAATGTATGGATTTGGCAACTATTTCTGCACATAAAATACATGGATTAAAAGGAAGTGCCCTTTTAATGAAAAAGAAAAAGGTAAAGCTGATGCCACTGATACAGGGAGGACAGCAGGAACAGGGTTTAAGAGGTGGAACAGAAAATGCACCTTCAAACATTGTTCTTTCAAAGACGATACGTCTGGCTTTGGAAGAAAAAGAAGAAGTATATAAAAGAGTATCGAAAATCAATCAGTATATAAGAGAAGAACTGTCAAAGATTAAAGGAGCTCATATCAATTCAAAAGAAGATGCTATTCCTTATATATTAAATATTTCATTTGATCAGATTACCAGTGAGGTGTTATTAAACGCATTGGATCAAAGAGGAATTTGTGTTTCCGCAAAGAGTACGTGTTCCTCGCATCAGAAAAATTATAGTTCAACATTAGTTGCGATGGGATATAGTGAAAAAATCGCAACACATATGATTCGTTTATCTTTTGGAAAAGACAATACGATGGAAGAAGCTTCTATCTTTATCAAAACATGTAAGGAGATATTAAATCAGTATGGCTTATCGTTATGATCACATATTAATTCGCTATGGTGAATTAAGTTTAAAAGGAAAAAACCGAAATCAGTTTATAAAACAGCTGTATGACAATGTTCGTAAAGCGTGCACTGGTTTTCCTTCTCTTGAATTTGAAAAACAGCACGATCGTATGATGATTTTTCTTCATGATGAAGATGAAAATCAGGTTTGTGATGTGGTATCTAAAGTATTTGGGATTTCATCTTTATCTTTAGCTGTAAAAGTAAAACCGGAAATGGAAGAAATTCTAAAAGCTTGTCTGGAAATTTTCCCTTTACAGGAAGAAAAAACATTTAAAGTAGCTGCCAGACGAAATGATAAAACCTTTCCTGTTGTTTCCGACCAGATCAATCGAATGGTAGCCACAACAATTCTGAAAAATTCAAACTGGAAAGTGGACGTTCACAATCCGGATTATAAAATTGTGATAGAGGTTCGAAAAGATGCCTGTTTTATCATGACAAATAAAATACCTGGAGCTGGAGGATATCCTGTAGGGGTTGGTGGAAAAGCAATGGTATTATTAAGTGGAGGAATTGATTCTCCAGTGGCCTGTTACAAGATGATGAAACGAGGGGTTCATATTGAATGCATTCATTATGCTTCTCCTCCATATACATCTTTAAATGCACAGGAAAAAGTGATGGAACTGGCTCGACTGGTAAGTGGATATCAAGGAGAATTGCTGCTTCATATTGTCCCATTTACAAATTTACAGCTTGCCATATATCAGAATGCCCCTGAAAGCTATGCGATTACCATTATGAGAAGAATGATGATGCGCATTGCCGATGGGCTTGCGAAAAAAAGACATGCATTAGCCATTGCCACAGGAGAATCTATAGGGCAGGTGGCTTCTCAAACGTTAGAAAGTATGAATGTCATCAATGCGGTTACTTGTACACCAATTATTCGTCCAGTTGTATGTATGGATAAAGTGGAAATTATTGATTGTTCAAAGAAAATCGGAACGTATGAAACATCTATTCTTCCATATGAAGATTGTTGTACAATATTTACTCCAAAAAATCCAGTCACAAAACCAAGAATTGATAAATGTGAGAAATATGAACAGAAATGGGATTATCAGCAGATGGTACAGCAATGTATCGACCAGGTTGAAACCATTAAAATCACTCCACAAAAACAGGAAGACGATTTATTTTAGGATGCAAAGGCATCCTTTTTTTGATATGCTTAGTCTATGTTAAAGTGTCCAAAATGTAATGAAAAATTAATACAGATAAATCGTTCTTATCAATGCATCCATCATCATACCTTTGATATTGCCAGAAGTGGGTATGTGAATCTGTCTTTAAAAAATAAAAAGAATTCGGGAGACAATGAAAAAATGGTAAGAGCCAGAAGTTTATTTCTGGAAGAGGGATATTATGATTTTATGAGACAATATGTCAAAAACTTATTAAAGAAAGAAGATATATTGGTGGATGCAGGATGTGGACAAGGGTATTACACAAAAGAGTTTTCCGATAAGGTCAAACAATGTTATGGACTGGATCTAAGTAAAGAAGCGATTTTATATGCTTCTAAAAAAGATAAAAAAACAGACTATTTTGTAGCCAGTTTATTTAATATGCCATTTTTTTCAGAATCGATTGATTGTGTAACATCCATTTTTGTTCCACTAGGAAAAGAAGAAATACATCGTATTTTAAAGACAGATGGAAAATGGATCGTTGTAGGACCGGGTCCTAAACATTGCTGGGAATTAAAGGAATTTTTATATGAAACACCTTATGAAAATGAAAAACCAGCAATGGTTCAGGAAGGTTTTGAATTGATTGAACAGAATACAATCAAACAGTCTTATTTTGTGAAAGATTTATGGTCTTTACTGGAAATGACACCGTATCGATATAAAACTTCTCTAGAGGCTTTAGATCGTTTAAAGAAAAGTGAAGGGTTTGAAGTAACCTTTGAATTTATAATAAGTGAATGGAGAAAATTATGACAAAAGCAACTATAAAAAAATGGGGAATTAATGGAGAAGGAATTGCGTATGTGAATAGAAAATGCATATTTATTCCAGGAACTATACCACAGGAACAAGTTGAATTTCATATTGTGGAAGAAAAAGAAAAATATGGAATGGGAAAAGTGGATAAAATTCTTGTGGAAAGTAAAGATAGAAGACATGAAATCTGCAAAGACTGGGATACATGTGGAGGCTGTTCTTTAATGTGTGTACAGTATAAAGCACAATGTAGAATGAAAGAAGAAATTGTAAAAGAATCATTAGCAAAATATGCGAATTATCGAAATAAAATTAAACACATTATTAAAAATCCTGATCCATTGGCTTACCGTAATTCATGTAAACTACCATTTGGATATAATAAAGATCATAAATTGTGTACAGGAATGTACAAAAGAGATTCCAATGAATTTGTGAAAATGGATCGTTGTTTTACACATGCCAAACAAATAGAAAATGTAAGAATTGAAATTGAAAAAATTGTTCAGGACGAAAAATTATATGATAAAAAATTAAAAAGAGGATATCGTACACTGGTATTAAAAGAATTCGATGGGAAAATACAAGTGATTTTTGTGACAGGAAATAATGCGGTTCCTAAACGAATTGTAGATGCCTGCAGTGAAATTGAAAATGTGGTTTCTATATGGCAAAGTGTAAAAACAGATACAAATGTGGAAATATTTGGGGATGTAATGATTCATTTATATGGAACAAAATGTATAGAAATGACATTAAAGGATTATAGTTTATCTTTATTACCTAAATCATTTTTTCAACTAAATACCAAACAGGCAATTCAAATGTATGAATATGTAAGAGAGATTACTCCACAATCCAAATGTATTGTAGAAGCTTATAGTGGAATTGGTGCAATCAGTTTATTTGTGCATGATAAAGCTAAACAGGTGATTGGGATCGAATATATAAAAGATGCAGTGGAAAATGCGAAGGAAAATGCGATTAAAAATAAAATTGATAATGTTTCATTTGTACAGGGAGATGCAGCTGAAATATTTAATAAAATGAATACGAAAGCAGATACTCTGATTGTAGATCCACCTAGAACGGGATTAAAAGAGAAGATGATTCGTTCTATTTTACATTCAAATGTGAAGACATTGATCTATATTTCCTGCAATCCAAGTACTTTAGCAAAAGATTTAAAAGATCTATCTAAAAAATATTTTATAAATTCAGTACAGCCTTTTGATCTTTTTTCACAGACAAGTCATGTGGAGACAGTAGTTCTCTTGTCTCGAGCCTGAATTGAGACTACAGGACTATTGTCAGAGCAACAAGCCAAAATTTTGTGCGTCATAGATATCAACTGAAGAAAGGATACAATTGAATTATGATTATCATGAAAAATAAATTGAAGATTGCGGTAGTTCAGGCTGCTCCTATTATGTTTGATAAGGAAAAATGCAAAGAGAAAGCGATTCGTATTATCAAAGAGTGCGCTGAACATGGGGCTGAATTTGTCGTGTTTCCGGAGTTGTTTATTCCCGGTTATCCTTATGGCATGACATATGGTTTTACTGTCGGTAGTCGAAATCCTGATGGGCGAAAAGACTGGAAATGCTATTATGACAACTCAATTCTTTCCAATGGCTCTGAAATGAGAGAAATAATTGAAACGGCCAAAGCAAGTAATGTGTATGTCAGCATTGGATATTCTGAGGTTGATTCCGTAACCGCAACCTTATACAACTCCAACATGATGATCTCACCTGAAGGTAAAACATATAATCACAGAAAACTCAAACCTACAGGTAGTGAGCGTGTTGTCTGGGGCGATGCTGATAAGGAATTCTTCCCTGTTATGAATATACAGTGGGGCCTGTCGGAAATCTGATCTGTTGGGAAAGCTATATGCCGTTGGCGCGTGTAGCTCTTTATCAGAAGGGAGTTACAATCTACATTTCTCCAAACACGAATGATAATGTGGAGTGGCAGAATACGATTCGTCATATTGCTATCGAAGGGCATTGTTATTTTGTGAATTGCGATATGTATTTTACCAAACAGATGTATCCGTCAACCTTTAGCGCGGCTCATGAGATTGATAAGCTCTCCGATATCGTATGTCGAGGCGGCAGCTGCATCATAGACCCATATGGTCATGATGTTACGGAAACCATTTGGGATAAGGAAGGCATTATCTATGCTGAGCTGGACATGCAGAAGGTGCCAGCTAGTAGAATGGAGCACGATGTTTGCGGACATTATGCCCGACCGGATGTGTTAACGCTTCAGGTAAGGGACGAATAACAGAATTTAGTTTGATCGCGCAATCTAAAAAAAGAGTTTTATTGTATACCTAAGCGATATGTTCCCGTGTACTGTGGGGGTAGATTTGTTCCCGTGTTGTATGGACATTCACGGCATCGCCTCAACCCATGTGGAGACGGTTGTATTAATGTCTAGGGAAGAGAATTAATAGCGAAAAGTAGCGTATTTACGGTCTTTTTTGAGATGTAGCTAGTTATATTACCTAATAACAGTTATATGATGAATGGTAATAAACTATATGTTAAAACTTTAGACTTGGATTGTGATTTTTCGAAGATTGCACATCAGCCAAACAAAATAGTGGAGTTACATTTTGGGATAGAAGCGAGGTGTTAGAATGAGTCGTGGAATCGGAGCACATGCTAATCTCGTTTTAGAAGATGAGAATACCGTCATGTATGAATACGGTGGTTACAATTTGAATGAGCCTGAGTATAGAAATGAAAAACATTTATATGATGGCATGATAACAATAGCTCGTGACTGCTTTGTTGAACCTGAGATTCATGAGAAATTGAAAAAGATGCCAAATGGAAGAAAAAAGCTTATCACAAAGCGTATACCGGTTGACGTGGATTATCCGCGGATGATTAGTGATGGCAGAATCGTTATTGAAAACTGTAGTAATTGCTGGCATCGTTCACCGGAATCGAATATAGATGTAATGGCATTACACATTCTTTTCTACTTGTTTAGACAGTACCAAGAAGAAGGCAAAATGCCAGAATATATCAGCTACAATGTGTAAAAACAAGGGTGAGACGATGCCTTCTATGTGAGAATAGTTCTACGATGACCAAATCCCTAAAAGGCTAGTCTCGTCTTGAGGCAGTGGTGGTACATATGCTGCTTATATATAGTAGCAACTAGAAAAACTCGATATGTTCCCGACAATGAGAAAGGTTTAGGTTGCGGATTGAATATGGGCAAAATGTGCTGATTGATATGTTTCCGAGAACAATCGAAAATCGGCTCAAAAAGGGGCGATATGTTCCGACATTGCGACGTCAATCAGCACGTATCGAGCCATGTGGAGATGGGAATCCAGTTATCTGTAATTGTTTAATGGCAGTATAGCACATACAAAGCTTACTTATGTAAAGAGAGAAGAAGTCTACTTTTATTCTGGTATGATATATTTGTCGGTCATTTTGTGTCTCATTTGTAAAACCAGGGTGTTTGCTCACTTTGTTTCCTATAAAAACAACGCTGAATGATGTACATTAAAGCCACAAAGGGAATCGAAAGATTATGAATCTTGTCAAGATAGGAAAAATGCTTCAAACACTGCGTAAAGAAAAAGGAATGACGCAGGAACAGCTGGCGGAAAAACTGGGAGTTGCCCGTGGAACCGTATCCCGCTGGGAGACAGGAAGTAATATGTCCGATCTGAACATGCTTATCGAGCTTTCAGATTTCTATGCAATCGACCTCCGTGAAATTTTAAGCGGAGAAAGGAAAAGTGAGCAGATGAATGAAGAAATGAAAGAAACCGTGCTGCAAGTGGCGGAGTATGGCAACGAGGATAAGGCAAGGCTGCTAAGAAGGATGTACTGGCTTTCGATTGCAGGTCTTATTGGATTTGGTATGTTTTTAGTAACCACCTTGCTGGATTTGAGTGAAGTGTCTCCATATGAAGAAATTGGCAGCTTTGGACTCGGTCTTGCCTTTGGGATGATGGTTCTTTGGGTAATCTATACAAGCAGGTACATGGCAAAGATTAAACAGTTTAAGAAGAAACTTCTCAATAGAGCAACAGAGAGTGATTGATGAATAAACTGATATTTATCCTCGGATTGAATACGATAATTGTAGAGTCAGAGGATTGTTTTGATAACAAAGAAATAAAATGAATATTGAATGGGATACAAGAAATGATTCGTGGATGTTTGTTTTAAACACTGGATATACACGAAGAATAGTATCCCTTTTTATTTGAAATAATTGTTGACAAATATATCGCACTGCAATACTATAATATCGAAGTACGATATATCGCAGTGAAATATAAGGAGACATTATGGATGCACATATTAAAAAAGTATATGTTCCAATGACGGAAACAGGGTTTTATATTCTTTTTTGTCTTCAGGAAGAAATGCATGGATACAACATTGGTCTTAAGGTTAAGAATATGACAGATGGAGAGCTGACCATAAGTCCAGGAACAATGTATGGAACATTATCTAAGATGGAAAATGATAAATTAATATCTTTTGTAAAGGAAGAAGATAAGAGAAAATTCTACATTATTACAGAGTTAGGAAAAGAAGTACTTGAAATTGAATTAAGAAGAATTGAAAGATTATATAGAAATAGTAGAGGAGAATAATAAGATGGCAGATAAAAAAGAATTTCATCTTTTTGTATTATCGGAATATGAAGAAGAGGAAAAATATTTATGTGATATGGCAAAGAAAGGATATCTTTTTGAAAAGGTGACTTTACCGGGAATTTATCATTTTAAGAAAAGTGAACCTGAAAATAGAATCTATCGGATTGATTTTAATCCACAGAAGAAGGAAAATCGAGAAAGTTATCTTCAGATGTTTAAAGATTATGGATGGGAATATATACAGGATCTGAATGAATTCAGTTATTTCAGTAAATTAGAGGATGGAACAGAGGATGAAATTTTTAGTGACAATGCATCAAGAATTGATATGCTGGAAAGAATATATCATCGCAAAGTGATGCCACTGTTAGTCCTTTTCTTATGTTGCATTATTCCACAGGGAATGCGTATGACGATTGGAGGAAATTATGCAGATCCAATTTCAATCGCATTTTACATTTTATGGATTGTATGTATATTTTTATATATTGTACTCATCACAAGATGTATCGCAGGGTTTAATCGACTAAGAAAAAAATACGACATAAAATAATATTGCTAAAAGGAAGATTTTAGAATGGATGGATATGAATTTTTAAATATATATGGATCAATCATTATTATAATTCTTATGATTCCAAATATTATTTTTGCTTTGAAATGCAAAGAAGGTTTTCAGACTAAATGGAATCATAAAGTTATCTTAACAATGGAACAGATTGGTCGATTTGGATGTATTGGATTTATGATATTTAATATACCAGGAACGTATTTTGGATGGATTTTTGAAGAAGCATATATTCTGTATTTTATTGTAAATGGATTATTATTGTTTCTATATTGTTTGATCTGGATAATTTATTTTAAAAAAGAGAGTCTGTTTAAATCTTTAGCTCTTTCCATTATTCCATCTGTTTTATTTTTATTTGATGGAATTGTTACCCAATCTATATTATTGATTTTAGCGGCATTATTATTTGCACCAAGTCATATACTTATTTCGTATAAAAATGTGAAATAATTTTATATAAGATAGTTTAGGATAAAGATGCTTGATCTTCCAATCGAATGCATATTATTGACAAAAGAATCCAAAAATGTCTGACAATGGAAAGTTGTAACAGCGTTAATAGACTTTCGTACAGTATTTTTGTTTAATCATGTTTTCTATTTAATGTTTGATAAGAAATAAAAGAGAGAATTACCTTTTGTGAAATGAACCCCAAAAATTGGACTTCCAATTAAGGAGGTTCATTTTCTTTATGGGAAAGCTTACAAGAGAACAAAAAATCGAAATTTACAAGAAACGAAAACAAGGAATATCATACAAGCAATTATCAAATCAGTATGGAATACGTCGTACCAATATAATATACTTGGTTCGCTTAATAGATAGTCACGGGGTTGAAATTTTAAGACAAGATAGAAATCGATACTATTCACCAGCGCTAAAAGAAGAGATTATTAATAAAGTCATAAAGGATGATAAAAGTATCTTATCTACTGCTATCGAATATGGTCTGAGCAGTGATGGCATGCTTCATACTTGGATTAACGATTATAAAGCGAATGGTTGTGTTATAATTGAGAAGCCGAAAGGACGGAAATCAATTATGAAAAAGAACAACAAACCTGAAAAGAAGTACGAAGATATGACTGCTGAAGAAAAAGTCAAATATCTTGAAAATAGAAATCTATATTTGGAAGCGGAGAATGAATATTTAAAAAAATTGAGGGCTGCGGTTCAACAAAGGAAGGAGCAACAATCGACAAAAAAGTAAAGATTGTTCATGAATTGCAGCAGAAGTATGCTCTTAAGCTCCTTCTAGAAATATCGGGTTTAAAGAAATCAACGTATTTGTAGTGAACCTCTAAAGTTGTACCAACAACTTTGGAGGTTTTTATTATGAAATATACAAAAGAATTTAAATTAGAATGCGTACTTAAATATCGAAATGGTGAATACATTCACGATCCACCAGG
>NZ_VUMM01000029.1 GCF_009696175.1 Floccifex porci
TACTATAACAATCAGAGAATCACTGAAAA
This sequence comes from Floccifex porci, assembly GCF_009696175.1. Lineage (GTDB taxonomy): Bacteria > Bacillota_I > Bacilli_A > Erysipelotrichales > Erysipelotrichaceae > Floccifex > Floccifex porci. The sequence continues at coordinate 30 of NZ_VUMM01000029.1, forward strand.
ATTAAAAGGATTAACTCCTGTAGAATACAGAAATCAATCCTTAATTACCGTTTAGATAGTATACTTATTTTAATGTCCAAGAAATTGGGTTCACTTCACAAAGAGGATATGGAGAATTTAAAGATGGATGGGAATTTCCAGGAGGAAAAGTAGAAAAAGGGGAAACCAAAGAAGAAGCTTTAATAAGAGAAATAAAAGAAGAATTAGATACCGTTATTAAAGTGGATTCGTATTTAGATACAATTGAATACGATTATCCAGATTTTCATTTATCCATGGATTGTTTTATCTGTTCTATAGTAGAAGGAAATTTAGTTTTAAAAGAACATGAAGATTCTAAATGGATTAAAAAAGAAGAAATAGATACTTTAAACTGGTTACCAGCAGATTTAGTAATCATAGATAAAGTGAAAGAGATGATGTAAATTACAAAAAGGTACGACATTATGGGTATTATTGCAGGTCGTACTTTTTTTGTTAATGATAATCATTGTTTTAAGTGTATAATTTAATATATAAATATTTGGAGAAGGGTATGGAAATTATATTAAAAGAGTGTCATTTAAAATTACTGAAAGATAATATTAATATATTAAATAATTTTAAATTAAAGATGTCACTTTTTTATAAGTTCTATGTATTAACTAATATGGAGATTCCAAAAGAACAAGTTGAATGTTCAGTTAGAATTAGTTGGAGATGGAAAAGAAGCAAAATATAATTTAAAAAATTAATTGAAATTGTTAAGAGTTTAGTTTTGTAGGTGATATTTTGAATTTAAAAATTTCAAATAATATAGTGTATCAGAATGATCTTGACATTGATTCATTCAGTTCTATGTTGGATGATCCTACACAATGCTATAAATTTTATTGGTTAGATGCAATATTAACTTTAGTAAAAAGAGGAAATAAGGAAATAAAGTTTGATGATATTGTGAATGAAATGATTGTTGGGGCATGGTATTCTGTATCTAAATACCATCTAAAATTAGGACCAACAGTATTAGGTAAATGTGAAAATTATTTGGAACACGCTATTCATATTTTATTGGATTCTTGTGATATTAATGAAAAAATGAATTTAGAAAATATTCGGATCATAGTTGAAAAATCAGATGAAATATTAAAAGTAGATAAAATAAATATTATAAAGAATGTTCCTTATCGTTTATTGGCTCCATTCTTAAAAAAATACATAAAGGAAAAAGATTTTAATGGTGGAAAAAAAGCGTTGATTGACAAAATAAATTCAATCAATAATAAAGTTCTGCTTCCATATACCATTACATATGATAATGGGTATAATAAAAAAATCATATTAAATGAAGAATGGATTAGATTTATTAATGATAATTTTGATATTCTAAAAAATTGGATTCAATTAAAAAAAATCTTCTTTCTCCAAAAAAGAAATCCAGGAGTACCTGGTATTATTTACAAATTAGGTGATGAATCAGAAAAAAGACGATTAGGAAAAGCCAGGGATTTATGGAAATTATATTCAGAGATAAAAAAAGAGCCTTTAATGGATATATATACGGAAGACTATTTAATTGATAATCAATTTGATTTGGATCACTTTATTCCTTGGACTTATATTGCGAATGATGAATTGTGGAATTTAACACCAATGACTAAGTCATTAAATTGTTCTAAAAGTAACAATCTTCCCGATTGGGATACATATTTCTTTCGCATGGCTAAAAATCAATTTAGTTTATATGAATTAATTTTTAATAATGAAATAATGCATAAAAAGTTTGAATTATGTAAAAACGATAATTTAAATTCGATTTGGGCACAAGAAACTCTATTTATTCCAGGTTATAAAAAAGATGAATTTATTCACGTTTTAGAAAAGAATATGAAACCAATTTATAACAATGCTTATTCTATTGGTTTTCGAGTTTGGAAAGTGAAATAATATCTATTCCATTTTTCTTTATATAGGATGGTAATATGGTTACATTGGTAAAAGTAAATGAAGAATATAAAGAAGAGGCTTTAGAATTTAAAAAGGAATTTTTTGATTGTAATGAAACTGTAATTAATGGAAGTGCATTATTTGATCAGTTATCTTTTGATGATTGGATGGATCTGGTTAAAAAGAATGAGAATATAGAAACAGTATCAAAAGATTGGGCTGTTAGTAGTGTATTCTTTTTGATGCTGGAATCAAAGATTATTGGAATTACTGAAATACGTCATAGTTTAACCACTCCTTTTTTACAAGAATATGCAGGGCATATTGGATATTCTATACGTCCTTCTTATCGAAAAAAGGGATATGGAACAAAACTTTTATCTTTGGCTAAAGATTATTGTAGAGAAATTGGATTAAAGGAAATAAGACTGGGTTGCTATTGTGATAATGTTGGTTCCATTCGTGTAATTGAAAACAATCAGGGAATTTGTATAAAAAAGAAAGAATATTTAGATGGAAAATTAATGTATATATATGAAATTAAATGGTGAAGAATATGAAAATTGTAGTGGCTTGTGATTCTTTTAAAGAAAGTATGAGTGCTTTACAAGCATGTAAAGCTATACAAAGAGGCATTCATAAAGTGGATACGAGTATTGATGTAGAATGCATTCCTATGGCAGATGGAGGAGAAGGAACTTCTAAAGTATTGAATGAATTTTATAAAGGAAATAAAATCATCTGTAATGCATTGGATGCTTATGGTAGAGAAATAGAAGCGTATTATTTTCGTAAAGAAGATCTGGCAATCATTGAAATGGCTTGTGTTTGTGGATTGGAATCGATTGAAATTTCTATGCGTCATCCTTTACACTCTTCTTCGTATGGATTAGGACAGCTGATCCGACATGCTATTGATCATGGCTGTAAAACTTTACTGATTGGTTTAGGTGGCAGTGCCACCAATGATGGTGGTTTAGGAATGTTAGGTGCTTTGGGTTCTCATTTTTATGATAAAGATCATAAGGAATTAGAACCGGTTATAAAAAATATTCCACTTATCGAATCGGTTTCCTTATGTTCTTATCCAGATGTACAAATACAGGTGGCCTGTGATGTAACCAATCCATATTGTGGTCCACAGGGAGCTACTTATACTTTTGGCAAACAAAAAGGAGCGACTGCAGAAGAACTGGATAAACTGGAATCCTGTTTATGTCATTTAAATACTTTATTAAATATCAATGATCATCCTTGTACTGGAGCGGCTGGAGGAACATCTGGAGCTTTATATGCGATAGGAGCTCAACTTTGTTCAGGTATTGAATTGGTTATGAAACATACCCAATTTGAAAAAAGAATTATGGATTGTGATTATTGTTTTACAGGAGAAGGAAGCTTTGACCACCAAAGCTTAAATGGAAAAACCATTTCAGGAATTGCTTCGATCTGTAAAAGACATAATGTTCCTTTAATTGTATGTGCCGGAAAAGTAAATATTGATTCTTGTTATGAAAAAGGAATTACTGCTTGTTTTTCAATAGGAAATGAAATTTCTTCTTTAGAAAAAGCTTTAAAAGAAGGAGAAAAAAATTTAGAAAAGACAAGTGAAAATATAATGAGATTATTGATTTTATGATATGAAAAGGAGAATGAAATGAAAAAAGTGGCCTTTGTTTGTGTACACAATTCATGTAGAAGTCAAATTTCAGAGGCTTTGGGAAAATATCTTGCATCCGATGTGTTTGAAAGTTATTCAGCTGGATCCGAGACAAAACCACACATTAATGCAGATGCGATTTGATTGATGAAAGAAATATATGGAATTGATATGGAAGCCAATGGACAGTATAGTAAAACGTTGAAAGATATTCCTCAAATGGATCTGTATATTTCAATGGGATGCAATGTAAGTTGTCCGTTTATTGGAAAAGAATTTGACGATAACTGGAAACTGGAAGATCCTACTGGTAAATCCGATGAAGAATTTAGAAAAGTAATCAAACAGATTGAAACAAATATTATAGAACTTAAAAACACGTTGAAATAAGAAAACAATCACCTCATAAGGGGGTGATTGTTTTAAATTTAGTTTTCACTTTTTGTTTCTATCAATTTTTTACCGGATCCGATAAAAATTAAGATTCCTAATGCCATCAATAATAAAGCAATCAATAATTGTAAGCCATCTGTCATAAAGACAAAACCACCAGATACAAATAATTTCATAAAGATATTGTATACAGCCATTCCTAAACTTGTCATAGTGATGACTAACATGGCAATCATTGGAATGTACAACATAAATCCTTTTCTTCCGGTAACTTTTAAGAATACGGAAATGGAAATCAATACCATAGCAGCTAATAATTGATTGGCACTTCCGAATAATGGCCAGATATTTAAATATCCTCCTAAGCTTAATAAATATCCACCGGCTAGTGTTAATAGTGTGGCCACGTATTTATTTGTTAAGAAAGCAACGATTTTTCCTTGTGGTTTCTGGTTGCTGCATTCAAAGAATTCCTGGAAAGACATACGACCAATACGAGCCACTGCATCTAAAGAAGTTAAAGCCAAGGCAGAGACAAACATGGTCATAATGCACAATCCATATTCTTGAGGCATTCCCAATTGATGGACTAAACCGGTAACTCCTACGGAGAATTTAGTAAAAGGGGTAGCTCCCTGGGCTAAGGCCATAGAAGATAATGTTTCATTTAATACACCTGAATCGGATAAAGAAGTTAAAGAACCTACAATGACAATGACTAAAATCGCAAGTAAAGATTCAAGCAGCATGCTTCCATATCCAACCTGAAGCATATCTTTTTCATTTGAAATCTGTTTTGAACTGGTTTCACTGGATACCAGAGAATGGAATCCGCTGACGGCTCCACAGGCAATGGTTACAAATAAAGTAGGGAATAGATAACTTCCACTTTCGCTTTTAAATCCAGTAAAAACAGGTGTAGTAATGGTTGGATTCGAAATAAATACACCCACTACAGCTGCCAGGATCATTGCGATAAATAAGAATGTTGTCAAATAATCACGTGGCTGTTTCAAAATCCAGATTGGTGTAACCGATGCGAAGAAAATATACACAAATACGATGTAGATCCATGTTTGTTTTGTGAAATAAACTGGAAACTGAATTCCTACCATCAACATCAGAACAATCAATACCAGTCCCAATACCAGCTGTTTCCATCCGGAAATCTTGGTTTTCTTTAAGAACAATCCAAAGGCAATGGCAACAAATACATATAAGATGGAAATGGATCCGGCAGCTCCATTTGGAAGAAGCTGGGCCCCTTGTTCATTAAATCCATTAAAAGTACCAGCTACCATATCCGCAAAGGCAGCAATAACCAATAGCGTAAACAGCCAGCTGAATAAGAAGAATAAACGTCTTCCGGTTTTTCCAATATATTGTTCAATTAATTGTCCCATGGATTTTCCATTTGATTTTACCGAAGCGTACAGGGCTCCAAAATCTTGTACAGCTCCAAAGAAAATACCTCCCACTAAGACCCATAGAAAGGCAGGAAGCCATCCAAATGCCATCGCAAGAACAGGACCGGTTACAGGACCTGCACCAGCTATAGAAGAAAACTGATGGGCAAACACTTCCCATTTGTTGCTGGGAACAAAATCAACACCGTCTTCTCTTTGATAAGCTGGTGTTTTCGCATTTACATCGATTCCCCATGTTTTCACCAGATAACGACCATACAATAGATAAGCCGCAACCAGGATCACAACAGAAATAAGTAATAATAATAAACCGTTCATAAAAATCCTCCCTGAACATTTCATAAAAAAAGACTTCGTATCTAAGACGAAGTCAAATCCGCGGTACCACTTAGTTTGCATAAAATCAGCCACTTAAATTTCTTAACGCGAAACACGGATTTTCTTACTTTTTTCAGAAAATCAACGAACAAGGGATAGCTTTAAATGCTCTTGATATCTTTTCAGCTGCCGATACTCTCTAACGCAAGTATATTTAAAGTATTGTCTTGTTTATGTCTTTTATGAAATATTCGTAGAGATAATAGTTCTTTAAATGAAAATTGTCAACAAAAAAATGAAAAAATTACAAAAACACTGAAAATAATTTTTAATTCTTACATTTACTGATTTTTATATCTTTTTCAATTATAATAGTATAAGAAATGAGGAATATATATGGAATATTGGGATATTTATGATAAAAATAAACAATTAACAGGAAGAACTATGAAGAAAAACGATTGGATCTTAAAGGATGGAGAATACCATTTATCAGTTTTAGGAATTATTCAGCATGTAAATGGAAAATATTTAATCACACAAAGGGTTATGACAAAAGCCTGGGCTCCTGGATGGTGGGAAGTACCAGGAGGAGCCTGTATGGCTGGGGAATCTTCTGAAGAAGCGGTTTTAAGAGAAGTAAAAGAAGAAACAGGATTGGATGTTTCTATGGCTTCAGGGGGATTTAAAATGAGCTATCATCGAGAGAATCCTGGACAGGGAGATAATTATTTTGTGGATGTTTATAAATTTATTCTCGATTTTAATGAAAATGATGTACAGATCCAGACTGAAGAAGCTTTGTCTTATCGATTGGCTACTAAAGAAGAAATAGAAGAATTGGATCGACAAGGAATCTTTCTTCACTATCAATCTATTAAAGAAGCATTTGAATAGGAGGACATTATGAAATTAAGAAACGGAAATGAGATTCCAGACATTGGCTTTGGGACATGGAAGACACCGAATGATGAAATCGCATTAAAGGCGGTTCAATGTGCCATTGATTGTGGATATCGTCACATTGATGGTGCTTATATTTACAAAAACGAAGAGATGATCGGGAAAGCCATTCGAAATTGTGGAATAAAAAGAGAAGAATTATTTATCACAAATAAAGTATGGAATAGCCAGCGTGGATACCAATCCACTTTACAGGCTTTGGATCGTTCTTTAGAAACAATGGGATTGGATTACTTTGACCTGTATTTAATTCATTGGCCTGCCAATTCGTTGATGTATGAAAATCCAGTCGAAGTAAATCGTCAGACTTGGCAAGCTATGATTGATGCGTATAAACAAGGAAAAGTAAAAGCCATTGGCGTATCCAATTTCAGAATCCATCATTTAGAACAAATTATGGATATGGAAATCATTCCAATGGTCAATCAGATTAAATACCATCCAGGACTGCTTCAAAAAGAAGTGGTAGATTATTGCAAAGAAAACGATATTTTAGTAGAAGCGTATAGTCCATTGGCCAGATCGGCTTTACTTGATAATGACATAATCAATGAACTTGCACAAAAATATCATAAGACACCTTCCCAAATCTGTTTAAGATATATTTATCAGAATGACATTTTACCTTTACCAAAATCGGTTACACCAAGTCGTATTCAAGAAAACATTAATATCTTTGATTTTGAAATCGGAAAAGCAGATATGGATAGGTTAGATGCACTAAAAGTGGATTATGAACTTCAGGATCCGGATACAATGGAGCGTTAAGATGGAAAAAATTATAAAAGAAGCTAAGAATGGAAATCGTGAAGCCGTTTTACATTTATATGAAAAAAATAAGAAACGAATTTATTTTATCTGTGATTTTTTAATGGAAAATGAAGAGCAGACCGATTTTGTGTTTGAAGATGTTTTTGAACAGGTATGGAAAAATTTAGCACAGAAAAACATACAGAGTGAAGAAGAATTCAAAGATCTTTGTATTCATATAGCAATAAAACTATGTAAAAATAAATATTTTATTTCCAATCCTCATCAATTAAAAGAACAGAAACCAGATATTAAAGAAACAATTGAAATCAAAGAAATGGAATCCAATCTGGATTTTAATAAAATCTGTTCGTCTTTACAATCTTTAAATAAAGAAACACGATTTGTATTGAAATCCTATTTATGTTCAGATTTTAGCTGTCGCCAATTAAAAGAAACATTAAATGTAGATGAAATGATCATTGAAGATTATATTCAATATTGTTTTCAAACCATTGATGAATGCACTCAATTTAAATCTGTAATCTTAAAACAGGAAAAAGAACCTTTTCAATCTACGAATCAGAAATGTATCGAAACCATTGAAACTTTGACAAAGAAAGAATCTGGTTTTAAAAAAATATTCATTGTTCCCATTCTTCTGGTTTGTCTAATCGCTTCTTATTTTGTTTTAAAAGACGATTCGGTTTATTATGCCGATATCAATATCAAAGATTATGGACAGATAGTGGTTCAATTGGATTCGAAACAGGCACCTGAAACAGTGGATAATTTTGTCAGTCTGGCACAATCCGGTTTCTATGATGGATTAACTTTCCATCGTATTATGGATGGTTTCATGATGCAGGGTGGAGATCCAAATGGAGATGGAACAGGAGGGTCTTCTCAAACCATTAAAGGAGAGTTTTCTGCCAATGGAGTGGATAATGAAATTTCTCATATAAGAGGAACTATATCGATGGCAAGAAGCAGCGATTATAATTCTGCCAGCAGCCAATTCTTTATTGTACAAAGTGATTCGACTTTCTTGGATGGACAATATGCGGCTTTTGGTACGGTTCTATCGGGAATGGATATTGTGGATGAAATCTGTGAAAAAGCCAATCCAATCGATGACAATGGAAGCATTGAAAAAAGTGAACAGCCAGTCATTGAATCCATACAAATAAGAAAAGAATAGGAAATCCCTATTCTTTTTTCTTTATGTAGAATGCCAATGCATATTTGAATGTTTCTTCCGAATCTTCCAGATCACAGTTTAATAAGGATTTAATTTTCGAAATGCGATAATTGATCGTATTTCGATGAGTATATAATTCCTGGGCTACAATTTGAATGGCTCCTTTGTATTTAAGAAAATATTCAAATGTAAGCAACAATTGAGAATGATGTTTCAAATCGTATTCAATTAAAGGATGGAAACACTCCCTGTAATAATTTTCTATAATGGATTCATCTTCAATAGAATATAAGATCTGATACATGCCAATATCCTTAAATCTGGAAATAGAATGATTAAAATGAAGAGCATATTTTAAAGCAGCTTTGGCTTTTTTATAATTTTTTGGCAGACTTTTTAAATCGATTTCACTATTTCCAATTCCAATAAACACAGGGAAATCTTCTAATTTGATCTTTGTGATATGAATTACTTTTTCACATAATGACTGTAAAGAATGCATAGGAAGATTATTGGTAATTAAAATCAGATTGTTTTCATACCAGAAAAAAATATATTTACATTGTATCGTACCAAAATAAAATTGTAAACGAGCCAGTATTCTTTGATGTTGAATATCTGTATTTTCTAAATTGCTGATGTGAACAATGCTGATCTGAAAGGAACCTTCGGTATCAAAATGAGATTTAAGTTCATCTCGATACTGTTCCAGTTTTTCTTCGTTTTTAAATCCTTTTATAAAATATTGAGCCAGTTTCTGTTCACCCATGGAATCTTGCTGGCAACGGATAGAAATGTCTTTTATGACCATATTGACATTGATTTCCCATGGAATGGTGATCAATGGAAACTGATTCTGGTCACAATAACGAAGAATGGAGTCAGGTATTTCGTTGATATATTTTCCTGTATTGATAATTAAACCCACACAGTTTCGTTTTACCAGTTTTATAATACAGTCCATTAAAGCTTTTTCACTCTGAAATCCCAGTCCCAATGTCAAAGCCAGATCGTTTGACCATAAGAATTGAATAATGGTAGGATCTTCTACGATATGAACCCATCCAATTGGATGTGAACAGCCCTCTTTACCAGCTATGCATTTCATTTTATATTCATTTCCTACCTGCAGCATAATGTCATCCAAAGAAATCATACAATCACCCTTTTCAGTGTATCATTAATTGATCATAATTTGTGAACAAATTGTTATAAAATGGAATCAAATCCATATTTTTTATACAGTTGTTTAAAATATAAAGTCAATGTAAATAAATGAAAACTTTTATGAAAATAAATTATAATTTTATTTGTGCTATAAGCATAAAATGTATAAAAATAATTGGGCTTTTAAGCCATTTAAATTCTATTCTTTTGGTTTTATAATACAATTACAAAGAAAGAGATGAAGAGGAGGAGCTACTTATGATTTATGGTAATGTATATTTTCAATTGTATGATATGGAGAGAAGTTGTCCACAATGGTATAAATCAGAGCGTTATAGCTACTGTGATTCAGGAAAAATCAATAAATTGTATCGTTTATTCTCTAGAAAATATAGATAATAATCAATCAGGAATCCAAAGAGATTCCTGATTTTGTTTTTGTATTATAGACAATAAAACAAAATAAAATTTGATATAACTTTTTTAAATTTTGTTCTATAATAATTACGTGGAGGAAATCAAATATGGGAATTATTAAATTAAATCCAGCCTATAAAGATTATTTATGGGGAGGAACAAAATTAAAAGAAAATTTTGGGAAAAAGACAGATCTTGACATTGTTGCGGAAAGCTGGGAACTATCTGTACATCCAGATGGACCAAGTATTGTGGCAAATGGAGAATATGAAGGGAAAACATTCCCAGAATATTTAGATGCTGCTGGTAAAGGTGTTTTGGGAACAAAAGGAAATGCGTTTGAAAATTTCCCGATTTTAATTAAATTTATTGATGCGAAAGGACCACTTTCTATTCAGGTACATCCAGATAATGAATATGCATTGCGTGTTGAACATGAATTTGGAAAAACTGAAATGTGGTATATCATGGATTGTGATCCGGGTTCTTTCTTATATTTTGGTGTAAACCGTGAAATTTCAAAAGAAGAATTTGAAGCAAAAATTAAAGATAATACATTGCTGGATGTTCTAAAAGCTGTACCGGTTCATAAAGGAGATGTATTCTTTATTCCATCTGGTACCATTCATGCCATTGGAGCAGGAATTCAGATCTGTGAGATTCAGCAGAACTCCAATTCAACGTATCGTGTTTATGATTTTGGACGTGTTGGAAAAGATGGAAAACCAAGAGAACTGCATATTAAAAAAGCATTGGATGTTTCCAATTTATCTCCAATCGAAAGTGATTTCAAACCATGTGGACCAACTATTGAAAAAGAAGATGCCAAAGTCACAACTATGGCAACTTGTCATGAATTTACAACTTATGTAGCGGATGTAGATGGTACTTTAACATGGGATGTAGATGAAGAAAGTTTTGGTTCGGTTATTGTTCTGGATGGAAGTCTGATGCTTGAAGCCAATGGACAAAGCGTTCAACTGGAAAAAGGACAGACGGCTTTCATTGATGCGGCAACAGGTAATACCACTATTACTGGAAAAGCACAATTTATTTATGCACGTGTTTAAGATGGAATGATTTCCATCTTTTTGTATGAGGTTTTATGTTTCAGAATGAATTATTAAAATGGTATGAAAATAAGGCTCGTAAGCTTTCTTTTCGAGAAAAGAAAGATGCGTATTCGATATGGATCAGTGAAATTATGGCACAGCAGACTCGAATTGAAGCCATGTTGAAATATTATAATCGATTTATAGAACAGCTTCCGGATATGAAAGCACTGGCATCTTGTCCGGATGAAAAATTAAATAAATTATGGCAGGGACTGGGTTATTATTCCCGGGCAAAAAATTTAAAAAAATGTGCCATCATCTGTATGGAAAAATACGATGGAAAACTGCCAGAAACCAAAGAAGAATTGATGAAACTGCCAGGAATTGGTCCTTATACAGCAGGAGCCATAGCTTCAATAGCTTATGATCAGAGAGTGAGTGCAGTGGATGGAAATGTGATTCGTGTATTTTCCAGACTGTATGGAATGGAAGAAGAAATTGATTCCAGAACAAAGAAAAATATTGAAAAGCTGGTTCAGGATTCTTTACCAGAAAAAGAGTTTATTTCCGATTATAATCAGGCTTTAATGGAATTAGGGGCTTTAATCTGTATTCCCAAAAATCCACGGTGTATTTCCTGTCCAGTAAAAGAGAATTGTGTGGCTTACCGAAAAGGAATACAGGGAAATCTTCCAGTCTTAAAGAAGAAAAAAGAAAGAAAAGTGGAAGAGAAGCAGTTTTATATTTATGTATATAAGAATAAAATTCATTTAAAGAAAAGAGAAAACAAAGGCTTATTAGCCAATTTATATGGTTTTGATGAAGAAAGAGTTCCTTGTGTAAAAGAAATAGAATTAAAAGAGCACACCCATATTTTTTCCCATATACAATGGAATATGAAAGGGACGATGTTATTTGTGGAACAAAAAACAGATCATTTTTATTCAATCGATGAAATTGAAGAAAAGTATGCCATTCCCAGTGCTTTTGTTCCATTTTATACACAGGTAAAACAAATTATTGAAAGGGAGTTAGTATGAGAGCTTATATTGTAAGGCATGGACAGACTTTATTTAATGTAAAGAAAATTATACAGGGATGGTGTGATTCCCCGTTAACAAAAACAGGGATACAGCAGGCTATTGAAGCAGGAAAGAAGCTGGAAAATGTAGATTTTGAATGGGCTTATTCTTCTACTTCAGAAAGAGCAGTCGATACAATGAATCTGATCTTAAAGAATCGAAATGTGAATACTTCTCATCGAAAAGGTCTAAAAGAAATTAATTTTGGTATGATTGATGGAGAATCGGAAAGAGTAATTTTTCAGACCTTAAAGATTGATCGAAACAATGTGCCAGATTATGGAGGAGAATCGCCTGCTATGGCTTTAGCTCGTTTTCAGAAAGAATTATTAAAGATTTCAGAAAAACATAGTGGAAATGTACTGATTGTCTGTCATGGTGGAATTATGGCCAATCTAATGCGAAAATATGCACCGGATGTAATGGAAAAAGTGGGGCATCCGATACCAAACGGTTCCATTTTTGTATTTGATATTGATACGGATTTTCAATATATTGATAAAATGTAGCTCCATTGAAAAAAAGAAGGCTTTTTCATATAATAAATACATGACGGAATTTAAAAGAGGAATGAAGGATGGGATTCCGATTGGAATGGGCTATTTTGCGGTAGCTTTCACTTTAGGAATTATGGCAAAAAATGTAGGATTGAGTCCCATTCAGGGATTTGTTACTTCGGCACTGATCAATGCTTCAGCAGGAGAATATGCCTGTTTCATGATGATGGCCTCTCATGGAACGTTCTGGCAAATGGTGATGATGACCCTTGTGTCCAACGCCCGCTATTTTCTGATGAGTTTTTCTTTATCGCAGAAACTGGATGAAAAATTATCGACATGGCAAAGAATGATCATTGGATTTGATGTGACCGATGAACTGTTTGGCCTGGCAATCAATCAGGAAGGAAAAGTACCGCCCTTATTTTTATATGGCGCCTATTGTGTAGCCATTCCCTGCTGGGCAAGTGGAACAGCTTTGGGAATCATTGCCGGAAATACGCTTCCATTGCGCCTGGTATCCTGTTTAAGTGTGGCTTTGTATGGTATGTTTCTGGCGGTTATTGTTCCAGCTAGTAAAAAAGACAAAGTGGTTTGCGCTCTGGTTCTGACTAGCTTTCTGTTAAGCTACTGTACCAGAAATCTTCCATTTTCATCTGGAACTCGAACATTGATACTGACCATTGTGATTTCTTTGATTGCTGCCATTGTATTTCCAAGGAGGGAAATGGATGAATAATTTGATGAGCTATGTATGGATCATGGCCATTGTGACCTATCTGATCCGTGTGCTTCCATTGACGCTGGTTCGAAAACCTATTAAAAATGTTACCATTCGTTCCTTTTTATATTATGTACCCTATGTCACCTTAGCCTGTATGACTTTTCCAGCCATTATTGAAGCCACTCAGATTCCTGCAGCAGGTATAGTGGCTCTGGTAACAGGAATCGTTCTGGCATGGAAAAAAGCCAGCCTGTTTCAGGTATCTATGGCTTGTTGTCTGATGGTATTTATTGTGGAATTGATTTTAGTTTAGGAGGAGTTATGGAAAAAGACGTTGTGATTGAAAGCTTTACTTTGGATCATACCAGAGTAATCGCCCCATATGTACGATTGATTGATACACAAAAAGGAGAAAAAGGAGATATTGTTTCCAATTTTGATATTCGATTGACACAGCCCAATGAAATGTTTATTCCGACAGCGGGAATGCATACACTGGAACATTTACTGGCTTTAACACTAAGACCAAGAATCAAAGGATATCTGGATTGTTCTCCATTTGGATGCCGAACAGGATTTCATCTGTTGACTTTTAATGAACATTCATCTCATGAAGTAGCCCTTGCCTTAAAAGAAGCACTGGAAGAAATTGTAGAAATGAAATGGGAAGATGTTCCTGGGACAAAAGAAAAAGAATGTGGAAATTATCGCGATCATTCTTTATTTTGTGCACAGGAATATGCCAGACTGGTTTTATCTAAAGGAATCAGTGAGGATCCTTATGTCAGAAAAATTGTTTAAATAGGGATTTCCCTATTTTTTTTTTGTGTTTTGTGATAATATTTGTTATGATACGAAAATTTTAGGAGGGATACAATGGCAGGGTTCTTTAAAAAGATGTTCTCAGAAGAACAAAGGGAATTAGCTGGACTGGAAAAAATTGCTGATCAGGTATTAAGCTATGAACCAGAAATGCAGAAGTTATCAGATGAAGAATTAAGAAATAAAACCAATGAATATAGATCACGTCTACAAAATGGAGAAACGGTAGATGATTTATTACCAGAAGCATTCGCAACAGCTCGTGAAGCGGCTTATCGTGTAATCAATGAAAAACCATATAAAGTACAGGTTATGGGTTCCATTGCGATGCATAAAGGTGACATTGCGGAAATGAAGACCGGTGAAGGAAAGACATTAACGGCAACTATGTGTGTATACTTAAATGCTTTAAAAGGGGAAGGTGTACATGTCATTACTGTCAATGAATATTTAGCTGGACGTGATGCCAGCTGGATGGGTGAAATCTATCGATTCTTAGGATTGAGCGTAGGTGTTAATAAACGTGAATTGAATGCCAGAGAAAAAAGAGAAGCATACAATTGTGATATCACATATACAACAAACTCTGAATTAGGATTTGATTATTTACGTGACAATATGGTCACAAAAGTAGAAGATCGTGTTATGAGAGGACTTCATATGGCCATTGTCGATGAAGTGGACTCTATTTTAATTGACGAATCTCGTACGCCATTAATTATTTCTGGTGGACGTAAACAGACCGCAAATTTATATATTCAGGCCGATCGTTTTGTCAAAACATTAGTGGCTCCTGAATATGAAACCGATAAATTTACACATGAAAAAGAACTGGTTTCTGGAGACTATGACATTGATGAAAAAACACGTCAGGTTATGTTGTCTGAAGATGGAGTTCGTAAAGCAGAACGTTATTTTAAAATTGACAACCTGTATGAAATTGAACATACACAGCTGGTACATCACATCAATCAGGCATTGCGTGCCAACTACATTATGACAAATGAAATTGAATACGTTGTCAGTGATGAAAAAGAAATTGTGATCGTTGACCAGTTTACAGGGCGTTTGATGCCAGGAAGAGCCTACTCTGATGGGCTGCACCAGGCAATCGAAGCCAAAGAAGGGGTTCCAATCAAAGAAGAAACTTCCACTCTGGCAACTATTACATATCAGAACTTTTTCCGTCTGTATGAAAAACTGGCAGGTATGACCGGTACTGCTAAAACAGAAGAAGAGGAATTCCTTTCTACATACAATATGAAAGTTATTGTGATTCCTACAAACGTACCAGTCATTCGTGAAGATCTGCCAGATGAAGTTTATGCTCATAAAAAAGATAAATACGAAGCTCTGGTTCGTGAAGTAAAACGCCTGTATGAAAAAGGACAGCCAGTACTGGTAGGTACCATTGCGGTAGAAACCAGTGAACTGATTTCAAAAATGCTGAAAAAAGAAAGAATTCCACATGAATTATTAAATGCGAAAAACCATGCACGCGAAGCAGAAATTGTGGCTTTAGCAGGTAGACCTAAAGCCGTAACCATTGCCACAAACATGGCAGGACGTGGTACCGATATCAAATTAACGGCTGAATCCAGAAAATTAGGTGGTTTGGCTGTACTGGGATCGGAACGTCATGAATCCAGACGTATTGATAACCAGCTGCGTGGTCGTTCTGGACGTCAGGGAGATCCAGGATTCTCACGTTTCTATGTATCTTTAGAAGATTCATTAATGGTTCGTTTTGGTGGAGACAAACTGCAGAAAATGTTTGACAAATTAGGAGAAGCCGAACGAATCGAATCAAAGACGGTTACAAAATCCATCACAATGGCACAAAAACGTGTTGAAGGATATAACTTTGATATGCGTAAACAGTTATTGGATTACGATGATGTATTGCGTAGACAGCGTGAAATTATTTATGCCCAGAGAAATCGTATTCTGGAAAGTCAGGATGTTCATGAAACGGTCCACAATGTATTTGATCAGACCATTCAACAAACCATTCAGGCTAATTTAACAAACGATAAGAAAAATCCATTGGATATTCCTGGAGTTTGTAAATCACTGGAAATGATGGGATTAACAGAAGAAAAACGTATCCATGCTTCCGAACTGGAAGGAAAAGATGCCACTCAGGCAAAAGAATACTGTTTAAATAAAATGTGGACAGAATATGAAAACGAAATTTCACCAGTAAGAGCACAATTCTTACCATTTGAAAAAACAGTCGTTCTTCGTAACATTGACCGTAACTGGATTGCTCATATTGACCGTATGGATAAATTAAGAGGTGGTATTTATCTTCGTTCATATGCACAAAACAATCCATTACAGCAATATGTTCAGGAAGGATTTGATATGTTTGAAGAAATGAATGCTCGTATTTCTCGTGAAATCACATTCTTCTTATTAAAAGTACGTATTCGTAAAGAGCCAAAAAATCCTGCCTTAGAAAAAGCAAAAGAAATGGCGAAAAGACGAATTAAAAAAGCATAATGGAACTTTATGAATTAAGACAAGGATTGGAAACTCACCTGAAGAAGTTATCTTCTTTAGGTGAGTCTCTTTGACTTAGAAGAAAAAAAATTTCAGGTTGAAGAGCTGGATCGGAAAATTCTGCAGGATGGATTTTGGAACGATCCAAAGAAAGCTCAATCCACGATTCGTAAACGAAATGCGAATAAAGAAATAGTAGACCAGTATGAATCTTTAAGTGAACAGTTTCAGTCTTTATCCGAAAGTTTAAAAGAACTGGAAACAGATTTTGATGAAGAGCTTATGGAACTGACCGAAATGGAATATCAGGAAACCAAAGAAAAAATGGATTCCTTTGAGATTTCTGTTTTACTGTCTCATGAATACGATCAGAACAATGCGATTTTAGAACTGCATCCAGGAGCAGGAGGAACTGAAAGCTGTGACTGGGCGGATATGCTGTATCGAATGTATACCAGATATGCGATGCAGCATGGATACAAAGTTACAGTGCTGGATTATCAGCCTGGAGAAGTGGCAGGGATCAAAAGTGTAACCTTCCTTGTGGAAGGGGATAAAGCCTATGGCTATTTAAAATCGGAAAAAGGCGTGCATCGTCTTGTTCGAATTTCTCCATTTGATTCAGGAGCCAGACGTCACACTTCCTTTGCGTCTTTAGATGTCATGCCACAATTCAATGATGAAATTGAAATTGAAATCAAACCAGAAGACCTGATCATCGAAACAAAACGAGCTTCTGGAGCGGGTGGACAGCATATCAATAAAACGGATTCTGCGATTCGAATGGTGCATAAACCAACTGGAATTGTATCTACGTGTCAGAATGGTCGTTCTCAGCATGAAAATAGAGAAGAAGCTTTACGTGTTTTAAAATCTCGTTTATACCAGTTGGAGATTGAAAAACAGGAAAAGAAAATGAAAGAAATCAAAGGAGAACAGCTTGCCAATGAATGGGGAAGTCAGATTCGAAGTTATGTAATGCATCCTTATTCACTGGTCAAAGATGCGCGTACTGGATATGAAACCAGTCAGGTACAATCGGTACTGGATGGAGATCTGGATGGATTTATATTTGCCTATTTAAAATCACAATTATAAAAGAAGCGGGAAAAATGTAGTGCACCGGTAAAGTTGGACCGGTATAAATAAACTAACTTAATGTTAATTGTTTGAAGGATTGTTGTCTATAAGCTAATGGACTCAATCCTTTTCTTTTTGCGTTAATTCTTTCTGTATTGTA
>NZ_VUMM01000003.1 GCF_009696175.1 Floccifex porci
CCCATATTGTTTAGATAAGGATTTTATAGTAACTCCAGATTTTCTTTTATGATATATTTCTATTCTTTGTTCTCTAGTAAGTTTTGCCATATAAAAATGAACCCCTTTCAATTGGTAGTCCAACTTTTGGGGTTCACTTCATTGTGTCACAAATATTTTATTATTTCTTTTAATTACTGCAGCTACTACTTTTATTGTTTTCATAAACTCATCCATTCACTATGTATTCATAAATATCTTTTCTTACAGGTACATCTAAATTCCATTCGATTTCAACTGCACTGCTATTTGTATTATTCATAACAAATTCTTTTATATTCCCAGTCGCATTCATTTGTCCTAAATAATAAAATTCTTTTGAAGTTTTATCATCTTTATTTTTTCTGACAAATAAATGTACCTGAATTCCTCTTTCTTTCGCATATATAAAATTCTGTATATCTTCTGAATTTTTATTTCGATTTGATTTAGAAATCGCAATTAATGTATTTGGATCTATAAAATGATCTTCATATTTCGTTGTTGCACTGATTCCTTCTTCTTTTTCATAATTTATAAATACAGGAAATGTTTTTGTCTTTTTATCAAATTTATATCCACCTATATTTTTTGGAACTTCATTGTGTTCCCAGTTTAATAATCGACATACATCTTCATAAGTATATTTCTGATACAATACAAAATCTGTATCTTTATACCGATTTATATAATTTTTCTGATAACGATACAATCCAAAAGCTATACATTCCTGAATCATATTATAAAATTCTTTATGATTTAATAAATGTTTAAATTCTTTTGATATACAATATTCTTCATTATTTTTTTCTATAAATATACAATCCATATATGTTTTTTTACCCGATCCAGATGGAAACTGATTGGTAAATAGATTTATGATTGTATCTATCTGATTCGAATTCATTTTAATTTTATATTCATTCCATACTTTATCTTTTACTGTATGAATTAAATTCTGATCCTGATTTAATAAACATTTTAAAAAGATTAATTCCTGCACTCTTTTTCCAGAAACCAGTTTTTTTGAGATAAATTCAATCATCTTTTCTTCCTGTTTATTTAAATGAATTGTATAGTCTTTTTCATATTTTTTTAGAAATTTATAATAAGAACCTAAACTATTGTTGTCAAAGATACGTAATACATCGATTTCTCCATATAAATCAAAATCCATTAATTCAGGAATACGTCCCAGTTTATCTTTTAAGTTCTGATAACAGGATCGAATTAATTTAATATCACTGAAATTGGCTTGATCCACTGCATCAAAGAATCGTTTTCGACTGATTTCATCAAAGTGAATCGTACTGGCTCCTGGTATTGTACTGTTTCCTTCTAATACATAATGACGTATATTGTCTTTGTTGTAAGAACGATCTCCAGATAAAGCAATGGGAATCATAAAGTTATTATTGTAATTTCCAATAAAATCTAATATCACAACGTATTCTTTTCCTTTTGATTTACGTAATCCTCTTCCTAACTGCTGAATAAAAACAATAGGAGATTGTGTAGGTCTTAACATAATGACCTGATTGACTTCAACAATGTCCACTCCTTCATTTAATATTTCCACTGAAAATATATAATCCAAAGGTTTTAACCCATTGGATTCATAATCCATAGCCAGTCTTTCAAAAGCTTCTTTTCTTTGTGCTTCACTGTGACCTCCATTTAAAGAAAGAGTTGAATATCCACATTCATTAAATTTTTTACTTAATTCATCTGCTTCTTTAATATTTCGACAGAAAATCAGTCCTTTAACTCGATTTCCACTGTAACCATAATAATTGGCCTGTTCTATAATGTGTTTTACTCTTTCCTCACTGACAAGCTGATTAAAATCAATACTTTGATCATCTGAAATCATTTTTAAGTCCGAAATACCATAATAATGAAATGGACACAATAAATCTTCTTCCATTGCCTGCTGCAAACGTATTTCATAAGCAATCTGATAATCAAAGATTTCATAAATATTTTTTTCTTCTCCATATTCTCTTTTATCTGGAGTTGCCGTCATTCCAAGCCATAATTCAGGTTTAAAATAATTCATGATTTTCTGATACGATTGTGCAGCACTATGGTGAGCTTCATCTAAAATAATACAGTTAAAATCATTGGGTTTATAATGGTATAAATGTTCATCTCGACTCAATGTATCTCTTGTCGCAAATACATAATCTGAATCATAATCACGATATCCATTTCCCACTAAACCCATTGTTTTCGTTTTTCCAAATACTTTTTCATAAGACTGTCTGGCCTGTAATGCCAGCTGATTTCGATGCACTAAAAATAAAACTCTTTTATAGTTCATCTCTCGCATCGCAAAAGCAGAAGCATAAGTCTTTCCTGTACCTGTAGCTGAAATCAATAGTGCTTTATTCTGATTATCTGAAACAATCTTTTCTAGATTTGAAATAAAAGAAACCTGCATAGAATTTGGTTTTAAGTTATACTGTTCCAGACTGGGTGAATCCGACTGTTTGGCAATCTTTCTTTGTGTCTGAATAATATTATACTGGATTCTATATTCTTCTATAAATTCTGAATAAGGAAGTGAATAATCACTGTTAAACAAATAATCAAATTCTGAATTTATATATTGTGCAAAATCCCCTTTTTCTCCGGAAATTAATTTTGTATTCCATTCTTTATTTCTTGTCAAAGCATTAGCCGTAAAATTTGAACTTCCAATAATAATTTTATAGACTTCCTCTTCTTTAAAAATATAGCCTTTTGTATGAAATCCATCCTGTGAATATTTTGTACGATACATCTTTAATTCTATATTTTTAAAAGAAGCAAGTTTATCTAAAGCTTTTGGTTCACTAAACATTAAATAATCTGTTGTTAATATTCTTCCATGTATATTTTTTTCTTCCAGTTCTTTTAAAGTCTGTAATAAACCAGCAATTCCTGACATTGTTATAAAGGCGACACTAATACTAAAAGAATCACAACGATTTAATTCTTCTTCAATTGTTGTTAATACTTTAATTCCTTTTTTATAATCATTTGTCAGAAACTGAGGCTTAAATTCATAATTTGATTCTACATTTGAATTCACAAAAGCAGAGATCAAACCTCTTTCTAATTCTTTTTCCATATTCATAGTAATTTCATTATACCAGCACTTTTCAAAAAGTAAAAAACACAAGGTTTATATTAACCTTGTGCTATGAATTGGATTTAATAATATCTTCTACATATTCTATATCGAACCCTTTTTTATACATGGATCGAATATTTTTACGTAAAGCATTAGTCTCTCCAATGGCTTCAACTTCCAGTTTGGCATTTCGTACTTTCTGGTTTCAATCCAGTTCATTTCTTTCTTCTTCTATTTTTCGTATCCATTCTTTTTCCTATTCATAATCCATTTTTATTCCTCCTATTTTTTATATACGAAACAAAAATAAAAAGTGACAAAAAAATGTATTTATATTCAAAAAATTGGATTTAATCATTTCTTCATTCTATTTTTCTTTATAGAATGATGCTCATAATCTTATATTTTTATGATTGTATGTCCTTTCACTTCTATATCCCTGGATATATCACATTTAATATTCCATATTCTTCTAAAAAAACGTCGAAAAATTTCGACGTTTAATTTTATTAAAATAATCCAATCTTTTTACGACCATATGCATCTGCAGCTAACATTGCGTTATATACCATTTCTGGATTTACTTCAAATGGCATATTGTGTAATGTATCATTTTCTGCACAGGCTGCAATGGCAACTGGCATTAAGTGTTCTCTACTTGTGTCTTCAATTCCCAGCTGTTCTAATGTAACTGGTAATCCCACGGATACCATCCAGCTTAATACATAGTTCAGTTCTTCTTCTTTAATATTTTCCAGTACCAGTTGTGTCAAAGTTCCAAAGTTTACTTTTTCTCCATGATTCATAGAATGACATTCTTCCAGTACTGTCAATCCATTATGAATCGCATGCGCTCCGGCTAATCCTCCAGATTCAAAGCCAATTCCGGATAATAAAGTATTGGCTTCAATAATCTTTTCAACAGATTTTGTACAGGCACCAACATCCAGAGCCACTCTAGCTTTTGGTCCTTCTTCAATCAATGTATCAAAACATAATTTTGCGATTCCTAAAGCAGCGACTCCTACTTTCCCTCCAGCACAAGTCAAGGCACCAGATTTATAACACGCTCTGGCTTCAAAATAGGTTGCCATAGCATCTCCCATACCTGCAACGGTTAAACGAACTGGACTTTTCGCAATAATATCTGTATCCATCAATACTAGATTTGGATTAGATGGCAAGAATAAATATTCTTCAAATACACCTTCATCGCTATAAATAACGGATAATGCCGAACATGGTGCATCTGTAGAAGCAATGG
The DNA here is from genome assembly GCF_009696175.1 of Floccifex porci. GTDB lineage: Bacteria > Bacillota_I > Bacilli_A > Erysipelotrichales > Erysipelotrichaceae > Floccifex > Floccifex porci. Next base: position 4,401 of record NZ_VUMM01000003.1, read on the forward strand.
TAGGAGCTACGATTACTGGAATCTGACAATAATAAGCTACGGCTTTGGCTGTATCAAAGATTTTTCCTCCTCCCACTCCAATCATCACATCACATTGATTTTCTTTAACGATTTCTTTTAATCGATTGATTTCATTCTTTGAACATTCTCCATTAAAGTAATCAAATACGACCTGCACTTCATTCTTTTCAAAACTTTTTTCAATCTGATTTCCCTGGCGTTTATATCCTCCTTTTGAAATCAGACATAACGCTTTCTTTCCTAACTGTTTTGTATACGAACCAATATTATCCATTTCATTTGGTCCCTGTACATACTTACTTGGTGAAATAAAAACTGTAGACATAACAATTCCTCCTTTCTCTTATTATAAAATATTTCTTATTAAAAGAAAAAGGGAATCTTATTTCCCTTTCATATCTTCTTTAAACTGATTTAAATATTTTTCTTGATTTAAATTATCTTTTTTATTTTCATAAATCTTAGCCAGTAAAGCATCATTAGATGCTCTTTTTGCTCCTGTTAAAGATTCATTTTCTTTTAATAAAATATCTAAATACATATCGCTTTTATCAATATAAATACTGTACATGCGATTAGCCATTTCATGAAGACTTTCGCTTTTTGTATCGTTTAAAATTTTATCTTTATAATAAGATGATTTTTCTTTATTTTCTTTTTCTACATAATAACCAAAAGCTTTTGAATACAATTCATTTTTCTGTGCCTGATTCATTTTAATTTTTTCAAAAGATTCTAATACTATATCAATATTTTTATTTCTTAAAATTGCTGCATTTAATTTCATATAATGACGATTAAAAGGAGCAATTCTTCTTTGTGCATCTTCTGAATCAATCAACTGATCAAACTTCTTATAATCCTTTTTCAATAAAGCTCCAACCAATTCATCTTCGATTTTATTTTTTTCATTTTTCTGTTTTCTTCTTAAAAAGACATCTAAAATCAATAAAACAATAAACGATATAATAACAATGCTTTTCATCATAATACTCTAGTTTCCATCCAATCTGTATAATCATTATTGGCATCTCGATTTGGATCGGTTCCATTATTTTCTGGAACAAATGCAGAGATTGCCTGAATCACAGATGTAATCAGTAAAATGGAATGTGTATGTTTATACTCTTTTACATTAATAATCTGATCATCTGTATGATTCTTTGTATCAATCATACAAATATTGTATTTCTTTGTTTTACAATAATCAAATGTTTTATTCATAAGATTTTCATTTGTACCATCATTGATCAGTAAAACAAAAGATTCTTCATTCAAGGAACGATGCATACCATGTGAAAATTCAATAATATCACTAAACATTGTAGGAATGCATTGTGTTTCCATCAGTTTTAACTGTCCTTCCATTGCTGTGGCAAAATTCATTCCGTTTCCAATCACATAGATGTTGTTCATATTTTTTCCATAATTGTTTTTTAAACACCATTGAATGGTATTTTCAATACAGTCTGGAATGTCCTGAATCTGATTTTTGATTTCATCCATTAATTCATTTAAAGTATCAATGGAAATCTGTTTCTTTTCAAAAGCCATCTGTATGCTCATTGCCAGCAATACCACTAAAGTAGCACTGTATCCTTTTGTTTTGGCATTGCTTTCTTCTTCATTGACCTGCAGATAATATGTACAATCACTGATTTTCTCAATTGGAGAATCTTTTTCATTGGTAATGGATAATATTTTAAATCCTTCTGGACGAATGGATTCAATGGCTTCTAATACACCTCTTGAAGTTCCTGTTTGAGAAATTCCCATTACACAAGTTGTTTCTTTCTTTTCATATTGAATGGAAATACAATTGTTGATAAAAGCGGATGGTGTATAAACATATACACGAATTTTTGCCCATTTCGATAAGAAAGGAGCAATGGCACTGGCTGCATTGTATGAACTTCCATGCGCCACGATATATAAAGCTTCCATATCTAAAATTTCTAATTTTGTATTAAATGTTTTTAAAAGAAGGTCTTTTTCTTCTTTCATATATTTCCACATTACACTTTCAAACATATTTTTCTCCTTTTTGTTTATACATATTATATAGTAAACTCAAAATAATGAGTATTGCACCGATCAAAGAGTGCATAGTAAACCATTCTTTTAAAAAGATCAAAGCCAGTATAGGGGCAAAAATAACTTCACTCATACACACTACATTTGCACTAAAGGCAGGAATTCTTTCGATGCATTTGGCAAATGTAATACCGGATATTCCCACCGTTATGATTCCAGCTGCCAGTAAAAAGATTCCATCTTTTAAGGTAAAAGAAGCAACTGGATTTTTGATGGAATAAATCAGTAAAGCAAGAATAGAAATCAAATATTGTATTTTTACAGAGCTGATGGCATCGGCTTTTTCTTTGGTATTCAAATAAAACTGTAAGCCAAAAAAAGCACCGGAAAGAATCGCCAATCCATTTCCTAAAATGGAATCAAACGAAAAGCCATCTATAAAGAAGATGATCATTCCCGTTAAAGCCAGTAAAATCACAAAGATCTGATACATTTCTGGTTTCTTTCTCTGATCAATGCTTTGATAGATCAGTACAAAAATCATTGAACTGTATTGCAGAACGATTGCATTTCCAACGGTTGTATACTGATTGGCCAGTACGAAAGTTAAGTGCATCATAAACTGTATGAAACCGACGATCATTGTAAAAGCAGTAAAACGAATTTTTTCTTTTGTGTACAAAAGATTAAAGATCAGAGCAATCAATGCCTGAATACCGACAATCACAAAGGAAGACTGTCCTACTTCTTTTACAAACAATCCAGATGTTGACCAGCACAAGGCAGTAATCAAAGCAAATAAATAGCCTTTACCAGTCTGTGTCATCATCATCCTGCACTACTTCAAACTTTCCAATTCCATTTTTTCCGGTTTCAATGGCTTTGTTTACGATTTCTTCCTGACTGGCTTTCTGCATACGCATCATAACCATTTCCATCAGCATTCCTAAATTGGTTCCATAAACTACCTGAATTTTATCATTGTTCATCGCTTCCATAATTGCGGTATTAAAAGGGGTTCCACTTAGTAAATCACAGAAAACAACAATGGAATCACAATGAGATAAAGTTGAAATGGCCTGTTTTAAATTGTTTTCGATTTCCGTTTTTGTATCTGTTTCAGGAAAATCTACCGTCATTAAATCTTCCTGTTTTCCCATAATCAGTTCCAATGCACTTAAAATACCAGAAGCAAAATGTCCATGTCCTGTAATAATATATCCAATCATAGTCTTCCTTTCTAAAGAATAAGAGTTCAAAAAGAACTCTTATTCATAATGCGCCAATGCGATTTCAAATGGATTGATAGCTGTATCAATACCAATATCTTTAGCTCCTTTTGCTGCTACAAACTGAAAAGGTACTGTATACATTAATGGAGCTAAATATTTATTTGTTTTTACACTGAATACTAAATCTTTATCGTCTTTTTCATCCAATTCTTTGCATGTGATGACATGAACACGATCAGTATACTGTTTAAAAGCTTTTCGATACTCTATCATCTGATTCCATTCTGGCTCATCGGAACCAATCATAAATAAAGTATGTTTTGGATTTAATGCCATTGTAGGTCCATGAGAATATTCCACCATTTCATATCCCACAATTGGTAAACGAAGCATTTCTCCAATTTTTAACTGTGCTTCAATGGCTGTGGCAAAATCAATTCCATATCCCATCGCATACAAACAGTTACTGTTGACAATGGTTACTTTATTTCTTTCATACCAGGCTTCACTTTCCACAATTACCTGATCAAACTGATTGACCAGTTTTTCTACCTGATCATATCCATCCACCTTAGCTAAGGCAATGGCCCATAAATAAACAGTTAATACCGATACTGTATATCCTTTTGTTTCAGGTGGTAAAAGTTCATCTCCAACCAGTAAATGCACTTTTGTATCTACATAATCACAGATTTTGCTTTCTAAATTTCCTGTTAAAGCTAAAGTTGGATACCCATTGGCTTTGGCATATTCCATGATTTCACAAGTTGAAACCGATGTTCCTGACTGAGAAATTCCCACAAATAAGATTTCTTCTTTCTTTAAGGAATTAGACCAGTCTGGCTGTTCATAATATTTAAAAACATTTGGATAATAAGCCTGTGCATCAATATGACAAATGTGTTTAAAATAATAAGTTGCCAGTAAAGAAACATTATAAGAAGTTCCTGAACCAAAAAATAAAATTTTCTTTTTTCCTTTACAGGCTTCTAAAAAAGGCTGAATAAACACTTCTCTATTTTTAAATACATAGCGTAAACGCTCAGGCTGTTCTCTCATATACCCAATTACAGACACTTCACTCATACAATTATCCCTTCCTGATTTCATCGATTATATCTTCTCTAGGTTCACTTGGAACCATCTGCGATATAATTTTAACTCCATATTCACTTAATTTGATAAAAGCTTCTTTTTCTTCTTTTGAAACAAATAATGTTTTACGAATTCTGGTAGAATCTGGTTTAGAAGCCATATTTCCTACTGTAATTTCTTTAAAATGATATCCTTTTTCATACAGTTTTAATAACGGAATGGAACTTTGACATAAAATCATTACGCGAATTCCTTCATCAATTTTACGATTGAATTTATCCGCTGCTGAATCCGTTGAAAAAATAGATAATTTACATTTATCTGGACATCCAAATTTTAAAGCTGTTTTTCGTTGTGCATCGTGAATGATTTCATCATCCACAATAACGATTCTTTGAAGATTATGATGAGGGATCCAGAATCCACACACTTGTCCATGGATCAGTCGATCATCAATTCGAATATCACAAATCATAAGTCTCTCCTATGCGATAATACCAAATACACCTAATACAAAGGCAATCACGATTACACCAATTGTGATTTTTAATGTGCTGACTTTATTCTTTAATAATTTCAGGATAATCAGTACAGCGGATAAAGACAACAATTGTGGACACAACTGATCCAAGTATTCCTGTAATACGATCGTATTTCCTGCAATATCAAATTGTAAAGGAGAACTGATTCCGATCCAGGATGCCGTTAAACATCCAACCGAAGCAATCCCGACAATTCCAGCACAATAGGTAAACAAGTCCATTTTTCCAGAAGACTGCAGGTTTTCTAAGAAACCAGCTCCCTGGTTATATCCAATTTTTAATCCATAGTAACGAGTTAAGAAGTTTGGAATGTTAAAGATCAGCAACAGTACCAAAGGTCCCATGATATTTCCCTGTAAGGCAAAGCTGGCTCCTAAGGAACAGGCAAGAACTCTAAAGATTCCCCAGAAGAATGTATCTCCAATTCCACTTAATGGTCCCATTAAAGAAACTTTTAAAGCATTGATCGTTGTTTTATCCATTGAAGGATCTTCTTTAGCCTGTTCTTCCATGGCAACCGTCAGTCCCATAACAAATGGAGATGGAGCTACTGTCATATTGAAGGCTTCCAGATGACGATGCATTGCTTCTTTTAATCCTTCTGGATCATTGGCATAAATTCGTTTTAAACTTGGTAAAACGGCATACAGGAATCCCAATCCTTCCATTCTTTCATAGTTGAAAGAACCTAATAAAGTAAAGGAACGCCAGAAGATGGATTTAAATTCTTTTTTTGATAGTTCTCTTGCCATATTAGTCGTCCTCCCATTCATCTTCTACTTTTTCGACAACAGGTGCACTTTTTAACTGATTGACTTTAATTTCATAAATAATTAAAGCAATCGCAACACTGATGGCACATACACCAACCATATCCACACCTAAATAAGCTGCCAGTGCAAATCCAATGATGAAATATGGAATCAATTTTACATCCCATAAAATATTCAGCAACAAAGCAAATCCCATTGCAGGAAGAGCAACCGCTACTGCACTCAATCCATTTTGTGCCCATTCAGGAATACCAGCAACAATGGCATCGATTACACCCGATCCAACATATAAAACAATAAACGTGAAAGAGAAATAAATCAGGAATGTGAAGAATCCACATAAGAAATGAATCCCAATTAGTTTCTTTTCATTCCCCTGATCAATGGCTGCATCCGCACTGTGCATCAATGCAGAAAAAGCTGTCATTTTCATTATGTTTAACATCTGCATGATAACCGCAACCGGTAAGGCAAAGGCAACCGCAACTTCTAAGTCACTTCCTGTCATTAAAGCGACTGCAGCTCCAATGGTTCCACCAGAACCAATGTCCAGATTCGCTGTAGGTCCAATATTGGTTGCACCCATCCACATCAGCTGTAATGATCCACCAATAAATAAACCTTTTGCGACATCACCCATGATCAATCCAACCAGGAAACCAGTAATAACGGGTTCTCTTAATTTACATTCACCCAGCCAGTCTCCTTCCAACTGTGTCAAAGCACAAACACAGCCAATCAGTATCGCTTGAACCAAACTCATATATTTTCCCTCCTTTGATTCAATTGGTATATTATGTATACCACTTATAACCAATATAAAGGATAAAATAGACATAAATCAAGCATTTTTTCATTTTTTGATTGTTTAAACTATAGCACTTTTAAATCTATAAAAAAAGTGTGGTATACCACACTCAATCCAGATCAATTTGTGTACGAAAACGGAACGTTGTATATTTCGGATGATGATAAGATATTGTATATTCTACCAGCTGATTCATATTATCATATCCTAAATAATCAAATAAAAAATAACGATCGCTTTCTTTTGCTTCCATTACCTGTATATATTCTTTAGGCAATTTTTCAATACGAAGATAAGAAACCATTGTCTTAGGCCGATGATTTCGATCCTGCATATAATCGTATAAAGAACCATTCACAAAATCAAATCGCTCTGCATCTTCAAACAGATCACATGGAATGTATGTCTTCTGTAAAGCATAGGGAGCATCATTAATTAAAGACATTCGTATAATTTCATATACCCATTCCACTTTAAATGCTTCTTTGATTTCTCCTTCTGGTTTTACTTTCTGCATCGACAACAGAATACGACTGCTTTTCATTCCTCTTTGACGAATCTGTTTACTTAAAGATAAAATCTCCTCCTGATTTCCCAGATCTACCGTTCCCTGTATTTGAGGAATGGCTTTTACATACGTGCCTGAACCTCGAATGGATTCCAGAATTCCTTTTTCTTCTAAATGTTTGATCGCATTTCGAACCGTCATACGATTGATTCCATATTTTTCCGACATCACTCTTTCAGAATCCAGCTTGTCGCCAATCTTTAATTCCTGTGAAACAATTTTCTTTTCAATGCTGTTCATCAGCTGCTGATAGATTGCAACGGGTTTGCTCATAATCTTGACACACTCCTGAAACGATAAAATTCAGGCAAAGAAGAAATTTCAAAATATTCTAATACATGCCCATTTGTCTTAATGGTAATCCCCTTTGTCAAAAGAACTTCTTCCCCTTTTTTTAAATTTAATGTTTCACATTCAAAATCATTGGCTCCCACCAGCAACACTTCTTCATCTGATTTTAATTTATGAATTCCTTTTTCAGAACTTAACAGTTTATATAAAGAAACATGATTAAAATCCATCTCTTCCATTCCTTTTACTTCTTCTAAAGGAATATATGTCTTTTCAATAGATACTGGAATCTCATCGACTACCCTTATTTTTTCCAGATAAAAAAGTTTTGTTGCCAAAGGAACATTCAACTGTTTTGAAATATAATAATTGGATTCTATAATTTTCTGATTCAGTACTTTATTTTCAAGTTTTTTCCCCTGCTCATTTAAAATTCCAGATATCGGTTTTAAACTATCTAAATCCCTTAATACATAATTTTCCATAAAAGTATTATATCACGAAGTGCAAAAATGTAAGCGTTTTATTCAAACTCTTTTAGATGTGTAGTCGTACTTCGTATAGGATCACAATAAAAATTTCTTATAAAGATATATTATTGACTTTCAAAACATTAAATATTTTCATTTTTTGAAAGTGAGGAATCAGCATGAAAACAATTGAAAGAAGCGAATATCTCAATCGAATTAAAAATCTAAAAAACACTCCCGATATTAAAGTGATTACTGGTATCCGCAGATCAGGAAAGTCAATCCTGATGCAGGAATATGTCTCTTATCTGAAAGATCACTATGAGGATATCAATATTATTTTTATTGACTTTATGGATCTTTCTTTTGAAGCTCTGAAAGAGTATCACGCCCTTCATACATACGTTGAAGAACATTACAGACAGGGCAAAGAGAATTATCTTTTTATTGATGAAGTTCAAATGTGTCTAAATTTCGAACTGGCCGTAAACAGCCTTTATTCCAAAAGAAAATACGATATTTATATCACAGGATCCAATGCTTTTTTACTGAGTGCAGATTTGGCAACTCTTTTTACAGGCAGGTACATTGAAATCCATATTTATCCATTCAGTTTCAAAGAATACTGTAAATATTATAGTGAAAATTCTGACATAGATATGCTTTTTGAAGAATATACAATCAAAGGTGGTTTTGCTGGATCTTATGCCTATAATACTGAAAAAGACAGGAAGGATTACATTAAGGAAGTGTATGAAACAATTGTCACAAGAGATCTTGCACAAAAATATTCACTGCCAGATACTCAGATGTTACAGCGTTTAAGCGAATTTTTGATGGATAATATCTCTAACCTGACTTCACCAAGCAAGATCAGTAATATGTTAACATCAACCAATCATGTCACCATCGGCAAGTATATTAAATACCTGTGCAACGCTTTTGTCTTCTATGATATCAAGCGTTATGATATTCGTGGCAAGAAGTATCTGAAAAGTACTGAAAAATTTTACTTAAGCGATGTCGGTATGCGTTATGCCATACTTGGAACCAGAAATATGGATTTTGGTAGAGTTTACGAAAATATGGTCTGTCTTGAATTGTTACGCAGAGGATACGATGTTTATGTCGGAAAGCTGTACCAGAAGGAAATTGATTTTGTAGCGCAAAAAGGAAGCGAAAAAATCTATATACAGGTAAGCGACAATATCACTGAAGAGGAAACATTTAAAAGAGAATATACACCTCTTTTGCAGATTCGGGATGCCTATCCAAAAATCATCATTGCCAGAACGAATCATCCTGAATATTCCTATGAAGGTATACGGATTTTTGACATAAAGGACTGGCTTTTAAATCAATAAGAACGCACAAACGAGGATATTATCCTCGTTTAAATTGTTTTATATCTACTGCTTTAAAACCACAATCGGTTAAAACCATCATTTCTTTAAAACCAATCTTTTCAAGAGAAGCTAAAGTGCTATCATATCCAGCATCCAGATCTTTACGATTGTGACAATCACTATTTAATATTATTTTTCCATTCTTTGAAGCAATATATTCCAGTAAATGAACTTCTGGATACGCCTGACTTCGATAGCCTCTTGCCATAGCTCCCGTATTCACTTCAATGATTTTATCTTTTGAAAGAAGACAGTCTAATGCATCACAAGCCATATTTATATATTTTCTATTTGAAAAAGAAAGAAAAGACTGGTCTTCATTGTATTTCATAATTAAATCAAAATGTCCAATTATATCCACTTCATCCCAATCAGCCATTTGAATGATATCTTCATAATAATTTTTCGCATACAGTAAAAAATCATTTGAAAATTGACTCTGAACAATCTTTTTTGTGATTTCTTTTGAACAATCCACTCCATTTTCATATCCTGTTCCATTTACACAATGTTTTGAACCAATAATATAATCAAATGAATCTGGATGTTTTACTCTATACAGCATATCCTGTTCAATTCCTGTATAGATAGAAATCTGATCTTTATATTTATTTTTTAAGCCCTTTAATTCTTTCTGATATTTTATAATGGTTTCTTCATCCATTCCCAATGTTTCATCTGGTGTATATCCATGAGAAGAAAAACCAAGAATGGTAAATTCTTTTTCAATAGCTGTTTGAATCATTTCTTCAAAAGAATCTTTTCCATCACAATATAAGCTATGTGTATGTAAATTCTGTTTAATCATGACTTAACCTCTCAAACCATTTAACACACCCTTCATAAATATCTCTATAGGCTTTTTCAAAATCATCTGTATACCATGGATCGGATACACTTCGATTTTCTAATAAAGGATAAATTTTATGTTTTGAATCATAAGGAAAACGACGATGCAGGTTGTTCATATTGTATGAATCCATTCCAATAATATAATCAAAACGATCATAATCTTCTCTGCAGATCTGACGAGCTTTTCGTTTTGTATAAGGAACTCGTTTCTGATCTAACATTCTTTTTGCCGGTGGATACATATCATTACCAATTTCTTCTGTACTAGTAGCAGCCGATTCAATATAAAACTGATCGGATACCCCTTTAATATCTACTAATTTTTTCATAATAAATTCTGCCATTGGACTTCTGCATATATTGCCATGACAGATGAATAGTATTTTTATCATGTGTTTCAACCTCCTATTTTGCTTGATTTTTGTGTATCTAAGCAAGCTTTTGCATATTTTTTCCTTTGAGTATATAAAATTTAACTGATTTTCCCACAGTGAGTCTGTCATGAATGAAATTCCTTAAAAATACCTAAAACACCAGGCATTAACGAACTTCAGTTTCTTTAATTCTTCTTTCAAATCTTACATGAGTATATGTGTTAAGAGTAACACGGATATCCATATGTCCCATCAGATACTGTAATGACTTTATATAAGAAACCAGCTTTCCCCTGTATTTCTAATCCACATTAGTATTCCCTACTCAAAAGGAAATCCGCAACACGCATACTCTTAATGCCTTCGTAATTACCTCTGGCAAATTCGTCGGTCCTAAGAACGTATTTCGGATAGTTATCTTTAATTTCAAGTAAACGGTCATACTCTCTTTGCTCGGTTTTCTCAGATCGTATTTCCTGGGTAACCTGCACATACAATTTTTCACCTTGACGCTGTGCGACAAAATCAGCCTCACCATCTGCCATCTTACCTATATTAACCTCATAGCCTCGCCTGCAAAGCTCCAGATAGACAACATTTTCCAAGCTGGAAGCAACACTGTCCGGATTATATCCCAGAACACTATATCGAAGCGCAGGATCTGCCAGATAAAATTTTTCCTGTGTCTTCAGAATCTCTTTCCCCTGAAGATCATATCTGGAGCAACGATGCAGCAGATATGCCTTTTCCAGTTTTTCCAAATAACTGTATACAGTCTCATTATCTATCTTTCTATGCTCTGATTTCAAATAGTCTGATATGGATTTTGCAGAAAAAGTATTTCCCACATTGGAAAATGTGTATTTTACCACTCTCTCCAACTAATCAACTTTACGAATCTGATTTCTCCTTACAATATCAGAAAAGATCGTCGAATTGTAAATATCGCGAACGATGGTATAAACCTCATCCTGTGAATAATCTCGAAGATGTGTTGCTGGAAACCCTCCAAGACGGATATAATCTGCAAGTTCTGCATGAACATCTTTTACTTCTGCATACTCTTTCCGGAAAGTCAGATACTCTTCAAAGGAAAGAGGGAAATACGAAAAGAAACATATCGTCCTGTAAGATAAGTTGAGATTTCCTTAGACATCATAAAAGAGTTGGATCCAGTTACATACAGATCCACATCGTAATCACTGGACAACGAATTCACAACCTTCTTTCACCCTTCAATCTCCTGTACTTCATCAAGAAAGAAGTAGGTCTTTTTATTTTCGCTAAGCTTTAATTTCACAGCTTCAAACATCTGCTTTGCAGTCATATCCTCATATTCCATGGAATCAAATCGCATGAATACAATTTGATCTGCAGAGATTCCTCTTTCATTCTGCAGTTTTTCCATAATCATATTTAATATTGTGGATTTTCCACAACGACGAACACCAGTGAGTACTTTTACAAGCTTCATATTCTTCAAATGATTTTTCCTGAATATAGTTTTCATCAATATAGCTTTTAATAGACTGATACAATTTTTCCGATAATACATACGATTCTTTTTCAAATACCACCAGATAGACCCTCATTTCATATTTCAATAAAAAATCATGAATCTGTTCAATGGCAATCTGTAACGCTCTTGGTTTTGGAAAACCATAATTTCCTGTTGATATCAAAGGAAAGGCAATGGATGAACAATGATACTGTTTTGCCAGATACAATGAATTTCTATAACAGGAAGCTAAACATTCTTCTTCCTTAAAAAGACCATTCTTCCATACTGGTCCTGCCGTATGAATCACATATCGAGCATTTAGATTATATCCTTCTGTAATACACGCATTGCCTGGTTCAATAGGGTCAATTTTCTTTCTGGCTTCCCATAAAGATGGGCTTGCTTTTTTATGAATGCCAGCATCTACACCCAAACCAACTACAGGATCGGGATTGGCAGAATTGACTATGGCATCCACTTTCATATTCACAATATCGTTTCGTATAATTTCTAAAGTCCTAAGATCCTCCTTATAATAAATCTATTTTATGAATGGCTTCACTGATAATATCCATCTGTTCAAATGTATTATAAAAATCCAGTCCTAAACGAATATATCCTCCTCTTCTTGTACAATGAATCTTGTATTCTTTACAGATTTCATCCACTTTATCTTCTTTATTTTCAGGATAATATATACAGATGATTCCTCCCTGATTCTTTTTATCCAGTTGAACAACTGGTAAATGAATATCTTTTATCTTATTCCTTAAATAATCTTCCAAAGAAAGAATATATTCTTCAATATCTTCCATTCCCAATTCCAAGATCCATTCCACCCCTTTATTTAAAGCCAGAATACAGTTATAGCTTAAATTTCCCGATTCAAATCGTCGGGCATCTTTATGCCATTCCAGATATTCAAAATTGGTTGTGATTGAAGGAGGACTGACATGGTTTTCTACACTTTGATACGAAGCATAAGAAGGAATGATCCTTTCTGTATATTTTTTATCGCAATACACAAATCCAGCTCCTAATGTGGACAATAATCCTTTGTTGGTACCCGATGCCATCCAGCCAATTCTCATTTTCTTAACATCGATATGCATTCTTCCTAAAGCCTGAATTCCATCCACACAGAATAAGATCCCTTTTTCTTCACAGATTTTTCCTAATGTTTCTAAATCCGCATAATATCCTGTACTGAACTGAATGGAAGAAATTGTTAACAGTTTTGTATGTTCATCGATCTGATTGACAATATCTTCTATTTGAATGCTTCCATTGATACTTTTAACAATGTGCAGATCTACCCCTTTATATTCATGAAGTCGGATCCATGGAAATAAATTGGCACTGTGCTCCTGGTCTACCAGTACGACATTGTCTCCTTTTTCAAATGGAAATCCATTGGCAAGAATCGATATCCCTTCACATGTATTTTTCACAAAACCAATCTCATCTGATTCACAATGAATCAATTGTGCAACTTTCTTTCGAGTGTCTTCTACCATATCCCATAATCTGGATACCACATCAGAATCAAAATCACAGATATATTCTTTCATAAAAGAAGAATAGACATTCTGTACACATAAAGGAGGCATCACCACTCGTGATACATCTAAAAAAATCTCATCGTTTAAAAATGAATATTCTTTCTGAATCTGTTTAAAATCTAACATAAATTCCTCCTAAAATAATGTTTCCTGTATAATTTTGTGTTTTTCTTCAAATGTATTTAAATATTCAAATATCTGATCATTGTCATGTACAATTCCATTTTTTTCACAAAAAGAATGAAAGATATGCATCAGTTCTTTATTTCTAAAACTAAGAACGGAATAGGAATTCCCATAATATTTTATATATTTCTCTTTTAATCCAGGAAAAGATCGATCCAATTGTTTATAAAAATATTCCCGATTTCCTTCTCTTAAAGTTAAACCCATTCCAAAACAGATAATTCCATAAACATTTGCCTTTTTACAGGCTTCCAGTATCTGTATCAGATTTTCTTTTGTATCATTTATAAAAGGCAAAATGGGACATAGCCATACAACAGCAGGAATGTTACATTCTTTTAAATGATGTAACACTTTAATTCTTTCCTGAGTTGTACAGACATTGGGTTCAATAATCTTACATAAAGAATCTTTATATGTTGTCAATGTCATCTGAATCACACATTTACTTTTCTCATTAATTTTTGTGAGAAGATCTAAATCTCTTACTATCAAATCAGACTTTGTGATCAGTGTAATTCCAAATCCATATTTATATACAATTTCCAGTGCTTTTCTGGTATGTTGAATTTCTTTTTCAATGGGAATATAAGGATCAGACATGGAGCCCATACCAATCATACATTTGTTTCGTTTTCTTCTTAAAGACATTTCTAATAATTCTAAAGCATTTTCTTTAATTTCTACATCTCTAAATTCATGATCCATCTGGTAACATTTACTTCTGGAATCACAATAAATACATCCATGTATACATCCTCTATACAGATTCATTCCATTACTGGAAGAAAGTATCCCTTTTACTTTTTTATAGTGCATCTTATTTTCCCTTTAATTCTAGTATAAAATCTGTACTTTTTCATTTGATTTAAATACGATTTTATCTTCCTCTATCTTTGCATGAACAGGTGGATTTAAAAAAATGGTTGAACAAAGGATAATAATTCCAAATATGACCGCAAAAATACATTCAAACATTAATCTTTTTCTTTTGGCCAAATCAAAAACAAAATAAAAGATGATAATGATGATTCCAATGATCGGAGTATAAAAGATTGATTCATAACCTGTCTTTTTTTATACAATAAAAAAAGACAGAACCATCGACAATTCTTACAGTCTATTTCTGTCATTTATTTAACATCTACTATTTTTTCTTTTCATACAATGTATGCATTCCAAATTTCCAGCATAGAAGCACACCAAATACAGCTCCTGTAACAGCCTGTAAAATCTGGAACGGGAACTCCAAAAGATGACAGAGCAATATTCATTGCCAGAAATACAGCTGTCAAAGTTAAATTAAATACATTACTTCTTTTCATAACAATCCTCCCTGATGGAAAACAGTATAGAAAAGATTCGAACCTATGAAAATAACCATAAATAAAATTTTTAATAATATCAGATTATAAATCAAAAGCTTGTGCCAGTACTTGTACAGCTTTCTCTTTATCTTTTTTCTCAATAGTCAAAGAAATAGAAATTTCAGAAGAGGTTATCTGATAATATTTGATTCCATTCTTTGTTAACGTATTTAATGTTTTTGAAGCAATTCCACTATGTGTTGAAATTCCCACTCCCACAACGCTTAATTTCACAAATCCTAAAATACGTTCAATTTTATAGCCAAATTCTTCTTCCTTATAATTCTGTAAAATCAGATCACTTTGTTTCTCATTGCAGTAAAAAGTAAAATTAATTTTATTGTCTTTGGAAATCTGTTGAGAAATCGTATCAATGTTTATATTCAGATCTGCAATCAGCTGAAAAAGATTTCCTAAATAAATTCCATCGTTTTCAATATTCAGAACTCTCATGATCGCATAATCTTCTTTTACTGAAATTCCAGTAATTGGCATATCTTCTAAATGTTTTGTTTCCATAATAAAAGTCCCTTTACTTAAATCGGTTTTTAACGCTCTTCCTAAATACAGCTGAATGTTGTATTTGCTGGCAATTTCTACACAGCGCGTTTCCAGTACGCCTGATCCTAAAGAGGCCATCTGCATCATCTCATTGTATGTGATTTCCTCCAGTCGCTTTGCCTGTGGATAGATTCGTGGATCGGTTGTATAAACGCCATCTACATCGGTATATATGTAACAGTTCCATCCCAGTTTAGCTGCCAGAGCCACTGCAGTTGTATCCGATCCACCTCTTCCTAAAGTTGTGATCTCGCCATTTTCTGTCGCCCCCTGAAATCCAGCGACAACAACGACTTTTCCCTGGTCTAACTGCTGTTTCAGATTTGTCAGATCTATGTCTTTAATACGTGCATGCGCATGATGATTGCTGGTGATAAAGCCTGCCTGGTATCCCGTTAAAGAAATCGCAGGAACACCCAAAGCTTCAATGGCCATGGCAAGAAGGGTCACGGTCTGCTGTTCCCCTGTAGATAATAACGAATCCATTTCACGATCGTTATTGGCATATCCCACTTCTTTGGCCAGTTGAATAAGGGCATTGGTTGTTTTTCCCATCGCACTGGCAACCACTACAATATCATGTCCTCTTTTCTTTATATCGGCAACGTGTTTGGCAATGGCTTTGATCTTATCAACATCTGCTACACTGGTTCCACCATATTTTTCTACAATCATACTTCGTATTATATCGAAAACCAAACCGTTTTCAAAGTTGTATTCTAAAAAAACAATGTTACAATATTTTTATGAAAATCTGGTTAACAAGACATGGGCAGACAAACTACAACAAACAGAAATTAATGCAGGGCCTAACCGATGAGCCTTTAAATGAAACTGGAATCCTGCAGGCAAAACAGGCACGAGAAAAAATTGGAGACATTCATTTTGATGCCATTTATGCCTCCAGTCTGGATCGGGCCATCACAACTGCTTCTATTATTGGAAATATTGAAAAAGAAAAGGTAATAGTGGATGATCGAATCATTGAAGTTAATTTTGGAAAATATGAGCTTCATCACTATTATTTATTAGGGCTTCGTTTTTCTTTATTCTGGGCTTTTCCCGAATTTTTTAAAGAACCTGAAAGTGTAGAGTCCATCTGTTCTATGGTAAAAAGAAGTTCTTCTTTTCTAAAAGAACTGGAATCAAAAAATTATGAAAATGTACTGATTGTCTGTCATGGTGGAATTATTAGAGCTTTATGTGGATATCTGGAAGATAAAGAAAATGGAATCAAATGGAGACCCAAACCACACAATTGTGAAATTCGTGTCTATGAATCCATAAATGGAAAACATAAAACGATTAAATATATAAAATGAAACACGATTTAACCCAGGGAAATATTTTAAGATCCATTATCCTCTTCACTCTTCCACTTTTAATTGGCAATTTGATGCAGCAGGCTTATAACCTGGTGGATACCTATGTTGTAGGAATGGCTTTAGGATCCAATGCTTTGGCTTCTGTTGGTTCCTGTTATACATTAATGACCTTTCTGATTTCCATACTTACTGGATTGTGTATGGGAAGTTCTGCTCTGGTTTCTATTTATTTTGGAAAGAAAGACTGGAATGTTTTACATCAGAGAATGAGTACTTCTTTTATCTGTATTGGCTTCTTTTCAATCGTATTACAGATCTTCTGTATTTTAAATATAGATTTTCTTTTAAATCTTTTACATACTCCTTCTTCTATTTTTATGATGACAAAAGAATATTTATCCATTTTATTTTATGGAATTTTCTTTTTATTTCTTTTTAATTTTTTTGCGTATATGACACGTTCTTTAGGAAATTCAATGATTTCTTTGATTTTTTTATCAATCAGTACCCTTATAAACATTATCTGTGACTTTTTATTTGTTTTTAATTTTCATATGGGAATTCAAGGTACGGCTTATGCGACATTACTGGCACAGTTTTTCAGTGCTTTATGTATGACTATTTACTGTATAAAAATTGAAAAAATCTTTTCCTTTTCTTTTCAGTTTAATGGAATCAAAGAAATTGTATCCAATTCATTGGGAGCCTGCATTCAACAATCCATTATGAATTTTGGAATTCTTCTGATTCAAAGTTTAGTCAATACATTTGGTCCTATTGTCATGGCTGCCTTTACGATTGGTGTAAAAATTGATACCCTGGCTTATATGCCTTTACAGGAATTTGGAAATGCGTTTTCTACTTTTACTGGACAGAATTATGGAGCCTGCCAATATAAAAGGATGGAAGAAGGAAAAAAGAAAGCTCTACAAATGATCATTCCATTCAGCCTTCTCACTTCTTTATGCATTGTCTTCTTTTCAGAATGTCTTATTCATATCTTTTCCAATGATTTAGAAGTTATTTCCATTGGAAGTGAATATTTAAAAATGGAAGGAAACTTTTATATTGGAATTGGATTATTATTTTTCTTATATGGCTATTTTCGAGCCATTAAAAAACCTTCAGTTTCCATTCTATTAACCATTATTTCATTAGGTCTAAGAGTAGTAATCTCTTATTGTTTAAGTCCTGTATTTGGATATACTATAATATGGCTATCCATTCCCATTGGATGGATAACAGCCGATCTAGCAGGCTTTTTATTATTAAAACAACTGAAACCAGGATAAAAGGGGGAATCCTGGTTTCTATGTTATTTATATCTTTTAAATTGACATCATATATGTTAAATTTCTCTTTTATGATTGATTTCCTTAAAGAAATCATAGCTCTTCTTTGGAATTCTTTCCTGAGTCTTGGTATTTAATTCCAGTAAACCATATCGATTTTTAAACGCATTTAATGCCGATACATTATCAATATATGACCAGATAAGATAACCCATACAGGACTTACATTGAAGAGCACATTCCAGATGTTCTTTTAAGAATTCAATGCGATAAGTATCCTGTATCTGTCCATTTTCACGATATCGATCTTCATTGGAAATACCAATTCCATTTTCCGATATAAACCATGGAATCTGATATTCTTCCTGTATACGTTTTTCCGCATCTAAAATAGCCTGTGGATAAATTTCCCATCCTCGATGGGAATTGAATCGACGATCGGGTTTAATATACAGGTCATAATATTTTTCAGGATGAAAGATCCCTTTAAATTCTGTTTCTTTCTGTTTGACCCGAATTGGAAAATAATAATCCAGACCTAACAAATCGATTCGATATTGATCAATGAGCTCCATATCTTCTGGTTTATAAGAAAACATACAATCGTTTTCTTTTAAGACATTCATAAATTCATCTGATATTTTTCCTTTTACATATGGATCCAGATAAATTCGAACCTGTAATAAATCCGCATAATACCAGGCTTCCAAATCTTCTTTTGAATCACTTCTTGGATAAACAGGTGTGTAATGAATCATAGCTCCCAATTTACCACCTGTCTGTTTCTGAAAAGGAAGATATTCCTGTTTGGCAATCGAAGTTGCGACCATTTTATGAAAATGTGCCTGGTAACATTTTTTCGGATCGTGTACAAATGGATACCATTTTTTATCCATATAGCCATTGTCAATTGGAATATTGGGTTCAGTAAACGCAAAGAAATAATGCACCCGATCACTGAAACATTCAAAGACTTTCCGTGCATAAATGCGATAATAATCCAGTATCTTTCGATTGCACCATCCATCAAATTCTTCTAAAAAGAGAGCTGGAAGATCCCAGTGTTCCAATGATATAAAAGGTTCCATTCCATACGATAAAATGGTATCGATCACATGATTATAAAAATCTTTAGCCTGTTCATTCACAATTCCTTTTTTCACATCTTTTAAAAAGTATGGCCATTGAATGGTAAAACGAAACACATTCATTCCAGCTTTTGCCATCCATTCAATATCTTCTTTATAATGATGAATAAAATCACAGGCATCCTGTACTCCTGTTTTTTCATACCATAAAGAAGGATCTTTCTGATAAAACAAATCCGCCCAGCTTGGATTTGAATTCTTATGATTGCCTTCAATCTGCCAGCTGGAACTGCTGGTTCCTATAAAAAAATTGTCTCTTATTTTCATATTGTTCTCCCTGATCTCATTATATCAAAAAAAGGAGATTATTTTTTCCCTTTACGATTTAATAAAATATAGATAACCGTCAGACACATTAAAGTTCCAATCACAATGATATACATGGTATTTACTTCGATAAGATGATTAAAAACGGTCAAATCACAATCCATGCTTTCTTTTAAAGACTGTATCAGTTCAAAAGGAATGTTTAAGGATTTCATTTCTTTAAAAATTCCATTGAAACAATGATTTCTTAATAAAGACGTTCCATAAGTTCCTGGTAAACATAATATTACTTTCTGTACAGCTGTTGAAAATTGAGAAATAGGCATATAAGCTCCACAGATAAATCCATATCCTGCCGAAATAATAGTTCCCACTGCCGATGCCTGTCCTTGTGTCGATAAAGGAAAGGTAATGCAGGAAGATAAAAGCGTACCAAATAACACCAGTAAGATCACATCGACAAATAAAGAGATTATATCGATAATAGATAAGTACCATCCCATATATTTCATATAGCCTAAACAGATAAAAGTAGCTACAATATTAATTAGCACAGAAGAAATAAAAGTCGCAATGGAATACGATAATGCGATTGTACTTTTTTTAATTGGTGTAATATCCAGATCCATTCGAATACCATTGGCTTTATCCTGCACCATCAGTAAATTGGAACAGAACGATACAGTAATACAGCTGACCGCAAGTAAAGAAGAAACCAGCTGTGCTGCCACACATCCATCAATTAAAGAAGACGATACATTAAAAATGGATAAACTGTCTTCAAATATAGAACGATATGTACTGCTTAAAAAGGTTCCATATAATACCAGTAATATGATTGGAGTAATTAAAGATGTTAAAAACATTCCTTTGTCTTTAAAATATAATTTTACATTTCGTTTTACTAAAGAAATCATAATCTTTCTCCTTCTAATTTTTTACCTGTAATATTTAAGAACACATCATCCATTTTTCCTTTTGTGATTTCATAATCAACAAATAAAGATGGATACTGGCAAATTAAAGAAGTGGCATCTCTGGTATTTTTAATTTCAATACGATACGCATCTTTGATTTTTTCATAAGGTAGAGCTAACATTTTAACCTTATCTTCACAAACTCCATATAAAGTAATATAATCGTTGGCATACTGATTTTTTAAGTCTAGAGGAGAGCCAGAAGCTACAATCTGGCCATGATCCAAAATCACCACAGAATCTGCACTGGCTGCTTCTTCCATATAATGTGTGGTTAAGAAAAGAGTCATTCCTTTTTCTTTTCGCAAATATTCAATAAAAGACCAAAGTACATTTCTTGTATGCGGATCTAGTCCCGTTGTAGGCTCATCTAAAATTAAGATTTCTGGATCGTGAATCAAAGCTCTGGCCACATCAATTCGTCTTTTCTGTCCACCGGATAATTTGGATAGACTACGATTTAAATAATCTTTAAACTGCAGCTGAATGGATAAAGTCTCAATGCGTTTCTGACATTCTTTTTTCGATAAACCATATAAAGATCCTCGATACAATAAATTGTCATAGACACTTAAATCTTTATCCAGTACCGAATTTTGAAAAACCACACCCAGTTTTCTTTTAATAGATTCTTTCTGTGTATCCAGATTGTATCCATCAATGATAACTTCTCCTGAATCTTTAGACAGTTGTGAACATATAATATGAATGGTTGTAGACTTACCTGCTCCATTCACTCCTAAAAACGCAAACAGTTCTCCTCTATTTACTGTAAAACTTAAATCATTTACGGCTTTTACATCTTTATAGCTTTTATTTAAATGTGAAATTTTAATAATTGGTTCCATATACTACTCCTTCGATGATTCTATTATAAAGAAACAAATCATAAAAAAATAGGTACATTCCTACCTATTTTGTGTTGATTTTTAAGCTTTTTTCACGATTTTTTGTAGCTTCTTTTACCAGTGTATATAAACTGGAAGTCACCGGAACACTGAACAACATCCCTAAAATTCCTCCAATGTTTCCTCCTATGGTTACCGCAGCCAGTACCCATATTGCCGGTAAATTGATCTTGCTTCCTACTACTTTTGGATAGATCATATTTCCTTCAATCTGCTGCAGAACCAGAAAGAAAACCACAAAAATCAAAGCTTTGAATGGACTGATTGTCAAGATCATAATAAATCCAACAATGCATCCGACAAAAGCTCCCACAATGGGAATCAAAGCCGTTACTCCTACCAGGGCTCCAATCATAGGTGCATATGGCATTCCCAGAATCAGCATACCGATCATACATAAAGTACCTAATATAATGGCTTCAGTTGCCTGTCCTGCTACATACAGTTTAAACACATTGTTGCACACTTCACAGACATGAATAAAATAGTTCGCAAACTTTTCTGGAATCCATGCACGAATCAGACGTCCTGTCTGTTTCATTAATTTTTCTTTACTGGATAAAATATAAATGGAAAAAATCAGTCCCACAAAGAACGTAATAAATCCACTGACAACCGAACCAATCATGTTGGCTGCATGATTCACAAAATTTTTTCCAAAGGACATAAACCATGTTTCAACTGAAGACTTAATGGCCATCCAGTCAATATCAATGGATGCGATCGCATCGGAAACAAAATCAAAACTGGATGCATCCAACCCTTCCAGTTTATCAATGCTGTTTAAAACAATATCTATGATCAAAGAAATGGCTTTTGCCAGTTCAGGAACCACCAGTACCGATACACCTGCAAAGATACCCAGCACCAAAACAATCGATAACACGATGGACAATGGACGAACAAATCGATTCATTTTTTTCTTTAACAGTTTTTCAAAAAAGCCCATAGGAACATTTAAAATCAGGGCGAAGATCATTCCTAAAAATAAAGGCCCTGCATATCCGATACATTTTGATACAAACTGAGCAATATCATTAAAATATTTAATGCCTAAAAAGATTAGAATACAGCAGGTAAAAATTCCAATGATCCATTTTGCCAGTTTTTTTAATTTCTCATTATCTTCTAACATATCTTCATCCTTTCAGTTGAAAAAAGTATATCATATTATAAATTCGATTGCGATTTTTCAATCTTTTCAATCGTATCCTTTTTTATTTCTTCTCTTACTTCTAAAAGATAATCATTAAAAGATACCTGATCATAGGCATAAGTCCTGTTCAAGTCGTATTCTAAATTTAGCCAGGTAGATATATCCGAACAATTGTGCTGAAATACAGCTTCCATTTTATCAATGGATTTATATATTTTCGATTCTAAGCTTTTCTGTTCTTTCATTTCCAGAAATAAAGATTTTAATTCCATTGAATACGCTTCAGGTAAAGAATTGACCCATTGATTCAATTGTTCTTCTTCTATTTTTTCATCCATTTTACTTTTTTCAAATACAGGAATATCTCCTGTAAAAGCTTCTGATAAATCATGAATCAGACACATCCGAATTACTTTATCCATATCTGCATCTAAAAATTCATCTTTCATAAAATAAGCCATTAATGCACACATCCAGCTATGTGCAGCCACACTTTCAAATTTTCCATTTGAAGTCTGACAATGTCGAGCTTCTCCTTTTAATTTTTCCGCAACCGTTAAAACATCCAATAATTCTCTAGCTTTCATTTTCAATGATCCTTTGTATGCTCTTTTCATCTAATAAATTCACAGTTATGAATTTTTGATTATAGAATGCACCAAAATTATTAAAAACACAAGGTAAATTTTTCGCCATTTCCAATGAAGTCACATGAATCAGATGATAAGGAATCAAATGCGAATCACAATAAGATTGAATCTGTTTTATTTTCTGATCAATAAAAGGACACTGATCACTGTAATAAATGGTCAGTTCTTTTTCTTCGATTTTCTGCGTAACACTCTTTGAAAAAGAAGGTATCCTTCCATCCAGAGAATAAGCCAGTAACTCATAACCATCACAAGTTGTATCCACTACCTGAAAACCAAAAGACTTGGCAAAGCTTTGATTGGACAGCCAGTTTTTCTGTTTTTTAGATCCCAGCATGCAAATTCCTGAATACCCTTCTTCTTTAGCCTGTGATATACAATGTTCCATCAGCTGCTTGCCATATCCCTGTTTCTTAAACGGTGAATTGACCCATAAACAGTAAATATACAGATAGTTCTCTCCTGTAACAGGAACCCAGCTGTATTCCAAAGGTGCATATTCAATAAAGCAGCAGCCTTTCTGATTCAGTTTATAAAATACATGCCCATGCTTAAGCTGCCAAGATAACCATTCTTTTTTTGATTGAATCCCTGGATGTTTGCTTCTTGAACGAATGATGCAACAAATATGTTCTTCCTCTAAATTTTCTTCCGTAAGCTGTATAAAATCATTCATAATTCAAATATTCCTTTATATCAATAACTTTTAAGCCTGCCTCTATACATTTTTGTACAAAGATTCCATTTCCTTTTATTTTTGTATGCGAAAAAGACCCATCATAAATTTCATTGACACCACAGCTTGGCGAACGAGACTGAACAATGATCAGATCTGCATGAAAATCCATTACTTTTTTCAAACAGACCTTTGCTCCTTTTTCAAAAGAAGAAGTCACATCCACTCCTTTACAACTCATTACTTTTCCATTTAGAATTTCGCAACAATCTCTGGGAATGGACAATCCTCCTTCTACTTCTGGACAAATGGAAAGAATTTCATGTTTTTCGATACGCTTCAACAATTCCGAATTAAAATTATTTCCCCCATTGTATTTACAATTTTCTCCTAGTAAACAGGCACTAACCGCAATTTTCATTTTATCCCTCCGGAATGATAATGGCAGAGGCAATATATACCAGCAACCCACTTCCAGCTGCTAAGGCAAAAATAACCCATAATAAACGAATCAAAGTGGGATCGACATCAAAAAATTCCCCCAATCCTCCACATACTCCTGCAATCATCTTATTCTGATTGGATTTATATAATTTACGATTCATATCATTCTCCTTTCAAAAAGTCTCTACGAAACTGAGAAGGGGTAATTCCTTCTTTCTTTTTAAATACTTTGGTAAAAACACGATAATCATTGTATCCACACTGATCGGATATATCACTGATGGCATCATCCGTAGACAACAACAACTTCTTTGCGTGTTCAATACGAATGTTTGTCAGATAAGTTAAAAAGCCTACTCCAATTTCAGACTTAAACAACTGTGAAATGTATTGTGCATTTAAATGAAATTCCTGTGCCAGTACATTCAAACTGACATCTTCCTGTAAATGATTCTGTAAATATTTCGTAATGGATACAATCATTCGATCTTTCTGTTGTGAATCCTTATTTTCTTTTTTGGACTCAAATAAAGAAATCTTTAAATTGTCGATACAATTCCCAAATTCTTCATAATTCACTGGTTTTAAAATATAATCGGTAATCTTTAATTTTAATGCCTGACGACAATATGAAAAATCATCATATCCAGAAACGATCACAAAGGCAGTATCTGGATGCTTGATCCTTGATAGTTCAATCACTTTTAAACCATTCATAATCGGAATATTTATATCCATAATTACTATATCTGGTTTTAATTCATCAATTTTTGATAAGGCTTCCAGTCCATCACTGGCCTGGCCAATCACCTGGCAATCGTGAGCTTGCCAATCAAACAATTTAATAAATCCCTGTCGAATAATAATTTCATCATCTACCAGTAATACATTCAGCTTTTTCATATCTTCTCCTGTTCAATGGATAAACGTATATGTGCAACCGTTCCATTTTCATCCTGGGTATACGATAACCCGCTTTCTTCTCCACATAACAATTTAATTCGTTTCTGCACATTCAATAAACCAATGCTGTTTCCATCCAGCCTGAATTCCTGTTTCGCATAATTCTTCAACATAGAATCCACCTGTTCTTTCTTTTCTACAGAAAACCCATTTCCTGAATCCTGTATCTGAATTTCCATAAAATTTGAATCCACTAAAAATGCTTTGATTTTTATTTTTCCTTTGTATCCTTTATTTTTTAATCCATGCAGAAAACTGTTTTCCACTAAAGGCTGACAAATAAAATTTGGAACCAGTTTATCTCCCAGTTCAGGATCCACTTCATATTCACATTCAATCTGTGGATATCGATAACACATCAGTTCAATATACGCTTCCAATAAATCCATTTCATCATCCAGAGCGACCATCTGGCGATCTACTTTTACACTCAAACGAAAGAAATCAACCAGTCGCATCAGTAAATTGGACACTTCTTTATCTCCATTTAATTGGGCTTGTATTCGAATGGTATCCAGCGTATTGTATAAAAAATGAGGATTGACCTGACTCTTTAAATACAACATGGACATTTTCTGTTCCACCAGCTGTCCCTGAAGATAAGCCGGATTTTCAAGCGTCAGATAAAAAGATAAAGTCATCAAGGTCAGACCCATTCCACTGATCAGAGTGATAGGCTGAATGACCTGTATGACACACACAATAAATTCAACCATCAACGCAAAACCAATAACCGCTCTTTCTTTCTTGGTTAGCTGTTCATAATTTTTTAATAAACAGAAAATACATAAACATAGATAAAGAAATACACAGATGTATACGACAAATACATAGGGTCCATATGAATAATTTCCCTGACTGGTTTCTACATAATGGATAGGTAAAACCAAAGCAGAAAAGATGCATAGAATCAGTATGAATACTGGAATCCGATTTCTTTTTTTATCGGGTTGTGTCAATACAGAAATATATTTATAGAATAGATATACCGCAACAATCATAGAGCTGATAAAGATACGATGAAGGATTTCATTGATCAAAGCAGGAATCGTATCTAAATGATTAACGGTATAAATTGTAATGGCATCAAAAATCAGATTGATCAATACTACGACCAGTAAGACTGAAAATATATTGTGCAGCGTATTTTTCTGTCTGAATGTAGAAAAATAAAGAATTGCGACAAGGCATAAAATTAAAATTAAAGCCACTTCCATTCGAATCATACTATCACCTGATATTATTGTATTAAAAGAAAGTGAAAATAAATAGCTTTGATTTATATAAAAATGTGTTAATTTTACTAATCTATGTATAATAAAATATATGGAACGAGTAAAAATTAAAGACATTGCCCAGCAGCTGGGTGTCAGTACTGCCACAGTATCCAATGTGATTCATGGGAAAACAAATAAAGTATCTACACAGACAATTGAAAGAGTACAAAAGGCTTTAGAAGAAAACCAGTACATTCCCAGTATGGCAGGAATTTTACTAGCACAAAATTCAAGTAAGATCATTGGAATCTTTATAAACGACCATGAAAAATATGAAGGAAATGTATTCAATGATTTCTTTATTTCTTCTTCTTTAAATGAATTGTCAAAAGAAATTGAAAAACATAATTTTTTTATGATGATCAAAAAGACAAAAGATCCCTATGATATCGTTCAGTTTTCTTCTATGTGGAATTTGGAAGGTGTCATTATGATTGGTTTCTGTGAGCAGGATTATCATTATTTAAGAAATCAGATTCATATTCCATTGGTCATTTATGATGGATTTTGTGAACAAAGTGATCGATTTGTGAACATAATGATAGATGATACCGATGGTGGCTTTCAGATGGGTCAATATTTGGCTTTAAAACATGATAAAGCTTTATGTATTACCGATAATTTAGAAGATATGGATCTGAATCGATACAATGGATTTCAAAAAGGTTTCCAGAAAGAAATTCATCTATTCCTGGTTCCCATGGAAAAAGAAAAAAGATGGAAATATTATGAAGAAAACTTTGATCACATTCAACAAGCTACCTGTGCTTTTGCCTTATCCGATTATTATGCGATTGATTTTATGCATTTTCTGAATGAACACCATATTCCCATTCCTGATTCGATGAGTGTAGCCGGTTTTGATAATACTCTGTTATGTGAAATGGTTCATCCTTCTTTGACAACCATTGAACAGAACATTTCTTCCAGAGCCAGAATTGCGATTCAATCGATTCTTGCACTAAAAGAAGGGATGAAAATACAGACACAAATTCAATTACCTGTTAAATTAATTGTCAGAAAGAGTACAAAATAAGGTTATGCGTTTAACCTTTGCCTTCTCATTTTAAACAAGCTACAATTCATATGGAGGAATTCTATATGAAACGCAGCTTTTTTTATTCTGTATGTATATTAGCCATTCCAGTGGCATTACAATCCATGCTTCAATCTTCTTTTTCCATTGTGGATCAGATCATGATTGGACAATTAGGAAGCACAAATGTGTGTGCAGTTGGACTGGCCGGTAAATTTTCTTCGATTTTTACCGTTATTATCAGTGCCATTGGAGCAGTAGCTGGAATTATGATTTCACAATACATTGGACAGAAAAATTCAATGGAAGTGAAAAAAAGCTTTTATCTGAATCAATTCATATCCTTTCTTTTAGCCTTTTTATTTTTATTCGCATCTCTTTTCTTTTCTGAAAAGATCATTCGATTCTATATTCAGGATACAGAAACGATTCAGCAAGCCAGTCTATATCTGAAAATCTTTTCTTTCTCTTTTATTCCTTATGCCTTTGCGACATTATTTTCAAGTTATTTACGATGCATTGAAAAAGCACAGATTCCACTTTATATCACTTTATTCAGTGCTTTATGCAATACCATTCTGAATTATTTTCTAATTTTTGGCAAAGGTATCTTTCCTTCTATGGGCATTAAAGGAGCTGCCATTGCATCGGTTCTTTCTCAATGGCTGAACTGTATTCTTTTATTTCTTTTTGTATACAATCATACATATTTAAAAGACAAAGTAAGCACATGGAAATTCCCATTCCAGCAGTATATTACGATTTTATTTCCGATTCTTGCCTGTGAATTCTTATGGAGCGTTGGAGAGAATGTATATGCTTCAATATATGGACATCTGTCCATTGAATCCAGTGCTGCTATGACATTAACCAATCCGATACAAGGATTATTGATTGGAGCGCTATGTGGTTTATCCAGTGCTGCCAGTGTTATCATTTCTAAGCTATTAGGACAAAAAGAATACGAAGATGCTTATCAGTCTTCTGTAAAAATCTTAAAATATGGATTGTTTGCTTCCGTTGGTTTATCCATTATCGTCTTATTCACTCGTTCTACTTATGTTCAGATTTATCAGGTGGATACACTGACAAAACAATTAACCACACAGATTCTATTGGCTTATGCTCTGATTGCCCCTTTTAAAGTGGAAAATATGATTTTAGGATCAGGAATATTACGAAGTGGAGGGAAAACAAAATATGTGATGTATATTGACATCATTGGAACTTATGGATTTGGTATACCATTGGGATACATCGCTGCCTTTGTATTCAAACTATCCATTCCTTATGTTTATTTTATTCTATCTTTAGAAGAATGTGTTCGCTTCCTTTTATCAATGATCGTATTTAAAAAACGAAAATGGATACATACATTAAAATAAGAATGTGAAATCACATTCTTATTTTATCTTCGACTAGATCCTGCAGTGTAATGTTGTTGAAATAATCATATATTTTCTTCTGAAAATCTTCCCATAATGGAAGTGTCTTACAATTGTCTTTTCTGGGACAAGGATCACTGCCACATTCAAGACAAGCGACAGGTGCCAGATCTCCTTCTGATATCTGAAGGATTTCCTTGACTGTGTAATCTTTTGGATCTCGCATTAGACGATAGCCTCCTTTATTGCCATGGACACCTTCCACCAGTTTATTTTTGGAAAGAGAAGGCATGATCCTTTCTAAATATTTTAAAGAAATACCCTGTCGATTGGCCACTTCTTTCATAGGAACATAGCCTTCACTGGCATTTTGAGCTAAATCGATCATTACCCGCAGTGCATATCTTCCTCTTGTTGATATTTTCATAACTATGCGAACAATGGTGTAGAAAGATAACGATCTCCTGTATCTGGAAGAAGCACAACAATCGTCTTTCCTTCATTTTCTTCACGTTTTGCCAGATCAATGGCTGCTTTTAAAGCCGCTCCAGAAGAAATACCCACTAAGACTCCTTCTGAATGCCCCATCAGACGTCCATATTCAAATGCATCTTCATTGGATACTGGAATAATTTCATCATAAACCTGAGTATTTAATACATCTGGAACAAAGCCAGCCCCAATTCCCTGAATTTTATGTGCTCCTGATTGTCCTTTTGATAATACAGGCGATGTTTCTGGTTCAACCGCAACAACTTTAATTTCTGGATTTTTGGATTTTAAATATTCACCAACACCCGTAATGGTTCCTCCTGTTCCAACTCCAGCTACAAAATAGTCCACTTTTCCTTCTGTATCTTCATAGATTTCAGGACCTGTTGTTTCACGATGAGCCTGTGGATTGGCAGGGTTGGTAAACTGGGAAGGAATAAATGAATTTTCAATTTCTTTGGCCAGTTCTTCTGCTTTAGCTATGGCTCCTTTCATTCCTTTTGAACCTTCTGTTAAAACCAGTTCAGCCCCATATGCCTTCATCAGCTGACGACGCTCAACTGACATTGTTTCCGGCATAACAATGATAATTTTATACCCTTTCATCGCTGCAACACTGGCTAAACCAATTCCTGTATTTCCACTTGTCGGTTCAATAATGACAGAACCAGGTTTTAATTTTCCACTGTTTTCTGCATCTTCGATCATTTTGCGTGCAATACGATCTTTTACCGATCCAGCTGGATTTAAATATTCCAGTTTTGCGACTATTTTAGCTTTTAAGTTTAACTTTTCTTCAATATGAGTCAATTCCAATAAAGGAGTTTTCCCAATCAGCTGATCTGCACTTTTATAAATCATAACATCCTCCATTACCTACTTTTGTGGTTGGTTTTAATATAGTCCTTATTCTATTTTATGTCAACACTTTTTTTGATATAATTTCTATAGAAAAGGAGTACATTATGACAAACAAATACAAAGGAACACAAACTGAAAAAAATCTGATGGAAGCATTTGCCGGAGAATCCCAGGCAAGAAATAAGTACACTTATTTTGCTTCCAAAGCAAAAAAAGAAGGATTCGAACAGATTTCTGCTTTATTCTTAAAAACAGCTGACAACGAAAAAGAACACGCAAAGTTGTGGTTTAAAGAATTAAATGGAATTGGAAATACGGCAGAAAACCTATTAAGTGCAGCAGAAGGTGAAAATTACGAATGGACAGATATGTATGATGGATTTGCCAAGACAGCTGAAGAAGAAGGATTCGTTGAACTGGCAAAGAAATTCAGAATGGTAGGTGCCATTGAAAAACATCATGAAGAAAGATACCGTGCTTTATTAAAGAACGTTGAAATGGCTGAAGTCTTTGCGAAAAGTGAAGTTAAAGTATGGGAATGCAGAAACTGCGGACATATCGTAGTCGGAACAAAAGCTCCTGAAGTTTGTCCGGTCTGTGATCACCCACAAGCTTATTTTGAAATTCATGCTGAAAATTATTAGAAAGGATAAGTCACAGTTTTAACTGTGGCTTTTGTGATTTTTATGGAATATATCCAGATAACCGAACAGAATATTGAAAGAGAACATATATGCTGTGCCATCTCTAGCAGCAATGATATCCAGGTTCTTTCAAAAAAAGAATGGCTAAAAGAAAGATTTAAAGATGGTTTAGTCTTTTTAAAAAGGAAAGAAAGAGGAAAATGTTTTATAGAATACATTCCCTGTGAAAATGCCTGGATTCCAATTGTTGCCAAAGATTATATGTATATCAATTGTTTATGGGTTGCTGGCTCATTAAAAGGACATGGTTATGCCAGTGAACTATTGAATGCCTGTATTTTAGACAGCAAAGAAAAACATAAAAAAGGAATCTGTATTTTATCTTCCAGTAAGAAAAAACCTTTTTTAGCCGATCCTAAATTTTTAAAACATAAAGGATTTTCTGTATGTGATCAAAGCGATAATGGCATTCAACTTTGGCATTTATCTTTTCAGGATGAAGAAGATCTTCCTCAATTTAAAGAATGTGCAAAACATCCTCACATTGATGAAATGGGTCTGGTTTTATATTATACAAACCAGTGTCCATTTAATGCGAAATATGTACCTGTTTTAGAACAGATCTCAAAAGAAAAAGAAATTCCTTTTAAAACCATACATATTACCAGTAAAGAACAGGCTCAAAACGTATGTACACCAATCACAACTTATTCTTTATTTTATAATGGTAACTATGTCACAAATGAGCAGATGAATGATAAAAGATTTTTAAAACTTCTATTGACTCTTACATAATGGTAGAGATTAATCTTTAAGTGAGCTCAATAATCCATGGAGGAAAAAACATGTTAAAAATTGGAGAATTTTCAAAACTATCCAGAGTCAGCATTCGTATGCTTCGTCATTATGATGATATCGGTTTAATAAAACCTTATTTTATTGATCCATCCAATGGATATCGTTATTATCAGGAAGAACAATTGTTTATTATTGGAAGAATAACTTCTTTAAAAGAGATGGGGTTTTCTTTATCGGACATCATCCAAATCATAAATTGTTACGATCGAAAAGAAAAAATTGATACTTTTCTATTGGATAAAAAATCAGAATTAAGAAAAGAAATGGAAGAATACGAATATAAAATACGACTCTTGGATTCCGCTTTGAAAAGACTAGAGAAGGAGTCACTTATGAAATTTGATGTCAATGTAAAAACAATACCAGAAAGATATGCTGCCACAGTACAAATGGTTATTCCAAGATATGAAGAAGAAGGCCTGTTGTGGAGTAAACTAATGGAATGTAAAAATCTAATACCGGATGACCCCTGTTTATCCGCTGCTGTATTTCTAGATAAGGAATACAAAGAAGAAAATGTAGAAGTCATGATCTGGATGAGCGTAAAGGGAAAATACGAAGATACCGAACACGTAAAGTTTAAAACTTTACCTGCTATTAAGATCGCAAGCTGTATTTTAAAAGGAAGCTATCAGGGAATGAATGAAGCCACTGCTTCTGTTGTTTCCTGGATCAAAGACAATGGATATCACTGTAATGGCCCAATGTTTAATATTTATCATGTCAGTCCTGCTCAAAGTCAGAATCCAGATGATTTTGTTACGGAAGTTTGTTTCCCTATTGAATAAAATCCTTTATACTTAATTTATGGAAAAGTATGAATTGTATTTTAAAGATATTTTTCTTGGAAACCTGATGATTAACGAAGGAAAATATTATTTTGAACCCAATCAATCCGGAGTCAATCAGGCAAAAGAAGAAACGGTACTGATTGTAGAAATATTAAAGGGAACCCATGGTTTTATCGATCCCATTCCTTTCTTTAAAAATCGAATCGATACCATGAATAAATTAAAATCAAATGAAATACAATATCATACAGATTATTTTGTATTAAAAAAAGTCCTATGAAATTTTAAAATTTCATAGGTTTTTTTCTTCTATTTCTTTGATTTTCTGGATTCTCTTTATATGTCTTTCTCCATTTGAAAATGGTGTATTTAAAAAGGTGTGTACGATATCTTTTGCGGTTTCAATACCAGTTGTTCTCTGTCCTAAAGCCAGAATATTGGCATCGTTGTGTTCTCTTGTCAGCTTTGCCATTGTTGTATCAGTGCATAAAGCACAGCGAATGCCTTTCACTTTATTGGCCGCAATGGAAATTCCAATTCCTGTTCCACATAAAAGAATCCCACAGTCTACATTCTGATTAACGACCAGATCGGCTACTTTTCTGGCATAATCTGGATAATCCACGGATTCTGGTCCATCACATCCAACATTGATGACTTCATGTCCTTCCTTAACCAGCATATCCAGAATTTCATTTTTATAAACATAAGCTCCATGATCGTTTCCAATTGCGATTTTCATAACATCCTCCCTTTTATATTATTTAGCTTTTAAAGACAACATTTCACGATTTCTTGATGCTTGTCTTTTCTGTTTAAAATCAATAAACTGTTGAACGGCATTCTGATCCACCATTCCCAATTCTTCCAGCTGGTCAATGATTACCAGAACATCCGCAATTTCTTCATTTAATTTTTCATACATTTTTGAGTCTTTTGGAAATCGTTTTACTTTATTAACGGCTTGTATGGCTTCGGCAAATTCTTCCATTGCCATACAGGTAATATCGTTATATCCCCATACCTGATTGGTTTCTTTAACCGTATTGCTGTTGATTTGAACTTTCATGTAAAATACCTCTCTTTTTTATATTATACTTTAAAAAGCATAGAATTGCTTAACTTTATTTCGCACAAAAAAGCCGATTGTTCATCGACCTATCTTATCTTTTCGACAAATGGAAGGAAACGGACATGTTTCACATTTCGGATTTCTGGATGTGCATAAATATCGGCCAAAGAAAATCATATCATGATGTCCCTGATTCCATCGATTTCGATCCACTTTCCGTTTTAATTTTTCTTCTACTTTTTCCACACTGTCATAAGGTTTTGCCAGACCCAGTCGTTTTGAAACTCTTTCTACATGCGTATCCACCGCAAAAGAAGGAATATCAAAAGCAACTGAACGAACCACATTGGCTGTTTTTCTTCCCACTCCCTGTAAAGACATTAATTCTTTATAGGTAGAAGGCACTTGTCCATCAAATTTTTCAATCAGATCTTTTGAACATTTTTTTAAAGACCTGGCTTTATTTTTATACAATCCAATGGAATGAATATACGATTCTATATCTTTAATTTCAGCTTCTGCCATAGCTTTCGCATCTGGATAGGCTTTAAATAAAGCGGGTGTTATTTTGTTGACCGAAACATCGGTTGTCTGTGCCGATAGAATCACCGCAATCAACAATTGAAAGGGATTCTGGTGTACCAGTTCACATTGTGCATCTGGAAAAATCTTTTCGATTTCATCTAATATTTCATTGGCATTCATCGTTTTCCATTCTCCACATCCTGAACTGACAGTCCTTTATTCATCCATGAAATCAGAATTCTTTCAATATAGTTCAAATCAACTTTTTCATAAACCACAGCTTCATTCAAAGCACAAATGACTCTTCTTTCATCGTAAGTAGAAGCCATATCCAGTATTCTCTGCATTTCATAAGAAGATAAAGGACGTTTAAATTCATATTCAAAAGTTTCAAGTAAAGATGCTTTTAAAGGAATTCCTTTAGGTTTTTCCTGATAAACTCCTTCAATATTAAAAATAACATTTCCATCACTCATATCAATGGATAAATATCCATTATTGGACAAAGACAAAAAGATTTCTTCAACTTCATCCACTTCAATTTTTAATTTGTCCGCAATAATTTCATGAGTGATCATCTGATGAATTTCATTATAATAATCAATTAACAGAAGTACGAGCGCTTCCTGTGCATTGACATGAAGTTTTTCTAAATTTTCAAATATCCAGTTTCGACGATTAAAATAATTGGTGTTAAAAACGCTCATCTATATTTCCCTTTCATATACACGCACAAATGAATCAAAATCAATTAAGATCATATAATCCGTTCCAACAATTTCATAACACGGATTGTTGTATCCATAACCCAATTCAATGGTTTTACAGTCTACATTATATTCTTCTTTGGCAACATCTTTTGCCTTTTCATAATTCAGATCAGATATTTCTCTTTTTGTGATCGTATCTCCATTCTCATCAAACCAGTATAATGTATCGTTCGTATAACCATTAAAAGTTACATAATCAAAGATATGACAGGTTAACCCTTTGATTCCTTCCACTCTTTTTTCAATTTTAGAAAGAATTTTCTCATTTTTTTCTTCCTGAATACGACTTGGCCCACTGATAAATAAAGACCAGTTTAAACTGATAATAAGAAATAATACGATGCATAAAATAAAAGTCAATCGAAAGGATCCTTTATTTTTCATAGAAAGCCTCTATAAAAGAACGAACCAGTTTTGCACTCTGATGGCTGGCAAGAGAAACATATTTTGAAAATTCCATAGCATTCTCATGATGATAAATGGTATCACTAATGGATCGAACAATTACATAAGGAATCTGAAATGCACTGGCAACCTGTGCAATGGCACCTGCTTCCATTTCCGAACAGATTGAATCTGGAAAATTTTTTATCAGCTTCTGAAAATCTTCTTCTTTTTGCATAAAAAGATCCTGTGAAGCAATGGTCCCCACATGATACGGAATGTGGTTGGCCTGACAGGCTTTTATACAGGATTCCTTTAAAGAAGCATCTGCCTGAAACGACAATCCCAATCCAGAAGGCCCGTCAATGGGTGTAGTATCGTAATCGGCCTGAACAATGGTATCACTGATAATTAGATCCAGTACGTTTTCTTCTTCAATCAGTCCTCCAGCTGTCCCAATATTAATAATGGCTTCCAAACAATGATTCATGCACAATAAAGTAGTTGACATACTGGCCATCCCTTTTCCCACTCCACTTTTACATAGAACCACATCTTTATCTTTGATCGTTCCATAAATAAATTCACTTCGTGCAATTGTCTGTTTCGATGTTACATTCACAAACTTTTCAATTTCAGTAATTTCGGCATCCATTGCAGCAATAATTCCAATCATAACAACCTCCTGCATACATAAAAATATTTTTCCCCTTCCTGAATTCCCTCTAAATCAAAATCCGTAGTGACTTTCAGGATTTCAAAATATTTTTTTAATTCTGTTTCCAGCCATTCTGGCGTATACACTCTTTGAATGTGATGTTCCTGAACAATTTTTCCATCATCCAGATAAAACGCAAAATCCTGATAGATGTAATCGTCTTCCGAAAGAATCGACCATTGGTACTGACAATCTTCAAAACATCCTGTTTCATTAAATTCTTCTTCAAATTCGACCAGACGATCTAAAGAATGTGAATCGAAGAAAAACAATCCATCTTTTTTTAAATGCATAGATACTTCTTTAAAAAACAAAGACACTTCTTCTTTCGAAAGAATATAATTAAAACTATCGCATAAACATGTAATGACATCGTATGTATTCAAATTGGATAAATTTTTCATGTCCTGACAATAAAACTGAATTTTATGTTTTTTATCTTTTTCTTTTGCCGCCTGAATCATACCCTGACTTAAATCCAGGGCACTGACCTGAAACCCGTTTTTAGCTAACAAAAGAGATATTTCCGCACTTCCACAAGCTAAATCCAGTAATTCACAGGGGGAAGATACTGAATCCATTATCCAATTCACCCAGGCCTGTGTAGCCTGGTCATCTTTTACCAGTTCATCGTAATAGAAAGACAATTTATCATAAATCATAACGTTTTACTGGAACATCGCAATACAGACGATCCAGCTGATACACCTGCCTTTCTTCTTTTACAAATAAATGAACCACTGTTTCATTTAAATCCATTAAGATCCACTTCGAAGCACTGTCTCCTTCCATACGAATGGATTTTTTATATCCAGCTTCTTTTAAACGATCTTTTATATTGGTGGCAATCGCATAATTCTGACGAAGATTATTCGTAGAACATACGATCATTGTATCGATAAAAGGCGTTAATGTACGCATATCATACACCAGTATATCAAAACCTTTTTTTTCACTGATTGATTTTAAAATCACTTCATTAAAATCCATATTATTTTCCTTCCAGATATTTTCTATTTTCTTCACATTCGTATAGAAATCCTTTATATATATTTTCATTACATAAACCAATTCCATAAGAAGTATCATAATCTCTTAATGGATCCAGTTTATCCGCACAGAATACGATCATCGCATAAGGATCTTCACTGGTTCCTAATACATGATGATAGATCGCATTTTTAATTTGTGGATCGTGAATTTCAAAGATACGATCGACAATTTCACTTCCAACAAATCCATGCCATACTGCTGGAGCATAGCTTTTATTTTCAGGACATAAAATATCCATCCAAGGTTCCATTTCTTTAACCGTCATACTTTTGGCAATGTCATGAAACAGACCTGCATAATAAGCTTTTTTTTCATCTAAACCATTATTTATGGCAAATTGTGAACATAATTTCGCAACTGACAAACTGTGTTCAAATCGCTTTGGTTTCACTCTTGATTTCACAAATTCTTCAACATACAATCGTTTTTCATAAATATAATCCAGTACTCCATCACATAAATAATTTAATTTATTTCCTTTTCGAATTTCACTGCTGGAAACACAAACATCCTTCATATGTAAACATTGAATGGGATATTTTGTTGAAGACATCTGATAATCTCGGTTAAAACAGACCACCTTTACTTCTTCACAGATACGATTGGCTTCTTTCCATAAATGAAACTGTTTGAGCTGATCGTTTCCAATGATCCAGTAAAAATCATAATCCGGATATAATCGTTTTAATTCTAAAACGGTATCAATTGTATAACTGATTCCTTCTCTTTCCATTTCTATGGTACACAAAGAAAAATAAGGAATATTCTGAATGGATAAAGAAATCATATGTTTACGATCTTCATTATCGGTTAGATTGCGATCTTTTAATGGTGTTTTTGAACTCGGTAAAAACCATACTTCATCCAGATTCAGTAAAGCATACGCTTGTCTGGCAACTTCTATATGACCTGAATGTATGGGATCAAACGATCCTCCAAATATACCAATTTTCATTTCTTTAATCCCAGTTTATTTTCTTTGCTTCTTCTATATAATACAAAAGTATGTCCTACAATATGAACCACTTCACTGTTCGTATAAGAAGCCAGATCAATGGCTGCCTGACGAGTGGAAATTGGACTGGTTTTTAATAAATTACATTTTACCAGTTCATGGGCTTCTAACGAATCGGATAATGTCTGAATCAGATTTTCACTGATTCCATCTTTTCCAACCTGTATAATCGAACGATAGTTCATACTTAATTTTCTTAAATATTTTTTATTTTCACCTGATAACATTAAATCATCGCCTTTCTAAATGTAACATAAATTCCTTTATGGACTTTTACACTGATTTCTTCAATGGCCCCACTTACACAGAACCATCCAAATCCATGGATCACAATATCCATTTTATCCCCTTTCATTTTTGAATGATACGTATGCATTGTCAACAAAGACGTATCCAGACAAGGAGACAGCATTCCATTTAAATGATTTTGCCACAGTGAGTCTGCATTTTCCAGTTTTCCTCTATGAATGGATACAGATCGTGAAAAATAGGCCACTACACTGGCTTTTCCTTTTACTTTTATATCTAAACGAGCCAATCCGGCTGCCGCAAAAGACTGATCTTCAAAAATCTGTGATACAAATGGACGAATGGTTTTTACTGGAATAACCGTTTTCAAATCTTTATTGGATAAATACGTTAATACACTGTGTCCATTTTCAATTCCAGGTGTGTCATAGATGGTATATCCATCCTGAACAATCGGAATCAGATCCAGAGTGGTTCCTGGATTGCAGGAAGTTGTCAGAACTTTATTCTGATTTAAAAGATTTAAAATCGTTGATTTTCCTACATTGGCCATTCCCATAAAGATGACATCTTTATCCTGACGATAATAATCAATGGCCTGTTCTAAAAATTCAATGGACTGTATAGCTTCTGCACTTTGTTTCAAAAGATCTGAACACAATAATATATCTTTTACTTTAATATTTTCCTGAGCCAGTCTTTCCTGTACAAAAGATGAGATTTTTTCAATGGATAATGTTTTAGGAAGAAGATCTCGTTTGGTTAAGACCATAATAATATCTTTTCCTGGTAATTTCTGATTTAATTTAGGAATCAGACTGGATTCAAAGGCAAACAGATCGACGATCCAGAAAACGATTGCGTCGATTTCATTGATTTTACTGAATGTTTTATTGGATTCAATTCCCTGCTGCATAGAAAATACAACATCACCATAATTTCGTATTTTAAAACATCTTTGACAATATATGGCATCTAATGTTGGAACGTATCCAATCTGATCTTTTCTTTCATTCTGCAGCATAACACCGCATCCTTTACAGTATGCACCCATCTGATTCACCTCACTTTTTCTTATATTTTGAAATAATGGACTCTGCACAGCGAATTCCATCAATGGCACTGGTCATAATTCCTCCTGCATAACCTGATCCTTCTCCACAAGGATAGATTCCCTGAATATTGGACTGCAGCGAAGCATCTCTTATAATCCGTATACTGGAAGAACTTCTGGATTCCACTGCAGAAAGAATGGCCCCCTGATAAACAAAACCTGGAACTCTTTTTTCAAAATCCAGTAATGCTTCTTTTAAAGCCTGATTGACTTCTTTACTGAATAAATCGTTTAAATTTCCAAAATGATATCCTAATGCATAGGTTGGTTTTACTTCTTCAAAATGGTCACTGGTCACATTGTTCACATAGTCTTTTGCCAGCTGAACAATTGTTTTATAAGAACCACTCATATTATATGCCTTTTCTTCCAGATTTCTCTGATAAGAAAGACCAGCAAACAATTCTTTGCCATAATCCGATTCATTGACCTGTACCAGCAAAGCACTATTGGCATTGACTCCATCACGAGATGCATAACTCATTCCATTGATCACCAGTTTGCCTTTCTGTGAACTGCAGGGAATCACATAGCCTCCTGGACACATACAGAATGAATACACACCTTTACGATTGCTGGCTGTATACGTTAACTGATAGCGGGCTGGAATCAGTCGAGGATCCGTGGCATATTCTTTTAACATCGCCTCATTGATATACTGCTGGGTGTGTTCAATTCTGACTCCTATGGCATAAGGCTTGTTTTCCATACATAAACCTTTTTTATACAACATCCCAATGGTGTCTTCTGCCGAATGGCCGATACTCAAAATTAAAGCCTGGCAAGGTAATTTTTCCCCATTCACCCAGATGGATTCAATCTTTCCCTCTTTTACTTCTATATCTTCTAATTTTGAATCGAATAAAATAGAGCCTCCACATCGAATGATTTCTTTACGAATATTCTGCAGAATCCGTACAAAAGCATCCGTTCCAATGTGAGGATGAGCATCTATGAGAATTTCCTCTTTTGCCCCAAAACGATGCAGTTCTTCCAATACTTTACGAGCCCTTGCATCTTTAGAACGAGTGGTTAATTTCCCATCACTAAAGGTTCCAGCTCCTCCTTCTCCAAATTGAACGTTACATTCTTCATCCAGAATGCCTTCTTTCCAGAAACGGTTGACCTTTTCCATTCGTTTCTGTACTTCGCTTCCTCTTTCAATCACAATGGGACGATATCCTGCCTGTGCTAAAATCAGAGCCGCAAACATTCCAGCAGGCCCGAAGCCAGCAATCACAGGACGACTTTCCAGAGGCAAAGATCCAGATGCTGGAAAATAATAGGTTTCATCTGGACATATCTGAACATCTTTATCTTTTAATGCTTTCTTTTCATTTTTAATTTGGCAGTCGATCACATAAGAAAATAAGACCTTTTGTTTGCGGGCATCCACGCTTTTTCTATGAATCCGCCATGAAAAAAGGTCTTTTTTTGAAATATTCAATTTTTTCAATAGCTGTTTCTCGATTTCCTTATTTTCCTGTGAGCTGCATTTTACCTGAAAAACTCGAATCATAATTTATACCAGATTTTCTAAAATTGGATATTTTTCTTTATATCGAATCACAAATGTCGCAAATCCCTGAGACAATGCCAGTGTCACAAAATAGACAACCAGATGAGCTTTTGGGAATAGAATCAATAATACTTTTGCGAATAATATATGGGATGTATAAATCAGCAGTGATTCATTTCTTAATGTCAAATATGTATCTTTATATGGTTTTTTGATTGTCAGCATCCAGTTCACAAAAAAGTATACTGCTGGAATCAAAGATAAATACATACTTGTCAGATCTCTTAAAATTCCTGTAAAACGATAAATTGTTACTTCAATCACCAGTAAAATAAAACTGATCCCAAAGCCAATTCCATTGACTTTTACAGGCAATCTTCTTGTTTTTGACAACAATAATCCTATGCTTACAAATAAAGGACCAAAAAAGAATCCATTTCTTGCGGTTGTGAATACTTTTGTGAAAAAAGCATAAAAGAAAGAAAGAACGGGTATCTGTTCCCATACAGGCGCATATACATTAATAAAATATCCAAATATATATAAAATTAAACTTAATTTTAAAGTCGTCATCAATCCTTTTTTAGAATAGACAAAACAAACAATTAAAGTTGCTGTCATTAAAGCTGGTAAAAACCATAAATGATAGTAACTTCCATTCAATACCAAATCTCTTATATACGATATGATATTCATAATTGAAAAACCATCACGTGTATAATCATATATTGAATAAGGTAAATAGATGACGGTCCATATTAAATAAATTTTTAATAGACGCAATAAATAATGTTTTACATTTTTCTTATTCGTTTCTTTATCGTTTGACCATTTTCTAAAAAAGAAAAAACCAGAAGTAGTAAAAAAGAATGGTACGGCAATACGACAGATTGTCTGGATCCAATATGTATTTAACGTTTCACTGATTTCATAAAATGGAAACGTATGAATACAAACCACTAATAAAGCCGAAATGTATTTGGCAATATCAATCATCGCATATTTCTTTTTTGTCATCCCCTACCTCTTTTCTAATCTTGGAACACGAGCTGTAATACAGGAAAGTGTTTCATTATTAATGGTATGTGCCAGTCGACTGATCTGATCCACTGTCACTCTTTCCCCATTTTGTGTCCCAATAATACATACAATATCCCCTTGATGAACAGAATCCACATTGGTAACATCGACCATGCACTGATCCATACAAATATTTCCAATCAACGGACAGCGAACTCCATTGACAAGAACTTCCAGATTCTGATTGGATACCAGACGCGGAAGTCCATCAGCATATCCGATACTGATTGTAGCCACTTTTACAGGTTTTGACGCAATATAATGTCTTCCATAGCTGACGCTTTGTCCGGGATGGATCCATTTTACCAAACTGACATTGGCATACAACGATAAAATCGGAATAAAATCTGGCTGGGATTCAATAGGAATGGAATCATCACTTGTCACACCCATATACAACAAACCAGGTCGACAGTAATCAAATCCCAGATCTCCATAATTTAAGATCCCATAACTGTTCTGAATATGACGAATTCCAGGATCAATTCCTTTTTCTTTTAAAGCGACAATTACTTCATGAAACAGTTCAATCTGATGACTGGTAAAATCTTTATTTTCTTTTGATAAATCATCACTTACAGGAAAGTGAGAAAAGATCCCCTCTACCTGAAGATTAGACATTTGATATTCGGATACGATTTCATCCAGATTCTTTTCCTGATCCTGGTAAATAATTCCTGTTCGACACATACCTGTATCCACTTTACAATGTGCACGAATCTTAACTTTTTTTTCTTTTGCGTAATCATTCAGACATTGTGCATATGAGTAAGAAATTAAAGACTGTACAATGTTTTCTTCATGAAGATAATGAAAATGCTCTTCTGGTGTATATCCTAATATCAGAATATTTTCACAGATTCCTGCCTGACGTAAACGCAACGCTTCATCCACACTGGAAACACCAAAATAATCAATGCCACATTCAACTAAAGCTCTGGCACATTCAATGTCTCCATGTCCATACGCATTGGCTTTTACGATTCCCATAATTTTTGTCTGTCCAATCAGTTTCTGAACTTCTTTCACATTATGGCTTATGGCCTGAGTATCAATTTCTGCCCAGCAGCGACTATAAGAAGCTAACATGCTCCAACCACCCTTTGCATAGCCAGTTCAATCAGCTGATCGATCAGATCCGGGAATTCCAATCCCGCTTCTTTCATCATAGATGGATATCTTGATGTTGCAGTCATTCCTGGAATGGTATTCAATTCATTTAAAATCACTTTCTGATCTTTTGTCACAAACATATCTACACGAGCCAGCCCTGAGCAGTTCATTGCGACATAAACTTCTCTGGCAAGAGTCTGTGCCTGGTCAAAAATTTCTTTTGAAATACGAGCTGGACAATAAATGTTGGCTCCATCCATCGCATATTTTCCTTCAAAATCAAAAATACCACGAGTAATTTCAATTTCATCACAGCTTCCTGTACGAATCGTTTCATTTCCCATAACCGCACAGCCAATTTCAAATCCATCAATCATTTCTTCTACCAGGATTTTTCCACGACCATCATAATAAAAAGCTTCTTCTACTGCTTTATCAAATTCTTCTTTATTGTTTACTTTTGAAACTCCATAACTGCTTCCAGCATTGCATGGTTTAACGATCCAAGGCAAAGGAAACTGTTCTTTAATCTGTTCAAAAGTCAGATTTTCTTTACGTTTATTTAAACATACATATTTTGCACAGGGAATATGAGCTTCATCACATAAGATATGCATGATTTCTTTATCCATAGAAATTGCACTGCTCATTGTATCGCATCCAACATAATGAATGTTCATCACTTCCAGCAAGCCCTGCAGTGTACCATCTTCACAATTCTTTCCATGAACGACTGGAAATACACAATCCAATGGAACAAACTGACTGGATCCATCCAGTAAAATAACTCCTTTATGAACCCATGCACATGGAATACAGTTTTCTTCTTTTTTCCAGTGATCGTGTTCTAAATCATCGATGGATCCATTGTATACATAAAAATGTCCTTCTGTATCGATTCCAATTTTTATAATTTCATATTTTTCTTCATGAATCTGTCTTAAAAAGGAAGCAGTGGAATGAAGTGAAACCGAATATTCACTGCTTTGTCCTCCAAAAATTACACCTAATTTCAATCGCATAACTATTCCTCCCTGATCAATGCACTCACAATTTTATCCATAGCCATAGCACGACTTCCTTTGATCAGAATCGCACTATCCTGACTGATATACGTTTTCAGTATCTGAACACATTCTTCTTTTGTTTCA
Source organism: Floccifex porci (assembly GCF_009696175.1). Classification (GTDB taxonomy): domain Bacteria; phylum Bacillota_I; class Bacilli_A; order Erysipelotrichales; family Erysipelotrichaceae; genus Floccifex; species Floccifex porci. The sequence goes on from NZ_VUMM01000003.1 coordinate 48,957, forward strand.
AACCACTGACCATTGTACGCCTTTGCCGTGAATTTGGATAGAGGTCCACAGCAAATTAATACATCAATTCCGGATTTTAATGCATAAGAACCAATATTTTCATGCAGAGCCACTTCATCTTTTCCTAAATCCAGCATATCCGATAATACGGCAATATGATGTTTTGCGGGAAGACTCATTAACGTATCAATGGCTGCCATTGCACTTTCTGGATTGGATTTATAAGAATCATCCAATATTTTACATGGACCCAGCTGAATCAGCTGCGTTCTCATTTTTGTCATTTCCATTTCAGACAATCCTTTTAAAATAGACTCTTCTTTAATACCTTCCTGTAATGCCAGGGCAATACAAGGCAAAGCATTGGTTGCCTGATGAGCCCCTAATGCATGTACTTTTACTTCTGAATGCAGACAGGAACACGTAAATGTCATACAGTCTTTCACAAATTTTAAATCCGAAGTAATACAAATGGATGTATCTTTCCCAAAAGGAATGGCTTTTTTATGTTTAAAATCCAATGTTTTTAACACTTCTTCAATTTCTTTACTTTCATGATTATAGAATAATGTTCCATAATCTTTCATATTCTCAAAAATTTCACATTTTGCCTGTGCAATTTCATATTTACCACCCAGATTTTCCATATGTGCCGAACCAATCGTTGTGATAATGGTACAATCTGGCTGTGCCAATGAGCATAAAAATTCAATTTCCTTTCGATTTTCCATACCCATTTCCAGAATTCCAACTTCTACATCTTCATCAAATTCTAATATCGTTAAAGGAAGTCCAATTTCATTGTTGTGATTTCCCTGTGTTTTCTGGGTCTTCTTTTCCTGAGAAAAAATGGAACACAGCATATCTTTACAGCTGGTCTTTCCATTTGAACCAGTAATCGCATATATTTTACAATGAAGCTGTTCCAGATAAGCTTTTGATAAAAGCTGTAACGCTTTTGTAGTATCCTCTACCAGTATATACGGAATCCCTTCTGGATAAGGAAGATGGTCTTTCTGCCATAATACAGCTCCCACACGATCTTTTATTTCTTCCACAAAAGAATGTCCATCCACTTTTTGTCCGATCATCGGTATAAATAAAGAGTTCTTATCTACCTGTCTTGAATCAATTTGAACTCCTTCAATCATCTGTTCTACATTTCCATAAGCGGTACTTTCTAACATTTCCGCAATCTTCTTCACACTTCTTCTTATCATATAAAACCTCTAATTTCACTTTATTATAGCATACTTCAATCGTTTTCTGATTGAAATCATAGAGCATTTTCTATTATCTCCTTTTTAATGGTATCATCCCCCACTTTTCTATTAAAAATGGCTTTCTATATAAAAAAATAAAGAAAAAAAAGTCAAAAAACATTCATTTCACATATTTTCCCATATATTTCACACATTTTGTGTTTATATATATGATATACTTCTATCAAGCAAGGAACATTTAAAGCCTTGCCGGTATGAATTGATATTCATACTAATTTTCTATCCCCTTAATTTATGAAAAGGCAAGCATCCCCTTAGCTTGTCTTTTCGCTTTTTTATGATGTATACTTACCTTATCAAAAGGAGATATATAATATGTGCATATTCTGTAAAATTGTAAACAAAGAAATCCCTAATTATACGATTTATGAAGACGATCAGGTACTGGCCTTTCTGGATGTCAATCCCACTGCTTATGGTCATACACTGGTTATCCCTAAAAAACATTATGAATCTTTTGTTGAATGTTCTTCTGATGATTTGAATCATGTAATGGAAGTGGCTCAGAAAATTGCGAAAAAGATGCAGGAAAACTTACATTGCGATGGAATCAACATTTTATCAAATGTAGGTGAACAGGCAGGTCAAAGCGTTCATCATTTTCATGTTCATTTAATTCCAAGATATAAGGATTCAGATGTGATTCAAATTGAATTCAATCCAATTGAAAGCGTTGATTTTAGTGAGATAATTCAGAAGATCGGATTCTAGTTATGAAAGAAGTATTTGAAATTGGTTTGAACCTGATTCGAAAGATTGAAGAAACACAAAGTGAAAATTTAGAAGCCTCTGGTATATTAATTGCCCATGCTTTTATGAATGGTCATCAATTTTTTGTCAGTGGTTCCGGACACTCTCATACCGTAACCGAAGAATTTTATGGAAGAGCAGGTGGTCTGGCTTTTGTCAAACCCATTCTGACCAGTGAATTAACTTTAACCGAACATCCAACCAAAAGTTCTTATCTGGAACGATTGAATGGATATGCCAGTATTCTGGCTGAGCTGTATCATATTTCCAAAGACGATGTCGTTTTAATTGCTTCAAATTCAGGAAGAAATGCCTATCCTGTTGAATTAGCCATTGAATCCAAAAAAAGAGGGGCAAAAGTTATTGCCATCACCAATATTAATCATTCCAGCCAGGTCACAAGCCGTCATGAATCTGGATTGCTGCTAAAAGATATTGCTGATATTGTCATCGACAATTGCGGTGTGATTGGTGACAGTGCTTTACAGCTGGAAGGAATGAATGCAGGAATGTGTCCTACTTCCAGTATGGCCAATTCGTTCATCGTTCAGGCCATTAATGTAGCTTGTGGACAGGAACTATTAAAAAATGGAGTACAGCCTCCTGTATTTGTTTCTTTAAATTGCGATGGAAATGAAGACGTAAACGACAAACTGTTTAAAAAATATACTCGAGTGTATTAATAAAGAGGTATGTCTCAATCATACCTCTTTATTCAATTCTTTCAATATTATACTGGCTTCCATATACTCTTTGTATATAAGCATCAAAATTCAGAATCTGCCATTCATTATCCGATAAATACGCTTTTTCCCCAAATATGTCCTGTTTATCCACTTTCATTCCATCATTGATTTCTGGAACCGATACCGTATAATACAGTGCCATTCTTGAATCCTGGTATTCATAAATCAACCGGTATATCACAAGAATTCGATCACTCGATTTTGAACTGTTTGATTTCATAAATACTCTATATACACTTTGTGCTTCTATAAATTCTGCTTCTTTCTGTTCATTGATTTCAAATATCTGTTCAACATTGGATTCAACGTATTCCAAAGACGCCTTTAATACCTTATCAATATATTTCTTATCAATATCTGCTAAAGAATCGTATCGATTATTCAATCCTTCTACCACAATATCCGCTTCTAAATGTACAGGTTTAAAATGATACTGACTGGCCAATTGTTCATCATAGGATGCACTGACATGAACAACGTCTCCATTGCTTAAATTTTCATTGGGAGCAATCGTATATGTTACACTCTGTAAAAAGTCCTGTGTTCTTTGATTGATATCCAATGTATTATTTTTACAGACCGCCAAAGCCATTCCATTTTCTCCCGTATATTGAATATCCAATCCCTGCATGACATCTACTTCAATGGTTCTTAAAAAGAATATATAAGTGATCAGTACAAGTAAGATACAGATTACAGATAAAGAGAAAAAATAAGTCAGCTTTGTTTTTATTTTTTCTTTATTCATAGTTTTATTTTAATCAAAGTATTCTGCCTTTTCCACTGCCTTATGCACAAAAGAAAGCATATTTTGATCCTCATTCCTTTCTAATATCTCTCTCGCATCCTGGATACAGACATCCATAATGGCTCTATCTTTATTCAGATCTCCCAATATAAAGTTAGGAAGTCCACTCTGTCGAATGCCTAATATATCTCCAGGTCCTCGAATTTGTAAATCATATTCTGTCACCTGAAACCCATCTGTTAATGTTTCTAACATTTGAAGTCGTTTTATAGCCTGTTCATCACTAGAACTGCTTAATAAGAAACAATGTCCCTGTTCATTGCTTCGTGCACATCTTCCTCTTAATTGATGAAGTGTGCTCAAGCCAAATCGATGCGCATCATAAATCACCATATAGGTCGCATTTTTCACATCAATTCCTACTTCAATAACCGTAGTACTGACAAGAATATCTATTTCATGTTTCACAAACTGATTCATTACCTCTTCTTTTTCTTCTTTTTTTAACTTTCCATGCAATAAACCTATTCTTACATTTTTTAAAGATTTTTTCATTCCATTATAAATAGAAGTCGCATCGCGCATAGCCATTTCATTTTCTTCAATGGATGGGCAAACCACATAACATTGCTTTCCTTTTTCAATGGCTTCTAATATTTCAGGTAGAACAGGAGCCATGCTTTTTCCTTTTATATAACGAGTACAAACTGGTTTTCTTCCTGGGGGCATCTGCTTAATGTTGGTAATATCCATATCTCCAAATAGAAAATGTGCATAGGTTCTAGGAATCGGAGTGGCTGACATCATTAAAAAGTCCACATTCTGACCTTTTTCCAGCAGAGACCTTCTCTGTTTCACACCAAAACGCTGCTGTTCATCAATAATTACAAGTCCCAAACGATTAAATTCCACATTTTCCTGAAATAGGGCATGAGTTCCCACAACCAGCGGAAGACTTCCATCTTTCAATCCATCTAATACTTCCTTTTTTGTTTTCGAATTTAAAGAAGAAACATAATATGACACTGGTAAATTCTGTTCTTTTAAATTCAGGTAATGCTGCTTAGCCAGTATTTCTGTAGGAGCCAGAAATACAGCCTGGTATCCAGATAATGCACAGGCATACAAAGAAGCAATGGCCACCATAGTTTTTCCGCACCCGACATCTCCCTGAACTAGACGAAACATAATCTTTCTGGATTTCATATCTTTCAATATTTCATGAATTCCAGATAACTGATCGTGAGTCAGTGTATAAGGCAAAGACTGAATCCATTGTTCAATTTTATTTTCATCAAATTTTTTAGGAATTTTAAATTCTGTCTGCAGCTTTGTATTCTGTACAGCCTGCATGACACATTGAAATTTCAGAAATTCTTCATACTTTAAGCTGCGAAGAGCCATTTCAATTTCTTTCTGACTTTTTGGAACATGAATCATGGTATATGCCTGTTCATGAGTCAATAAGCGATAGGTTAAACGATATCTCTCTGGAATCACATCTTCAATTGTATTTATATAGGACAATGCTTTCTGAATCAAAGAATACATTTCACTCTGTTTCAAACCTTCTGTCAGACTGTAAACAGGATGAATTCCCAGCTGTTCTTTTAAAGGTTTAAAATTATAATTATTTGCTCTGACTTTATAATTTCCCTGATACTGTCCAAATAAAGTAATACGCTGTCCAAACTTGAATTGTTGAACCCATGGTCGATTAAATAAAGTAATTTCCAATTCTTCATCCCAGCTGATCACTTTAAATTTTGTCATTGAACGATTTTTAGATAAACGAACTACATATGCCTGTTTACAGATCAATCCTTCAAAACAGACCATATCGTTTTCTTTCCATTCTAAAAAAGGTGTAGACTGAATCGTTTCATATCGGGTTGGATATGTTCTCAATAATTCTTCTACACTATAAATACCCATACGATTTAATAATTCAATGCGTCTTTTGGTGCATTTCATTTCTTCAAGATTCATCTAATGTACTCTTTCGTTTAATAAATAATATATAATTTACATCAATCAGACCATAACAGATTGCCAATAATAAATACATTCCTGCATAAGCCAGTAAGTCTATTATTTCCAGCTGAAGACTCAAAGCAAAAAAAGAAAACACCATTCCGCTCATTAATGGATTACCATATAGTATCATAAGTGTACAAAGAGAACACGTATTAATACCATTAGCAGCAGACATCATTCCAGACGAAAGAGTATCCAGCAGCAGTACAATCAGTAAACAGACACAAAACTTGTTCGTGATGGAACGATTCTCTTTCTTTAATACTTGTCCAATATAAGAAAAAATAGATTTAAAAGTCTGTTTTCCAATAGCCAGTCCATGAAAATAAATCAGTTGTACCGGAATCATAGAGACCATAAAAATCAATCCTATTACCTGACAAAGAAGATTATCCATAGAAGCTAAAGGCTGAAGTATGACCAGACAAATAAACAAATAGAAAAGTTCAAGTGTTAATACTTTTAAAACAGTATTTTTATTAAAACCTTCCATTTTCCATATTTTTAAACATAACCAGTAAAATCCTATACTGGAAATCAATCCCATTCCAATTTCAAATATAAAAAATAATAAACCGGTAAGATACATCGATCCCATTAAAAACACAAAATTATAAATTAAACTTAATAAATATAAATAACATAAAGGCACAAGAACCGGTTTAATAGATATGTTTTTTAACGATTTCACAAAATCACCTCAAAGCTATTGTATCACATTCTTAATATTTTTGTGTATAATGGTAATATTGGAGGAATTCTATGAAAACAATTGAAATTATCATTACCATGGAAAATGGAGATGTAATGGAAGCTGAACTGTATCCATCTATAGCTCCTGAAACAGTTAAAAATTTTGTGAAACTGATTGAAGAAAAATTTTATGACGGAATCATTTTCCATCGCGTGATTCCTGGATTCATGATTCAGGGAGGAGATCCAAAAGGAAATGGAACCGGTGGTTCAAAAGAAACAATCAAAGGTGAATTTGATGCCAACGGATTCAGAAATACGTTAAAACACACTCGTGGCGTACTATCCATGGCAAGAACATATGACCCAAATTCTGCCAGCTCACAATTCTTTATCATGCATAAAGACGCTCCTCATCTGGATGGACAATATGCAGCATTTGGGAAGATCACAAAAGGAATTGAAGTGGTTGATAAAATTGCCAGCGTAAAAACGGACTTCAGAGATAAACCAAAGACACCTCAAGTCATGAAAACCATTCGTCTAAAATAAAACAGACAGGTTATCCCAAAAATAACCTGTCCTTTTATTATTCAAAAGAATGAACCAGCTGCACTCCTTCCGATTCTAAATATTCAATGGAAACGGTATCTCCATTTTTCAGGAAAGCCAACTGTTCTTCATATTTTGTTGTGAAATCCATTCGATATTTTTTACCATCCTGATCTTCAAAATAGTAAATTGTATTGCCTTCCACAAATACTTTATTCAAATTTGAAACCGTAATTTCTTTCTTTTCATAAACAACTTCATCACTGGAAGTAACTCCCTGTAAAGCAATCATTTCTTTCTTTAATACATTCAGACCCTGATCCACACTGACTGTTGCGACTTTCTGATAGTCTGTGGCATCTACCATCGCATACATCTTTAATACACTTTGTGAAGAATTGCTCGTATCTGCTCTTAAAGACATCAGATAGGTTGGCTGTCCATTTACATTGACAAGAACTGGGAATGTTGCCTTATAGCCATAATTCTGTACTTCATCTTCCGCTGATTTCATTGCGCTTGTTTCGTTGGCTCCTGGTGCATCAATTCGTAAAGCTTCATGCGTTCTTAAATTCACCAGAATAAATCCTAAATTACTGGAATCCGAATTGGCACTGGTCACTCCAGTATAAAGCCAGATGTCTCCATCTTTTTCAATATAATTGTATCCACTGCTGGATTTGATTACACCTTTCTGTCCAATAATGGAATTTATAAATCCTTTCTGAAGAGAACCATAATCATCAATTTCTTCAATGACTAAAGCTTCCGGAAAAATTCGATCCGCCCATTTTGGCACAGATTTTAAATCGTATTTGGTACTTTCTCCTGTAATTGGATCCATGAAAATAGCACCTGTTACATATTTTTTATTTCCCACCAGCTTATAAGAATAAGTAGAACATACATACCATGGATGCCCTTTTTCATCTATTTCAAAAGAAGGCGATCCAAAAATTTCCATAGGGTACTGAAAACGTAAATGACGCATTAAATTTTTATTAAATAAACTGGAAGGTACATATTTCATATTATCCAGACCCATATCTTTTAAACGCACAAGTTTTGCCGTTCCATCAGTAGAATCCACTGTAATATAGGCGGGAATCCCTTCACTTTTATTAGCCCACCATTTAAAGAAATCCGCATATTCCAATGGTGTCACACGATATACACTGTCTTTATAAGAAATCTGTGTATATTCATCACTTACTTCAAACTGAGAAACCCAATCCGACATCTGACCCATAACACGATCCCCTAATGCTTCGGTTGTATCTCGATCAATAATGGCAGTTTTTGTGAAATCCACTTCTCCAATGGTATTGAATTCTGTTGTTTCTACATTGATACGATTCGCATATTCATTTGAATGAAACAAACGAATTCCCATGATCCCTAATAAAGATGGTGCAAGGATCAGTACCAATCCAAAAATCACAACCGGTTTTTTAGGTGCTTGAACCCCCTGGGAAGAAAACATCGTTAAAATAACCAGAAGAATTAAAATAGCTGGCGTAAAAAACGACCAGAAAGCCGGTGAATGCCAGTTTAGTGGCGGTAACATAAGATAATACGCAATCGCCAAAACAATTACATAAACAATCAATGCCTTAACTTTACTGATACGAATCACAGGCATAGTTGGTTTTTGAAATATCATAAAATCATCCTCTCTATGTTCAGTATATTCTTTTTATGTAAACAGAATACTTAAATTTTTATTAAATTTGTGTGAATTCTATATCTTTTTTAAAGGAGTGGATCCTAAAATTTCAACCGCCTTCGAATACGAATCAATCGCAAAATTAGATTCAATCGCCACCTGAAGACAAAACATGACCAGACGAGTATCAAAAGCCTGTATGTTCTCATTGTAGTAGATTGCCGGATATTCACTCAGTTCTTTTTTTATTTTCTGTAATAAAGTAACTTCCATTTTTTCCTTTATCACAAGTACATTTTCCTGTGAAACAGCTTTTAATCCCATCAGTAAAGCCACATATAACTTATCAGACATCCGTACAAACATCACCTTTTTTTCAGGCTTTAAATCTTTCATCTCATCTGCATTTAAACATTGTACAATCTGAAGACAATCCTTATCTTCTAAAAACAGATCAATGGACTCATTTTTGCCAAACAATAAAGCTGAATATTCCATAAATTCCTCACAATAAATCTTTAGGATGTGTGATTTTAATATTGGATTCGTCCCCTAAAACCATTTTTACTTTTACATTTGAATACCATTCAATCAGCTGGGCATCATCGGTTCCAATGCGATGATCTTTCAATGCCTTTTTATGGCAGCTTCTTAAAAGATCCGTTTTAAAACATTGTGGCGTCTGTGCATTATAAACCATAGAACGAACCAAAGTTTCTTTTACATATCCATCTACAACGATTTTCGATGTATCCACACTAGGGACCATCAGCAAACAGGCATCCTCTGTCTTTAAGGTTTCCTTTAAAGCCTGAAGATTTTCTTTTTTCAAATAAGGACGAGCTCCATCCTGGATCATAACATATGGACTTGTCACTTTTAAAAGACCATTGTACACACTTTGCTGACGTGTATCTCCTCCTGTAGTCACTTCTATTTTTTCATATTCTTTATAAAGATCTGAAACATATTCTTTTTCATACAAAGCACTGACAATAATTATCTGATGACAATCTTCATCTTCTAAAAATAAAGACAGACATCGATCCAGCACCGTCTGTTCTTCATTCAATTTATAGAAAACTTTATTATAATTTAATTGCGTGCGGCTTCCCATCCCCGCCGCCATAACACATACACTGTATTTCATAGTAAGAGTATTATATCAGATTTAAGAAATTTCGGGACAAAAAACATTTGTTTCTAAAAACCACCGGTCTTTTTCCCAATATAAATTTCGTATCTGTTCTCCAAACAGGCACTGATAACATTTTCCGCACCCTCCTGCCATTGAAAATTTATCACAGACCTGCAATACTTTATCCACTTTATACAGCTTTTCCTTCCATTTCACAAACATTGGAATCAAAGTCCCATCCTGTTCAATCATTGTAACTACATCAATATAATATTTAAACAGCATACTATCACCCGGTTTCATTATAAATTATGTGCAACTTTTACGCAACTTATAAATTGTAATTGCATACATGTCGCAATATGATACAATAAAAATATGAATATACAGCAGATTTTAAATGAATATAAAAGACAAACCAATGTGACAAACGATTATATTGCTCAAAAAATAGGTGTGACCAAATCTACGGTTTCGCGATGGTGTAATGGACAAATCAAAAAAATTTCTCCAGATACCTTACAAAAATTATCTTCTTTAATTGGAATTGATTTTGATCAGATGACAAGAATTACACAATTTTCGTTTGAAAAGCCTATTTTAGGAACTGTAAAAGCCGGATATGGTCTATTTGCCCAGGAAAATATAGAAGGTTATCTGTCTGTAAGTGAAAAAGAATATGAACAGGGAGATTATTTTTTAAGAGTAGAAGGAAATTCTATGATTCAGGCAAAAATTCACGATCAGGATCTTCTATATGTCAAATCAGTAAACGATGTAATAAGTAACACCATTGGCATTGTCTTAATTGAAAACGAAGAAGTAACAGTAAAGCGAATCATTAAAAAAGAAAAGTATTTAATATTAGAGGCCGCCAATCCGGATGTAGAACCAAAAATATTTACATGGGAAGAAGTAAAAACGCTTCCTGTACAGATTATCGGAAAAGTGATTTATGCTCGAAGAGATTTCTAATTTTTTTCTACAGCACAAATTTTAATGATTGTCTATATTGTGTTTCAAATTTTTTTTAGCTATACTATTAATACGTCAATAAATATAGTTGAAATGTCAACTATATTGTCAGAATAAAGAGGTGCAAGACATGAAAGTTATAAAAAGAAGTGGAGAAGAAGTCATTTTCGATGTCAAAAAGATTGAAAATGCCATTCGTAAAGCAAACAGAGCAACAACGCATTCACAAATGAGTGAAGCACAAATCAAAAATATTGCCAGAACTGTATTAATGAAATGTGAAGCTCTGAAAAGAAGTCCAAGCGTAGAAGAAATTCAAGATATGGTTGAAACTGAAATTATGCGCGAAAAATATTTTGCGGTTGCCCATAATTATATTACTTATCGATATGAAAGAGCTTTGGTTCGTAAAGCCAACTCTACAGACAAACAGATTTTAAGCTTGCTGGAAAGAAACAATGAAGAAGTAAAACAGGAAAACTCCAATAAAAACCCTTTGGTCAACAGCGTACAAAGAGATTATATGGCTGGAGAAGTATCTAAAGATATCACTCGTCGTTTTCTTTTGCCACAGGAAATCATTGAAGCTCACGAAAATGGATTGATTCATTTCCATGATTCCGATTATTTTGCACAGCATATGCACAATTGCTGTCTGGTAAATTTAGAAGATATGCTTCAGAATGGAACTGTAATTTCAGAAACGATGATTGAAAAACCTCATAGTTTTTCAACAGCCTGTAACGTAGCTACTCAGATCATTGCACAGGTTGCCAGTTCACAATACGGCGGACAGAGTGTTACTTTATCTCATCTGGCTCCTTTTGTACAGGTCAGTCGTGAAAAGGCAAGACGTGAAGTAAAAGAGGAATTTGAATCTTTGAACATGCCTTATGATGAAGAAAAAATCAATGCGATGGCCGAAATGAGAGTGCACCGTGAAATTGAAAAAGGGGTACAGATGATTCAATATCAGGTCATCACATTAATGACAACTAATGGACAGGCTCCATTTGTGACAGTCTTCATGTACCTGAATGAAGTGGAAGAAGGTCAGACACGAGACGATCTGGCTCTGATCATCGAAGAAATGTTAAAACAAAGAATTCGCGGTGTTAAAAACGAAGCCGGACAGTGGATCACTCCTGCTTTTCCTAAATTAATTTATGTACTGGAAGAAAATAATATCCATAAAGACAGCAAATACTGGTATTTAACAGAATTGGCCGCAAAATGTACTTCTAAACGTATGGTTCCAGATTATATTTCAGAAAAGAAAATGCTGGAATTAAAAGTAGATAAAAATAACGAAGGACATTGTTACCCATGTATGGGATGCCGTTCTTTCTTGACTCCATATGTTGATGAAAATGGTAAACCAAAATATTATGGACGTTTCAATCAGGGAGTTGTCACTATTAATTTAGTAGATGTAGCCTGTTCTTCAAAAGGAGTTATGGAAGATTTCTGGAAGATCATGGATGAACGACTGGAATTGTGTTATCAGGCATTAATGTGCCGTCATAAACGTCTTTTAGGTACACCAAGTGATGTAGCTCCTATTTTATGGCAAAATGGAGCTTTGGCTCGTCTTAAAAAAGGAGAACCAATCGATAAACTGCTGTTCAACGGATATTCTACCATTTCATTAGGATATGCAGGTTTATGTGAATGTGTTCGTTATATGACAGGCGTTCCTCATACAGAACCAGAAGGAACTGAATTTGGGTTGAAAGTTATGCAATATCTTAATGATGCCTGTGCAAAATGGAAAGCACAGGAACACATTGATTTCAGTTTATATGGAACACCAATGGAATCCACTACTTATAAATTTGCGAAATGTTTACAAGATCGTTTTGGTATCATTCCAAATGTTACAGACAAAAATTACATCACAAACAGCTATCATGTACATGTAACTGAAGAAATCAATGCATTTGACAAATTAACATTTGAAGCGCAATTCCAGAAATTATCACCTGGTGGAGCCATCAGTTATGTAGAAGTTCCAAATATGGAAAATAACATCGATGCCGTTCTTGCGATTATCCAACATATCTATGACAATATCATGTATGCAGAATTAAATACAAAGAGTGATTATTGCCAGGTATGTGGATATACAGGTGAAATTCAGATTGTAGAAGACGAAAATCATAAATTGGTATGGGAATGTCCTTGTTGTCATAACCGCGACCAGGAGCGTATGAATGTTGCTCGTCGTACTTGTGGTTATATCGGAACTCAGTTCTGGAACCAGGGACGTACACAAGAAATCAAAGAACGCGTTCTTCATTTATAAAAAAATATAAAACATCAAAACAAATGCTCGAAATAGCCATTCAACCCGAAAAGCTAAATCGAGCATTTTTGTTATTCCCGTCAGTCCCTGAAAACAGAAAGACGGAACAGAATTCTATTGTTTAAAGTCCTAATTTTTAAAAAAGATTGGTATTTATCTACAGGCATATGCATCTACCCTTAAATTATGGCAATTCTCGCTTTGTGTCGTGGTATTTATCATGAAGTTCTGTTATGATTTTCACAAAAGGAGTCTTGTGGAAGGACCAGCAAAAAAACAGATGAATTTCCTTATAAAGGTGCAAAAGAAATACTTCTGGTAAACGAAGTGGATAACAAAGAATTTTTACAGGTTTGTTTAAAGCGATGTATAAAGAATTACCCGCTCTAAAGAAAAAATAGAATTTATGGAGGTGACAAGATGAATTTTGATGCTTTTGTGAATGATATTATCAACAATCAATGGAAAGTACATGGAGTTCAAGTGTATTGTGACAAAGTATTGACACATTCTTACGGAGATACCTTTAAAACCAAATATCCAATTTACTCTGCCACAAAAAGCATTCTGTCTATAGCTGTTGGAATTGCCTGTGATCAGGGAAAACTTGATCTTCAAAGAAGTATTCTCGATTATCTGCCCGAACGATTTATTGTATCGATGGAACCTGATCAAAAAGATGTCTATCAAACAATAACACTGCACCATCTTTTGACAATGTCTGTAAAAGGTTTTCCCTTTCGTCCAGAAGGTGACAGCTATCTTCAATTCTCTTTGGCTTGTCCAATTAAAAAACAGGAACAAAATCAATTTTATTATGGCAATATTCCAGCCTACCTGGTTGGTGTTGCCTTAAGCGAAGCGGTACAGGAGGATGCATGGACATTTATTCAACGAAACATTCTTAAACCGCTGCACATCACAGGTGCACAATACACTCGTTGTCCGGATGGATATTTCTATGGCGCATCTGGAATGAAACTTTCTGTAAATGATTTAAGCCAGATTGGTTTATTGCTCTTGAATGGTGGTATGTTTGAAGGAAACAGAATCGTTTCTGAAAATTATATTAAAACAGCTACTTCTCTTATACAGGCTAACCAGGAAGGTGGATATGGATACTTTTTCTGGAAATACGCAGATGGTTTCTGCATCAGTGGCAAATGGAAACAAAAGTGTTACGTTCTTCCCAGGCAAAATCAAATCATTACCTTTCTCAGTGATATCACTGATAGCTCTAACGATCTGATTCTAAGTATGGAAAAGAACCTTCTTAATTTATAAATTACTCTTAGATCGACAAATCGGGATTCTAAAGAAAGTGAGTGATAAGATATGGAGAAAAGGAGATATAGTAATTTAGCAGACTATCTGAATTCTCTGCAGGGAACCGAGAAGGAATTTATGATGTATTTTGTAGATTACATGAGGTTGAATCATTCCTAATTAGAAGAAGTTTTCTCTTTTCAAATGCCGACGTATAAGTTAGGGAAAGGTAAAGTGAAGAATTACATTACGTTTTCAGCAAAGGCAAAACAGAAGATTGAATATTTAGCGTGTTTTGACAAATTCGGGTTGTGTGTATGTTAAAATTCGTTTTGCAAATAAAACCTGGCGTTTTATCAGGAGGTTTTAACATGAACAAGGAAGAAATACTCGAAAGAAGTAGAAAAGAAAACAAGAATCAGGATATCTATGAGAAAGAGGTCATCATTCAAGGCAATCGTTATGCATGCATTGCAGTAGGTGTGCTTGCAACGATATTTTTTGTGATTCAAATCTTCACTGGTGGAGATATGAATTACAGATTATATGCTGTTGTTTTTTCAATGCCAATGGCCGAATTCTGGATAAAATATATAAGAATGTATAAAAAGCATGAATTATTAGTCGCTATTTGCTATACAGTCATGGTACTTATATTTTCTGCTGTACACATTTATGGTCTGGTTTCTGCATCGCAGATTTTATAAGGTGATTTATGGAAAAAGAACTAATACTTAAAAATCGATTAAAAGAAATTAGAACTGAACACGGGTTATCCCAAGCAAAGCTTGCAGAAATTGTTGGTGTATCGAGAAATACGATTAGTTCGATTGAGACAGGTCAATTCAGCCCGACAGCCAAACTTGCGCTAGTCATATGCATAGCATTAGACAAAAAATTTGAAGATATTTTTTATTTTGATTAAAAATGTAAAATTCTAGTTTATCTATCTAATAAAATATTAGAACTCCTTTACATATCCATTACTACCTGGTGGTTATGGTAAAGGAGTTTTTTATTATGTTCAAATGCACTAGTTATGCAGTAGCCAACCAGAAAGGTGGCGTTGGCAAGACTACTACAACAGAGAATGTTGCGATTGGCTTAGCTCGAAATGGAAAGGAAGTATTGATTGCTGACTTTGACCCTCAGGGTGATCTGACTGCCTGCCTTGGACGGAAGGAGTGTGCACTGAAGAATACCGTTTCAATGATGCTCGATGATTACATCAATGATAAGGATATCAGATATACCTCTTTGATTCTGAAACATGAAGAGGATGTCGATGCAATTCCAGCAAACATTGAACTGCTAATTTTTAGAAATGCGTTTTGTATCGGTCACAAACCGGGAACAGGGTTTAAGCAGCTATCAGGAACCATTAAGGAATTGATATGACTATATTTTAATCGATGCCTTGATGTCATTAATAAGAATACTTCCAGCGCTATAAAAGCATCTACTATTATACCGAGTTTTCTGAAATGTGTGGTGTATATATGTTGATATGCATTTATAGGCAAGCTATTAAAGAAAAATCACATATATTCATAATATACGGTTTAAAGTATACTTCTAAGCAATTTATAGTATACTTTAAAATATACTTTATTGCGAAGTGAGACCATGGATAAATATGTCGATATTCTTGAAAACTTGCTAACATTCCATGAAGAATATGAATGGTTAGATTTTAAGGAGAATTGGTTCTAGCAAGGAACGTTTATCTAAGTATCCAGAATGGGAAATAAAGCTGAATAATATTTTAGTTAATGGCATTCCTACCATTGTAAATACCCCTGCTCCTGATTATACTCAAGATCTTTCTTTTAATAAATTGTTTGTATATTATGCTTCTAAAGGAATAAATTTAAGAAGTGATACATTTGAGAAAACTCTTAGGCTGAAAACTAAAAATAACGAATACAATATCATGGCATATGTCTTATCTGATCAAAATGAAATACCACTTAGAGTGTCTGTTTTTACAGGAACCGATAAAGCTTCACCTTTGTTCTCGGTTAAGGAATTTGGAAATACATGTATTTTATATTCAATGGAAAAAATTCTTGAATATGGAGATGCTATCAATATTATCCAAGCTGACGAAAGAAACAGGCAATCTGACAGAAAAGAAGTTCCATTATTTGATTTAGATGCTTTTAGGGAAGCAATAGTAAATGCTTTTGTCCATAATAAATGGCTTCTTCTTAACTCCCCATCTGTTACTATTTTTACTGATAGAATGGAAATATTATCTCACGGTGGACTGGCTATAGATCAGGATGAAACGGGCTTCTTTAATGGTTCAAGTCTTCCAGTCAATGAATCACTTGCATCAATTTTTCTACAGCTTAGAATAAGTGAAAGATCCGGTCGAGGTGTACCAAAAATTGTCTCAAAGTATGGCAAACAGGCAATAAAAATTGAGAAGAATAGGATAACAGTTACAATACCATTCAATAAAATTAATGTTAACAAATTTAATGTAGTACACAATAAAGTAGACTTTAAATTAAACAAAAGTCAAGATGCTATCCTCAAACTAATAAGGGATAATCCAAACATTACCGCAGATCAAATGGCTATCCAAATTGGAATATCTGTTCCTGCAATAAAAAAGAATCTTAAACAGTTAACTGATAATAACATCATAAAAAGAGTTGGTGCAAAAAAAGAATGGATATTGGGAAATAATTCAACAAGAAATTTCATAAAAAACGAGGATGATTTCCTCGTTTTCATTTTACTCAAACTCGATTGTATTATTTTCCAAATAGTCTAAAAAGCGCCCTTTTTTGGTCATATTTATAGGTACAATTCCATAAAAGCAGCCCTTTTTCTCATGCGTCTGCAAAAAATGTTTTCACAGAAGGCAAAAGTCGTGCAATTATGTCTTTATATAAATAAAATATACTTGCTTAAATGAAAATGAATATTGCTAATGTGCTGTATATCATTTTTCACAATATAAAATATAACTGTAACATCAACGCTTATTAAAACTGATTTTAACTGGTCAAAATTGTTGATCATAGGCACATTAGAAAATCATAAATAATGGTCCTTTCTCAAATATATACTTTTAAATCGTTATTAATCCAATTCTAATAACTGGTGTTTATGTGAAAACATAAATTGATAATCAATCAATTTTCGGCTGTTATAAGATTGTATCTTATATTAGCCGAAAGATAGTGATATTTATGTATTTAGAAGACATATTGAGTCCGTGATTAGTGAATGCCTACAACAATTTCCTGTATTATTGGTTACAGGTCCTAGACAAGTTGGTAAAACAACATTATTGCAGTACGTGTGCAAAAACTTTGGATATATAACATTTGATGATCCTCTAGTATTAAAAGAAGCCATAGAAGAAACCAATTTGTTCTTAATAAATAATAAACCTCCACTTTTGATTGATGAAGTTCAATATGCACCAGAAATATTTAGGTATTTGAAGATATATGTAGATAAGCATAAGATCAAAGGTTCTTTTGCACTGACAGGTTCTCAGGCTTTTGAACTTATGAAAAATGTCAGCGAAACACTGGCTGGCAGAATGGCAATTATCGAATTAAAAGGATTGTCATTAAGGGAAATGCATGGAATAGAATTTTATAGACCTTTTGTTCCAAATGAAGAATACATAGAAGAAAGAAAAAAATTTTTATCTGATTATACGAATCTTTGGGAAACAATCCATAGAGGATCCATGCCTGAACTTCAAGATAAGACTATCAATTGGGATAGATATTATTCATCTTATGTAAAAACATACATTGAAAAAGATGTACGACAGATTGTCAATATTTCAGATGAATTAAAATTTATCAAGTTTTTAACAGCATTAGCAGTTCGTTGTGGAGAATTATTAAATATTAATGCAATCGCCAATGAAGTTGAAACAAGCGCTGATACGATTAAAAGATGGCTATCTATTTTACAGACATCAGGAATCATTTTTCTACTAGAACCATATTCTAACAATATCCTTAAAAGAGTTGTCAAAACGCCAAAAATCTATTTCTATGATTCAGGTTTGGTTTGCTATCTGGCAAGATGGACTTCACCTGATACCGCTAGAACTGGTGCTCAAGCGGGAAGCATTTTTGAAAATTTCGTTGTATCCGAAATCTTAAAAAGTCATTTGAACGCCGGGAAAACAATTTCATCTATTTACTACTATCGAGATCGTGATCAAAGAGAAATAGATGTTGTAATAGAGGAAGATGGAAAACTATATCCAATTGAAGTAAAGATGACAGGTAACCCAACAAAAGCAATGGGAAAACATTTCTCAGTATTAGATAACATACCAGGCAAAGCAAGGCAGCCAGGTATTATACTTTGCCAGTATGATAAAAAACTATATCTTAAAGAGGACATGATTGCACTTCCAATAAACTATATTTGAATGAATATGCTATCTTTAATCAGGTTTGTATATTGATTATTTTAGAATTACTATATCTATGTATCGCTTACTGATATATCAAAAGTGTGACATTGTAAATAGTTTAAAATGGCAAAGAGTAATCATAATAGTCGAGAGTGTAATATAAACCGTGTAAGTTGAGAGCGTACGGATCAACTTCACGGTTTTTATTACACTCTCATCCAGACAAAGAATTTATATTGGACTAATTAAAATTTTTTTAAAAAAGGCTAGCCAACTAGTTTTTTGTCATGCTTAAATGTCAATTCTAAAATTCTTCATTTTTTCTTGACATCTTCATAGTTGGTCTTGTATCAGTCATCAACCGCAATCAGGTTATACTATACTGATTGAAAAGGCTTCGCCACCAAATTAACTGTTCGATAAAAACCGACGGATAATTTGACCACAACGACCAATTTAGTAGGCAATCTGCTCTGATTTAAAAATCTTGATTATTTAGCATAAACTCAAGGATATTAACATGTTTAATACCATTTCTTCTTTGTAATATATAGTCTGTTGTAGCAACATATTTTGGATAATTATCCTTAATCTGTTCTAAGGGCCTATATTCCCTATCTTCTGTTTCCTTGCTTAGAGCTATAGTATATGAAACTTGTACATAGCTATAGTTTAGTTCTGAATCACGTAAAATAAAATCACATTTCAACTTTCCTATTCTTCCAATAGAAACAGAATATCCCTTACTCTTTGAATAAATATAAACAATGTTTTCTAAACTAGGTCCATAATTTAATTGATTATCTGTATTCATACTAAAATAAAATGATAAATCACTTAAATAATACTTTCTATCTCCTCTAATAGAACGCTTGGATTTCATATCAAATCTATTACATTCATAAAGTATTTTTGCATCTACCAACGTATTTACATATTTGTCCACTGTAGCTTCAGAAATAACAAATCCGCTTTTTACTAGAATAGTATGCAGAGATCTAATATTTGTTGTTGCAGCAAAATTATTTATCATGTATCTTGTTACATCATTAAATAGTTCTCTGTTCTTTATTTTTACTCTACGTCGTATATCTTTTTCAAATATTTCATCAACAATATTTGCTACATAATTCCTTTTATCTGCTATTTCATCAAAAAAAATTGTTCTAGGAAATCCACCTTCTATTATATAGTTATTTAATTCAATTATAGTGTTTGGTTGAATAGGCTTACCATAAAACTTCTTCATCTCTACATATTCACTAAAATTTAATGGAAACATTTCAAAAGAAATATATCTTCCTGTTAATTTGGTAGAGATTTCACTACTAAGTAAATAGGAAGTAGAACCTGTGATAAATATAGAATACCCACCATCTGTACGATATCCATTAATAAGACTTTCAAATCCTTTTACATTTTGAATTTCATCTATGAATAAATAATTTAATTCTTTTGATTTTATCTCTTGATCGATTACTTTTTCTAATTGATCGGGTGTTTTAATTGATTTAAATCCTCTTTTATCTAAATCAATATAAATGATATTATCCCTCGATACACCGCGCTCTATTAATTCATCTACAATAGTTTTCATTAATGAAGATTTACCGCATCTTCTTACTCCAGTAATGACTTTTATTAAATCATCAGCATCATAAAATCCTCTAATTTTTCTTAGATATTGTTCACGTTTAAAAAGCTTCAACAGAATCACCTTCTTACTATAACAATTATAGCATGGGTCATCGTTAATACAATGTTATCGTTGGTATTTTTTCTTTTTTATTAAATTTACATACGATAACTCCCATATATTTTAACAGACACATTTCTGTTGCGCATTTGAAAATATACTTCATTCTGATAAATCAACCACAAATTTAATGTCTTTTCCAGTTTTTTATGATTATTAAACACTTTACTCGAACTCGATTGTATTATTTTCCTAATGATCGAAAATATGCCCTTTTTGGCCCTTATTTACATGTACAATTCCATAAAAACAGGCCGTTTTCCCATGCGTCCACAAAAAATGTTTTCAAAAATGTTTTCACGGAAATGGTTTTAAAGCGTTGCTACATATTCTGAAAAGGAACTGCCCTCTTTAGGGATATGTATGATGCTGCGTTCACTGATAACAGTATTTCATATGCTATTCATGAAGTCCGATCTAAAAAACAGTTAAAGCAACATCTTATAATAGCTTGCTGGAAATGTTATACTATGGATAAATTTATTCTATCATCTTATTTTTTATGACATTATGAGAGGAGTTGATTACATGAACAATGATATTGTAATCTTTAAAAATGGAGAATTGGAATTGGAAGTATCTGTTAGTGAAGATAAAGAAACTGTGTGGCTATCGCTAGATCAAATGGCTGAACTTTTCAAGCGTGACCGGAGTGTAATTGGAAAGCATGTGCGAAATATTTTCAAAGAGGGCGAGTTACAAAAAGAATCAGTGTGGGCAAAATTTGCCTACACTGCTGCAGATGGAAAAGTATATGATGTCGATTATTATAATCTGGATGTAATCATTTCCGTTGGTTATCGAGTAAAATCCAAGCAAGGTACACAGTTTCGGATTTGGGCTACATCAATCCTGAAAGACTATATGATCAAAGGCTATGCTGTTAATCAGAAAAGACTGGAAGCTTTGGATCGAACAGTTAAGATACAATCAAGGATTATCGCATCAACTCTGGAGTTGGATGAAAAAGAGGTGTTGAATGTTGTTGAAACATATGCTGATGCGCTTACAATGCTGGATGACTATGATCATGGCTGTCTTGAAAAGCCAAATGGAAAAGATACAATATATCGCCTATCCTATGAGGAATGTCGAAACCTGATTGACAGCATGCGATTTGAATCGGATGTATTTGGTGTTGAAAAAGAGGCTGGTAAACTCAATGGTATACTGGCGGCTGTATACCAGAATGTATTTGGTACAGAAGTATATCCAAGCATCGAAGAAAAGGCAGCCAACCTGCTTTATTTCCTGATCAAGGACCATCCATTTGCGGATGGATGCAAAAGAATCGGTGCTTCTATTTTTCTTGAATTTCTGAACAAAAACAACCATCTGATTATTGATCATCGGCAGATCATTTCCAACAGTGCCCTGGTTGCAATTACTTTGATGATTGCCGAATCAAGACCTGAAGAAAAGGAAACCATGGTAAAACTGGTAATGAACTTTTTAAAATAATAGTGTATAACGTAACGTGAGATGTACAAAAAGAGCCAACTATCATGAGTGGCATTCAAACATACCGCAACCCAAGATTGGTTCATATCTTTGATAAACTCGGTTTAATCGAAAATTTTTGGACAGGCATTCCTAGGACATTCTATAGTTATAAAGATTATGAAATGCAACCAGAATTTAATGTTAGCGACAACTTTTTCGTCGTAACTTTACCAAATGTTAATTATCAAAATGACTCTATAATTGACTCTATAAACGATTTAGGTCTGGATATATTAAAATATATTAAAGAAAAACCAGGTATTAATGCACCCACATTAACAACACTACTAACAGGAAAATACCCTTCAATCACCCTATATCAGGTAAAAAATGAAATTAGAAGAAATTTGAATAATCATATTGAACACAAAGGATCTAAAAAGACTGGTGGATATCATTTAAAATAACTACTTAAAAACGTCGAGAAATTATCTCGACGTTTCTTGCATTTTGTCACTCGAACTCGATTGTATTATTTTCTAAATGGTCCAAAATTTGCCCTTTTTGGCCATATTCATAGGTACAATTCCATCAAAACAGGCCTTTTTCCCATGCGTTTTAGAAAAATGTTTTCAAAAATGTTTTCACGGAAATGGTTTTTAAGCGTTGTTACATATCCTGAAGAGCAAATAGCATCTTTAAGGATATGTATGATGTTGCATTCATTGATAACAGTATTTCATAAGTCGTTTATGATGTCTAGCCTGAAAACAGTGAACGCAATATCTTATAATGGTTTGCCAGAAATGTTATAATACTGTTGATATTTCAAAATTATTAATAATTTATAACTTAGTATTTAGGAGGTCAAGAAATGAATGAATTAGATCATAACAAATTGATAACCCAAATAGAAAGTCTATTAGATAAAGCAAGAAACCAGGTTGCTGTACAGGTTAATAATACACTTCTTGTAACATATATGGAAATTGGAAGGTTGATTGTTGAAGATATGATGGAACATCAGGATGACGAAAACTATCAAAAAGCTACTATCACCACTATTTCCAAAGATCTTACAAACAAGTTTGGAAAAGGATTTTCTCGTGCAAATATTTGGAATATGATGGCTTTTTATAAAGAGTATGGATCCGTTCAGACACTGTCTGAACGACTAAGCTGGTCACATTATTGTGAACTGTTATCCATTTCCGATAAGGATAAAAGACATTTTTATGAAGTAGAATGCATCAACTCTAAATGGAGCGTACGGGAACTGAGAAGACAGATATCTTCGTCTTTGTTTGAAAGACTGCTTCTATCAAACGGCGAAGCAAACAAACAGAAAGTACTTGATTTAGCTTTAAAGGGAAATGAAATCGCAAAACCTGAAGATATTGTAAAAGATCCATATGTGTTTGAATTCCTTGGTATACCAGAAGACAAGCCAATGATGGAATCAGATCTTGAAGAAGCACTGGTAAGGCAAATTGAGAAGTTCCTGCTGGAACTTGGCAAAGGATTCATGTTTGTTGGAACACAACAAAGAGTAACATTCGGCAACGTTCACTATTATGTTGATATGGTATTTTACAATAAGATTCTAAGATCATACGTTCTTATTGAATTAAAGACAATCAAGCTAATGCCGGAAGCTGTTGGCCAGCTTAATATGTATCTCAATTATTATGCAGCTGAAGTAAATGATGAAAATGACAATCCGCCAATAGGACTGATTCTTTGTACAGATAAAGGAAATGTTGATATGCAGTATGCTTTAGGTGGATTAAGTAACAATATATTTGCTTCTAAATACGTTACTTATATGCCTGACAAAGAACAACTTCTAGCCCAAGTAGAAGCAGTCATTCTCAAAAATGAAGAAAAGAATAAAAAGTAGATTAGACTGCATTAAATATGTTGGTAGAGGATATATCGGCCACTGGGAAATAGAGGAATAACTGATCATAAACGTTAGCAGAAGTTGCTAGCGTTTTTTGTTTGCATTGCTATAGCTTGAATACCATTTGTTTTCACAGGTACAATCCCCAAGAAAGCGAGCGAACTCGATTGTATTATTTTCCAAATGGTCTAAAAAGAACTTTTTTTGGTCATATTTATAGGTACAATTCCATAAAAGCAGGACTTTTTCCCATGCGTCTACAAAAAATGTTTTCAAAAATGTTTTCACGAAGATGGTTTTGATGCGGTTATTGCATGTTATGAAGATCAAGCTGCTTCTCAGTTAGATCTTCATTATATTCTATTGCTTGATTATAGTATTGCAGTTGAATCAGACGGAATCCATCATGGGATTTAGCGTATTTATACCGTCTATTCAGAGTTATATATAAATGTTATAATCTAGGTGATTTTAGATAAAGAGATTTATACAAATCGGAATTTGTGGGGATAGGATTTATAATGGTGAGGTACAATATCGTGAAAAATATAAGAAAGCGAAAAATAATTATACTTGTGGTGCTTCTGATTTTAATTATGGTCAGTTGGGTAATTTGGGGAAATCTGTCGATAGAAACAAACCATTTAACAGTAACATCTAAAGACCTGCCTGAAGCGTTTGACAATTTTTCTATTGCCCATATTTCGGATTTGCATAATGCGGAATACGGGAAGAATAATGAAAAGTTAATTGATATATTAAAGGCAGAAAGCCCAAATATAATCGTTATTACTGGGGATTTGATAGATTCCAACCATACAAATATTGAAGTTGCAATATCTTTTGCTCAACAAGCCGTAAAAATCGCTCCTTGCTATTTTGTTACAGGCAATCATGAAGCATGGGTCGGCTCACAATATGAAGAATTAAGGACATCATTAGAAAATGCAGGAGTTACCGTTCTTCAAGATGAAGCCATCGAATTGAACTATGGTGATGAGTGTATTCAGCTAATAGGCTTAAATGACCCTGATTTTTCGGAACGGGACAGTTTTTTATCGGAAAGTATTTTGGAAACAAAACTTTCGCAGGTAAATATTAGCAATGGATTTACTATACTTTTGTCGCATAGACCAGAGTATTTCAATGTCTATCAAAATAAAAATATTGATTTAGTATTGTCGGGGCACGCCCACGGCGGACAATTTCGACTGCCATTTTTGGGAGGAGTTATTGCTCCGAACCAAGGATTTTTCCCGAAATATGACGCAGGCATCTATACAGAGAATGGAACAACTATGATTGTGAGCAGAGGTATTGGAAACAGTATTATTCCGGTGCGAATCAACAATCGACCGGAAATAGTTATCATAGAGTTGAACTGCGGATGAATAAGTCTATATCCTGATTTTACATGTTAGTATCAGGAGCACAAAAGGAATTTGTGAGAATATATAAATTCCAATTTGTCTATCCAATAAAAACACCAAAAAACCAAAACTCCTTTTACATATCCACTGCTAGCTGGTGGTTATGGGAAAGGAGTTTTTTATTATGTCCAAATGCAAAGTAATTGCAGTAGCCAACCAGAAAGGTGGAGTTGGCAAGACTACTACAACAGAAAATGTTGCGATTGGCTTAGCCCGAAATGGAAAGGAAGTATTGATTATTGACTTTGACCCTCAGGGCGATTTGACTGCTTGCCTTGGATGGAAGAACAACGATGCGCTGGAAAACACCGTTTCAACGATGCTGGATGATTACATCAATGACAAGGATATCAGGTATGCTTCCTTGATTCTGAAACACGAAGAGGATGTCGATGTGATACCGGCAAACATTGAACTGGCGGACTTCGAGATGCGTCTTGTATCCGTGATTAACCGTGAACAGGTACTAAGCAGCTGTCTTGAACCATTAAGGAATCGATATGACTATATTCTGATTGACTGTCCCCCTTCTCTTGGCATGCTTACAGTAAACGCACTTTCGGCTGCTGACCAAGTATTGATACCGGTACAGGCTCAGTACTTGCCTGCTAAGGGAATGACTAAGTTACTTCAAACAATTAACAAAGTACAGCGCAAGATCAACAGCAATCTCACCATTGCTGGAGTTGCTATTACCTTGGCAGATATGAAGACAAATCTGGCTAAAAGTACAATAGAGACGATCAGGGATAGTTTCGGTAGAAACATCAGGGTATTTGACTCGGTTATTCCAGTTGCTACAAAAGCCGGTGAAGCTTCCATTTCAGGGAAGAGCATCTATTCCTACGCCAAGGATTCCAAGGTTGCCAGTGCATATTCATTGCTTACTGATGAATTGATCTCATCTGGCAAGCCAAAACAGCGAAATGATTTTGAAAGATAGAAAGAAGGTAGAAAATGAACAAATCGAATTATGTGTCATTAAGCGGAACCCTTGTTAAGGATGCAATCATCAGGAAAAACGACAAAGGTTCCGATTATGTACTGTTTACACTGTCTGTTCCCCAGACTGGAACAAAATGGTACGACTATATCAACTGCATCGCATTTAATGAAAATGCTGCCATTATTGCAAAGAGCCCACTAAAAGGCACTCCCTATCATATTGAAGGAAGGATCCATACCAGTTCCTTTGACAGGAATGGCAAGAAGCATTATTCAACGGATGTTGTTGCTGAAAAGATCGAGATGGTAAATCAAAATGATTAAGATAAGACTTAAGAAATGCCCTGTTTGCCACTCCGATGTCAAGGTGATCATCGACTGGGATGGTGGCAGGATCAATGGCAAGTTCAGACAGTTCGGATACTGTTCAATCTGTGGCTACCATTCAGATCCCAAGGACTCTTATGAAGAAGCTGCCAACACATGGAATGCTCAGGTATCCAGTGGTCATCAGCTTCCATTGTTCTAGGAGGTGATCTGATTGTCAAAACTAGATTTAGGCTTGCCAAATTATGATTCCCTTTTCTCTACTGAAGAGGAACGCCAGGAATCAAGACTTGAAAAGATTGTTTCAATCCCAATAGACAAGATATCGGATTTCAAGAACCACCCTTTCCATGTAACCATGGATGAGGATATGCTGAAACTCATTGATTCCATCAAGGAAAACGGGATTCTGATACCAGCACTAGTTCGTCCCAAGGATGATGGAACCTATGAGATGATATCCGGTCACAGGCGTAAATATGCCATGTCACACATCGGACTCACGGAAATGAATGTTATTGTCAGAGAACTTGATGATGACCAGGCAACGATACTGATGGTTGACTCCAACATTCAGCGTGAAAACATCTATCCATCCGAAAGAGGATATGCCTATAAATTGCGACTTGAAGCCATGAAACATCAGGGCAAGAAAATTGACTTGATTCCCGATGAAGAATTAGGCGTTGAATACAACAAGCAAACTTGTGGCCAACTTGACCACAAGTTAAAGTCGATTGATGTTTTAGCAAACGACATGGGCGAAAGCAGAAAACAAATACAGCGTTTCATTCGTCTCACTTACCTGATAGAACCATTGCAGGAGATGGTGGATGGAAGACACGATAGCGAAATTAAGATTGCTTTCAATCCAGCTGTTGAGCTTTCATTCCTGACTGTAGATGAACAATATGATCTTGCGGATGCCATTGTTGCCAATGACCGTACACCATCGCTTGCCCAATGCCAGGAATTCAAGCGATTAAGCCATGATGGCGAACTGACAACCGAATTCATCCAGGAAACACTGGAAGCAGAAAAACCGAATCAGAAGGAAAAGCTGTCCTTCAAGATGTCGGAAATCGATAAATACTTTCCAAAGGACTTCACACCAAACAGGAAAAAGGATCTTATCATCCACCTGCTTGAAAACTGGGCCAGAAAGAAATCACGGGAACAGGAACGATAATCGCATGTCGGATATCGAAATTTGCACCTGTGATTTTAACAGACTGAATGAAGGGGCAGTCTGCTTTGTGACCTGGCAGTTGTGACTCCATGTTTCCCCTAAAACCCCTTCAACCTACCGAAAAGCTATTACCTACCGAAGAAAATGAACTGGTAATAGTAACTATCCAGATTATTAGTAGATTCTTATAGGAGGAATAGTAAATGAGAAAGAAGTTATTATTATCATGCTTATCAGTAATTGCTCTGGTAGCACTTGGTATTGGTGCTAATGCAGATATGTTTAAACCATATGAACGATATGAGATGCCAGTAGAAACAGCAGAAATCATCGTAGAGGAAATGCAAGAGGATGAAGGAATCATTGAGGAAGCTATTGAAACCAATGGCACCAAAAAGGAAGAAACAATAGTTGTTACAGTTGCGGACAAGAAGAGCACTTTTTCTTCGGAAGGTAAAAAGGAAGAAAAACAGGTTGTTAATACATCGCCTGTCAATGAAGGCAAGACACAATCCAATAACAAACCACCAAAGAAAGCATCAAACGACCAGTCTTCTGCTGCAGAACCAGTAACACCTAAACCTGAACCAACACCCGTGCCTGATCCAAAGCCTGTTGAAAAGCCATCGATGCCGGAATATGCATGTCCTGCTGGAATGGATCCAAACAAGCCATGTGATGTAATCATGGACACAAACTTCTACTATTCAACATATTCCAGCCAGTCTGAAGCAGATAATGCTGGGCAATATTTCCTGGATGATGTTGTGAACATTGGCGATAAGGAAATCACCAACTATTCAGTACAGCCTGTTTATCGGAATGATGGTTCTGTTGCCTATTATGGTTTGAACCTATGGAGCTATGGATCTTTGATCCAGTAAAGGCGGTGATTCATTACTGAACTATATAGATATTCTGACGAGTCAATCTCGTCTTTTTTTATTGAAAGAGTTAGAAAGAAAGGACAAAGAAAATGAAGAATTTATTTAAGAAAACGGGCAAGCTGTTCCTCACATTGCTTGTGCTTTTGAACAGTGCATTTCAAATTACTCCCGTCTTTGCTGAAGAAAACGATCCAATCGATTATTCTGAAGCCGTTGAGACCATAACGGAACTTGGTCCAGCTGAAGAGGTTTTTCCTGAAATCTATGCAGAGGAAACGGAAAATCCCAAGCTTCGATTAACTCCAGGATTTGGCAGTGACCGCATTGTCAGAATCAATGGCGTTGGCGTTTATGGATATGACTACATCCGAATCCTTACGGTTGGAGGAAATGTTGTATTCTGCATTGAACCATGGGCATTGTTTGCTACCGACCATGATTATCCAGTTAACACTACCAAATGGAATGATCTATCTGAATACCAAAGACAAGCCATCTGGGAACTCAACTACTATGGCTATTCCTATCCAGGACATCAGACAGAAAGATACTATGCTGCTACTCAGTTATTGATCTGGGAGGTTGTCGATAGATGGTATGATCCTTACTATCCAGATGGTGTTACGCCAATTGATTTATCTCCTGAAATCAATGAAATCAATTATCTTAGAAGTCAGCCACAAGGTAGACCTTCCTTCAACAACCAGACAGTCAAGATGGGAATCAATACTCCTGTTACCTTGACCGATACCAAAGGAACCCTGGGCAATTACAACGTCAATAGCGGCAACGGCATCAATGCATCTGTTAGCGGCAACAATCTGACAGTATCCATTACCTCAGAAAACTATGATCGTACTCTTACCTTCTCAAGAAAGAATTCAGCAAGGGATGTTCATGTCATCTATGGAGCAGGAGGCGATCAGAAGGTCATCTTCATGGCTTCAAGAAGTGATCCAACGCCAAGCTTTAAGCTGAATTTTGAACTTCTTTATTCTGATATTGAAGTGGAAAAGCAGGATATTGAAACAGGCGATAAAACACAAGGAGATGCGACCTTCAACGGTGCTGTATTTGAAGTAAAGGATGCTTCCGGCAATGTCTTGGAAACAATTACTACAAATGGTAATAAAGTCAAGTCAAGGAAGTATCCTGTTGGTACGACGCTCAATGTCTGTGAAGTAACGCCACCTGAAGGATATCTACTTAATAGCAACTGCAGCAGCATTGAACTGAAGTTTTCTGGTGATAGTACCCCTTCTACTTTCTATACAACCTGCAAGGACCAGGTCATCAAAGGAAGAATCGAAATTACCAAGACAATCGAACAGGAACGAAAGGATCCATATGAATCGGTCATATCAAACCCTGGTGTTGGCTTTGTGTTTGATATCATCCTCAAGTCAAGTGGCGAAACCGTTGCTACACTGGTTACAGATGAAGATGGTCGTGCCATTACTAATTGGCTTCCATATGGAACCTATGTCGTCAAGGAACATGCTGTTACCGGTTATGATACCTTGAAGCCATTTGAAGTGAAGATCGAACAGGATCAGAAGACCTACTTCTACAACATCTACAACGATACCTTAAAAGCTGAACTCAATATCTACAAAACCGATGCTGAAACCGGAAAAAGAATTCCAGCAGCTGGCGTTGAATTCAAGATCAAGGATGAAAACGGCAACTTCATCAAGCAGAAGGTAACCTATCCAAACAAATATGAAACCGATGTATTCGTAACAAACGAAGAAGGATCGGTTCATCTTCCAGAAACACTGAAGTTTGGCAAATACTGGATTGTTGAAATCAAAGCACCTTATGGCTATGTATTAAGCAACAAGGAAATTCCAGTCAATGTTGATGGTACAGCAACTGAGATCTTCATGAATTTTGACAATACTACGCAGAAAGGCCAGGTTTATGTTGAGAAGTATGGAGAAATGCTATCTGATGTAGAAACAAGTGAAACGGAATATGGAACGCTTTATACTCCAGTCTACGAAGAGAAGTTTCTTGAAGGGGTAACCTATCAGATTACAGCAAGAGAAGATATCATCACACCTGAAGGAACGCTCTGGTATAGCGCTGGAGATGTTGTAGATATCTTTACAACAGTTGATGGTGTAACCACTTCTTCTCTTCTCCAGCTTGGCAAGTATTCCATTACTGAAATTAATACACCTGAAGGCTTTGTACTGGATCCAACTGTCTACGACTTCGATATTGAGTATGGTGGACAGCTGATCGATGTAGTTGAAATCAAGCAATCCTACAAGAATGATCGACAGAAACTGGATCTTGAAATCACCAAGACATTTGAGGACGAAGATCCTGATGCCTACAAGGATGTTGTATTTGGTGTCTATGCAAAAGATGAAATCATTGTAAGGGAACCAGTTGAAGAAGTGATACCTGTTATGTTATCTGACGATGAAGATGATGATAGCGGCAGAGCATGGATTCCAGCTGATGGACTTGTTGGAATTCTGACTTTGGATGAAAATGGTCACAATGTTGAACAGCTTGATCTCCCTGTTGGCGATTACTATATCAGAGAACTTGAAACCAATGTTGGTTTTGTTCTTGATGAAGAAAACCATGAATTCACATTTGAATATGGTGAAACAAGCCTGGAATCAATTCAAGTTGGAATGGTACTTCACAACGAAAAACGCCGTCTTGATCTGGAAGTAAACAAAGTAGACAGTGAACACAAGGACCATTTCCTGAATGGCGCCATCTTTGAAGTCTATGACAAGACAACTGGCAAATATGTTGCTTCCCTATGTTCTGGAAATCTGATGATCAAAGGATCTGAAAAGGATGAAGAATATGAAATCGCCAAGGATGAAGCCTTTGAAGAAATCATCAAAACAGCCAAAACGGATGAAAACAAGGAAATCATCATTGATCTTGATGATGGTATCTACTATTCAAGAAAAGCGGATTCAGAAGAAGTTACAAAGCATATCGTAAAAGATGGAAAAGCAGTATTGGCTGATGCCATCTATGGCCATGAATATGAATTCAAGGAAATCAAGGCTCCTGTTTCCTACAAATTGGCTGACAAATCCAAAGCCTATAAAGTGGAAGCGGATCGAGATAGTGACATTGTAATCGTCTATTTTGAAAATGACCGTATCATTGTTCCAAATACCGGAGTCTAGATATGAAGAAGAAAACAAAGATCAGATTGATTGTAGCAGTCGCTGCAGCAATTGGCATTACCGGAATCTGTACCTACAGTATTCTCAATACCAAGAAGGCTTATGACTATACTGATTACTATGTTGATACTCCAGCAACCAATGAAACGAATAAGGATGAGGAAGCTTCTGAAAAGGAGCTTTCTTTGCCTTTATTGAAAAAGACAAATCCGGATGTTGTGGGAATCATCGAAACTGATGATCGCGTCATTTATGAACCTGTTGTCCAGGCACCTGACAATGACTACTACGTCAGAAGAAACATCGAACGAAAATATGCAGCTGCTGGCATTCCCTACATCTCAGGTGATGGAAACATAAATGCCAAGAATGTTGTCATCTATGGGCATTCAAGCACCAGAAGCAATATCATCTTTACCCCACTGATGGATTACATCAACAGTGATTACTATATGAAGCATCCAACTTTCCGATTCATCACAGAAGAAGAAACCAGAACCTATCAAATCTTTGCGGTAATGAACATAGACCTTAACAATCTTGACCATTCACTCGAGTTCACTCAAAGCAGCTGGCGTTCCAATAATGACTTCCAGGCATTCATTTCCAATACAATAAACAACAGCCTGTATCGGACTGGAGCATCTGTTTCAAATGATGATGAGTTGATGACTTTGGTAACATGCGACACAAGAGATGGAAACAAGAGGATCGTTGTCATTGGAAAGAAGGTTGCATAAATGTATATGCTTGCAATTGCTTGCAAATATCTCTATAATGATAGTACAAAAGGAGTTGATTCTATGAGTACTTCACCTGTTTATGCTCGTATTGATACAGAATTAAAGGAAAATGCCGAAAGCATCCTGTCTAAATTAGGAATTACGCCATCAAGTGCCATCCAGATGCTATACAGCCAGATTGTTCTGACAAACAGTCTGCCACTGGATCTAAGGCTCCCTGTTTCAAAGCCAACTTCCATCGGTGATATGACTCGTGATCAGATCGATGCTGAGCTTACAAAAGGTCTTAATTCCCTTCAGAAGGAAAGGACATATACTCCAGAGGAAGTGGATGCGATTCTGGCAAAAGAGTTCAACATATGAGCGAAACATATGCAATCAAATATTCAA
This sequence comes from Floccifex porci, assembly GCF_009696175.1. Classification (GTDB taxonomy): domain Bacteria; phylum Bacillota_I; class Bacilli_A; order Erysipelotrichales; family Erysipelotrichaceae; genus Floccifex; species Floccifex porci. Next base: position 81,704 of record NZ_VUMM01000003.1, read on the forward strand.
CTAAAGCAATAAATGATCTTAGAGACATCTATTCATATATTGCTTTTAATTTACAAGCTCCTGAAACAGCGGCGAAAATGGTAAGGCGAATACGAAATTCCATCAAGGAACTAGACTTCATGCCTGAAAGAAACCCAATATTAGATTGGGAGCCATGGAATTCATTGAATACACATAAGATGCGTGTTGGAAAATATCTGGTTTTCTATATCGTGGATCCTTTGCAATCAAGTGTTTCAATTGTTCGTATCGTCTATGGAAAAAGAGATATTGCCAAAGCATTAAGTGAATAATTTACAAGCATCAGCAATCGCTGGTGCTTTTCTTTTGGATGAAAGGAGGTCTGAAATGGGATACAGAAGCGATGTAAGAATCATTTTATCAATCGATGGCTTCAACGAACTTTCAAAGCATGTAAAAGAATATCTTAGACTGAATAAGCTGAATGATCACTATAATTACCTAAATTACATGGATGTGGTACATCGGACAAAGGATGCCATCTATTTCGGTTGGAATGATATCAAATGGTATGAAACCTATGACGGTGTCTTCCCTATCATGAGCGGTCTTAAGAATCTACAGGAAAACCAGTATTCCTACCGTTACATGCGCATTGGTGAATACTATGGCGACGTCGATGAATACTTCTTTGACGGAAAGAATGATGAAAATATCGATCTTGAATATCCATCAATGATCAGAAGGTTTGATGACAAATATGTATTTCGATGCATGAACAGATCAAAAGAACAGGAACGATGAAGAAAGGATGTGAATAAGTGACAAAAGAAGAAAAGACCAAACAGGCTTTTGAAATGATCGAACAGGGTGTCAAGGATGTTTACAGTTCAGACAACTTCAGGAAATACCTTTCCTGCTGTTCCAAGTTTCATAGCTATTCATTGAACAATACCCTATTGATACTGGCCCAGAAACCGGATGCAACACTGGTAGCTGGATACAACGCATGGCAGCACAACTTCAACCGTCATGTTGATAAAGGAGAAAAAGGGCTGATGATACTGGCACCGGTAACAAGCAAAATAACAAAGCTAATGGATAAGTCCGATGAAGATGGCAATCCAGTCCTTGATGAAAATGGTGATCCAATCAAGGAAGAAAGAGTCATCAACCTGCTTCGCTTTACGACCACGACCGTCTTTGATATATCCCAGACTTCAGGCGAACCCCTTCCCTCTTTGATTCATAATCTGACCGGAAGTTCTGATGAGATACTGGCCTTCATTGATTCCGTCAAAGACATCTGCACCATTCCAATCGATTACCATTCACCTTCAAAAGATGCGGTTCTGGCTGGTGGTGCCAAAGGCTATTATTCAATCGCCGAAGACAGGATCGTGCTTAATATGGAACTGGAAGATATGCAGATTGCCAAAACGCTGATCCATGAATACTCGCATAGCATACTTCACAAGACAACCGATAAGGATTCCGACCAGCGGGAGATCGAAGCCGAATCTCTCGCTTTTATTTTGTGCGATCACTTTGGCATTGATACTTCCGATTATTCCTTCGGTTATATCGCCAGCTATGCTGCCCAGGATGAAGCAAAGATGAAGACCATACTATCCAATATCCAGAGTACAGCTCATGAGATGATTGACAAACTGGAGCCAATGTTTGTGGAAAACCTGAAGAAAAGGACGATGGTTCATGAATATATCACACCGGTTGAAATGGATAAGATGGCAAATGACATCGTCATAAATGTGGTCAATGAATTGAAAGCAATTGATAATCCAGGACTGGATGATTCACTCATCTATCAGAACATCGAAAGAAGCATCTACAGCTATTTTGATACAAACAAGAAAGCAATGAAAATCCAAGAACATCTTTACAACAATCACACAGATTTCAAAAGAGATCTGAAACAGGCCATCTATAAAGCATTGAATAATCCATCATACAATCCGGAAACAGGCCATCCATTCATCGATGATTCGATTGAAAGAAGGAACTATGAGCAGTTTGAAGCAATAGCTGCACCTCTATTAAGTGGTGATGCCTGCTACATCAAATACGGAACACCGCACTTCATGGATCTGAATGTTGAAATCATTGATGATAACCGCTATGCCATGTCCCATAACTATGAACTTAATGGTGATCTAATGGCTGATCCGGATGTTGAATTCACTGTTGATAAGGATAACCGCTTGCTATATCCAGAGTCCTACCAACAGGACAATCTGCAATTCTATCAAAGAGTTGATAAGGATCCGGTTGCTGCTCATCAGCTAAACGAATTCATGGATGAATGGCTAAACAATATTCAAGAAAACCAGTATAAGGTTAAAGCTGTATATACAGAGGAGCAAGTTATTGAAAATGAAAATGACATTCGCAGATTTTGCAAGGAAAACAATCTGGCAAATATGGCGCCTAAGGTTAAGGAGAAAGAAAGATGACAAGATATATACCTAAAGACAAGCTGAAGGAAATCAGAAGCCTGAGCGCAATTGATTATCTGAAGAACTACCATCCAGATCTATTGATCAAAAACGGTAGAACGGATTATATCCATGTTGATCATGATTCATTGCACTTTTCCAACGGAAAATGGTACTGGTGGTCAAAAAGGAAAGGTGGCACTTCCGCCATTGACTATCTGGTAACCGTTGAAGGATATACCTTCATGGATGCCTGTGAAACCATCATAGATGCGATGAAGATCAGCATACCAGTCATTACACATGAAAGGCCAAAAACAACTAAGCCGTTTGTGCTGCCGCCAAAGAATGAAACAAACGATGATGTGATCCATTATCTTTGTGATGAAAGGATGATTGACAAGGAAATTGTCAATTACTTTGTTGCAAGAGGCCAGATATACCAGAGCAGATATTACAAGAATGCAGTCTTTGTTGGATTCGATGGCAACAAGCCAGCCTATGCCTTCAAAAGAAGCATCAATACCCCCATGAAACAGGATCATGCTGGAAGCAACAAGGCTTTCAGCTTTTCTTTTACTACCATCCAATCAGATGAGCTTCACGTCTTTGAAGGAGCCATTGATATGCTTTCCTATATGACATTGCTAAAGATAAATGACATCCCCTTCTATTCCCATAACTACCTGTCACTATCAGGAGCAACAGCTGGCATTGCTGCAAAAAAGGAAGCGGATGTTCCAATTGCCTTATGGAGCTATCTCAAACGAAATGATCATATCAAGAAGATCATCCTGCATCTGGATAATGATGATACTGGTAAACGTGCAACCCAAAGTATCATTTCAATTCTTGATGAAACCTACAAATGCGTTGATGAACATCCAACCTACTTCAAGGACATAAATGAAAAGCTGGTCTTTGCAAAAATGGACCAGCAGCGAAAGGAGAAATGCTAAATGGAATTTATGAAACAGGATGAAGTCGAAAGACTGCGAAGACAATACCCTCTAGGAACCAGAATCAAATGCATCCACATGAATGATGACTGCCATCCGGTTCCTGATGAAACACTGGGCACTGTCCAGTTTGTTGATGATGCTGGTACGATCCATATGGGTTGGGATAATGGTTCTTCCCTTGGTCTAGTACCTAATGAAGATCAATTCACTAAAGTTAAGAGAAAAGAAATGGAGAGATGACATATGAACAAACAGTTTGATCTATTTGTGAAAATGAAGATCAAGGAACTGAGCGAAAACATTTCGCGAATGACCTATGCCTATATCAATCCGGATACCAAGCAGCCAACAGTAGTTCCAGCCAAGCACTACAAGGATATACTGGATCAGCCTGTGGAAGTCATGGTAAATGATCAGGTAAAACGGCAGTTTCTGAACATTATGTTCAAGCAGATGAAATCATTAAAAGAAGAGGAACCGGTACTGTTCTATGAAACATTATTGCTGATGGACATGAACAAGACACCGGATTCTTTGGAGCTCAACGAAGAAGCCGCCATCAAGATAACAGCCCAGGAACTTGTTGAAGATGAGAAAACCCTGAAGAAGAAATTCCATCTAGTTGATTCTGAGCATCTTGATAAGTATGAGGATACGAAAAATGATTCCGAACTTATGGCTTCCCTGTTTGGTCAGGAACCAGCCGATAATGTCTACAAGTTTGAAATTACTGAAGACGACAAGATCAGAATCAAAAAGAAGAATGGCTTTGAAAGATAGGAGGAAAACACAATGAGCTATTACAATCCAAAAATCTACAACTATTCCAACCTTCATCGTGATGATCAGATGACGGTTGATGTTATGAACTGGGCAATCGATGCAGTTGAGAATATGGAAATCGACTATAGGCCAACTGAAGATTCATCAATCATGGAAAAGATGTGTGATGAAATTGCACTGGAAGTTGTGGCTGAAGTCGAAGAACAGCTGATGCACGAAATCATTGAATTCATCGTTATGACCATCGACAGCTATGACCATGATGTGGATGAAATCGATACAACCGATTTTCTTTTCGGTATGGAAGGTCATCGTAATGATGAGTAGGTGCCAACATGATCCGCTATGAAGACATTATCCGCAAAATACATTTGCTGGAAAACCAGAAAATCAAAAACGAGGAAAGGATCAAAAAGTATTCTGAAGAAAACATTCTGATTGCCAACAAGCTTAAGCTTCTCAATCAGAAGAAAGAAATGATGGAGAAAATGGAATCAGACCTTTCCGATATCCTTTCTTCACAAAAAAATAACAAGGAGACAAAAGAAAATGAAAATTGAAATTACCATCAGCGATATCAACACTTCTTCCAGTCATGACAGGCTGGATTTTTATTTGGAGCAATTAGAAAATGAGGATTCCAAGAATGATCATCAATAAGAACCTCATTGCCAATATTTCCAATATCACCGATTACGATCTGATAAAGGACTATCTGTTCATACGCGTATGCAATCTTGAACAAAATGAACTCAAAGATATGCCACATACCGCAATTGGCGATCTTGCGATAACCTATCACATTGTTATCAAATCATCCGATACGCAGATTTGTTCAGCAAAGATCACAAACAACCTGCTTAATGCCTATGGCATAACACTTGATCAGCTTCACGAGGATGCCATGATTTCATCGCCAAAAATGATTCCACCGCATGTGCAGACCCTGGAATCCATGATACTTGGAATACCAGATGAAGTTGTTGAAAGTAACAGCAATGTCAAAATGTATATCGTCACAAATGAACACAACAGTGATGGAGCTGCATCCATCTTTTATCCAGAACTTCTGAATTCACTGTCTGCAAAGCTAGACAGCAGCCTTTATGTCATCCCTTCTTCAGTTGATGAATGCATTGTCATTGCGGAAAACAAGAATGTCAAGCCAAAGGATCTCAAGGAGATGCTTTATATCGTCAATAGAAGCGATGCACTCAGTGAAGATAAGTTCCTTTCGGATACGGTATACCACTATGACAAGGATACCCGCCTTTTTGAAAGATATGATGATTATCAGAAAATGGTTAACAAGAACAGGTTCCAGTGTCATTAGTCTGTAGACTATCTATGTCTACAGATGTAGCAAGCAACGTATTTGATCGACCACAAATACAGATATTTAGGGAATATCCCTAAGACCCTATCAAGGCAGTTTTGAAAGCTGCCTTTATTAATGCAAAGGAAGTGAATTTTATGAATTCAATAATTATTGGTGTTACCTGTTTTGGTGCAGGTGTGATTATTACGACCTTGATGTTCATGTTCTTTCTTGGTGCCAGCAGCAACCGTGAAAGCTGATGCAAACGATATGAACCAGGTCATTTTCTATAGCTGCCTGATGTGCCTCTAGTTGATTGGAATTGTCTTCAGCCTATCCATTCTCCATCATCTTCAAAAGGAAGAACATGAGGAAAAGAAACTACCGGATCGAAGTAAAGCTCGATCAAGATGAATTCAATCATCTGATGAAACTGGTAAAACAGTCAAGGCTTTCTCGGGAATCCTATATCCGCATGCTGATAAGTGGTGTCATTCCCAAGGCTGCACCAAGTAAGGAAATGCTGGAGACAACAAGACTGCTTTGCAATATTGCGAGCAACATCAACCAGGTTGCAAAAGCAGCCAATTCAAATGATTCCATAGATGTGGAAACCTACAAAACCAATTACATTGAACTGCAGAAACGGATTGATGAGATCATGCTACTGATCAGGGCACCAACAAAGATGGAGGACATATGGCAATTACCAAAATCTGGCCAGTAAAGGATAATCTGAGCCGTGTCTATCGCTACATTTCCAATGAAGAAAAGACAACCGAAGAAATATCTGATGGCCTTAATGAAGTATTAACCTATACAACTCAGGGTTACAAAACAAATGAGAAGGAATATATTACAGGAATCAACTGCTCCCCTGCCAGCGCAGTAAAGCAGATGATTCACACAAAGAAAAGCTATGGCAAGGATGATGGCGTCCTTGCCTTTCATGCTGTGCAGTCATTCAAGCCAGATGAACTGACTCCTGAACTTTGCCATGAAATCGGAGTCAAGCTTGCAGGGCTTATGTGGGGTGATCGGTTTGAAGTTGTCGTTTCAACGCATCTTGACAAGCATCACCTACACAACCATTTCGTGGTCAACTCAGTTTCCTTCATGGATGGCAAGAAGTTTGACAACAACCGTAATGACTACATCCGATTCAGGAACCTTTCCGATGATCTATGCAATGGCTATAACCTGTCCGTTGTAAAGTCAAACGGCAAAGGAATGCATCATAGCGAATAGGAAGCCATGCAAAATGGCAAGCCATACTTCAGGGAACTGATCAAGCATGATGTTGATGTCGTACTGTCCTATGCCCGAAGCATGGAACAGTTTGTTGAAGGACTTGTGGAAATGGGATATGAAGTATCGACTGATCGAAAATACATTGCCATCAAGCACCCACAGGGACAAAGGATGCGAAGGCTGAAAAGTCTATTAAGGGATGGACGATATGATGAGGAGCATATCGAGGAACGTTTATACAACAACCTGATTCTGCCAATGGTCAAGGTGCAGGATGCCATTCCCTCACACTTCTACAAAGGCGACTCAAAGAAGCTGAAAGGATTCAAAGCCTTGTATTTCAAATACATGTACATGATGGGAATCATCCATGCAAACGATGCACCAAAAAGATATCCAAGCGCTGCATTAAGGAGGGATCTGATTTATATGGATAAGATAACGGAAGAAAATACATTCCTAGGTAAAAACAACCTAGAAAGAAGGAAGAAAATGTCTAATCCAATGATGTATGTAGTTACAATGGCGGTTTTCACATATTTGATTCGTGCCTTGCCGTTAACGCTTTTTAATAAACCTATTACCAATATATATGTTCAGTCATTTCTATATTATGTTCCTTATGTGACTTTGGCTGTGATGACCTTTCCTAATATATTATATGAAACTAATTCTCAGTTAGCAGGACTTGCAGCGCTAATAGTTGGAATTATTTTGGCATGGAAAGACAAGAGCTTATTTCAAGTATCCATTGCATGTTGTTTAGTCGTTTTAACAATGGAATATATAATATGAAAATAATGCCACAAAAGTGACATTATTTTTTTAGTATATCTATTGTATGTGAACTTGCACCAATGAGTTCTTGTCTTTCACAAGTGGCAAGATGATATTTGATGAACAATTCAAATGTTTCATCATCCATCTTATTTAAAATTGGGCGCATATAATCACTTGGACCATCGGCTGCAATAATTTGGATTCGTTCTAAACCTACCTCTTCATTTAATTGATTGATTGTATCTAGACGAATGTAACTGTATAAATCATCTATATTCGTTTGCGTTTGAAATGTTTCATCGAGTTTTTTGGCTGCTAATGATTCTTTGATGTGTCCATCTCGAAAGCCGTGGACTAAGACGCTATATTCATTCATAACGTAAGCTACAAAAATAATTCCATCTTTTTTTGTAACGCGTTTAGCTTCGGATAATGCTTTTAATTTATCTTCATAACTAAATAAATGGTACATGGGACCAAATAGTAGGGTGATGTCAAAAGTGTTATCTTGATATCTTGATAAATCTAAAGCGGTTCCTTGATAGGCTTTCACATTGCTTTTTTTAGCTTTTAAAACACCAAGATTATATTTAACAAGTTCAATCGCATCGACTTGATATCCTTCATTACTTAAGGCAACGCTATATCTGCCGGTTCCGGCTCCAATATCCAATATGCGATCTTCAGGCTTTAAATATTTATGGATGTATTTCATGCTTGTAGTATATTCTACTTGACCGTGTCTTGATAGTAATCTTTTATCTTCACAAAATTTACCGTAATAATTTTCTAATTTACTCATGCATTATTTCCTCAACTTCTTTAATATAATAAGGTATATGTTTGGATTTTTGCAACGTTTCATGTATGATTATTTGTGGACAAAAACATATGTTTTATGAATGTAGAAATAGATAATAAATAATTTGGAGGTCAACTATGGAAAAAGAATTTAAGGCGATATATGGACAGGCAATGTCGATTGTGACGCATAAGCCTAGTCAATACGCAAAGAATATCACATTGCGTTATCCTATGAAATCGACATTCAAAGGGGATAAGATACGTATTTGTTTAGACAACTTTACAGGAAAAGAAGGCGTGGTCTTTGATTCAATCACAATTGGACGAGTTATTAGTGGACGTGATTTAGATCCAACATCCATTGTGGATATTACTTTTAATGGTTCAAAAGGACTTCATCTTGATGTGGGAGAACAATGTTATAGTGATCCATTGGATTTTAAAGTGCATGAACAAGAAACAATCGCAATTAGTTTCTATTTAAAAGAATTCACCCACTTACGTTGTGGCGTATATACACAAGGACCATTAAGTACGGGTTATTTTGGAGAAGGTGATTTCTCTCATGCAGGTATTATGGATCATGCTTCAAGCATGAAGACGCCATGGGTGTTTTTCTTAAGCGAAGTGGCTGTTTTGACAGAACCAGAATATAAAGTTATTACTTGTTATGGTGATTCTATTACTTCGCAGGATTGGCCCGATTATTTACAGAAGTTAATGTGGGAAAATAATAAAAAAGTGTCTGTAGTTCGAAAAGCCGTTAGTGGTACACGTATTTTAAGACAATATTCTTGTGTACAGTATGAAGCATATGGATTAAAAGGAGATTATCGATTTGGTCACGAGATGCATGTGGCTGGGAGTGATACTTTAATTATTCTGCAAGGAATAAATGATATTATTCATCCAGTCGGTGTTGAAAAGAATGAATTTAGACCATGGCAAGATCTTCCGTCAAGTAAGGAATTGATTGAGGGCTTAAGAAAATATGTAAAGCACGCGAAATCATTAGGAATGAAAGTCTATATTGGGACGTTGATTCCGATTGAAGGCTGGCGTACTTATGCATATTTTAGAGAGAACTTGCGTAATGAAGTCAATGAATGGATTCGTACAACGGATGAAATTGATGGCGTAATTGATTTTGATAAAGATATTTGCGATGGACATAAAATGCAAGATGCATTTGATAGTGGAGATCACTTACATCCAAGTGATGAGGGATATGCGCAAATGGCAAAAACTGCATACAATAAAATGTCCATGGAGTAATTCCATGGACATTTGTCATATGTGAAAGAAATAGGCAGAAAGAGAGAAGTATAGTGAGTAAATGAGGTAACTGCTTATTTCTATATACATATAGAATAAGGAGAAGAGCTTAAAGTAATCTTAAAAAGTTCTGTGAAGAAGCAAAGCATTATGGTGTTCTCTACTCTGTTTTAAAGGAGAAGAACAATACTGATGGAATCGTTGATATCATGGTGCGTTCGGATCAACAAAAGCTATCAGCGCATCAAAGGCGAGGATGTAATTACAGATTCAAAAACCATCAAAAGTAACCGTGTTGTCCAGATGCCAGATTTCCTGGCAGATGAAATGGAAGACTATTTATCCAGGCAATACGAGCTTAAACCAAATAACCGAATCTTTACAGTTACTAAATCCGGCATGCACCATGAAATGGACAGAGGATGCAAGGAAACCGGAGTCAAAAGGATACGCATCCATGATCTTAGACACTCACATGTATCATTGCTAATCGAAATGGGATTCTCTGCCGTTGATATTGCCAACCGTGTTGGCCATGAAAGCGTAAAGATCACTTATCGCTATGCTCATATGTTCCCTTCCAAGGACAAGGCAATTGCTGATAAGCTTACTGATTTCAGAGGAGGTGCTTTCAATGAGTAAGAAGAATGTAGATCAGAAAGGAAGATTCAGAAACAAAATTATTTCCTTCCGTGTGTCCGAAGAGGAAGCCAAACTTCTGGAACGTCGTGTTTTGTTATCCGGATTAACAAAACAGGATTACATAATCAACTCGATTCTTGGCAAGGAGATAGTTGTTTATGGAAATCCTTATGTTTTTAGAAGTCTTCATGATGAACTCATGAAACTGATTGACATATACGGAATGAAAATAGAAGATGAGGATGATGAGGAAATCATTGCCCTGACACTTAAAACTATCCTGGCAATGCGTAAAAAAGGGAAAACTGAGATTTTTCCGTAGTAAAATGTTTTCAAAAAGTTTTCACAGATACATAGAAGAGTATTCAAAAGCCCATGAAACAGGGCTTTTTTGTGTTGTGGGAACAACTATTCATAGATATACATTTTCTATGTTTTTAATGGGTGTTTTTGCATGTTCCAATGGGAAAAAGATGATAAATTCAGTGACAAACGGACAATTTGTACCTGAAAATGACCATTATCCTTGAAATAACGTCAAAAACGCTTGATATCAGGCTTACACCCTCAATCCACCTCCAAACCATGGCTTGGAGGTATTTACTCAAAATCATGATTTTTTGGCAAAAACATATCAAAGTGAGCCAAAAACAACCCAAAAATGACTGATTTTTACTGATTTTCGATGTTTTCACAATCAAAAATTCATCCAAATGTTTTCAAAATGTTTTCACGGAAACTATAGACATCAAAAAAAACCGCTAATATTAGCGGTTTTAAGCACTTTCGGTACTATTCGAACTCATTGATAACCTCCTCTATATTTCTATAAGGTACCTGCGTAAAAATATTTCTTAACTCATCCGCAATATCCAGAGCTATTGCGATCTTCGTAAGTGCTAAAAGCGAAATCTGGCCTGTAGTCTCAAAACGCTTGACAGAGCCATAGCTCACCCCACTTATGTCTGATAGTTTCTGCTGTGAAATTGAACGGCGCTTTCTTATATTACGTACCCTCATTGCCAGTTTCCTATCAAGCTCTTCCGGAGTCTCCCATATAAACTGTTCCATTTCGCTCTCCTTTACAGATAATATAATATCCAAAATACCGTTTTTTAAATCAAAATATCTAATATTTTATCTATTATTATATTATCATACTTCTAAAAAAATACAATAAATTTTTCCTTTTGATTCCACGAGCAAGTTCAATCAGATTTTCAATATGTTCCTTTTTCAATTTTAACAGCGTGATCTGCTGATCAAGTGCTTTTCCCCTGTCAAAAGAAGGACTTTCTATAATCTTCTTGATATCTTTTAAAGGAAATTTCATTTACTGTCATCATTCGGCATTCCTCCTTCGTGGTAATTATAGCATAGACTATTACGCTGCGTAGGAACCATTTTTCTCAGTTTTTATTCACTATAATATAATTGCTTTGAACTCTTCGGTTTTTCTGGAATACTTAATTTAATTTTTCCTTCTTCTACTAATGGCATTACATGGGTCTGAATCGCATATGTTACAGAAGATAACCCAAGATAATCACAGATCTCTTTTCTGGTTCTCGGTGTTCTACAAAACATAATTAAATTTTCCACTTCTTCCTCATTCACTACTATCTTTTCATCATCCGCAACTTCTTTATAAAATTTAACAACAAATTTACCTCTCTCATCGGCAAACTTAGGTTCCGGCAGGCAATATTTTTTCATTTCTTTTTTAATTGTTGGGATTCCAGAATACCGATTTTCAGTAATTCCCAACACTTCCAGGGCGGATGCCAAAACCGGATTTCTGGTATCTGGCTGAACTTTCCCTAATTGATCTATCCGAATCCGACCATAAAGTCCGCCGGGGTTAGATATTTCCATTCGATCTTCAAACATCACAATCTGAATTGGCATTCCTTCTGTATAAATACTGTAATCACGATGAACCAAAGCATTAACTACCGCTTCTCTTATCGCCGTAATTGGATAATCCGTCCGATCTTCTCTTTGCCCTGTATCAGGATTGATAATGGTCTTTGTTCTCATATTCCTTCGAACAAATTTTATTGCCATGTCCAACATATCTGGAATGTTGCCTTCTATCCGCTGATTATCCAAAAACCGTTCTCCTGATTCTCCCAGTTCTCCAATCTCTTTCCCTGGTATTACAACTGCTGTTATGCAAAGTTGCGGAAAATAGGCTTGCGGATACAGACTAAATAGCAATGTTGCACTCAAAGTAATTTCATCATTTCTTTTAATACTCATTAATTCATAAATATCTTGATCCGCAATTGCTGCCAGATTCGGTTTCCCGCTTTTTAGCAATTGTATATATTTTTCCAGTGCACTTCGATTTAAAGATGTCATAGTTACCCTGTCTACCGTCCGAATATCATCCTGATATTTTTTTCGAAATGCTTCATAACTATAAATTTCATATTCGGTCATTGGTTCATCACTATCGCCAACTCGAGTATAAGAACCTTTCAGTCGCCCCTGACCCTTATAGTGACACGGTCTGTCTACCAGATCAATGCCTGGAATTTCTGCTGACACAAAAAAACGATGATCTTTTTCCACAACGGTTAGAAGCGGACGCACAATCGGTTCCATCTGCAGACATTGTTCATTTATTTTTTTCTGAATATCCTGTGGATTGTAAACTCCTACTTCCTTATAATCGTGTTCTTCATCAATTCCAAAAACGATGATTCCGCCTTCATCCTGATTGGAGAAGCTGGACAAGGAATCATATAAACGCTTTGGACATCCATGCTCTGCACTCTTTAACTCAAGTGTTTGAGTTTCACATTTCATTTTTTGTATTTCATTTAATTTTTCAATTAACTCTTCCGTTGTCATTTTTAGTTTCTCCTTCCTTTATTTTAGATAATAACTCTATATTTTAGATTATGCAACCATTTACATCAATATTCCCACAGAAACTAAAACAGGAACTCAAATTTAAGTCAAAATTTGAGTTCCTGTTTTAGTTTTCATCTATTTTCCTATAGTTTCCACCCATAATCATCGTGATAGATCATCTGCCTCGTCATGCCTCCGTCTATGCACACATTTTCTCCGGTAATGAATCCTGCCTTTTCGGAACACAGATACAGCACCATGTTCGCGATATCCATCGGGTTGCCGACTCTATGTACCGGCTGCTGGGTGGCATCGGGACCCTCATATTCCGTATAGGCCGTATCGATCCACCCCGGTGAGATTGAGTTCACTCTTACTTTTCCTCCCCGCCATCACTCAATGACACTGTAATATAATCATGATCCACTGCCTTCAGAACTTTCTGAAGCATATCTTCCGTTCGAAACCGGATGCTGGAAGTATTTACACATGGATGACAACCAAAATATTCTTCCTTCAGCACCTCTTCATCAATCAGAAGCTGTACCTTATGATCCGGATCAAAGAGCAGTCCCATGACTGTCGCTGACCCAGGTGATACATTCAGATACCGTTCCATATCCTCTCCTGAAGCAAAGGATAACCGTGAGGTCGGAATCCGCTTCGACAATTCCTTCGTCTTAAGCGTCTTATCCCCCGGAATCAACAGAAGATAATACGCCGTTTTCTGCCTGTTACAGAGGAACAGGTTCTTACAGATACGGACTTCCAGTATCCGGTCCACTTCCAGGCAATCTTCAATCGTCGCTACCGCTTTGTGATCCGTCCGCTGATAAGTGATTCCCAATGAATCCAGAAGATCGTATACCTTCATTTCTTTCTCCTGCCGTCCACTGGATACTTCCGGACGGCCTTCGTACAATATCATAACCCATTTACCCGCCTTATCTCAATTCTCTGTCTACAATGTGCCTTGCGACATATACCCCGCTGGCTGATGCATGGGAAAGGGAATGTGTTACCCCACTTCCGTCACCGATAATGTAAAGCCCCGGATACATGGTTTCCAGATTCTCATCTACAGACACTTCCATATTGTAAAACTTCACTTCGACTCCATATAACAGAGTATCGTCATTCGCAGTCCCGGGCGCAATCTTATCCAGTGCATAAATCATCTCTATGATACCATCCAGTATTCTCTTCGGAAGGACCAGACTCAGATCTCCAGGCGTCGCATCCAGTGTCGGTGTAACCAATCCTTCTTCAATCCTGGAAGTCGTGCTTCGTCTGCCGCGGACCAGATCTCCAAATCTCTGCACAATGATACCTCCGCCCAGCATATTAGACAATCGTGCAATACTCTCCCCATAACCATTACTGTCTTTAAATGGTTCGGAAAAATGCTTGGCAACCAGCAATGCGAAATTGGTATTTTCCGTCTTCTTGTCTTCTCCTTCATAGCTGTGTCCATTTACCGTTACGATCCCATTTGTATTCTCATTTACTACAACGCCTCGCGGATTCATACAAAACGTACGTACATTGTCTTCAAACTGCCTGGTCCGATAGACAATCTTGCTCTCATAGAGTTCATCCGTCAGATCCGAGAAGATGACCGCCGGAAGTTCCACCCGGACTCCGATATCCACCCGGTTCGACAACGTCGGAATCTTCAAACTCCGGCACACAGATTCCATCCATTTACTTTCACTTCTTCCTGCGGAAACAATGCAGTACGTTCCTTCATACTGCTCATGCTCCGTGCTGATCCGGAACCGCCCGTCTTCAAGACTTTCCAGAGTCTCTACCGGTGTATCAAAGTAAAAATCAACCTGTTTTTCCAGCACAGCATAGAGATTTTCAAGTACTACATAATTAATATCCGTTCCCAGATGACGCACAGATGCCTCCAGAAGATGAAGACCATTCTGCATACAAATCTTCTTAAACCCAGAACCAGCCGTTGAATACAGCTTCGTTCCTTCCCCGCCATACTGCAGATTAATTTTATCTACATATTCCATCAGTTCAATTGCATTTTTCTTACCAATATGTTGATACAAAGTTCCGCCAAAATCATTGGTGATATTGTACTTTCCATCAGAAAACGCTCCTGCGCCTCCAAAACCACTCATAATCGAACACGTCTTACAGTGAACACAGCTTTTTATCTTTTCCCCGTCGATGGGACATTTTCTCCCTGCCAGACAATGACCGGCCTCAAATACGGCAACAGAAATCCCTTCTTTTTTCTGCAGCAGTTCATAAGCTGCAAAGATTCCTCCCGGACCGGCTCCGATAATTATGACATCATATTTCTTCATACTAATTCCTTTCCTTTCGTTTTCTATCATGCATCTTCTTTGCTGAAAATATCCGCAAGACTTCTTATTTTTAGTCTTTCTTTCAGATCAGCCGCATTCCGGAAACCAGCTCGACTTTTTCTCATACCAATTTTCCAATTCTATTTCTCTTTAAATGCGTTTGCAGTATCTCCGGGAGCCTTTCCGTTCTTTTCCACCAGTACGATCTCGATTCCTTCCAATCGCTTTCCATATCCGGCAGTTCCGGCTTCTGCACCATTTTTTGCCCAGCCAAGCCAGCCAAAAGTCTGCGCATGGACACGGTAATAGACGTCAAAATGCGCTTCCATCTCGCCCGTCAAACGTATACATATTGCTTCGAGCCGCCTGGATTGGCTTTCCGTTCCGCTTAAGGCACCATTCTTGGCCCATGTTCCTTTCCAATCCTCTTCCCAGCCATAGCCCTGGATATGCGTCTGATATTCAATATCACCTTCATATTTCTCATCCGTATTCAGATTATCCGCCAGTTGGATCTCAATGCCTTCCAGACGTTTTGACTGTCCTTCCGTTCCACTCATTACGCCGTCATATTTCCAGTCCTGCCATCCTATCGTCTGTACATGCGTCCTGTATGTCACATAATTGGTGCTCTTCTCTCCAGAAGCGGAATTCGCTGTAACGTATGCTGCATCCGTATTTCCTTCTTGTTGTGGCTCCTTTCCGCCTTTTTCTACTAATACAATTTTTATACCTTCCAAACGCTTGCTTAATCCAGCTGTTCCGGCATATTCTCCATTTTTAGCCCAGCCAAGCCAGCCATACGTCTGTGCATGGACGCAATAATAAACGTCGTATTTTTCTGCCATCTCACCCGTCAGATAGATCTTGATCGCCTCTAATCTCTTTGCTTTTCCTTCCGTTCCGCTGGTTGTTCCATTTTTCACTTCGCTTTGCCAGCCATACGTCTGTACATGCGTTTTATACACAATATCTCCGGTATATTTCTGATCTTTTAATTGAATCTGAATGGCCTCCAGACGTTTCGCCTGCCCTTCCGTTCCGCTTAAATCTCCATCTGATCTCCATTCCTCTTCCCAGCTGTACGTCTGCACATGCGTTCTATACTGGACACTGACTGTGGCAAGCTTTGGAATCGTTTCCGTTTCTTTCTTACTGCAGCCTTGATTCTGGCATGCTCTTTCCTGAAGCCCTTCCTCTTGTTCCGTTGGCTCTTTCGTTATCACCCATTCTCCAAAATTGTGACCGGTTGCCGGAATCTTTTGCACGCTTTCTTCCTGGATCGCACCACACACGCTACAGTGGATGCTCTCGCTTCCTGCTTCCTCACATGTTGCTTCCTTGTCCACCGTATACTCTTCTTCCCAGGTATGATCTGCAACAGGGATCTCTACTTCCTTTTCACCTGTATAAGTCTTCTCCTCATAAGTCACTGTTGCAATGTAACTATCTTGTCCTGCTTGTTCGCAGGTTGCGGGAATGCTATTTTCTTCATCGTAAGCAACTTCTGCTTCCAAATTTCCAACCTCGTCTCCACAGACAGTACAGGTTAGAGTTGCTGTCGCACTGTATTGACCTGTTCCATTCCCTTTTTCATCCGTAATTTCTGTCCATTCAAAGCTTGCTTCATATTGATGCTGTCCCGGTTCACAGATTTCTGGAATTACATAATCTTCTTCGGCCATCGGATAAGATGCATAGAATTCTTCTGTCGCATATTCTTCATCACGTTCATGACCTTTAAAGTTTGCATCACATTTTAAGAAATAGCTGTATTCTGATTCTCCTGCATCCCAGGTGGTATCAAGATTATAATAAACATCATTTAGTTCCGTAATATTCCATCCGTGTGCTCCACCGTTCCCCGTTCCGGAAATCAAACGGCTATCTACACCTAATTCTAATGCCAATCTATAAAATAATAATGCATATCCCTGACAAACTGCCTTCCCGTCAATCAACGCCGCATAGGCAGTGTATTTTAACTTATATTCATCATCCTCCAGATTATCATAATCATAAACTGTATGTTCACAAATATAATCATAAGTTGCTCGAATCTTTTGATAATCATTTTTATTCGTTACATCTAAATCCGTCAGAACTTCATCCACTTTTTCATCCACAGCAGCTTCCTGCTCACTGGTTGTATAGTAAGTGTATGTATAAGTAATAGTCATATAATCTGTACTGTCTTTCGTATAATAACTAGTACTGCTTGTCCAACTACCGTACTGCCATCTTAGATAATCTCCTTCTGTAGGATTCCCTGTATGTACAAGCGCCTGATTCGCAATTTCTACTAATAGCTCTTTGCTATATTCCGGGGCTTGGAAATATATAACGATCGATTCTTCTCTCTGCTTCATTCCTTCACGAATCTTTGCCCCGGCTTCTTCCACGGAATCTGTATATTCCTCATTTGCATATGTCGCAATCGCCGATGCTTCATCCGGACTGGCTAAGTCAGATTCCCGAATCTCATCTGCATATAGTGGATTGATATAAGTTTCGGTTATCACACTACTTGTATTCTGATTACTTTTGTTTGCTTCTGCCCGGACACTGATTCCCTGTACCTGAGCCATCACCAACACCAGAATCAGTGCGATCACCCGTTTCCATGTCGCTTTCATCTTACTTTACTCCTCCGCCTTTTCACAACAAACTACATTAATAATATTCCTTTTATTTCATACCACACATTTCTTCTTGAACCTATTTAATATCTACAAATTATATTATTTTGTCACAAAAAGAACTGCTGTGCATAACACAGCAGTTCTCGGCAAACTAAATTATAACTTTTAATTAATATTTCATCGATTAAAAATATTTACTTTTCTTTGTATGCACCTGAAGTGCTTCCAGGAGCTTTTCCTCCCTTTTCTACCAACACAATTTCAATACCTTCTAATCGTTTTGAATATCCTGCAGTTCCGGCTTTCGCACCATTCTTTGCCCATCCAAGCCAGCCGAAGGTCTGTGCATGCACACGATAATATATATCGTATTTATCAGCCATCTCGCCTGTCAGCTTAATTTGGATTGCTTCCAATCTTTTTGCTTCACCAGTTGTTCCGCTTGCATCTCCTTCTTCTACCCAGTCTTGCCAGCCATAGGTCTGTACATGTGTCTTATACTGAATACTTCCTTCATATTTTGGATCAACAAGTTGAATCTTAATAGACTCCAGACGCTTAGACTGTCCGGTTATTCCACTCATAACACCATCATACTTCCAGTCTTGCCAGCCATAAGTCTGAACATGAGTTTGATATCTTATAAGATTCTCATTGCTTTCTCCTGAAGCTGTAATGTACTCATCTTCTGTAGATCCAGGAGCATCTTCTCCCTTCTTAACCAATACAATTTCGATACCTTCCAATCTCTTGCTTAATCCGGCAGTTCCAGCACATTCTCCATTCTTAGCCCAACCAAGCCAGCCGTAAGTCTGTGCATGTACCCTATAATATACATCATACATTTCAGCTATTTCGCCAGTCAGTTTAATCTGGATTGCTTCCAGTCTCTTAGCTTGACCAGATGTTCCACTCATTTCTCCATCTGCTGTCCATTCTTTTTCCCAACCATAGGTTTGGACATGTGTTCTGTACTGAATACTTCCTTCATATTTTGAATCTGACAGTCGGATTTCAATTCCCTCTAAACGTTTGGACTCACCAGTAGTTCCGCTCATCTCTCCATTGGATACCCAATTCTGCCAGCCATAAGTCTGAACATGTGTTCTGTACTCAACACCTGCTTTAGTAACACTTACTTTACAGGTTGCTTTCTTTCCACCAACAGATGCAGTAATAGTTGCAGTTCCTTCTTTCTTTCCTGTTACTTTTCCAGCTTTAACAGTTGCAACTTTTTCATCACTACTCTTCCACTCGATCTCCGTTGAATCAACAGCTTCAGGATCGCATGTTGCTGTTAATGTAGCACTTTCACCAATTTCAAGTGCAAGCTGCTCTTCACTTAAAATAATGCTTTTAGCCTCTAATACTGGAATCGCTTCTTCGTCTACATCACCACATACTGAACAAGTTCTTTCTTTTTTTCCTTCATTCTTATATGTAGGTTCTTTTGTAGTCGTCCATTCACCATAATCATGTCCGGTTGCAGCAATTGTAACTTCTTTTGTGTCTGTAGCCGATCCGATAACCTTACCATTCTCGTCCTTGGCAGTTGCTACTGCAACATAAACATCTTTACCTTCTTCTTCACACTTAGGCGCATAACTATTCTCGTCGTCATATGTTACTTCAGCTTCAACGTCTTTTTGTTCATCACCACAAACAGGGCAAGTCAATGTTGCTTTGGCTGTATAGGTCACTTCTCCAGTATCTTCATCAACAACTTTACTCCACTTGAATTCACCTTCATATGGATGTTTATCAGCAGCTAAAATAATTTCTTTCGTATCTGTAACTGTCGTAATTTCATTGCCTTCATCATCTTTCACTACTGCAGTTGCAACATAAACATCCTTACCCTCTTCTTTACAGGTAGCTGCTTTACTATTTTCTTCATCTAATACTACTGTAGCTTCAACATTTTCATATTTTTCTCCACAGTTAGCACATGTTACAGTTGCCGTTGCTGTCTTATCATAACCTGTTATGTTGCCTTCATCATCTTTGATTTCAGTCCAGGTAAATTCGCTTTCCCACTTGTGCCCTATTGCATCGATTTTAATTTCTTTTTTATCAGTAGCAGTTCCAATTACATTTCCATTATCATCTTTTACGGTTGCTGTTGCTGTATAAACATCTGCACCATCTTCTTCACACTTAGGCTCATTCTTTGTTTTTTCTACTACAGCTTCAACGCCTTCTCTTTTATCACCACAAACAGCACATTCCAGATCTGCAGTTACGGTATCTTCATACCCCGTTACATTACCTTCATCATCTTTGATTTCAGTCCAATGGAAAGTACCTTCATAGCTATGCTCTCCGGCAGGTTGATCCACTTTATGGCTTACGGTATATCCATAACCATCTTCTGTTTCACCAGTTGCAGTATAAACAACTTTTGTACCTGTAGTACATTCGCCTTCGTAACCTGTAACCTTAGCTTCTGCAGTTGTTTCTTTACATTCAACAGAGATTGTCTCATCACTTAACAGGCAATCCAGATATGCTTTTCTATCCGGGCAGACAGATGAGCATTCCAGTTTAGAGAATGTTACAGAAGTAGAATCCTCACTCCAGGTTGCATCTGTTGGCTCATAAGAATGTCCAGCTGTTTCTACAGCGTTATCCCAGATTGCTTTTTCTTTTTCGTATTCCTCTATCTCTTCTTCTTCTGCATCATCTCTTGGCTCATCAGGTTCTTCAATTGCAAATCCACATACTGTGCAGACATAACATTCACCTGTGTTCCGTTCGCCATTATCAGCTTTTGTATAATATGTTTCATCGAAGTGAACATAATGATGTGCATCGAGTGCAGAGCCTTCATCCACTACACGTGAATCAGCTTCTGCCGCACCACATTTCGTACATCTATTTTCTGTAAATCCATCACGTCCACAAGTCGGTTCAACTGTTACAGACTCATAAGTATGAGAGCATGTAGAAGTCATATCCATCGTATCTACAAAAACAGCACTCCACATGAACTCATCATTGTCGTTTGTCTCTTCGCTATATCCCGCTTGCTCCATCTGCGTACTGTCACCCGTCATATATGTACTATAATCAGGATTATAATTACTCTCCTCAAACTCATATCCATAGCTTGAAGAGTCATCTACACTACTCTTACCAGAGATAAACGCATAGTTTGTTGCGATAGATACATACATCTGACCGTCATCTTTGATCGTCAATGCTGCAATCGGATGGTTAGTAACAGAAAGAGCTTCTTCCTCTGCACTGTCAACAACGCTGAATCCCATACCTCCAAAAGCAACCGTATCATCACGTTTTCCATATACGGTATTATACTCTCTTACCTTTTCAACTGCACCAGATTCAAGATCATAACTCAGAATACAATTGCTTAAGTTGAAGTATAGCTTGCCATCATATAATGCAGTTGTCATTTTGATAGATGGATAAATGTCACACTCATCTTTATACTGAGCAAATAATTCAGTCAGGAGCTCATTCTCTTCCATCTCATTAGTTCCCGGATTGTAAACTAATGCAACAGATCCTTCTTCCTCTGTATCCGTAGTTCCCTCTCCTTCTTCTGTATCAGCAGTTTCCTCTGCATCAGAAGACTCTTCTTCCTCTTCATGATTGAATTCGATCAATGTGGTGTAATCAGAGTCAGCCCCACCATCTTTAATATCATTCTCCGTAATCGGATGATAAACTAGTTTATAAGTCGGATCAGCACCTTCCATCAAAGCTGCAAAATCCTCTTCACTAAAATCAGAACCTTCTGTACTATTCTGCAACTCTCTAAACTCTCTCATCATAGAAAGCTGATCGCTGGAATCATACATATAGTAGAAATTGCTTCCGTCTGAATATGCGTTACTGGAAATACGTGCATACCAAGAATCTTCATAAGAAGTATCTGTTGCCACATCACTATACAGACTTGTGATCTCCTTCATATTTCCATTATACATCTCCTCAGCAGTTGAATGGCTGAACATGAAATACATATGATTCATTGTCCCGTCAATTTCTACACGGTCACGAGACATACACTCTACATAGATATCTGTATAACATGGATCAACATAATACCACTGTCCCTTTACCTGAACAGCGTTCCAGAAATGAACCTCACCAAAAGGACTTTCCTCACCAAACATCGTTACATTCGCATCAAAAGTAATACGAACCATATCAACAAGATAGCCCTTTGTAATGTCAAGATTTCCATCTTCATCATAGTACAGTTCTTCAGCTGTCTTCCAGTTCGACGAAACGCTCATGTCTGTTCCTGCACCGTTAACACCATAAATTTCCGGACTCATATACTGTAACAGATATGAAAATGCTTTAGAATAACCAGCACACACGCCAATTCCTTCCGCAAGAACACCAACGTGGTTTCCTTCCCATGCACCAATAATACCATTCGTCAATCCTTCTGCACCCTGTTGCGCGCCTGACTCAACAACCTGATTTGGTGTAGCTCCTCCTAAATCATCCGAAGCAGTATCCATAAATACTTCTTCCTGTGCCTTAAACTGCTCCGCCGCTTTAGAGCCAAATGTAGATTCAACAAACGCTTCAGGATCTTTGGAAATCTCCTCTTTTTGCTCCGTCATATAATCTTCTGCATATTGACTCGCAGCCTGCTTTTCCTCATCTGTTGCATCATCTTCAGATTTTCCTAATGCCTGTGAGTACACAGTCTGTTTAATCGCCCCTTCATAAAATGCCTGATGGAACTGCTTTTTAATCTGCTCCTTATACATGGCATACATATCATTATAAATATCCTGATAATGCTCATGTTCCTTAGGTTCTTCAGCAACCATAATAGGATTACCATCATCATCTTTCATGATATAGGCCATATCAAAGTTTGTATTATGTGCTATCCAATCATTAATTACTAACATCTTTTGAACTAATGTTTTAGCCCCGGATTTCTCCACTTCTTTTACTACCGCAGCACGACTATTTTCAATATCAGAAGTGTAAAACTTAAGGGCATATTTGTCAGCATACAAGAAATTCTGTACCATTCCCATCAATTCGTCATACTTATATTTCCCGGCTCTTACATCTTCTACAGAATATCCAGCAAGAACTAACATCTCACCCATAACACCCAGGCCATCTTCACTATCTTCGTTGTAATTAAGGAAAAATGGCAGTTGCACTCCAAGTATATTCTTATTATCCGCCCACTGATCCTGATACTGTTGATAGATATACAAAAGTGACTGAATCTGCTCTTCCGTTAAGGGAACTGGTTCGCCATCATCGTTTAAAACTTTGATATTTCCCAATTCTTCCTCAACAGTTGTCATTATCGGATCATTTTCATCAACTACAACTTCTTCATCCACAACTACACCATGTGTAGTTACATCAGATACATCAATATCATCTGCATTGACTGTATATGTTGTAAAGCTTTCCTCAACCGTAGTAGTCTGCGGTTGTGTTTCTTCCGGCTGCGTGGTTTCCGGTTGTGTTTCTTCCGGCTGTGTCTCTTCTGCCGCACCCGTTGTATTATCTTCTGTCTCAGTTGTCTCTGATTCTACAGTCTGTTCCGATTCTGTACCGTCAGCAGGGGTTGCATATACAGGCATTGTGAACACACTGAAGACCATCGAAACCGAAATCAGAAGACTCATAAGTTTCTTCATTCTTCTTTTCATTCTTTACCTTCCTTTATCAATTATTTTTTAACAATAGTTACTAATTAAACTGTTACTTCACTGCAACATTGCTGACTATAAATTCCCTATAGAAATCCCCCCTAATCACAGTAAAGAACATAAAAATGTCACTTTAAGATTACCATGATTTCCCGTTTATATCAAGGCAAAAACTGTCAAATATCAAGCTGTTTATTCCAGCAAACTGACAGTTATGAATAAATACCCTCCAGACCTTTATTACAAGGCGTGGAGGGTATTTGCTTCTGCAATCGTATGTCCCAGATGAATTCCATATTCCGATGTCGGATGCAACCCGTCAATGGTATACTTATATATATTATTCATATCTATTTTTCCAAGTGTATAAAAATCCAGCACTGGAAGTGAATATTTAACAGTTACTTCTTTAATTACATTTATATAATCTTCAAGGTACAGTCCACATACATTTGCTCCCACCCCGGTAGTTTCACCAGGATTATTCCGTACATTATGTTCCCTGAATAACCGTATCAATATAATAGCCCATATCTGTAATAGAATCTCCAAACGCAAACCAATTTTCCCCATTTTTATAACCGCTTTACTCCATTTACTCTATTAATTTTTTAATCACCGTATTGCACAAATCCCCTGCCGTTCGTACATCTCGTAGGCAGGATGCCGAAATATCAATCCCAAACGTTTCTTCCAGTTCTCCAACCATTACAACTACCTCTACAGAAGCCAAACCCATATCAGCGAATAGGCTGGTCTCCTCCGTCACTTTCAGCTCTGTTTCTGTTGACTCTTTGATGATTCTAAGTACTTCTTTTTTTACTTCTTCTATCGTCATTATCCTTCTCCTCCTGTCACACTATGACGGATCATCTTTCCTACTGCGGTTTTTGCAAAGGGCTCCTCAAAGAAAATTACCTTCCGTATCTGCTTAGAGACAGGCGAATTCCCATTATATTCTGCAATTTTCTTTTCAATTCGCTCTCTGACTTTCCATTTAGATTCCTCACTGATTCCTTCCTGATAATCTGGATATATTGCTGCAGTAATCAGATTTTGTTCTACCCCTACCATGATTTCTTTGATTTCTTCGTAGTTACATAATTTGGTTTCTATCTCTTCTGGACTTACATTTTCTCCGTTCGAAAGAATAATTAGGTTTTTTCTTCTCCCTACTAGATAGAAATATCCTTTCTCATCCGTTCTACATAAGTCTCCTGTCGCATACCATCCATCGCAAAGAACTTTTTCCGTTTCTTTAGCATCTTTGTAATATCCCACCATTACAGATTCACTTCGCAAATACAGCTCTCCATTTACAATCTTTGCTTCCAAACCTGCAGTAGGTTTTCCTATCGTATTCGGGCGATCTGGCGTCATCTCCCACAAGAATCCAATTGCACCAGCTTCAGATGCACCATATGCCTGAAGTACAGTAATATTCTGATCTCTCAACATCTGCAAAAATTCCGGATAGAATGCTGCTCCGCCACAACTGATGATATGAAGATTCCACCCTAGAAATTTTCCATTTGGCCCTGCTTTTTTCAATTTTCGTGCGAGCATTTTGAGCATCGACGGCACCACAAATATATAATCTGGTTTCATTTCTTTCAGGTACCGGTAAAAGTATTTCAAATCCCCCGCTATACATACTTCTGCCCCCAGATACAAAGTATTTAGTATAGTAATAAATCCTGCCATATGATGAAAAGGCATGACCGCCAGTAGCGCTTCAAATTTCTGACTATTAAGCCTCGTACATACACTTGCAATCATTCCACGTCCAGACATCATAACTGCCTTGCTTTTACTCGTTGTTCCGGAAGTGAAGAAAATGCAGGAAAGATCGTCCGGTCCCAGTTCTGTACCGAATGTAATCTCTTTCGTTATAGATCTCTTTTCTTTCGCTTTGCAATGAGTCTGAGTTTTCCCTACATCACTCATGGATATGATCTGAACAGATTCCAGAAGCCTTGCCTTTTGAACATGTTCTTCCGATGCTTCATCATATAGAATCGCATCCAGATCCACCCGTTTTGTAAGCTCAGATATTGTGTCCGCATCAGATTCCCAGTCTAGTAAGACAGCTACTGCCTCCGTCCAGAATACAGCACAGAAACATATCAACCACTCATAGCTGTTTCTTCCTATAATCCCTATATGCTTTCTCCTTAATCCCCGTCTCTCTAATTGACGGGACATAGTCCGCACCTGTCTGAAAAACTGCTCTGAAGAGATCTCGACAATCTCTGTTCCTACCATATATCGAATGATCCTGCGTTCCGCAAGTTTCTGTTCCATCTGTTCCAAAAGTTCCCTCATGTTTTTCAGATACTTTTCTTCCATTAATGTATCCCCTCCAGGATGACCTTCTTTTTCTTTCTCTTTTTTTTCTTATTTACAAATTCCACTCCCCTGCATAGCAGATACACAATGATACACCGACCGATCATGGAACATATAGCTCCCATAACAGGATGGTCAGCGAATAGTATGGGAATGCGATACCACGGAAAAATAATCTTTTCATAAGCATGAATGCAAAAAATTCTTATAGAATGGAATCCAATCTCCTCTAACATCCCCACGATTTTTCCATTCCATTCCCACTTCATAATATAAGCATACAGACGCAGAAGGAAAAAACCTACACAAAAGGTAGCCGCTACATCGATTAATCCCATTCTCCAGACACATGCCACCATATTTACGTTTCCAAATGTCAAAGACACAATAACGATCAATAACATAACTCCCCAACACCAGATTGGTAATTTATCTGTCAGTAGATGATGCTTTCGAATAAAATTTCCTGCCGCAAGACAACCTACTGCAATCAATGCCAGGGGAAGACAAAAGATCCATACTTTTGAGATTAATGTCAGCAGATACCCCAGGATCACGCATCCCACGCATAGACAATTCTGAAGTTTCTCTGACTTTAAAAGCATAATTGCATTGTAAATGTTCCAGGCTCCGAATAATGCCAGAATAAACCAGCATACTCCGACAGACTCTATCGCAATTCCACGGATTTCTCCTCCGCCTTCTGCATTAAGCCCCAACAAATATGTAAGTACGAGTTCCCCACCATGGTCTTTAAATGATCTACGCTCCACAACAGCCAGAATAGTTTTCGTGATCAATATTGCTGCTGCCACTGTCCAATACGGATATAACAATAATTTTTTTTGTATGCAAAAACACTTCTTTGCACTACGTTTATAGAATCCAAATCCGCTGATCATAAAAAACATAACAAGGATTCCACCGCCCCAAATACTCCCCCACCCACTAAACAAATCTGTATTCGTTGTCCCGGGCAGAAAAAGAAGCAAAGAATGTCCTAGAAGGATCACCAGCATCCCTACTCCTCGGATTAAATTAAAATATCCCAGACTTTCTTCTTTTCCCGGACTATTCTCCATTCTCCTTTGCTCCTTTTCGCATCTGTTTTAATACACCAAATAATTTTTTTCTAAGTCCCAAAAGTACCAGAATCTCCAGTACCAGAAGTACATACCGGAAGTAGGATAACTTATACATTCCTAACACCATAAACGTTGCCAAAAGCACACATACAACCATTAAAAGCAGCATTTTTTCCGGAAAGATATTTCCCTGCAGGTTCTGCAACCTACAGGCTCTTTTCATCAATACATAATGTAAAAATGTCAATAACATATAACAGACAAGCGTCGTCCACCCCGCTGCCATATATCCATAAATAGGAATAAAAATTGCATTTAGAATCAAATTAGCAGCAGAGCAGATAATGGAAATAACAGAAATCCCTTTATTTTCACCATAATACATCTCTACATTAGCAAATAACATATATATAAAGATAAAAAACACACTGGTGGACACTGGTGGAATAATCCAAAGCGCCTGATTATATTCTTTGGTTGCCAAAATATGAATCAAATCGGGAGCGAATGCACTTAACGCCAGCGTAGCTCCTGCAACTAATATGCACAATACAGTTACTGTATATTTAAGATCCTGATATTTTTTTGCTTTCAACTTTCTGTACATCCAAGGATTAAACGACCCATTTATAGCTGATACCAGAAGCAACATTATCGTAGCAGCTGAATAAGCCACACTATAGATCGCAGCCTTTTCACTACCAGTAAAATAATTGATCATAATGCGGTCAGACTGATTCAGTATCATCTGAGAGACATAGAAGAAAAACAATGGCAGATTAAACCGCAATGCAAAACTCCAATACTCTTTTTTAAAAAATGTTTTTCCCTTGTGGAACAACACTCCGACCAGTATCACTCCGAAGAAAGTCTGAACTACAACCGGTGCAATGATACGTGCCTCCGCTTTGTAATTCGTATTTAATACTGCAAGAACAGCAATCACAGGATTCAGGATCGTACTGACTAATGTGACAATCACCGGCAGCTGATACTTAAAATCAAACCTTTCCCGGTTCGTCCACAGCATAAGCGGCGGATTAAAAAAAAGCTGTATAAACATTAACATCATAATAAAACTGCTAAGTCCGGTAATCTGGTCGATCCAATTGTGAAACAGCACATAAACTGCCGCCATAATCAACGTCATCACCATTATTAACCCCAGCATGGAAGATGTGTAGCCATCTTTATCTTTTTCATAACGGATCAAGCCATTGTTTAAGCCCTCATATGGAATTTTTAATGATGTAACCAAAAGAAAAATATCGATCCATGCAAAATATACATTACAAATACCATATTCTTTTGTAGTCAGTAACCTGGTAAAAATAGGTACCGTAATTAATGCAGTCCCTCTCTGCAGAAAATTACAGATTGTAAACCAGACAGAAGTCCGCACAGCGGATGACATTTTACTGTAAGCTTTTGTCAATTTTAGATTTAATTTCACAATCAAGTCCCCTATCTTTGCTTTCCTTTACATACTGTTCCGCAAACAAAAATCCCATCCAGAATGCAAACGGCACAGCAATCGGATTCGCGAACGCAGATTCGCTGCTGCTGGATATTAACAGATATAATAATGGAATCAGAGAAGATGCAAATGCGCTTTTACTAGATTTTAAAATAAATACTTTCTTAACGATCAACGCACATACTCCGATAAATGCCAGAAGTCCAAAGATCCCGCACTCTCCAAGTATCATTGGCCAAAAGGTATCTGATACAAACTCATGGTACTCCGGTGAGATCCCCCACACTCCATCCATCTGATACATTCCATAGACAGGAGAATAAGGATCCGCCGAAAACGCAGAACCATATGTCCCCCACCCTGATCCAAATGGAAAATGATCCTTGGCAATAAACGGTGCCCCAATCGTCAATACGGCACGTGCAGATTCTGTTCCCATCATGATATAATAACTAATCACCTGATACACTCCTGCAAACAACGCAATCAACAACACACAGCCAGTAAATATCTTCACCTTTTTACTGAGCTTCTTTTCTTTATAAAAGACCAGCAAATAGACCATCAATATACAGGCCACTGCTCCTACACTCTTAATTCTTCTGGTACTTAACATGATAAATGCAAGCATCACTAGCGGCGGAATGATCTTTTTTCGCTTCTGTTCAAAAAACCATAGATAAATTGCGCTCAAAAATACGCATTCTCCAACCAGTATCGTATATGCAGAATAAAATAATTTAATCGCCCTCATTCCATAACGGGTCTCTTTTGAAAAAATTCCAAAACACAGATCTGCCAGACAAAAGACAAATAAAATCACCACAATTCCATTCAATACAGGCCATAGTTTTTTCTTCAACTGTTCAAAATTAAGCTCTTTATCGGCAAATATCAAAAAAGAAGCACCTGCTGCCAAAAAAAACTTGAGATTCACATAAGCATCCTTCGCTGCATTCGACAATGGCTGATAATGATAAATAACATATCCGCCCCATCCACTTAACCAAAATATCGCCAGGAGCGCAAAGAAACATATTTGTTGCTTTGTCCATGTAACTTTTTCTTTCTTCTTTATGATCCAGTATAGAAGAGCTGGGATAATCAGCAAAGCAAATAGTTCATCCAGATATTGAAACACTCCTGCCCATTGCTGCAGCCGGTTTTGTGCCAGAAAAAGTATGACAAAGAATATAAATATATATGTTTTTCGAGAAATAACTGATTTCATCTTCTATACACCTTTTTCCTTCCTTTTCAGCTCTTTTTTTCATATTCTGATGGTTCCGGTAAGATCAATTCAAAGCTCCCTGATAATCTTCTTTGAATTTTTTCAAATTCAATTTCCACTTTACTGTCATTCAAGCAAATTGTACGATATTTCTGCTTTTCAATACTTCGGCAAATTCCTTCTGTCGAATCTTCCCATAACTCAAAATGATGTCCCCACTTCGTACTTCTTGCAATAAAATTACCTTCACAGATCTGCCAACTCTTCATCAACCATTGAGTCAGATCAGACTTTGACCGAAAGCGATTCTGCCCGCAGCCCTCTAATAGTTCTCCTTCCAGCTCCCATACATGTTCAAATGTACTTTTCAAAAGCGAAGCCGGAAGATGCGGATCCCGAAAACAGGAAAAATTTTGGAATGGAAGCAGAAAAATATTCCTCATCACATCTTTTCCATATTTGAAGGTAAAAAACTTTCCTGCATTTTTTCTCAGGACTTCTTTCTTATTAAAATATTTATTAATTACGGCAAAATTGTTAATTAGTATATGAGGAAAACAGTCCTCCGGATCAAGAGCCGTTACAATATCCATCAACGCAGATTCACAGGGAATCCCATTTTCAAAAAAATCTTCCACACAAACAGGTGCCGTAATAAATGTATCATCATTGAATAATACAAAGTGTTCACTCAGCTCCGGGATTCGATGGATCCGCAGCTCAATGACATTCGCATTAAATGTCGGAAGATACTGCCTGGGAATGTAATCGTCGTGTCGTACCATCCGAAGTTTTGGATGCTCTGTATTCAGCCATTCCGGCACCTGCCCATTTGTTATAAAAAAAATCCGATGGACCCATGGCGCATACTTTTCCACACCTCGAAACCAATATTTCATTAATCCCCAGTCACGATACCGATTTAAGCTCGATCCATTATCTAAATTGGGGGGACAGAAAAGTGCTCTTTCCTTCTGCCATACCGGATCAGCTCCATCTACCCAGGTAACTACAAAATCAATCTGATCTATCATTTTCCCACTCCCCTTTTACCTGCATTTCTAAAGGTAAAGCTTACACATTTTTTCTCCATACTTCTCTAAAGTATCAAATTCTTTCTCCCTGCATGCCACCCTAAACAGTTCAGGTTCATTACTGTTCCAGATACTTTTAATTTTCTTTTTTAATGTCTCGACATCCCCTGCTGTAAACAGCCAGCCAGTATACCCATTTTCAATCAATTCAGGGACACCTCCCTGGTCACATCCAAGTACCGGAGTCCCATTCATCATACTCTCTATAACCGAAAATGGACAATTTTCATTGCATTCTGACGGACACACAGAAAATCTTGCTCCCTGAATCATTTCTTCCAAATCTTTGCCCTTTAGAAATCCTACATTTTCAACATTATCAAGTCCTGCCATCAAATATTCCAACGGCCCACTTCCTGCAAAAACAAAAGGAATCTGCGGCAATTCGCGGCAGACTTCCAATAGCGTACGTATTCCCTTTTCTTCTGAATATCTTCCAAAATACAAGACATATTTTCCATTTTGCTCCTGTTTCGGAACAACAGGTTCAACGAAATTACGCATCGTGACCGTTTTTTTCGCAAGTACCGGATTTGTATCTAATTTTTCTTTCATAAAAGACGACGGACACACAATTACGTCAATATTTTCATAAACATTTCTTTTATTCCAATATATAGCCTCCAATGTACCAAGACAGCTTTTTAAAAAGGAATTGTGTATACATTTTTCCCGAATGCAATTTCCAAAACCACCGCCATTTAAACATTTTTCACATGTCCTGCGAAATTTCGGTCGATACAGATAGTGATTCGGACAGACCAGCTGTGAATCGTGTGCCGTGTAAATAACTTTTACCTTTTTTCTGTATTTTCTCCGGTATTCTTTTACAGCCAAAAGAATCGACGGCGTCAGTTGATAATTAAAATTATTAATATGTACGACATCCGGCCGAAATACGTCCAGTATTTTTCCAATCTTCTTTTTTGCTTCCATAGAATACACGATTTTCAAAGGGTTTGTAAAATATGACAGAAAGCCTTTCTTATGAAAATCCACAGAACCAGTATAGAGATCCCAACGATTTCCAACAATATTATCCGGATGGTACATTCCGAAATATTCCACCTCATACCCCTGCGATTTCAAGTATTCTCCTAACTTGAAAACATACGTTTCTGCTCCTCCGGCGGGATGCAGAAATTTATTGACCATTAAAACCTTCAATCTATATCCCTCATTCTATCCTTTTTTGTATAAAGCAAGCGTTTTCTCCGTAATCTCGTCCCAGTTATATTTCTGACATACATAATCACTTACCCGCTCTCTACATTCTTCGATCAATTTAGGGGTTCTGCAAAGTTTTTGAAGAACATTTCTCAAATCTTTTACATTTCCCTTTTCGAACAGATAGCCATACTCTCCCATCACTTCCACACATTCCGCAATATCAGAACATACGCAGCAATTTCCGTAACTCATAGCTTCCAACAAACTGATCGGCATTCCTTCTACTTCAGATGGCAGACAGTAAAGATAACTGTTACTATATAGTTCTTCCAACGCTACACCCTTCACAAAACCGGTAAATACAATACGATCATCATCTTCTGCTAATTTCTGCAGTTTTTTATAAAATGCCTCCGTATCCGAGGGAGCCCCTGAAATCACCAGCTTTTTGTCCGTTTTTACATGCAAAAATGCCCGAATCAGATTTTCCAGGCCTTTTTCCGGAACAATTCTTCCAAGATAAAGAATATAATTATCCTTTTGAAGTCCCCATTGTCTGGTAATCACTCTGGCTTCCTTTTTCTCCGGTTTTTCAATTCCATTCGGTATTAATGATGTATCACGGTGATAAGTCTCCCAAAAATATTGCTGCATCGCACGGCTCAACACAATAATCTCATCCGCACAGGCAACTGCGGTTTTTTCTCCATGCTTCAGATACCACGACGCAAATTTCCCCCATTTACTTCTTTGCCAGTCCAGACCGTGTATTGTAACAATCGTCCTGATTCCAAACCGATGTGGCAAAAATGCCATTGCGGACGGTCCTTCCGCATGAAAATGTATGCAATCATATTTTCCGCACACTGCACACACAGTTGCAAAAAACGACCTCGTAGCTGCTGACACACCTTTTATATTAATTACCGGCACCTCACAGATGCGAATCCCCCGATAGTTTCTTTGATGTCCTTTTTCTTTATTTAGTTTTCTCTCTTTCCGGCTTCTGCGCTGGTTATACAGTGTCACCTGATGTCCTTCTGACACCATCCGGGTGCTTAGAGCTTCCACTGCAACTTCAATTCCTCCTGCTCTGGATGGAATCTGCTTCTGCCCAATCATCGCAATTTTCAATTAAAACGCCCTTTCTCCTATTATTCCCCATAATGCCTCTACTGCATATATTTCCCTTATTATATACAAGTGTACGTGATTCTGCCTTTTTTGTCAACGTAATACAGACGACCTGCCGTTGGCGGCTCGTCTCGTATACTCGGTACTTAAAAGAAAAGACGGAGATATGATTTTCATCATACTTTCCGTCTCTTCCGCATATCTTATGCATATTTTTCCATTTTTTCTTTTTTCTTATTGAACTTTCTGTCTGCAAGCAGTTCGTTCTTCAAGCCGATACGGTTCGTCTTAAAGTGGAAGAACGGACGTTCCGGAAGTGCAATGATCTGTACCGGCTGCATATGTGGATCCAGACAGCTGCGTACCTCTTTTTCAATATCCTCAACACGGTATCCATCTTCCAGCATGACATACAGGTATGGAAGGAAATATCCGGCATGTTTATCATCAGGAACTACAACGAAGAACTCATCATCAATTCCCTCGATGTTCGCATCTGCAACACAGTTTTCCATTGGAAGTGTTGCCAGATCACCGCCGCCGAAGCGAGGAGCTTTTCCACGTGTCAGTGTAAACAGGTTACCTTCTTCACTCATATATCCGATGTCACCGGTATGTAGCCATATCTTTCCGTCTTCATGCATCTGAAGAGATTCTGCTGTTGCTTCCGGATTATCATATCCTAACATCACTCCAGGACCGCTGACGCAGATCTCACCCTGCTGGTTATAGCTTAACTCTTCCTGTGTTCCCGGCTTAAATACACTGATGGTTGTAAGTGGAAGCGGAATTCCTACATTGCCATCTGTCATTGCTCTCGTCGGTGAAGGGAAGTTCAAGTTAGAACCTGCTTCACTGCATCCGTACGCAACGCTGAACTGTACATTACAGTTATGATCATTCAGGAACTTCTGCGCATTTTTCACCTGCTTATTGTTGTAGGATTCACATCCTATACCAGAAGCCAGTAAGTGAGACATATCATAATCATCCGAAACACGGCCATTTCTCATTACATTCTCGATGAACATTGGAATGATCGGCCATGCATTCGGACGATAGCGCATCATCTCAAGATCTACATCTTCCGGATCACAGAATGGATCCAGAATTAAAAGCCTATTAGATGCCATAGGCATTAATATCATAGATACTACAACAGCTACCAGTGCCGGTGGCAGAATCGTTACTAACCAAGTTGGACGGAATTCATCTGAACTAGCATAAAAGTTCATCTGATGGATCACACCGATCATCGTATGTGCTGAGTGGATGACCTGCTTGGACGGTCCGGTAGATCCGCTTGTATAAGCGCGGAACAACGGACGATCGACATCAACCGCTGCGTCAACCTTTCCGAAATAGGTCTTACCAACTGTCAGGAATCTATCCCAGCTGATGATCTCTGCTCCATTAGCAGTTGTCTCTGGGTAGTTGCTGTCCAGACATTTCTGAACGTAATCCGGCATTGCATCTCGACTGCAGGAATTACAGGTATCCAGAATGATCACTTTTCTGACATCGCTTCCTTCCAGATATGCTTCCAGCTCATCCTGTGCAAGGTAATCATGTGCAAAGATTGCTCTTGCGCCGGCTTTAGCGGCAGCTTCCACATTTTCTTCCAATGTATTGTCACGGCACAGTAAAGATGCACCGATCTTTTCAGCCGCAAGGAGCATATAAACAAATTCCGGTACTGAACGGAGGAATACAGGAATCTAATCTCCTTCTTCAAATCCCAACGCTCTTAATGAGCGTGCCACTGCTTCTGTCTTCTCAAATACAGTACTCCACGGAATATCGTTTCCATAATAGTGGATTGCAGCAACATCCTCTCCTGGACAGTTCTTTTTCAAGTATTCCAGAAGCGTACATTCTGGAATCTGAATATTACGAATCATCTCAGGATAGTATCTCATCCATGGACGATCAATACTCGGTCTGCCAGTCATTCCTTCTGGAAGCGCTTTCTTCAAAGCTTTCTTCTTGCTGCGTTTTCTTGCTGCAAGTATATCACTCTTCAAACCGATACGATTCGTCTTGAAGTGGAAGAACGGGCGCTCTGGAAGTGAGATGATCTTTACTGGCTGCATGTGTGGATCCAGACAGCTGCGTACTTCTTTTTCAACATCTTCAACACTGTATCCATCTTCCAGCATGACATACAGGTATGGAAGGAAACACTCTTCATGCTCATCATCCGGAACTACAACAAAGAACTCATCATCAATTCCCTCGATGTTCGCATCTGCAACACAGTTTTCCATTGGAAGTGTTGCCAGATCACCACCGCCATAGCGTGGTGCCTTTCCACGAGTCAGTGTAAACAGGTTACCTTCTTCACTCATATATCCGATGTCACCGGTATGCAGCCATATCTTTCCGTCTTCATGCATCTGAAGAGATTCTGCTGTTGCTTCCGGATTATCATATCCTAACATCACTCCAGGACCACTGACGCAGATCTCACCCTGCTGGTTATAACTTAACTCTTCCTGTGTTCCCGGCTTAAATACACTGATTGTTGTAAGGGGAAGCGGAATTCCTACATTGCCATCTGTCATTGCACGTGTCGGTGAAGGACAGGTCAAATTAGAACCTGCTTCACTGCATCCATAAGCAACGCTGAACTGCACATTACAGTTATGATCATTCAGGAACTTCTGAGCATTTTTCACCTGCTTATTGTTGTAGGACTCGCATCCTACGCCTGAAGCCAACAGGTGGGACATATCATAATCATCCGGAACACGTCCATTTCTCATCACATTCTCGATGAACATCGGAATAATCGGCCATGCATTCGGACGATAGCGCATCATCTCAAGATCTACATCTTCCGGATCACAGAATGGATCCAGAATTAAAAGCCTATTAGATGCCATAGGCATTAATATCATAGATACCACAACAGCTATCAGTGCCGGCGGAAGGATCGTTACTAACCAAGTTGGACGGAATTCATCTGAACTAGCATAAAAGTTCATCTGATGGATCACACCGATCATCGTATGTGCAGAATGGATGACCTGCTTGGACGGTCCGGTAGATCCACTTGTATAAGCGCGGAACAGCGGACGGTCAACATCAACCGGAGCCTCTACTCTTCCAAGATAGTTCTCCCCGAGTGATAAAAACTTCTCCCAATCCATCGTTGCACGTCCATGAGCAAGATTTTCCGGATAATTGCTGTCCAGACATTTCTGAACGTAATCCGGCATTGCGTCACGACTGCAGGAATTACAAGTGTCCAGGATAATTACTTTCTTCACATCACTTCCTGCAAGATAAGCATCTAACTCCTCCTGGCTGAGATAATCGTGTGCAAAGATTGCTCTTGCCCCTGACTTAGCGACAGCTTCTACATTTTCTTCCAGTGTATTGTCACGGCATAATAAAGATGCGCCAATCTTCTCAGCTGCAAGAAGCAGATATACAAATTCCGGTACAGAACGAAGGAATACCGGAATCTGGTCACCTTCTCCAAATCCCAGAGCCTTCAGAGAATATGCCGCAGCTTCTGCCTGTTCAAAAACAGTACTCCACAAAATTTCATTTCCATAATAGTGAATTGCTGCTACATCCTCTCCCGGACAATTTTTCTTTAAATAATCCCAAAGTGTACACTCCGGAATCTGTATCTTACTGATCATTTCCGGATAATATCTCATCCAAGGGCGATCGATACTCGGTCTGCCAGTCATCTTCTCATTCATAACTATATAATATACTCCTCACTCATTCGTAATTATTGCCGCTGTACGACTGGACTTAGTATAGCACAGGCTAAAAAGGAATACACAGGAATCTTTTTGCAAAAAAATGGAAAAAAGTGATTCACAAAGAATCACTTTTTTCATTATTCCAT
The DNA here is from genome assembly GCF_009696175.1 of Floccifex porci. Taxonomy (GTDB): domain Bacteria; phylum Bacillota_I; class Bacilli_A; order Erysipelotrichales; family Erysipelotrichaceae; genus Floccifex; species Floccifex porci. Next base: position 118,844 of record NZ_VUMM01000003.1, read on the forward strand.
TTGTGAGATCAAATGGATACCATGCATCATATGCTGAATGTACTCCAGAATAGCCGATCTGTCTGAAATGACCACATTATCTCCATAATTCCAGAACTCTTCAAATGATCGCTCAAAGATCTTCTGAACATCGGAGCGGTTCACAATCATGCAGTTATTCAGGCTTCCGATATTTTCCAGTCTCAGGCAGGTAATCGTATCAGATATGAAAGTACTCTGGTTATCCAGATATTCAAAATCCGAAACAAATTTTCCATATACCAGGCGGACTTCCAGATTTTCATTATTTTCACACAATGAAAGAAGATGCTTCATATATCTCATTCTCTGATCCACACTAAGGTACACTTTATAATTGTAAAAATCGATTTTATGAGCTACAACCAGATTGGAAAAAGCTGTCTCATAGATCAAAAGTCTGATATTGGATTCCTGCATCACATTCTGGGTCAGCTTATGAATTGCCCGCAGCTCATCCGGATCAATCTCCAGTTTTCTGGTGATAATCAGTTCTTCCAGAATCTCTTCAAACAGATCATCCGGAAGAAAGTGCTCCGTCAAATGGCCGATTGCCCATCTTAAATTCGGGGCAAGCACAGAGTGAAGATACTCACGGCCTGAAATCATTGCATTCATCGACACCTTACGGAAAAGCAGTCTTTCATGAGTACAGAGCGTCCTGATATTTCGGAATACTGTATTACAGTTTTCTTCTTCCTCACTTATCATAACCGAGATACATCTGTCATTGTTGATCAAAATTCCAGAAATCATAAAATCATCTTTAACTGTAAAGATCAGATGCCCGGCAGCCTGATCATCTCCATACAGTTGAAAATCAATTGCTGTATTATTCGTAAGCAAATGGAACAAAAACAAGGTATCGTTAATATAGTCCCATCTTTCCGGCCGGATATGAATGACCATAGAATAATGCACATCCGGATATCCTCCGAATGTTGGCATATGCTCATTCTCGATCACCGTAAACTGAATCCGCTGCTCATGCTCAATATTCATCAGATCCAGAACTGCTATGACATCCAGTGACTTTACTCTTCGCAGAACCGGATGATGCATTCTTGATATGTACTGCAGAAGACTCAGTTCCGGGAAACAGAATGTCTTTGGAGCAATATCCGTCCCGGTATTCTTCTGCATCTCTTTCACATACTGGTATTCTACCTCCAGATTGTCAAAGATAGCCAGCTTTAAATCCTCTATGTTCTCGACCTGGTAATCGGATAATAAATTTCTTCTCCCAGTTTCACTGGCTACATCTACGATACATCTGCTAATTCCTTCCAGGATTTTCTTTGCCGACTTTTCCGCCGGAATCATCCGCCCACTCACCCATTTACTGATGTAGGACACATCGTACTGAAGCTCCTGGGCGAGCATATAGTTTTTAAGCTCAGCTTCTACCATCAGATCTTCCAACAGCTTACTGAATCTATTTTTTTCTGCCATTTTATAACCCCTGTTTCATATAAAATATGAAATTCCTCATCTTTCAAATTTACAACATATAGAAAACCTCTAATCACTTTACTATATCATTATTTGCGAAACTTGTAAATTATTGACACATAAAGTAATCGTGTCTATTTTTTTACCATTGTCTTTTATGACAACAAATGATTTTTGGTGCATTTCCACCGGGGTCAATATAACTTTCGCTATTACTGCTGCATATTCCATATTCCTTTTCTTCCCTTATAATATTCTTGCAAAAAATACAAAAAGAGGCTTGCAATTGTCAATCATTACAAACCCCTTCACTTCTTTTATTCAATTAAAATTATTTGATACGCCTGCTTCTATCTTGCAAGTTCCAAATACAGATCCTTATACTGTTTTGCGGAATTATCCCAGGAACAATTCTTTTCCATATCACGCTGTACCATCTTATCCCAGCACTCGCGCTCTGTGAAATACAGTGTCTTTGCTCTGTTAATTGCATCCAGCAACAAACCAGTTTCATAGCGGTCAAATGTAAATCCATTTCCGGAGTCTTCAAACATATTATATGGTTCTACGGTATCCTTTAATCCGCCTGTCTCACGAACGATCGGAATCGTACCATAATGCATAGCTGTCAGCTGTGTTAATCCACAAGGTTCAAACTGTGAAGGTACTAATAAAGCATCTGCACCTGCATAGATCTTGTGAGCTCTTGTCTCATCGTACATAATATTAGAGCATACTCTTCCTTTATATGCATTCTCATAATAACGGAAGGAATCTTCATATTCGGCATCTCCGGTCCCCAGCACTACAACCTGTGTATGCTCGTCCATTACCTGCGGAAGGATTGCATTCACCAGATCCAGTCCCTTCTGGTTGGTCAGTCTGGAGATCAGTCCAATGACAAACTTGTGATCATCCTGAACAAGTCCCAGTTCTTCCTGTAAGTTGAGTTTATTCTCTTTCTTCTTCTCAATTACATTCGTAACATCATAGTTTGCAAATAATCTGGAATCCGTAGCGCTGTCCCATACCTCGTAATCAATACCATTCACGATACCTCTTAACTTACCGGCATGATATCTCAAATGCGCATCCAGAGTCTCACCATAATATGGGGTCTGAATCTCTCCTGCATATGTATTGCTGACCGTTGTGATAATGTTGGCATATGCAAGTCCGCCCTTTAACATATTGGCATCATTATAATTTACTTTCAATACATCTTTGTTAAATACATAATCCGGAAGACCTGTCCAATATTTGATCGTTGGGATATTATAAATACCCTGGAACCGTAAATTATGGATTGTAAGAATCGTCTTCGCAGATGTCAGTTTTGTATTTTCGAACATCGTTCTCAAATATACAGGAACCAGAGCTGCCTGCCAGTCATGACAGTGAATAATGTCCGGTATCCAGTCCATATAGTTCAACGCTGCCAGTGCTGCTTTTGCAAAAAAGCAGTATTTCGGAATGTCATCGATCAGGTTCGTATACGGATTTCCACTGCTGAAAAACTCTTCATTATCAATGAAATCATATACAACGCCATCCCATACATATTCCATGATTCCTACATAGAATGCTCTGCCATCCAGGCACAGATCCATCTGGAAAGATCCTTTATATACCATCTTCTCCTGATATTTCCATGGAATGCATTTATAACGCGGAAGAATTACTTTCACATCACAGTTCTGTTTTACCAGAGCTTTCGGAAGAGCATACATAACATCTCCGAGACCTCCGGTCTTTACAAACGGATAACACTCAGAACCGATAAATGCAATACTTTTTCTAGGTGTCGTAGGTATTTCTGTTTTTGGTTCTTCTTTCACCTTTTCCTCAACCTCTTTTTCTTCTTTAACTTCTTCTTTTTTTGCTTCCTTTGGTTCCACTTTCTTAGCTGCCTTCGGTGCCGCTTTCTTCGGCTCTTCTATCTTCTTCGGTTCTTCTGTTTTTGCTGCCTTTGGCTCTTCCACTTTTTCTACCTTTGGCTCTTCTACTTTTTTCGCAGCTTCAGCTTTTATTGCCTTCGGCTCCTCTACTGTTGATTACCAAATTAATTGCTAACACAGTATTCAAATTAAATTGTACACATAATTAGGTAACTTCAAATTGTTTATACATATATATTCATATTAAATGTGAAACCCCATCATAAAAAAATGGATACTCAATTTAGAATATCCATTTGGTGTTGATATAAATATTTTAAGGCGTATGAAATTGAGCAGGCGCTCTTTTCACATGGTAATTTCTTATAGATTTTTTGACTGTTTTTTTGTGTTTCGTGCAAATTATCAAGTTCAACTTGGAGTGAGTTCACAAAATATGATTCATCTTCACATTCCATGAATTCATTTATTTCAATTCCTAACAGCCATTTTAGATTGTCTTTTACTAAATGGCATAGATAAGTATGTTCTAAGTTAACGCTATCTTCAACAGTTACTTTAAAATCAACACTTCCTTCAAAATGCACTTCTTTTAATTCGGCAATTTCACTTTTTCTTGATGCGGATCCTGTTTCATATATGATCATTTGGTTTGTTTCTAATATCATTCTATTGACCTCTAACTCAATTCATTGTCGTTTATGGCATCCATTACAGTTTCCATACTGATTATCATTTCCTGCTTCTGCTCACCAATCAATAAACTTTTATTACAGATTTGATTGATCATTCGAGGAATACCATTCGATGCGTTGATAATTGCGGTCAGTGCATTATTATCGAACACTTCCTGATGACATCCTACACCATCTAATTTTTCTTTTATATAACGTTTTGCCTCTTCTTCATTTAGATTTTCTAAATTGTGTGACATGATTATACGCTGCCTTAATGGTTCATGGCTTGATAAGCGCAGCTGATTGTTTAACTGTGGCAATCCAACCAGTAATACGACTGCATAATCTTTTGAATCCATTTCAAAATTGAACAGTATTTTTAAATCATTCAAGATCCCGCTTTTCATATAATTAGCTTCATCAAATATAAATACAGGTGTAATTCTTTTTTCACGTTTGTATTTTTCTATAATTGTCTGAATGGCTCGGAAATTGTCGACTTTTTTATAGTATGGTTCGATTCCAAGATTCAATGCCATCTGTCTGTAGAATTCTATAACAGTAACTGTAGACAGTGATATATATACTACCTTATAGGCGGCAGGATTCAATTCGTTTGCCCATTGTCTTACGCTTGTTGTCTTGCCTCGGCCTGCACCTCCTGTCAATACGCCAAAGCCTTTTGTCTGCAGAAGATAATTCAATCTGAATTTCACTTCTTTATATTCATTTGTTTCTACTAAAACATCTTTTCCATTTTTTATAAATGGATTGATTTCCAATCCATATCTTCCTGTATAATTCATTATTGCCCTCCCAGCTCACTAAGCTTCAGTTTATGTCGATGCATCGTTGCATTTTTATTTTTATCCAACAGTTGAATAGGTTCCAACTCTTTTGAAATAGAATCTACCACATATACTTTTTTCAAATCTGGTGAATAACGAATCAATAGTTTCTGTCCCTGATATTTATAGTTTACTTCATATTCCTTTTCGTCAATTACGATCACACTGTCATTAGATACTTTACGTTCGATTTCAAGTAAAAAGCTGCGTTCAACCTCCTGATCAGACATTCTAATAATCAATGTACTTTCTGAAAAGAAACGTTCCATCGGTGATTTTCCATTCAATGATGAATGAATGCGTTGATTATATTCCTGTACATAGGCAAACAATGATTTTCTTAATTCTTCAATATCTTTAAAATCATTCATACAAAGCTGTGACATCCACTGATCTTTCAGAGTTCGAAACCAGCGCTCAATTTTCGCCTTTCCAGTTGGAGTTCGAGCGGGATTATAATGAATGATTGTTCCTATTCGTGCTGCCAGAAGGTTCATCTGACTGCTTCTGTAGTTGGCTCCATTATCAAAGTTGAATTTTTTTGGCTTTCCATATTTAATGACCGCTCCACGAATCACACTCATCAGATTCACAAAATTATCGTTAAAGAATATATCGATTCCGACAATCATACGACTTGCATCATCTATAAGTGCAATAATATAAGTCCTCTGCTTCTTTCCGTCTACTTTTAGATAAGGACCTACACTTGAATCTCCACACCACACTTCGTTTATATGTTCACATTCGTATCGCCTCATATCTTTTATAGGTGTGATTCCTTTTGAATCCTTATATTTCTGCACAAATCGATTTACTGTAGACAAAGAAACATCTTTTTTTACGATTGTATTTGTGTCAAGAAGTCTCTGGTAGACTATCGTAGCTGGAAGTTTTGGGTATTCAGACAATATATAAATAATTTGATTTTGAACATCCCCATCTAGCTTACGATATTGATTAGAATCATTTCGTGGCTTTGGGATCAATCCATCAAATCCGAATTTTAAATACCGGTTATACCACCTTCTTACTGTATGAGGGTGCACCCCAGCCTTTGAACCTGCATCTCGAAAGAAATCACTTTTTGATTTGTACGTATCTATATTTCCAGATACAAATGGTGCAATAAATCCATACCTTTTTAAAGCTATTTCCTGTGCTGTTTTATGATCCATTATAAATTTTCCTCCTTACAGCGACATAATATACAAGGAAACGACATAATTCCTCACACCTTATGTGGAGAGGGATAAAAAAATATTTCTAGTGCATTTAACCTGCATAAACTGTAATGAAAAAAATTTAAAACAGCTCTTAAAAAGATCAGGATTCAATCTCATACGTTCAGACATCAGTCGCTCTTTCCAATACTTTTGAAACTGGGATCGAATATAATAATACGAATATTCATTAATTCCTTCATTCCATTCTATCCAGTCAATGAATTTATTAAGAAAGTCTGATTGAAGAGCTTTTAGATGAACTTCCAAAGCATATTGAGAATAAGGAACGATAAAATACAAAAGCACTGCATGAGTGGATTTACAACTCATACATTTAACACGAAGGATCCGCAAAGTGACTGAATGTTTTCTGTATTTAACTTTACGAGTATAATAGCCATGTTTTTGAAAATCATGATGTTTACATTTAGGACATATTAAGGAATACAGATTTAAAGTCTCTGTGAATTTTTTATACGATTCAGCATCTACCTGGTTGACGTTAGCCTTATAAACAGTTATCATAATCTTGTTCGTAAGAGCGGAGAGTAAAAAGAACTCATTGGCGTGCGTTGGTTTTACTCTCTTTTCTTTTTCTCACTTTCTATAGGAAATATTATAAAAGTCATAACACATAATTTGAATAAATTTTATTCAAACTTGTGCTATGACTTTTTCATTTAATGTGATTAGATTATTCACTTTCATATTCAAATAATTTGGCAATCAACAAAAGTGAACGGAAAAGGAGGTCTGCTGTGGACAGTTAGGAGCGAAAAAAGCCTTGATTTATCAGGCTTCGCAAGCCCCAAACCGGGGCTGGTGGTATAAAGTATCGCCCGCCCCGGAAAACGGGCTTCTAACCGTCCACAAAACGCACTATGACAAATACCATCTATATCCATCAGCCGGAAAAGGCGTTCAGCTTCACCCGGCTCCCGAATTTCCTCTTTGAAGCCCCCACATTCAAGCCCTTGTCCAACGAGGCAAAGGTTCTGTACGCCTTTATCCTGCGCCGGACAGAGTTATCCCGCAAGAATGGGTGGGCGGATGATTGCGGACGGATTTATCTGTACTATCCCATCTGCGAGGTGGTTGACCTGCTCCACTGTGGGCGGCAGAAAGCGGTAAACACCCTGCGGGAACTGCAATACGCCGGGCTGGTGGAGATCCAGAAGCAGGGCTGTGGAAAACCCAACCGCATTTTCCCAAAATCCTATGAAGCGGTTCCAAACACCGACTTCAAGAAATCCGGTTCTGGTACGCCGGAGGGCTGAAAACCGTACTTATGAAGTGAGGAAATCACTCCCCGGAAGTACGAAAACCGGACGGTATATAGAAATACAAAGATTAAAAAGATTTATTTATATTCTATCCATTCCAATCCTATCCGAGCTAATTTCTGCGGGATTTTCCCTGTGGAAAACCCCGGATAGGAAAGGAATGGGGAAAGGAGCAGAATGGCACAACACGCAATTTTGCGGTTTGAGAAGCACAAGGGCAACCCGGCAAGGCCGCTGGAAGCCCATCACGAAAGACAGAAAGAACAATACGCCAGCAACCCCGACATTGACACAAGCCGGAGCAAGTACAACTTTCATATCGTCAAGCCGGAGGGACGCTATTATCACTTCATTCAGAGCCGGATTGAGCAGGCCGGGTGCCGAACCCGCAAGGACAGCACACGGTTTGTCGATACGCTGGTAACTGCCAGCCCGGAGTTTTTCAAGGGGAAATCCCCAAAGGAGATACAGGCGTTTTTCCAGAGGGCGGCGGACTTCCTCATTGGCCGGGTAGGACGGGAAAATATCGTGTCGGCGGTGGTACACATGGACGAGAAAACGCCCCACCTGCATTTGACCTTTGTTCCGCTGACAAAGGACAACCGCCTGTGTGCAAAGGAGATTATCGGCAACCGGGCAAACCTGACGAAGTGGCAGGACGATTTTCACGCCTATATGGTGGAGAAATATCCTGACTTGGAGCGTGGGGAGAGCGCCAGCAGGACAGGCCGGAAGCATATCCCCACCCGGCTTTTCAAACAGGCGGTTTCCCTCTCCCGGCAGGCAAGAGCCATTGAAGCCACACTGGACGGCATTAACCCGCTGAACGCCGGAAAGAAAAAAGAGGAAGCCCTCTCCATGCTGAAAAAGTGGTTCCCGCAGATGGAGAATTTCTCCGGGCAGTTGAAAAAGTACAAGGTCACAATCAATGACCTGCTGGCGGAGAATGAGAAGTTGGAAGCAAGGGCAAAGGCCAGCGAAAAAGGAAAGATGAAAGATACGATGGAACGGGCAAAGCTGAAAAGCGAACTGGACAATTTACAGCGGCTGGTTGACCGTATCCCGCCGGATATACTGGCGGAACTGAAACGTCAGCAGCGGCACACGGTAAAGGAAAGGTGATAGATATAAGCAGAAATTTTCGCCGCCTCTGTGCGGCATTGTACCTTGAAAACTGAATATGGAGGACACTGGATGGCAAAAAGTGAAAGCGATATTTTTACACCCCGAACAGGGCAGGTTATACAAGCAGAGAACGGCACGCAGTATTTTGTATGTGGGAACAACCGTATAAAAATCTCCGAACACTTCGCCGCAGGCGGGAAGCCCCTCGGTGATCTGATTGTAGATGTGGTGCGGCATACCGCAGAAAAAGCCGCTTCAACCTGATAGCCCATCATTGATAACACGCCCACGCTTATGATATAATTGCCATAGAGCAAAAGTATTGTAAGCGTGGGTTGTTTCTTTAGAAGGAGGATTTTTACGGTGAAACAACCTTACAATACTACGATTTACAACACGGCGCTTTATATGAGATTGAGCCGGGACGATGAACTGCAAGGAGAAAGCGGGAGTATTCAGACACAACGCATGATGCTCCGGCAATATGCCGCCGAGCATGGCCTGAATGTCATAGATGAATATATCGACGATGGATGGTCTGGAACGAACTTTGACAGGCCGGATTTTCAGAGAATGATTGATGACATTGAGGACGGGAAAATCAACTGCGTTGTTACGAAGGATTTATCCCGCTTAGGCAGAAACTACATTCTGACCGGCCAGTACACGGAAATCTACTTTCCCAGCAAAGGCGTCCGCTATATCGCTGTCAATGACAATGTGGACACCATCAACGGAGAGAATGAGCTTGCCCCATTCCTCAACATTCTGAATGAAATGCACGCCCGCCAGACCAGCAAAAAGGTAAAGGCGGCCATGCGGACACGGTTCGCAAATGGCGCACACTATGGAGCCTATGCTCCGCTTGGCTATGTCAAAGACCCAGATAAGAAAGGCCATCTTCTGATTGACCCGGAAACAAGGTGGATTATCGAAAAGATTTTTGACCTTGCCGTTCATGGCCGGGGAGCCGCCAGCATTACACGGATTTTGGTCGAAGAAAAAGTACCTACTCCCGGCTGGCTGAATTTCCAGAGATACGGCACTTTCGCAAATATCTATGCCGGAGCGCCGGAGGAAAAAGCCTATGCGTGGACGATAGCGCAGGTGAAAAGTATTCTGAAAGAGGAAACCTATATCGGACACAGCGTCCACAATAAGCAGACCAACATTTCATTCAAAAACAAGAAGAAAGTACGCAAGCCAAAAGAGGAATGGTATCGTGTGGAGAACACCCACGAAGCGATTATTTCCGAAGATGTGTTCCGTCAAGTACAGGAGCAGATTTGCAACAGGCGCAGACGGCAGAAGAACGGCACAACACAGATATTTTCCGGGCTGGTAAAATGTGCGGACTGCGGCTGGTCGCTGGCCTATGGTATGAACAGCCAGAACAAAAATCCCTATGCCCACTACCATTGTAGCAAGTACGGGCAAGGATTGCACCAGTGTTCCATGCACTATATCCGCTATGATGTGCTTTACGCCTATGTCCTTTCCCGTCTGCAATACTGGTCTGTGCTGGCACAGCAGGATGGGGACAAACTTCTGAAACGGCTACTTAACGCCAGCGACAAGGAACGCAATACTGCAAGGAAGCGGCAGACAGCCGAACTGAAAAAGGCGGAAAAGCGCAAAGCAGAAGTAGACACCCTGTTTGCAAAAATGTATGAGGACTGGTCTGCCGGACGCATTACAGAATACAATTTCAATATGCTGTCCGAAAAGTATCAGGGCGAACAGCGAGAATTGGACGTAAAAATTGAACGGCTTCACGAAGCGATGGAGACCGCCGCCCAGACAGCGGTTGACGCTGAAAAGTGGATAGGTCTGATGAAACAGTATGTCAATCCCACAGAATTGACGGCTGAACTTCTGAATACGCTGATTGAAAAAATCCTTGTCCATGAAGCGGTCAAAAGTGAGGACGGAAGCCGGGAACAGGAAGTGGAAATCTTCTACCGCTTTATCGGCAAAATCGAATGACACATCTTGAGATACCCAACAATATCTTTAACTAAGGGAAACGGGAAGAAATGATTTCAATACTATGTGATGAAATACTGAAATCATATCAAGCTGGTTTCAAAGAGGGAATCAAGATTGGATATGAAGCAGGTGCAAATTCTTTACAAGACGATCAATAAAAGATCGTTTTTTTTAATTTGTTGTCCAATAATCATTCATTTCATGGCCTATTAGGGTGAAGGGATAAGAATTTCCTTTATTCCCCATGATCTTTGAAAATAGGATAACAACTGTTAAAACCAAAACCTGTATGCCCGAGCTAGATCAATGATGCGCAATGACTACCATATACAGCCTATAAATAATATATGGTAAGAGCGATGATACTTCAGAATGATCAGCAGCAGTCAACTGTGCCATGACAGCATGCAGGATAATGATACTTTCAGCGATGAGCGCACACGTAAGATGCGTGGGTGAAACTCCCATGACTGATGGCTGACAACCATCTACTTTAGCAGGATTCCCTATCGTTTTCGGGTTATCAGGGATAAATAGAAAACAAGATGAATAATGTATTTAAACTATCAGCCAGGTTCAACAGCCTGGCTTTACATATGAAGGAGCTGAAACATTTATGTTCAAAGTAAAACGAGGAGATGTTTTTCTTGCTAATCTAAGTGATGCAACCGGATCTGAACAGGCTTTTGTTAGACCGGTCGTTATTATCCAGAACAACTGTGGAAACAAGCATAGTCCTACAACCATTGTTGCCTGTCTATCTTCCAAAATTGAATCAAAAGCCCATCTTCCAACTCATTACATTCTTCCGGAAGGCATTGGCCTCAAACATCGATCCATGGTTCTTTGCGAACAGATTAAGGTCATCGATAAGTCCAGGCTGCTAAAGAAGATCTGCCATATTTCAAAAGGACATATGCACATCATCGATCACAAGATCAAAATATCACTCGGTCTAAAGAATATACATAGACAAAAATCATAGGTACAAATCCCACTTTTGCAGTTGGGATTCTTTTTTATTAAAAGCCTATAACAAAGGAAAGGAGGATAACCAGATGGATAAAAACAAAAACAGATTCGTAGATGCAAAAGAAATCATGGAACTTACCGGATTATCCAAGTCTGCTGCATATAGGCTGATTCAGCAGCTGAATGAAGAGCTTGCGCAGAAAGGTTACATGTATGTGCGTGGAAGAGTTATCTATCCTTATTTCTATGAAAGATTCTTTGGAAAGGATGGAGATTCAGATGCCGGTATATAAGGATAAATCAAGAGGAACCTGGTATGTCGTTACTCGCTATAAGGACTGGACGGGCAAGCTTAGGACCACAACTAAAAGAGGATTCAAGTCCAAGGTTGAAGCCAAGCGTTATGAAGTTGAATTTTCTGAAAAGAAAGATAACAGTCTATCAATGACTTTTGGAAGCTTTGTTGAAATCTATATGGATTCAATGGAAAAAAGATTGAAGGAAAATACACTTCAGACGAAAGTAGCAATCATTGAAAAGAAGATACTGCCCTATTTCAAGGACAAGAAGCTTTGCGAGATAACGCCAACCGATGTAATTAGCTGGCAGAATGAGATGATGAAGCAAACCACCAAAACAGATAAAGAGTTTGCTCCTACTTATCTAAAAACACTGCATAATCAACTCAGTGCCATTTTCAATTATGCCGTCCGCTATTATGGTTTAAGCTCCAACCCAGCCAGAATCGCCGGCAATATGGGAAAGGAAACAAGTGGTGAAATGCAGTTTTGGACCAAGGAGGAATACATGACCTTTTCCAAAGCCATGATGAAAAAGGATGGAATCTTCCAGGCATTTGAAATGCTCTACTGGTGCGGATTAAGACTTGGTGAAATGCTGGCGTTAACGCCTTCTGATTTTGATTTTGACAAGAAAACTGTTCGGATCAACAAAAGCTATCAGCGCATCAAAGGTGAGGATGTAATCACAGATCCTAAAACCATCAAAAGTAACCGTGTTGTCCAGATGCCAGATTTCCTGGCAGATGAAATGGAAGACTATTTATCCAGGCAATACGAGCTTAAACCAAATAACCGAATCTTTACAGTTACTAAATCCGGCATGCACCATGAAATGGACAGAGGATGCAAGGAAACCGGAGTCAAAAGGATCCGCATCCATGATCTTAGACACTCACATGTATCACTGCTTATTGAGATGGGATTCTCTGCTGTTGATATTGCCAACCGTGTTGGCCATGAAAGCGTAAAGATCACCTATCGTTATGCTCATATGTTCCCTTCCAAGGACAAGGCAATCGCTGATAAGCTTACTGATTTCAGAGGAGGTGCTTTCAATGAGTAAGAAGAATGTAGATCAGAAAGGAAGATTCAGAAACAAGATTATTTCCTTCCGTGTGTCCGAAGAGGAAGCCAAACTCCTGGAACGTCGTGTTTTGTTATCAGGACTAACAAAACAGGATTACATAATCAACTCGATTCTTGGCAAGGAGATAGTTGTTTATGGAAATCCGTTTGTATTCAGAAGTCTTCATGATGAACTCATCCACTTTGCTAATCTATATGGAACATCTATTGATTCCGATGATGAAGAAATGATGGTTTGGGTATTGGAAATGATCCTGGCAATGCGTTCAAAGGACAAAACAATCGTAAAACCGTAATTTTGTTTTCAAAAATGTTTTCACATGAGAATAGTACAACGTAAAAATGGCTTAAATAAGGCACATTATTGTGATTAGGAACCATTCTTCATGTGTAAGAATTTAGTCATTTTCATCTGATTTCAGATCAAAAATGGCTATTTTTTATGTTTCTACATAGATTCTCGAATGCAGAAATCAAGTTTTTGTATTCGTATCTATGATTTTCATGTGATTATTGAGCTGTTTAACTGATAAATAAGGCAAATGTTCCTGGTGGCTTGGAGGTGTGAACCTCTAAGCCACGGTTTGCTTCAGGGTCCAAAATACCAACGTCTAAGCCACCAGGTACCTTTTGGCAAAAAACGGGTCAAAATGTTTTCACGGAGGGCAAAAATAGTCCAAAATTGACTGATTTTTTGCTCTGAAAACACAGAAATTCAGTCAAATGTTTTCAAAATGTTTTCACAGGAACCCAAGACATCAAAAAAACCGCTAATATTAGCGGTTTTAAGCACTTTGGGAACTATTCAAACTCAATGGTTCCTGGAGGCTTACTTGTAATGTCATACATTACACGATTAACTCCTCTTACTTCATTTATAATACGGGACATTACTTTATTTAATACATCGTATGGAATCTGTGCTGCTTCTGCTGTCATGAAATCCACTGTATTTACTGCTCTTAATGCAATGGCATAATCATATGTTCTTTCATCTCCCATTACACCAACAGAACGCATATTTGTTAATGCCGCAAAGTATTGACCGATTGTACGATCCAAACCAGCTTTTGCAATTTCTTCTCGATAAATCGCATCTGCATCTTGTACAATACGTACTTTTTCTGCTGTAACTTCTCCAATGATACGAATACCTAAACCAGGTCCTGGGAATGGCTGTCTGAATACCAGATAGTCTGGAATTCCCAATTCCAATCCGACTTTACGTACTTCATCTTTAAATAAATCACGTAAAGGTTCAATGATTTCTTTAAAGTCGACTACATCTGGTAAACCACCAACATTATGATGGGATTTAATAACAGCAGATTCTCCACCTAAACCACTTTCCACAACATCTGGATAAATTGTTCCCTGTACCAGAAAATCCACTTTTCCAATTTTCTTTGCTTCTTCTTCAAAGACACGTATAAATTCTTCTCCAATAATTTTACGTTTTCTTTCCGGTTCAGTTACCCCTTTTAATTTTTCATAATAACGTTCTTGTGCATTTACACGAATAAAGTTTAAGTCATATTCTCCTTCTGGACCAAATACCGCTTCTACTTCATCTCCCTCATTTTTACGAAGTAACCCATGATCCACAAATACACAAGTTAATTGATTTCCAATTGCCTTTGACAACAGTACTGCCGCAACAGAAGAATCCACTCCTCCACTTAATGCACACAATACTTTTCCATCCCCTACTTTTTTACGAATTTGTTTGATTTGTTCATCCACAAAGGCATCCATGCGCCAATCTCCGGAACATTTACATACATTCATTACATAGTTCTTTAAAATGGTTTTTCCATATTCTGTATGTAATACTTCTGGATGAAATTGAATGGCATAATTCTGATTTTTAACATCTTCACAGGAAGCACATGGACAGTTATCTGTATAAGAAGTAATTTCAAATCCATCTGCCACTTTGGAAATATAATCAAAATGAGACATCCATACCGTAGAAGATTCAGGAACTCCTTCAAACAGTATTGAATTGTTTTTATGAGTCAAAGCCGTCTTTCCATATTCACGAGCATCGGCTTTTTCAACTTTTCCACCTAATACATGCTGCATCAATTGAGCTCCATAACAAAGCCCTAAAACCGGAATTCCCATTTCAAACAATTCTTTTGAACAAGTTGGAGAATTCGCTTCATAACAGCTATTTGGTCCTCCTGTTAAAATGATTCCTTTTGGATCCATTTCTTTTATTTTTTCTAAAGGTGTTTTATATGAATATATTTCGCAATATACATTGCATTCACGTACCCTACGTGCAACCAACTGATTGTATTGGCCTCCAAAATCAATGACAACAACAAGTTCTCTTTTCACAAAAGATCCTCCTATTTACTCATCCATAATATCATAAAAAAAGGGAGAATCAATCTCCCAATTAAGCATCTGCTTTTGATTTTGTTAAAGCAAAGGCAATATTTGTGGCATGATCACCAACACGTTCCAGACTTGAAATAATGTCCGCAAAATAAACACCTGCTCTTGCAGAACATACTCCTTCTTTCAGTCTTTCAATATGAGCATCCTGCAGTTTCATTTCGTAATTATCCACACGGTTTTCATAATCCAGAACATCTTTCATATAAGTTTCATCTCCAGATACGAACATCTTTAAAGATTTTTCCAGAACCACATTGACCGCACCCATCATTTCTCTTAATTCACTAATACTTTGTTTTGATAATGTTAAATTACGATCTTTAAATGCTGGAATCATATCCGCAATGCTTTCTGCATGATCCCCAATACGTTCAATATCCCCATTAACATGGAAATAAGCCGAAATCTTATTCGCATCTCCTAACGGAATCGCATTCTGGTTGATCTTAATCAGATAGTTATTAACTTCCATATTTAAATAATTAATGT
Organism: Floccifex porci; assembly: GCF_009696175.1. GTDB lineage: Bacteria > Bacillota_I > Bacilli_A > Erysipelotrichales > Erysipelotrichaceae > Floccifex > Floccifex porci. The sequence continues at coordinate 134,618 of NZ_VUMM01000003.1, forward strand.
ATTTTTCGGTTTCATGAACCTGATTGGCTCCGTCTTCATCCACATCAATCAAACACTCTACTGCTAAATTTAGATTATTGAATGCCATATAAGCCATACGTTCCATTTCTTTTACCGCAACATAAACAGCTACAGAAGGATCTGGAAGTGCATTGCTGATAAAGTGAGCAACAAATTCATTTTCTTTTTCTTCTGGTAAACTATCTTCCCCAGGAACAATAATATAAGTCAGTTTAATGATCCAGTTCATAAATGGATAGAATACGATTACCTGGAACACTTTAAATAAGAAGTGTGTATACGCAATCTGTCTACCTAATGTGCCAGAATCAATTCCTCCACCTGCAACCATTAATACGATGCTTTCAATAAAGTCACCAAACAGCAGCAATAAGACAAACATCAGAATGGTTCCAAAAATATTAAATAACAGATGAATCAAAGCCGTACGTTTCGCATTTTTTCCTCCACTTATAGCCGTTAATAAAGCCGAAGTACAGGCTCCAATGTTACAACCTAAAATAACAAACATACAAATTCGTAAATCAACCAGCCCTTGTGATGCCATAACAACCAGAATACTGACCGTTACAGATGAAGATTGAACAATCGAAGTGATGACAAGTCCTAACAGCATTCCCAGGAATGGATTTGTAAAGTTCGCAAGGAAATCAATCACAAACTGCATATCTCTTAATACACCCATTGCCGAAGACATCGCACTGATACCCATGAACAAAATTCCAAATCCCAGTACAATTTCCCCTGATTTTTTTACCATTGGGGCCTTGAAGAAATTGCACATAATGGCTCCCGCTAATACGAAGATAGGAGCCACCGCACTTAATTTAAAGGCAACCAGTAAAGCCGTTACCGTCGTACCAATGTTTGCTCCAAGAATAATTCCACTTGCCTGTGCTAAATTCATTAAACCTGAATTCACAAAGCTGACTGCCATTGAAGTAGCAGCACTTGATGATTGAATGACAGCAGTAAAAAATAAACCAACAACCAGTCCCAGGAAACGATTTTTTGTGAATGCTTCCAGTATGGATCTCAGTTTGCTACCAGCGACTTTTTCAATACCATGGCTCATCATATTCATACCTGCAAGAAAAAGTCCAAGTCCTCCCATCAACTCAATAATAATTGTACCCATTTTTAACTCTCCTAAATTAAAAGGCGTAAAGCCTTTACAAAAATAATTTTACTTTATCTTACACAGATTTCAATAAGTTTTTACATTTCATAAATATATTTTACACAGTTTTTACATAAACATTAAAAAAAGTCTTTCTTTACGAAAGACTAAAAACGAACAATAATTTCACAACCCTTACCTTCCTCACTGATCAATTCGATATGGGCATCATGTATCTCCACGATATGCTTCACAATCGCAAGTCCAAGGCCCGTTCCTCCTGTCTGTCTTGATCTGGACTTATCCACTCGATAAAACCGTTCAAATACACGATTCTGTACATTTTTAGGAATTCCAATTCCATTATCTTTTACACTTAATACCGCACCATTCTCATTATATATGTGAACAACAACTTTCCCATTTTCATTATTATACTGAATAGCATTCTGTACTAAATTTGAAATCAGTTCCTTTAATAATTCTTTATTGGATAAAATGACTTCATCACTTCCATAGCAGACTAAAGAAACATTCTTTTTCTGTGCATTGATCTGTAACGTACTACAAACCTCTTTTGCTTCCTCCAGTAAATGAAGAGATACAAAATCACTGTGAATCTTAGTATGATCCAACTCGGAAAGACGAATGATATCATTGATCAGATTCAGTAAACGATTCGCATTTTCTCGAATCTGCTTGGCAAAATACACTTCCTGATTAGCAGGAACCATTTTATTTTCAATCAATTCCGCATATCCACTGATTGCGGTTAAAGGTGTTTTCAATTCATGTGATACATTTGCAGTAAAATCCTGTCGACTCTTGGCTGCCATAATGATCTTTTCATGCTGCGAACGAATTTTATTTGCAAACGGAATCAGCTCTTTATATCCAGGATCCAATCCAATGGAATCCTCTAAATTTTCTGCCATTGTATCAATTGGTTCTAAAAGCTGTCTTGTTAAATAATGAGACAATACAAAACATACCATCAAGATTAACAGAATGCTCAATACTATATATGGTATTGTCGAAATAAAAACACTAATAATTGTTTTTGCCATAATCGAAACACGTAATACCGTTCCATCTTCTAAACGAATCGCATAGTAATAGGTATTCATTTTTAAAGAATCCGATTGCCTTGTACTCTGTCCCACACCCTCACTTAATGCCTGCTGAATTTCAGGACGATCCAGATGGTTTTTTAACTGATTTACATCCAGATCGTTATCATATAAAACTGTACCATCTTTATCAATCCAGGTTACTCTTACATTTTCATTTTTCAGATCTTTAAATAAATCTGGTATTTCATCCACATTTCCATTGGCATAATACGACTGTAAAACCCCTGTTTCCTGAATGATCTCTCCATGAATCTTTAAATCTTTCTGAATCTGTGTTTCAAACGAATTATAACAAACATAAATGATCCCAATGGTTGTTGAGAAAATTGCTATCAGAGCTATAATTAATAATCTTGAATTAATTTTCTGTTTCATTTGAATTTACTCTTTGTAAAACATATCCTACATTTCGAATTGTTTTAATATTCTTTCCACTTTCTTTTAATTTCTGTCGAAGCGTCTTAATATGCATATCTACTGTACGACTTTCCCCCTCAAAATCCGTATCCCATACAACACGCATGATCGCATCACGAGAAAGTACCACTTCTACATTAATCATTAAATAACGAAGCAATTCAAATTCTTTATAGGTTAATTCCACAGGTTCATCTTTTACATAAACTAAATGTCTTGTATAATCCAGAGTAATATCATTTACTTTTAACAGCACTGGATCTTTATCCTGTGTTCGTCTTAATAATGCTTTTACTCGAGAAATCAATTCCATGATTGAAAATGGTTTTTTGATATAATCATCGGCTCCTTCATCCAAACCTCTAACCATATCAATTTCTGTGGATTTGGCGCTGACCATAATAATCGGAAGTTTTCTCCATACTGGATTTTTCCGTATCTTTTTTACCACTTCATATCCATTTTCATCTGGCAGCATGATATCCAGCAATACAAGATCGGGTAATGTCTCTTCCAGTTTTTTTAAGAAAACAGAGGAACGATCAAATCTTTTTACATCGTAATTGCAGTTTTTTAAAGCAATCATTTCAATTTCGCTAATGCTGTCATCATCTTCTACAATATAAATTAAAGTCATATAACCTCTTTTCTAAGGTAAAACATAAACATCTTTAATTTTATTATACTCATCTTTAAACCAGGTTGCATCTAAAACCAGATCATCCATGCTCATCAGATCTTTAGCAATATTTGAGCAATGATCCGCCACTCTTTCATAATATATAATCAAATCTTCCAGTACCAATCCTGCATCCAGAGAACATTCGCCATTTCTCAAACGCATAATATGTCTTTTTTTCATTTCTTCACTCAACTTATCCACCACTTCTTCCAATGGTTCTACTTCTTTGGCTTTATTCGTATCCATTGTTTCAAATACTTCAATGGTCAGATCCAGTATATCTTTTATCGACTGTGCAAATATATCCAGTTCAATTTTTGCTTTTTCAGACATCTGTATGTTGTTTCTGATCATTTCATCACTACTTTCCACAACATTAATAGAATGATCCGATATACGTTCAAAATCATTTACACAATGAAGCAGTAAAGAAAGCATCTTACTGTCGTCTCCTGAAAGATTGGTAGAAGATAGCTGAATCAGATACGCATTCAATTCTTCTTCATACAGATCCACTTTTTCTTCCAGTTCATATACACGATTTCTTTTATCTTTTGATGGATGTTTTAAATTATCTATTGCCAGTATAAAAGATTTTTTTGAAAAACAAGCCATATCAATAACCGCCTGCTGACATAATTTGATCGCAAAGCCAGGCTGATCCAGGAATCTTCGATCCAAGCCCATAACGTGTTCTTCTTTTTGTTCTTCTTTTTTATCCGGTGCACATAACGTTGCCAGTTTAACTAAATAATTGCTGAATGGCAGAAGTACAAGTACACAGCCAATGTTAAATAAGCTATGAATCAAAGCTATAGAGGCTGCAGAAGTCACTTCATTTAAAAATGTATAATGAACAAATACATTGGATCCATAAAATACGATCATAAACAGAATCGTACCGATCATATTAAAGAATAAATGAATCATAGCTGTTCTTCGAGCATTGATATTGGCTCCCACAGAAGAAAGCAAAGCGGTCACACATGTTCCAATGTTCTGTCCCATAATAATAGGAATCGCTACGTTATATCGAATAGCACCTGTTGTACACAATGCCTGTAAAATTCCGACTGATGCCGAAGATGACTGAATCACAGCGGTTAATAAAGCACCTGCACAGATTCCTAAAATTGGATTGGAAAACATCGTTAAAATTCCTGTAAAAGATGGATTATCTGCCAGTGGTGAAACTGCCTGACTCATCGTTTCCATTCCAAACATCAAAGTCGCAAATCCTAAAAGAATGGTACCAATATCTTTTTTACGATCGCTTTTTTTCTGCATATACAAAAGAACACCTATTAAAGCCAGAATCGGTGAAAAAGAACTTGGCTTACACATTTGAATCAGTAAATTTGAACTTTCAATTCCCGTTAAAGATAAAATCCATGCGGTAATGGTTGTTCCAATATTGGCACCCATAATAATCCCAACAGTCTGATTCAATTTCATGATTCCAGAATTCACAAAACCCACAACCATAACCGTAGTTGCCGAAGATGACTGAATCACAGCTGTCACTAAAGCCCCTAATAAAACAGCCATAATACGTTTAGATGTCAATTTTTCTAATATTTGCTCTAAACGTCCACCAGATAACTGAGTCAATCCATCCCCCATAACACTCATTCCAAATAAGAACAAGGAGAGTCCTCCTATCATTGATAAAATACTAAATATGTCCATATAATATATCCTTTCGTAACTTTACTATAAAAATGATTTGTAAATTCTAAGTAAAGTTAATTGTAAAGGGCATGTAAAATTTCAATATTTTTACGTATTATTTACAGATTACTCTCTTTCATTTTTACAATTCTATATTAATTTAAAGTTGAAAGAAGGAATTCATATGACATACAAACGAAATATATTTTTAATCTCTCTAATCGGATTGATTACTGGTTTACTGATATCTTTTCCATTCTCATATCCATACAATGCCATCGTTGTTTTAAGTACTCTGGTTTTATCTGGATATGCAGCCATATTTTATTACTTAAGAAAATAAATAGCTCGGTTTTCCGAGCTATTGTTCGTTTACTGGATTGTTATCTAAAGAATAGATTACCCATTCCGCAATGTTTGTAACATGATCTCCAATTCGTTCCAGATATTTATTCACCATCAATAAATCTACAGCGGCTCTTCCTTTTTCTGGATTTTCATGAATCAATTGAATTAAATCTTCTTTATTTTTATCAAACAACAAATCGATTTCATCATCTTCCTTTATACATTCCTTTGCCATTTGAATGTCTTTATTCACATAAGCATTAATGCTTTGAATCAGCATGGATACAACATTTGAATACATTTCTTTAAATCGATCCACATTAAACAGAATTGGACAGTCTTTCATATCAATGACCAGTTCTGAAATATCCGATGCATGATCCCCAATTCGTTCCATATCGGTCACCATTTTCAAAGCCGCTGTTATGGTTCTCAAGTCTTTTGCCACAGGCTGCTGCTGTATTAATAAATTGAAACAGATATTTTCAATTTTTTTCTGATAATGATTAACATTTTCATCATTTTTAATAATTTTTTTTGCTCCATTAATATCCGCTTCAAAAAAGTATATCATCGCATTCTGGATTGCATCCTGAATCAGATAAGCCATATCCAGTAAATCTATATGCAATTGTTTTAATTGTTCATCAAATTTTGATCGCATTAGCCAAATCTCCCTGTTATATAATCTTCTGTACGTTTATCTTTTGGATACGAGAACATCTGCTTCGTACTGCCAAATTCTACTAAATCTCCTACCAGAAAAAACGCTGTATCATCGCTTACCCTTGCTGCCTGCTGCATGTTATGCGTTACGACAACCACTGTATACTTTTGTTTTAACTGCTCCATCAGTTCCTCAATTTTTAAAGTGGAAATCGGATCCAGTGCACTAGTTGGTTCATCCATCAGCAGAATTTCAGGCTGTACAGCTAATGCTCTTGCGATACAAATTCTTTGCTGCTGTCCACCAGATAATCCCAAAGCCGATTTTTTCAGTACATCTTTTACTTCATCATAAATAGCAGCCTGTTTTAAACTGTCTTCTACAATTTTATCCAGTGTTTTTTTATCTTTGATTCCATGAACTCTAGGACCATAGGCAATGTTGTCATATATGCTCATAGGAAATGGATTGGGTTGCTGAAAGACCATTCCTACTTTTTTTCGAAGAGAAATGGTATCTGTATTTTTATCATATATTTCTTTTCCATCAATTTTAATCGATCCTTCAATTCGAACTGAATCAATTAAATCATTCATACGATTTAACGTTCTTAAAAATGTAGACTTACCACATCCAGAAGGACCAATAAAAGCTGTAATGGAATTCTTTTTGATATCCATATTTATATTTTTTAAAGCCTGATGATCTCCATAATATAAATTCAGATTTCGAACCTCAATAATATTCTCCATAAATTACCCCTTTGTATTATCAAATTTTTTAGCCAGTACTTTTGTTAAAATATTGATTCCAAATACAATCACAATTAAAACAAAAGCAATTCCAAAAGCCGTTTGGAAATCACCATCTGCCGTTGCACTCAAATACAGCTGAATGGTCATCGTACCTCCAGAATGGAATATTTTTGAAAAAAATCCCTTGATCGACTTTGGTAGAATTTTTGCACTTCCTGCTGTAAACAGTAAAGCTGCCGATTCTCCTACAATTCTTCCCACTGACAGGATTACTCCCGTTATAATTCCAGGAAGAGAACAAGGAATCAGAATTGTACGGATCATATACCATTTGCCAGCTCCCAGTCCGATTGCTCCCTGACGATAACTATCTGGTACAGTTTTTAAAGATTCCTGTGTATTTCTTACAATCAGAGGAAGAATCATCAAAGATAAAGTGAAAGAACCGGTCAATAAAGAATATCCCATCTTTAAAGTCTGTCCAAAAAACATCATTCCAAACAAACCATAAATAATAGATGGAATTCCTGCCAGTGTTTCAATCGCAAATTCAATCGCATTGACCAGTTTTCCCGGCTTTGCGTACTCATTTAAATAAATTGCTGCACCAATACCAACGGGTAAAGAAACAAGCATAGACAATACAATAATATATAACGTATTTAAAATATTCCCTGCAATTCCCACTGTTCCTTTTAAAGAAGAGGTTACACTTGTCAGAAAGGACCAGTTGATAGCTCCTATTCCTCGAATGCATACATAAAATAACATTCCCACCAGCAGCAATACGGAAAACGCTGCACATAAATATATGATTCCATATAAAATAGAGTCCGTAATTCTCACTTTATTATGCATGCAGTTCTCCTTTCTTTTTTACTTTCAATAACACAAAATTTATGATCATGATGAATATATAAAGTACAAGTCCAACTGTAAATAAAACTTCACGATGCAATCCTTGAGAATAGCTCATTTCACTAACCAGCTGTGTTGTTAAGAAACGTACGGAATTAAATGGAAGTGGAATATTGACCGATCCACCAGATACCATATTAATGGCCATAGCCTCTCCTATAGCACGTCCGATTCCCAGTACAATTCCAGCCACGATTCCAGATTTAGCAGCTGGTAGGATTGCTTTAAAAATGGTCTGCATTTTTGTAGCTCCCAAAGCCAGGCTAGCCTGTTTTAAGCTGGATGGAACCGCTCTTATCGCGCTGACACTCATATTGATTACCGTTGGTAAAATCATAATAGCCAGTACAATGATGGCCGCTAACATATTGGCTCCACCAGTAAACTGATGGGTTGAAGATCCTGAAAAGATCCATTTTTCCAGTTTAAATAAGACTGGATTCAAAATCATCATTCCCAGCAGTCCATATATTACAGAAGGAATTGCTGCCAGCAATTCAACTGCCGGAGATACAATGGAAGCTAATTTTTTATTGGCTATTTCCGTTAAAAACACAGCACTCATCACTCCAATAGGAACTCCAATCCCTACTGAACATAAAGTAGCCAGTAAAGAAGATAAAATAATATATAAAATTCCATAAGATGGATTGGATCCAGTTGGTCTCCATACAGTTCCAAACAATAATTCTAGAGGTCCTACTTTAAACAGAGCAGGAACTCCTTTTAAAATCATATAAATCGTAATGGAACAAATAGCGAAAATTGCCACAGAAGCACATCCTGTGACAATTCCTTTCGCTAATCGTTCTTTATGGGAAATCATTTTGTCTCAGGAAGGATTAATCCTAAAGAGGAAATAACTTCCTGACCTGCATCGGATCCAACAAATTCAAACCAAGTCTGAACCGCTTCATTCTGTTCACTGATTTCACCCATTGTTGCCATTACAAATGGACGAGATAATAAATAATCACCCGCTAAAATATTTTCTTCCGTTGCTTCTACACCATTTAATGAAATTGTTGAAACTGTATCATCCACTACATCTAAAGAAACATAACCGATTGCTCCAGGTGTTGCTGCTACTTTTCCTAATACAGCTCCTGTTGAATCCAATTCCTGTGCATAAGCACATTGTTCTTCAACACCCACTAATTCTTCAAAAGCACTTCTTGTACCAGAACCATTTTCACGTCCAATCACAACGATGGATTCATCTTTTCCACCTACTTCTGACCAGTTTGTGATTTTTCCCGTGTAGATATCTGCCAATTGTTGAGTTGTTAAATCTGCTACTTCATTTTCTTTATCTGTAATCAGTGCAATTCCATCTACCGCAACTACATTTTCAACCAGACCATTATTCTTTTCTTCATCACTTAAACTACGAGAAGCATCCCCAATATCAACACTTCCTGCCTGTAAACTTTCAAGTCCAGCTGTAGATCCTGTATATTCTACCTGAACATTGATATCTGGATATTCTTCCATAAACTTTTCCGATAAGGCATCGCATAGCTTATTCATAGATGTACTTCCTGCCAACGATACCGATCCACTTACTGATTCTGTATTTCCACATCCTGCAAGCACAGATGCAAACATTGTGATAGCTGTTGATGCAGCTAATAATTTCTTCATATTCATACTATTTTTTATGTCCTTTCCACTTCGTGATCACGCCTATATATTAGAAATCAAATGTAAAATCAAAAAGATTCCATCTGTAAAAGTAATGTAAAAAGAATATATAATAAATGAATTTAAAGAAATATAAACAGTAAGCGTTTACATCAAAAATCAAATTGAAAAACAAAATATATAAAACTATAATAAAAAAATGTAAAAATCTTTTTACAGAAGGAGGGTTCTTTATGTCACAAATATTTGCTCTGGCTATATTTATTATTATGTTTGCCTTAATTATTTCTGACAAATTTGAACGACATTGGGTTACATTAGGATGTGGCCTTGCGACCATTATTCTGGTTTTTGGACTTTCTATGCACAGTATGGATGCTTTTCTGGAAACTATGAATCTTAAAAATATTTTCACATTAAATTTCTGGTATCAGATTTCAGCCAATGAGAGTTCAAGTGGAATCAACTGGGCAACGATACTGTTTTTAGCCGGAATGATGATTATGGTTGAAGGAATGGCAAAAGCCGGTTTCTTCCGATGGTTATGCATGACAATCGCAAATGCAGTTAAATATAAAGTCATTCCTATTTTTATTACTTTTATGATCATGTCTTTTACATTAGCTATGTTTATTGACAGTATCACTGTCATTCTATTTCTGGCAGCGGTAACGGTAGAATTATCTCAATTGTTAAAATTTAATCCCGTTCCTATGATTTTATCTGAAATCTTCTGTGCCAATCTGGGAGGATCGGCAACGATGTGTGGAGATCCACCGAATATTATCATCGGAACCTCTCTTGGATATTCTTTTGTGGATTTTATTACCAATACAGGATTGATTGCCATTAGTTCTCTGGTGGTAATTGTATTTTTCTTCTACTTCAGCTATAGAAAAGAACTGAAACAGGAAAATAAAGACGTTCTGAATATTGAACAGCCATCTCCAGGTTCGGCAATTACCAATAAACGAGAATTTATTATCAGTACAATTATCTTTTTAATTGCCATCGTTTTATTGATTACACATGCACAGACCGGTCTTACGGTTGCCTTTATTGGTGTATTTATTGCTTCCATTACTTTATTGACTGCAGGAAAAGAAGCAAAAGATATTCTTAAACATGTAGACTATAAAACACTGTTATTCTTTATTGGTTTATTTATTGTAGTTGGAGGCTTAGAACAGACCGGTATTCTAATAAGGGTTGCCAACTTCATTGGAGAAATCAGTGGAGGAAATATGATGATCATGGTTGCCATCATTTTATGGGTATCTGCTTTTGCTTCTGCTTTTGTGGACAACATTCCATTTGCGGCAACAATGATTCCGGTGATCAAAACATTGGCCAGTACAACGGGTGTCGATTTATCCATTCTGTCATGGACTTTGGCAATGGGTACAGATATTGGAGGAAGTGCCACTCCAATTGGAGCCAGTGCCAATGTTGTGGGTACTTCAATTGCCGCAAGACAGGGACATCCGATCAGCTGGAAAGAATATTGTAAAGTATCCGTTCCAGCAACGATTCTTGTGATTTTAATATCGATGGTATTCATCTTTGTTCGATATATTATTTTGTAAACAAATGTCAATGTTTTAAATCCATTATTTTTGGTGTATCCTAAAGATAAGGGAAAGGAAGGATCCAAATGGAAAAACAATGTATCTTATCAATTGGTCGAGAATTTGGCAGTGGAGGACATCTCATCGGTAAAAAATTATCAGAACATTATCATCTTCCTTTTTATGATTATGATTTATTAAAAAATATCGCCTCCGAAAAAAATCTGGATCTGAAATTACTGGAATCTTATGATGAAAGACCAAGAAATCGATTTTTAACTCGTACAGTTCGTGGTTTCAGCAATTCTCCAGAAGAAAATGTCGCAAGAATTCAGTTTGAATGGCTTTTAGAAAAGGCAGAAAAAGGAGAATCCTTTGTGATTGTAGGAAGATGCTCAGAAACTGTTTTAAAAGAAAATCCAAATATGATCAGTATGTTTATTCTTGGTGATCTTGATAAAAAAATTGAACGTATAATGGAACGTCACCATGTTTCAAAAGAAGAAGCCAAACATATGATCGAACAAATGGATCGAAAGCGAAAAACTTATCATAATCATTATTGTCAGGGAAAATGGGGAGATTCTCGTAACTATGATATTTCCATTAACAGTTCTAAATTAGGAATTGATAAAACAGTTGATTTACTAATTGACTATATTGATGAAAGAAAAAAGAAGTGAAAAATTCACTTCTTTTTATTGTATTTCCCAGCCTGAATCCGCAGTTAAGTCTTCACCAGCTCTTCTTCCACTTTCATAAGCAATCTGTCCAGCAATAGCAATCATATTCGCATTATCTGTACAGCAGGACATTGGAGGAACAGTAAAGATAACATCCGGATACTGTAATTTTAATTCTTCAATTTTTTTTCTAAGACAGGAATTGGCACTCACGCCTCCACCGACTACAAAATGTTTAATGTCTTTATAATCATTTAAAACGGCTTTGACTTTATCAAAGATTTCATTTAATGCCGTTTCCTGAAAAGAAGCTGCTAAGTCAGCCATATCATAGCTCTGATTTAAACGTTCCTGCCGTTTCACAAACTGAAGGACACTGCTTTTTAATCCAGAAAAACTAAAATCATATTTCCCCTGTGTCTTTGGTTTTGCCAATGCATAGACAGGTTTTCCTTCAGAAGCCAGTTTATCGATTTTCGGACCCCCAGGATAGCCTAAATGCAATACACGAGCTACTTTATCATATGCTTCTCCAATCGCATCATCCTGTGTCTGTCCTAATATTTCAAAACTGATTTCATCTTTCATATAAACCAGTTCTGAATTTCCTCCCGATACCACCAGAGCCAGTACCGGAAATTTTAAATCCGTAACCAGTTCATTGGCATAAATATGACCTGCCAGATGATGAACGGGAACCAGTGGCTTATGATAAGCAAAAGCCAATGTTTTAGCAGCCTGAACCCCTACATGAAGACATCCAATCAGCCCAGGTCCTTTTGTGACAGCCACTGCATCAATGTCCTCCATTGTGCAATGGGCCTGTTGGAGAGCCTGTTCAATACAGTAGGATATATTTTCAACATGAATTCGACTGGCTACCTCAGGAACTACACCTCCAAATTCAGTATGAACATCAATCTGCGAAGCAACAATTGATGAAAGAATTTCTTTTTTATCTTTTACGATGGCAACTGCTGTTTCATCACAGCTGCTTTCAATTCCTAATACAATCATAAGACCTCCTATAAAGCTCGAGTGAACACAAGAGCATCTTCTCCATCCGGATAATATCTTTTTGATACATTTACCTGGATAAAACCATTTTTCTGATATAGACGAATTGCTTTTTCATTTGAAACTCTGACATCCAGAGTCATAAATTCACAATTCTGTTCTTTTGATCTTTGAATACAGGCTTTCAATAATATATCCCCATATCCTTTCCCCTGATCATCTGGATCCACTCCAATACGAGCCAGCTGTGCCATTTCAAATGTTTCCCATAAAAATGCATATCCGACAATTCGCTCATCAATCAGTACCCAGCCATGACTGAAGGGATTTTCATCAAATTCATTTAAACAATTTTCTTCATTCCATGGATCTTTAAAACATTTTCTTTCACATTCTAAGATTCTGGGAAGATCTTCTTTTGTCATTTCTCTAACGATCATACTTTGTAAGCATCACTTTCTTTTAAATATTGTGGAACTAAGGCATGAATGTTTTCAATTTTAACAGAAGGAACCTGAATAAAATTCTTTAAGAAATCACTTTTTTCTTCTGTCTGATTTACTAAATATCCATCTCCATATAAAGTCCCTGGATGTTTTTCTAAAAAATCATTCAGCTGATTGACTTCTAATATTTCAATTTTATCACTGATTCCAGACTGTAAATGCGCTACATAAGCTCTTTTTGAACGAGCATCTAAGATCACATTGGCTTCTGGATCCATTCCTGCATAAAGCTGCATTGTAGAAATGCAGTGCAATTCTTTTTTCATTTGGGTACATAATACTTTTGCGATAGTCATCGCAATTCGAATTCCTGTATAAGAACCAGGTCCATCAGTAATAATGACTCGATCTATATCTTTATAATCTAAATTTACTTTTTTTAACAATTTATTCAATTCCACAAAAATGGTTTCACTTTGTTTCTTAAAAGCTTCTATACTGATTCCATCCAGTAAATGATCGTCTTTATAAATTCCTAAAATCAGATTTTTATAAGCACTATCCATACATAAACTAATCATAATAATCCTCCATAATCGACTGAGATACAGGTCCGGTTGATTCTACTGTAATTTTGCGGTTTTCATCCAATCCTTCTTCAATCGATATTTTTAATCGATCTTCTGGAAGCTGATCTTCTATAAACTGTGACCATTCCACTACACAGATTCCTTCATCAAAACAATCTTCAAATCCTAAATCCTGACTGCTTCCTTCCAGACGATATGCATCAATATGATGCAGTGGTTCTCCGTTTTCCTGTTTATAAGATTTTAATATGGTAAAAGTGGGTGAATTGATGACACTTTTTACTCCCAAAGCTTTTCCCAATGCCTTTGTAAAAGTGGTTTTTCCAGCTCCTAAATCCCCATCTAAAGTAATCACAATCTGTTTTCCTTTTATACAGGAAGCCACTTTACTGGCAAATTCTTTTGTTTCTTCTAAAGAATGTATATCAACGATCATTTCCTTCTACTCCTTGCGACTTGCGCCTTAATTGCCTTGATCTGTTCTAAGCGCTTTTGTACTTTCACTTCCGAACCCTGATTGCCTGGAATATAGTATTCTTTATTCAATAATTCATCCGGCAAACATTTCATATCTGTCATATGATAAGGATAATCATGACTGTATTCGTATCCCTGATTGTATCCTAGATCTTTCATTAATTTTGTGGAAGCATTTCGAATATGTAAAGGGACCGGAAGATCCAATGTTTTTAGAGCATCTTCCTTTGCCTTGTTGTAAGCCACCTCCAGTGCATTGGATTTGGGAGCTAAAGCCAGATACACAACGGCATGCGTTAAATGCACATTGCATTCAGGCATTCCCAGATAATGTGCTGCCTGATAAGCAGAAACAGCTATCTCCAAAGCTCTGGAATCGGCCATTCCGATATCTTCACTGGCCATTCGAACCAGTCTTCGTGCGACATATAAAGGATCTTCTCCTGCTTCCAGCATTCTTGCCAGCCAGTAAATAGAAGCCTGTACATCACTATTACGAACGCTTTTATGTAAAGCAGAGATAATATTATAATGCTCTTCTCCTTTTTTGTCATATAATAAGGATCTTTTCTGCAGACATTGTTTTAATATGTCTTTTGAAACATGAATTCCTTCTAAATCATTAGGTGAATTGTAAACCACCATTTCCAGTGTATTCAAACAGAAACGGGCATCTCCTCCACTGAATTGAGCAATTGCGGATATATCTTCTTTTGAAATAGATATTTTCAAAGAACCAAATCCTTTTTCGCATTTTAAAGCTCTTTCAATTAAATCTTCTAAATCTTCTTTTTCCAATGAATGAAGCACAAAAACACGACATCTGGATAATAAGGCACTGTTAATTTCAAAACTTGGATTTTCCGTTGTCGCTCCAATCAGAATGATGCTTCCTTTTTCTACATACGGTAAAAAAGCATCCTGCTGCGCTTTATTAAAACGATGAATTTCATCCACAAATAAAATCGTTCTTTGTCCTAAGATTCTTCTTTCATCACTGGCTTTCATGACATCCTTAATTTCTTTTATGCCACTGGTCACCGCTGAAAAATCCACAAAATAGCTTCTGGTATGATTGGCAATAATACGAGCCAAAGTGGTTTTGCCAACTCCAGGAGGTCCCCAGAAAATCATAGAAGTCAGCTGATCGTTTTCAATCATTTTCCATAATATATTTCCTTTATCGACCAGTTGTTTCTGTCCCACATATTCATCCAATGTTTCAGGTCTCATACGATCGGCTAAAGGACGTGTATCGTTTTTTTCTTCAAATAAAGATTCCTGTTTCATGACATCTATTATAGCACACGTTTTATCAGACAATATAAAAACCACTAATAAAAATTAGTGGTATTCAATACCCTATAAGGACGTGTTGTTGCGTAGGTCCTTCGACCACTGAAGACTCGCCAGTCACAACGCTTCTACATGCTGCCTCTAAAAGAGACGTGGTAAATCGCTGTTTTTACCTTTTCACTCGTAAACGGTTCAATATACTCTTTCATATTCATTTCATCGGACAACTTATCTTTGATAAGTTGGTTTCTTATATATTCTTTTATCACTTTCTCATTTTTTCCTACTGTATCCACAAAATATCCTCTGGCACAGAATTTTCGATTACCAAATTTATATTTTAAATTTGCATGCCTTTCAAATATCCCATGAATTGAGCAACCGAATATTTTGGTGGTATTTCAATCAGCATATGAATATGATCTGGACATGCTTCTGCTTCTATCTGCTTACAATCTGGTTTTCTTTCTATCAGCTGTCTTAGTATGGCTCCTATATCCGCTCTTAATTTGTTGTATATGACCATTCTTCTGTATTTTGGTACAATAACTATGTGATATTTACATCTGTAACTAGTATGTGATAAACTTTTCGTGTCATTCATTTTAACACTAAAAGGTCTGCTGCCACGCGCATAGCACGTGGTATTTGCTTCGCAATTTAAAAAATCAGGTTTTGAACACCTGATTTCGAATTATTATTTCACAATTGATTTTAAAATTTCTACACACGTATCTATACCCAATTCACTGGATTCTAAAGATACATGATAATTGGCTGCACGATTCCATTTTCGATCGGTATAGTACTTATAGTAGGCTTTTCTTCTTTTGTCTTTTTCCAGAATACGTTTTTCAATATCCACATCGGTTTCTCCATACAGATTCACAATGCGATCTTTTTTCCATTCCATATCGGCATAGATGAACACATTCAAAGTATCTTTTCGGTCTTTTAAAATATAATCGGCACATCGACCAACAATGATACAGTTTCCTTTTTCTGCCAGTTCCAGTATGACTTTTCTTTCCGAAAAATAAAGCTGATCATTAATATTTAACGCACCCCAGTTGTTTCCAAAAAAGGAAAAGAATCCACCCGTTGATACTTCTTCCCCGAATTCTTCAATGAAGCCTTCCGCAAATCCGCTTTCCTGAGCAATTTTCTGAACCAGTTCATAATCATAATAATCATATCCCAATTCTTCAGCCAGTTTCTTTGCGATGGTACGTCCTCCACTTCCAAATTCTCGAGTTATCGTTACCACTGAATAACTCATATTCAATCCTCCTTTCTTTTTTCTAATTTCATTTTATCATTTTTTTGATAAAATATCCAAAATATGACTGCTGGCTCCCATCAATTCTTCTCGATGAGAAATCGCATCTACATATTGAATAAAAATTTCAAATTCTTCTTCACTCATTTTATTAATAACCGGTCTTAAATAATCTGTTGGTCCATCCACCGCAATTCTTTCAATGCTTTTTAAGCCTGCTTTTTCATTTAATTCATTGACTGTTTCCAGTCTTACTCGATTATACAGATCTATTTTTGAATGAATCTGAAATTGATCATCTAATTCATCCAGGCATTCCATAATTTTTCCTTCAATAAAAGCATGCTGGATCACACTGTAATCATTTAAAACATAAGCCACCATGATTACACCGTTCTCTTTTGTGATCCGTTTGGCCTCTAATAAAGCCTGTATCTGTTCTTCTTCTGTCTTTAAATGATACAAAGGCCCCAAAACCAGTGTACAATCAAAACTTTCATCCTGAAACCGATGCAGATCGATCGCATTTCCCAGATACGCTTTTACTTTACTTTTTTTCGCTTTTAAAGTTCCCAGATTGCTTTTCACAAGTTCAATAGCGGATACATTATAGCCTTCATTGGATAAGCTGACACAATATCGTCCTGTTCCCGCTCCCACTTCAATAATTTCGGGATTATTCATTTTTTCTAAATATTTATGAATGGCTTTCATCGTGATTCGATATTCAACTTGACCATGACGAGACAACAATCGTTTTTCTTCATTAAATTTATTATAGTAGGCATTCAGATCCATACTTTCCTCCATAATAAAAGTGCCATCTGGCACTTTATTCACTTGCTCCATATTCTGCATAATAAGCATCGATTCTCTGTTTTAATTCTGGATCCAAAGCCTTTTTTTCTTCCAGATATTCAATCACTTCTGGCATCGATACAATGGCTGCTGTTTTAAATCCATATAATTCAGAAACTTCTTTTAAAGCCGTTTTATTTCCTTTTCCTTTTTCATTACGATTTAAAGAAACCATCAGTCCAATTATTTCAACATTGGCTGCATTTCTTACTTTAGGAACCGTTTCTTCCATAGATTTACCAGAAGTGGTAACATCTTCAATCATAATGACACGGTCTCCATCCTGAAGTTTTGTCCCTAAGAAACCACCCATATCAGCTCCATGGTCTTTTAATTCTTTACGATCGGAACAGTAACGTACTTCTTTTCCATATAAATGATCAAAGGCAATAACGGTAGCAACCGCTAAAGGAATTCCTTTATAAGCTGGACCAAATAACACATCAAAATCCAAACCATACTGATCGACAATGGCCTTAGCATAATATTCACCTAAACGTTTCAGCTGATTTCCTGTAACATAGCCTCCTGCATTCATAAAGAAAGGACTTTTACGACCTGATTTTAAAGTGAAATCTCCAAATTTTAACACTTTACTTTCCAACATAAAATCTATAAATTCCTGTTTATACGCTTCCATTTTATTTCTCCTTTTACTTGTTACTATCATATCATTTTTCAACAAATTAAAAAAGTGTCAAGAGTTGCCCCTGTTGGGGCAAGGGATTCTTGACACACTACCCTCAAAGATTCGTTACCGAATTTATTTGGATTATATCATAGGTTTTCCTTGTGTTCAATTTTTTGCTCATACTCTTCAAAAGATAACCGATCCGTTGTAAAGCCTTGTCCATCGACTTCATTGACCACACTGATTGTAATAAATGCATAAGGATCGATACAATAAACCATTTCTTTGAGATCGTATAATTTATATCGCGGAATGACACAAATCAATCCTTTCTGTTTTTCTTTGGCATATCCAGTTTCCAGATAGAATAAAGTCACTCCTGCCTGAATCTGAAATAATATTTCCTTTCGAATCTTTTCATATTCTTTCGAAATGATCATAACCTGTAAAGAAACTTTTCCATCTGGCAATAAACGATTGATGACCGTTGAAATCACAATGGTTAATACAATTCCAAATAAGATCATTTCTTTATTTGAGAAAACAGCCTGTAAAGCCAGAATACAGAAATCAATCAGATATACACTGGTTCCCACTGTCAATGGTGTATATTTATTCAGCAGCATGGCTACCACATCCGTTCCTCCTGTAGAACCGCCTGCTTTTACCACCAGTCCCATAGAGCATCCTACCAACAGACCTCCAAATAAGGCACACAACATTAAGTCATTTGTGATTGTGCTTATACCAGGAATGTTAGCTACAATCTCCAGCAAAACTGGATATGCCAATGTGCTGAAAATGGTTTTTTCCACAAATTCTTTCCCAAAGAAAACAGCTGATACAATCAGTAAAAGAACATTCACCATTAAAACAGTCATTGAAATTCTCCATCCAAAAAAATGATGAAGAACCAGTCCCAGTCCAGTGGCTCCGCCCATAGGAATTCCAGAAGGAACAATAAATGCTTCTACCGCAACTGCCAGTACGATATTTCCAATAAGAACCTGAACAACATTTATTATTTTATTTTTCATCTTCCCAACTCAAAAAAGCTCTATACGCTTTGTATGCTTCATATACATCCACTTTACTTGTTACTTCGTATGGAGAATGCATGCTTAATACAGCCACTCCACTATCAATGACCTGCATTCCATATTTTGCCATAATGTAGGCGATGGTTCCTCCACCTCCCGCATCCACTTTTCCTAATTCCGCAAACTGATACGATACATCTGCCTGATCCATTACATTGCGAAGCCATCCAATGTATTCCGCATTGGCATCATTTGAACCACTCTTTCCTCTGGAACCTGTATATTTATTAAAGGCAATTCCTTTTGAAAGAAAAGCAGAACTTCGTTTTTCAAATACATCTGCATATAAAGGGTCATACCCTGCCGAAACATCGCTGGACAACATTCTGGAATTAGCTAAAGCTCTTCGTACTTTTAATTCCGATTCACCCTGTGTTCTGGCAACCAGTTCCGCGACCATATTTTCAAAGAAACGAGACTGCATTCCCGTAGCTCCCACACTGCCAATTTCTTCTTTATCCACTAACAGCGTACAGGACCATCGATCCACTTCTTTTACATCCATCATTGCCATAAAAGATGTAAAGGCACATACACGATCATCCTGTCCATAGCCAATGATCATAGAACGATCCAAACCACAGTCTCTGGCTTTCATTGCTGGTACAATTTCCAGTTCAGCGGATACAAAATCATCTTCTTCAATATTATAATTTGATTTTAATAACTGTAAAATATTGGCTTTCACTGCTTCTTTTTCTGCTTCACTTGCCTGGTTTCCTATTAATACATCTAAATTTTCCCCTTCAATAACCATAGAAGCACTCTTATTCAATTGAGAAGAAGATAAATGAACCAGTAAATCGGTAATCACAAAAACTGGATCGTCTTCTTTTTCACCAATCTGAATTTCCACTTTCTGTCCATCTTTTTTAACAACGACTCCATGAATGGCCAGTGGCTGAGTCACCCACTGGTATTTTTTGATTCCTCCATAATAATGAGTATCCAGATACGCAAATCCTTCATTTTCATACAATGGATTCTGTTTGACATCCAGTCTTGGTGAATCAATATGCGCTCCTAATATATTCATTCCCTTTTCAAGTGGCTGTTTTCCAACCTGAAATAGGGCAATGCATTTATTCATATAAGGAATCACAATTTTATCATTGGGCTTTAATTCTTTGTATTCATCTAATTCACGATATCCATTTTCTTTTGCCAGTTTTACCAGTAAAGAAACACATTCTCTTTCTGTTTTTGCCTGACTTAAATATTGTTTATAGGTATCACAAACCTGATCTAAATTTTTTTCTTCCATACCTTATCCTCCTGCCATCTAATCTTACATCAACCAGATAAAAAGGACAAACTTAAAGACATGTTGTTTATTCTGTATCCAAACATAACATCTAAAGAAGAGATGAGACAAGCTATCAAAGGAACCTTAGATTATTACATCAATCATTATCCTCAAAAAAGATTGAATGGTAAAACATGTGGACAAGTACGAAAAGAATCTTTAGAACAAAAGGAATTTACACAATATCCAATTATTCCATCAGTAAGATATGTAAGATATTGGAATGAAATTGAATCAAAGAAGAAACATCAAAAAGAAATGATTATAGAAGAAATAAAAAACAACCCAAACCAAACTGGAATGGGTTGTTGATCGATGAGATTTTTAAATATTTCCCATGTCTACTTGACTAGGTTTGTATCAAAGCTTGTCCTTAATATCTTTTGAATAATTTAATACAAAGGATTTAAAATCCTTATTTTCATTTAGAGAAATTAAATCACAGGATTGTTTTAAGGTTTCCAGTATCTGTTTAATTTCATCTTCTTCTAAAGAATCAAATATCGAAATAAACTGTTCACAGGATGAATTTTTTACACTATTTTTTACTAAACTTTTTCCATCCTCTGTTAAATACAATTTTATTTCATGATTGTCTCTTTTTTTGTAAATCCATTTTTTCTTTTCCAGTCGAGTCACAATTTCAGAAGTAGTGCTCTTATTCCATAAAGCGATATTGGATAATTGTGTTAAAGTCATTCCTTCGTGAATAAATAAGATCCACAGACAATGCTGCTGGGCACTGGACAAACCACTCTCTCTGGCTACTTTTTCCCATTGTTTCTCTAAATTCACATATATAAATCTGGAAAAATTTAAAAATGTATTAAAATATAATATTTTCTTCTGACGATCTAACATATTCTTATTTTAGCACTAAACAGAAAAATAGAAGCATAAATCGCTTCTATTTCATCATATTTTCAATTAAATCATATGTTTCTTTTGGATTTTTTGATTTTGTGATCGAACGACCCACTACGATGTAATCACAACCCTGTTCTTTGGCATAAGCTGGCGTTGCCACACGTTTCTGATCGTCTACAGAATCACTGGCAAGACGAATACCTGGAGTGACTGTTAAAAAATCTGGACCACAGGCTTTTTTAATAGCAGCAGCTTCATGAACGGAACAAACCACTCCATCCAATCCTGCTTCTTTGGCATTTAAAGCATATTTCACAACGCAATCGATTACTTCTCCATCAATTCCTAATTCATTGTTCATTGCTTCTTTTGAAGTAGAAGTCAATTGAGTGACTGCGATACAAAGTGGTGTTTTTCCACCTTGTGCCCCTTCTTTTAAGCCTTCTTTTGCGGCTTTCATCATCGCAATACCACCAGCGGCATGAACATTGGTAATATCCACACCTAATTTTGCTAAATTCTTCATTCCTCCTTTTACTGTATTAGGAATGTCATGTAGTTTTAAATCTAAGAAAATATTATGTCCCATATCTTTTACAGTCTTAACTATATCAAGACCACAGGCATATGTTAATTCCATACCAATTTTTACATAAATAGGTTCATTAAACTGACTTAAAAACTGAACCACTTCTTCTTTCGAAGAAAAATCAAGAGCAACAATTGTTTTTGACATTATTTAAAACTCCTTCCTATTGCTTCATGAATGGAAGAATAGCCATATTCTTCTAACACCTTTGGCAATTCTTCAATAATTTTCACACAGACCATTGGATCCACAAAATTCTGAGCTCCTACTTCAACAGCGCTGGCTCCCGCATTTAAAAATTCCAGTACATCTTTTGCACAGGTAATGCCTCCCACTCCAATTACCGGAATGTTTACCGCCTGTGCCACCTGATAAACCATACGAATGGCCACTGGTTTAATTGCTGGTCCAGACAATCCTCCAGTCACATTGGCCAGTAATGGTTTTCCCGTTTTTAAATCAATACGCATTCCTAATAAAGTATTGATCAGGACCAGACCATCTGCACCTGCCTGTTCCACCGCCTTTGCGATGGATACAATATCGGTTACATTCGGAGACAGTTTTACATAAACTGGTTTTTTTGCCACTTCCTTACACATTTTTGTCACATGAGCTGCCAGTTCAGGATTGGTTCCCAGCCCTATCCCTCCATGTTTCACATTTGGACAGGAAATATTTAATTCAAAGGCTTTGATGACATCCTGATCGTTTAATTTTTCAATTACCGTTACGTAATCTTCTTCCGTTGCCCCTGCCACATTGGCAATAATTTCAGTATTATACTGTGCTAAAAAAGGAAGCTCATTTTCAATAATGGAGTCCACTCCTTTATTCTGTAATCCAATCGCGTTCAACATTCCCATTGGTGTTTCCGCAATTCTTGGAGTCGGATTTCCAAAACGTTCTTCTGGGGTAGCACTTTTAATGGCAATGCCTCCTAAAAGAGATAAATCATAGATTTGGGCAAATTCTTTCCCGAAACCGAAACATCCACTGGCTGGAATGATAGGATTTTTTAAGTTTAATCCAGGCAGTTTTATAGACAGATCCATTACAGTACCACCTTTCCCATTTCAAATACTGGACCATCTTTACATACACGTAAAGAATGTCCTTCAATATCTTTAACAACACATCCCATACAGGCTCCCATACCACAGGCCATACGTGCTTCTAATGAAATGTATCCTTTCTTATATTGTGAATTTAATGCTCTTAACATTGGTAAAGGACCACATGCCAGAATAAAATCACAAGAAATATCATTTTCTTTGATCGCATCCAGTACCGTTCCTTTTGATCCTAAGCTTCCATCCATTGTAGCTACATATACCTGACATCCCAGTTCTTTAAATTCATCTATAAAGAATAAAGATTGAGAATCATTGGCACCCATCACAACATCCACTCTGGTTCCATTTTTTAGATACTGTTTTGCACTTTCATATAAAGGGGGAATTCCCACTCCTCCTCCAATGCATACAATATGTTCTTTTTCTTCAACTGGAAATCCATTTCCTAAAGGACCAAATATATTTAATGTTCCTTCTAAAGTTGTCATTACTTTTGTTCCTTCTCCAAGGACTTTATATATAATGACAATTGAATTTTCTTTAATTTCATTTATAGAAATTGGTCTTCTTAAAAAGAAACCAGGAACACTGATTTCAATAAACTGACCGGGTAAAGCCAGTTTTGAAATCTGTGTTTCCAATTCCATTTTATATACATCTTTTGCGATTTCTACATTTGATATAATACGTGCATCTTCAATCATTTTATTTTCCCATTTCATTCATACTAATTGTTGAAAACGATAAGGATTCAAGTACCTGCAATAAAGCCTGAGCAGTATCTAAAGAAGTCATACAGCTGATATTATTTTCTGCTGATACTCTTCGAATCATGTATCCATCATCGTTCACTTTTCGATTCTTATTTGTCATTGTATTGATGACAAAGTTAACCTGTCCCTTACGAATAATGTCCAGTACCGAATCATTTTCTCCATCATCAATTTTGCTGACCTGATGAACAAACAATCCACGATCTCTTAAATATTTAGCCGTTCCTTCAGTTGCGTAAATTCCATATCCAATCGCATAGAAACGCTTAGCCAGTTCATAAGCTTCTGGTTTGGTTTCATCCGCAATGGTCAACAGGACACATCCATGCATTGGAATATTGACACCTGATGCGATCAGTGCTTTATACAATGCTTTTTCCAGACTGACATCGCATCCTAAAGCTTCTCCTGTAGATTTCATTTCAGGGCCTAATACAGTATCCACTTTATGAAGTTTAGAGAAAGAGAATACCGGTGCTTTTACATAGACATGACTTTTGTCTTCTGGATGGTATCCTGGTGTTAATCCCTGTTCTTTAATGCTTTGTCCCAATACACATTTTGTGGCAATATAGCTCATTGGAACCCCTGTAATCTTTGACAGGAATGGAACGGTACGACTGGATCTTGGATTGACTTCCAGTACATATACACGATTCTGTTTATCGACAATAAACTGAATGTTGTACAGCCCAATAAACTTAAATCCTTTACCAATACGAGTCGCATAATCGATAATGGTCTGTTTTGTCTTTTCATCAATGCGTTGTGTTGGAAAGACACTGATGGAATCCCCTGAGTGAATTCCCGCTCTTTCAATGTGCTCCATCACTCCAGGAATGTATACATCTTCTCCATCGGCAATGGCATCAATTTCCAGTTCTTTTCCAACTACATAGCGGTCAATTAAAATTGGTGCATCGTGACTGATTTCTTTTACCGCTGTTGCCATATATACACGAAGTTCATCATCATCATGAACAATTTCCATAGCTCTTCCTCCTAATACATAGGAAGGACGAACCAGTACTGGATAACCAATGCGGTTGGCAATAATCAGAGCTTCATCTACCGTAACAGCTGTTTCTCCTTCTGGTTGAGGGATGTCCAGTTTTTTAAGCATTTTTTCAAATTCATGACGGTCTTCTGCCCAGTCAATGGATTCTAAAGTTGTACCTAATATTTTAACTCCATGTCTTTCTAAAGAATCCGCCAGATTGATTGCGGTCTGTCCACCAAACTGTACAATGACACCTAATGGATCTTCTAATTCAACGATATGCATAACATCTTCGGTTGTCAATGGTTCAAAATATAATTTATCACTGATTGAGAAATCCGTTGATACCGTTTCTGGATTGTTGTTGATGACAATGGCTTCATAACCTTCTTTACGTAAAGTTTCCACACAGTGAACCGTCGCATAATCAAATTCAACCCCTTGTCCAATTCGAATAGGACCTGAACCTAAAACAATGATCTTTTTACGATTGGAACGTATGGATTCATTTTCCTGTTCATAAGTAGAATAGAAATAAGGTGTTTCTGAACTGAATTCACAGGCACAAGTATCAACCATCTTAAAGACAGGAACAATCTGATTTTCTTTTCGTAAAGCATACAGATCTTCTTCTTTCATATTCCAGATTTTTGAAATATAACTGTCTGAGAATCCCGATTTCTTTAGTTTTTTTAATACATTTACATCTTCTGGATGATCTTTGCATTCTTTTTCCAGAGCGATAATATTCTGTATGTGCCATAAGAAGAAATTATCAATTTTTGTCAGTTCATGAATGGTTTTTACATCGTATCCATCTCGCAACCACTGGGCAATCGCAAAAATTCTTTCATCATCATTATTTTTGATTTTATTGAATAATTCCTGTTTTGAATATGTTTCAAATTCTTTTTTATATAAGTGATCCACTTTCATTTCCAGAGAACGTACAGCTTTTAAGAAAGATTCTTCAAATGTACGACCAATGGACATAACTTCTCCCGTTGCCTTCATCTGCGTTCCTAAACGTCTGGACGCATTTGGGAATTTATCAAATGGAAAACGAGCAAATTTTGTCACAATATAGTCCAAAGCCGGTTCAAAACAGGCATAACTTGATTTTGTGACCGGATTGATAATTTCATCCAATCCTAAACCAACAGCCAGTTTTGCACTGATCTTTGCGATGGGATATCCCGTTGCTTTGGAAGCTAAGGCTGAGGATCTGGATACACGTGGATTGACTTCAATCACAAAATATTTAAAGCTTTTTGGATTTAATGCCAGCTGAACGTTACATCCTCCACAGATTTTCAAAGCACGAATAATTTTTAAAGAGGCATTACGTAACATCTGGTTTTCCTGGTCCGTTAAAGTCTGGACCGGAGCCACGACAATACTGTCTCCGGTATGAATTCCTACCGGATCAATATTTTCCATATTACATACCACAATGGCATTGTTTTTGGCATCACGCATAACTTCGTATTCAATTTCTTTATATCCCGCTATGCTTTGTTCGATCAGACACTGATGAACTGGAGAAATTTTTAATCCGGCTTCGCAGATTTCTCTTAATTCTTCTTCATTGTCCACAAAACCACCACCGGTTCCTCCCAGTGTATAAGCTGGACGAACCACTAGAGGGTATCCCAATTGATTCGCAAAATCCACTGCCTGATCCACTGTATGAACAATGCTGCTTTCTGGAACAGGTTCTCCAATTTCCTGCATTAAAGAACGGAACAATTCTCTGTCTTCGGCACGATTAATGGCTTCTAGATCCGTTCCTAAAATTTCTAC
Source organism: Floccifex porci (assembly GCF_009696175.1). Lineage (GTDB taxonomy): Bacteria > Bacillota_I > Bacilli_A > Erysipelotrichales > Erysipelotrichaceae > Floccifex > Floccifex porci. The sequence continues at coordinate 161,353 of NZ_VUMM01000003.1, forward strand.
ATTGAATTCATCTAAGATCCCGTCGTTATGAAGTTCAACGACTAAATTTAATCCTGTCTGTCCTCCTAAGGATCCTAAAATGGCATCGGGTCTTTCTTTATAGATTACTCGTTTGGCAAAATCCAGTGTTAATGGTTCAATATAAACACGATCAGCAATAGAAGAATCGGTCATTATGGTTGCTGGATTGGAATTGATCAGAACCACTTCATATCCTTCTTCTCTTAAAGACTGACAAGCCTGGCTTCCGGCATAATCAAATTCAGCGGCCTGTCCAATGATAATTGGACCCGAACCGATTACTAATATTTTGTGAATATCCTTTCTTTTAGGCATTTTTCTGATTCTCCTTTTCCATTAATTCAATAAACTGATCAAACAGATAACGACTGTCTTCTGGACCGGCACTGGCTTCTGGATGATACTGTACACTGAAACAAGGATAGTCTTTATGAGCCACTCCTTCACAGCTCTTATCGTTTAAAGCCTGATGTGTCATTTCCAGTCTTGTGTTTTTTAAACTATCGATATCCACCGCAAATCCATGATTCTGCGATGTGATTTCAACCAGTCCATTTTTTAAATTCACAACCGGATGATTGGCTCCTCGATGCCCAAACTTCAATTTATATGTTTTCGCTCCACAAGCTAAAGAAATCAGCTGATGTCCTAAACAGATTCCAAACACAACGGTTTGTGGAATCAGCTGGCGAATGGTATCAATGGCAACCTGTACATCCTGTGGATCTCCTGGCCCATTGGAAAGCATCACTCCATCTGGGTGAAAAGCCATAATTTCACTGGCTGGTGTATTATAAGGAACAATGATCAGATCACATCCACGTTTGGACAATTCACGAACAATTCCCAGTTTGGCACCAAAATCCATCAGAACCACTTTCTTTCCACGATTTGGCATTGGGAATATGCGATTGGTACTCACAAGAGATACCTGATTGTGCATAAAATCACTTTCTTTTAATTTTTTAACGATTGCATCAATATCCTCATCTGGATTGGCAAAGATTGCCTTTAACGTTCCTGCAGTACGAATCTTTTTTGTGATTGCACGAGTATCCACTCCATAAATTCCAGGAATGTTTTTCAATTTTAAATATTCATCCAATGTAGATAAACTTCTAAAATTACTTGGTTTTTCACAATAATCTCGAATCACAAATCCAAAAACACATGGATTCATACTTTCATTGTCATCACGATTGATTCCATAATTCCCAATCAAAGGATAGGTCATCATTACAATCTGTCCGCAATACGAATTATCTGTTAAAATTTCCTGGTATCCTGTCATGGAAGTATTGAAGACCAATTCTCCAATTTTAAAATCATCGCTTCCAAAAGCCGTTCCGTGATAGACACTGCCATCTTCTAAAACCAATAATCTTTCCATAAAATTACCCTTTCCAAACAGTATTTCCCGATACGATTGTCTGTTTTACTTTACCAAATACATCCCATCCATTAAATGGTGTATTCTTTCCCATAGATTCAAAATCATTGCTGTCAATTGTATATTCTTCTTCTAAATTTATGATCACAAAATCAGAACTGTATCCCTTTTGAATTTTTCCAACTTTATCCAGACCAAAACGAATGGCAGGTTTGGTACTCATCCAGCTGACAAGCTGTGCCAATGTCCATCGTTTTTCTTTTTTCACAAACTGGGTATACAACAAAGGAAAACAAGTTTCTAAAGATACGATTCCAAATGGACAAACTTCCATTGGACGACTTTTTTCTTCTTCGGTATGAGGTGCATGATCGTTGGCAATAAAATCCAGAGACCCATCTTCCAATCCTTCAATTAAAGCCATACGATCTTTATGAGAACGTAAAGGAGGATTCATTTTCCAGTTTGGTCCCTGTACATCTTTATCTTCCAATAATAGATGATGTACAGTTACTTCTCCTGATACATTCAAGCCCTTTTTCTTAGCCTGTCTTAAAGCTTCTACACTTTCTTTGGCCGAAATATGACAGGCATGATATGTACTTTTCGTCTCTTCCACCAGCTTCAAATCTCGAATCAGCTGTGCACTTTCACAGGCACTTGGGATTCCCAGCCATCCTTTAGCGGCTGTAATTTCACTTTCATGTACACAGGCTTTTGGTTTACGATAAGCCATATCTTCGGTATGAGCCACGATCATTGCCTGATTTTCTCTGGCACATTCCATCGCTTCTTTCATTATCTTTTCACTGGCTACGCCAACTCCATCATCGCTGTACCAGTGAATTCCCAGTTTTGAAATTGCCTTCATATCCACCACTTCTTTAGAAGCTTCACTCTTTGTGATGCAGGCATAAGGATGGGTATGAACTACGGATTGTTCTTCAATTAATTTTAAATAATCTTCCATAGTCTTGACATTGTCTGGATACGGAATGACATTAGGCATACAGAAGATGCTGGTAAAACCACCATGGGCAGCTGCTTTGGTTCCAGTACGAATGGTTTCTTTTTTTGTAAATCCAGGTTCTCTTAAATGTACATGAACATCCACAAAACCAGGCAAAACCACACAGCCTGAAGCATCCACTTCTGGACAGTCACATTCAATCTTTTCTCTGATATCAAGGATTTCCTTTTCATCAAATAAAACATCCACTTTTTTTAATTGTCCATCAATCAGTACATTCCCATTTCGAATTACTTGCATACTTCCTCCTTAAATGGTTCAAATCCAAACGCTCTTTTCATAATGGCTTTACGAACCAGTACTCCATTTGACATCTGTTTAAAGATACGTGATTTTTCACTTTCAACCAGATCTCCATCAATTTCCACACCTCGATTAAAAGGCGCTGGATGCATAATGATCGCATGTTCTTTCATTCTGGAATATCTTTCTTTATTCAAACCATATCGATTTAAATAATCAATTCCTCCACTCAAGGCAGCCCCTCTTTCTTTCTGAATTCGAAGCATCATAACCACATCGGCCCATTCAATGGCTTCATCAAGATCCATGACAGGAAATCCTTCTCTTTGCCATTGTTCAGGTCCTGCAAATACCACATTGGCTCCCAATCGATCCAATGCATCTTTATCACTGGCTGCCACACGTGAATGTAGAATGTCTCCTACAATCACTACGTTCAAATCTTTAAATGTATTAAATTCATCATAAATTGTCAGTAAATCCAGTAAACACTGAGATGGATGGTTTCCAGCACCATCTCCTGCATTAATGATTGGAATCTGGATTCCTTCCAGGTATTTAAAATATTCATCTTTTGGATGTCGAATTACCAATGCATCATAGCCAATGGCTTCAAATGTCTTCACTGTATCGTATAAAGTTTCCCCTTTTTGTACACTGGATGTTTCTGCATTGAAATCTTCTACTTGGCATCCCAGCTGATGTTGAGCACTAGCGAACGAAAAATGTGTTCTTGTGCTTGGCTCAAAAAAAAGATTAGCAACCAATGCCTTATGCAAAGGAAGTTGCCAATCTCGATACGAAATATTAAAAAGTCTAGCATCATTAAGAATACTAAAAATGTCATCGGTAGATAGATCTTTCATGGACAGTAACGAATGTTTATTCATTAAAAAATCCTCCTAACTTATAATAAAAATGGATCCCTCCAAATTTTCTTACCCTATTTTATCACAACAATTTGTTTTTTCAATCCTATATTGTATTCCATAATAAACTTTTTATTTACCACAATTGTTTGACAATCTTAAAAATATTTCTAGTACAATAAATATGAGGTGATTTACATGAAAGACAACATTTTCTTCTATTTAAAAAAGAAAGGAGATGTTTTTTATCTGAATGGTTCTTTAACCATTGAAGAAGCATTGGAAGAAATGAAAAAAAGTGGATATACAGCCATTCCGGTTATTGATAAAGAGGGTTGTTATATAGGTTCGATTACCGAAGGAGATTTTTTATGGTATGTATACAATGAAAATCCAAATTTAAAAAAATCAATTAAAAGTCTGATTCGTAAAGAATTTATGCCTGCTGTATCTATTAGTACTCCTATGATGGAAATCTTAAGACAATCTTTAAAACAGAATTATGTACCGGTCGTAGATGATCGTAATATATTTATTGGAATTATTACACGTAAAGTAATTTTAGAGTCTTTATTTACACAGTTTGCATAATAGAATCAATTTGTGTATTATTTTAAGAAAAAGGAGAAATTTTAAAAAATGAACACTGAGGACCCGATTCCCATAAATAAGAAAGGAGTTCAACTATGAACCCTTTCCCATTTATAATTTTAATCATTCTATCTATTTATTTATCTATGGTTTATACCTTATTTGAATTTGATTCTAAAAATGATAAAACGGATTCCATTTTAACCTGTATATCGTTTTATTTAATGATGATCAATTTTTCAATTTTACTCTTACTGGTGTATACATTATATCCTTACCTATCCATTTATTTTTTAATTGGAACGGTAATCGTATATGGATATGTATACTACCTGATCATTGAAAAACTTGTGAAGATCTTCATTTTGAAAAGAACTGATTCATTTCAGTTAAAAATCATGAATTCTTTCTTTAAACTGTATCCTATTTTATCCGTTTTAACTTTCTTTATTCAAATAAAAGTCACAAAGCCACAGAAAGTCAGTGAAAAAGACATTCGTGAAATGATCACCGCTTCCAGTGAAAGTGGAAATTTAGAAGAACCACAAAAAGAATATATTGAAAATATATTTGAATTTGATGATACCAGTGTCGATGAAATCTGTACCCATCGATCAGAGGTCATCAGTTTATCTTTAGAAGAAACCATAAAAGAATGGCATACGATCATTTTAAACAATCGACATACATTTTATCCCGTTTATGAAAAAGATGAAGATGACATTATTGGTGTTTTAGATACTCGAGATTATTTCCGTCTTTCCAACTTAACCATTGACCTTGTGATGAAAAATGCAGTGGATAAACCATTCTTTGTTCCCGAAAATATGAAAACCGATGATTTATTCCGTGAAATGCAACAAAGAAAAACTTATTTTGCGATTGTACTGGATGAATATGGTGGAATGAACGGAATTGTGACTTTACACGATATTGTGGAAACCATTTTAGGGGAAATGAATGAGGAAGATGATTTTGTAGAACCAGAAGACATACAGAAATTATCAAAAGACAAATATTTAATCAATGGAACCACCGACTTAGAAGAAGTACAGGATGTATTAAACATTCCACTTCCCATTGATGAATTTGAAACTTTTGGAGGATATATACTGGACTGTTATGGAAAACTTCCAGAAGATGGTTCTACTTTTGATATCGATTTAAAAGACATTCATGTACATGTTAAGAATATGACGCATCATCGCATCGATCAGATGATCGTCTATAAAAAAGAAGTGCAAGATGAACCATAAGTTCATCTTTTTTTGGAGGAAACATGAAAAAATTACTATCTGTTTTTTTATCCATCTGTTTATTGTGTTCCTGTACAAGTACACCTGATAAACCCAATGAAGAATTCACTTCATTCTGTGATCAGATTTTTATAGAAACAATGGAATCTGATTATACAACTATGCATCAGATGTTAGAAAACCCAGAAGATTTTCATATTGATCTTTCGAAAGTTGAGGTTTCTTTAGGTGATTTTATTACAGATAATGATAAAGAAATCAAAGAAAATTTAAATACTCTTCATTCTTTTGATTATGATTCTTTAGATCATACTCAAAAAAGTATTTATCTGGAATTAGAAAAAGAATGGAATTTAGAATTAAATCTGAATAAAGAAGAAATCTTATACAATACCAATGTATTAAGTTCTATGAACGGAATACATGAACAGCTTATTACTTTCTTTAGTGAATACACTTTACGAAACGAACAGGATGTCAAAAATCTGATTGTATTGATCAAAGATGTCCCTCGTTATTTTGATGAGATGATTGCCTATATCAAAAAACAGGCAGATATGGATCTGTTGATGTACGATACCAAAAGCGTTTTGAACTCCATTCAGGAAATTATTGATTCCAGAGAAGATTCCAGTGTTACTTCTCATTTAATGAATGAAATTGATTCTTTATCCATTGATTCAAAAGAAGATTATAAATCAAAAGTAGAACAGGTACTGCAAAATGATTTTTTTCCTTCTTATCAAAGATTACTGGATACATTGATTCAATATGAAGATCAAGTAATTCCTATGACCGGATTATATTATATTAAAAATGGAAAAGAATATTATAAATATATAGTAGAACAGGCAACAGGTACCACAAAAAGTATAGAAACAATACAGAAAGAATTAGAAAATGCTTTAGATGAGACATTAAAAGACTATCTGAAACTTTCAGATTATGAAACCAGCCTTACCACTTCTTTTACAACGGTAGAAGAAATTTTATCTTTTCTAAATGAAAATTATAAAAAAGATTTTCCAGAAGTTGGTCAGATGAACTATGAAATCAAAGCTTTGGATGATGACCAGAGTACAGATGGAGTGGTTGCCTATTTTATCATTCCAGCCATTGATAACAGTTCTCCTTACCAGATTCGCTATAATAAAAGAGATTATGGAAAAGATATAGAAGATATTGAAATGTATACCACTTTAGCCCATGAAGGAATTATGGGACATATGTACCAGGCTCAATACAATTTAGAAAATCTGGATACCAGCATTCAGTATTTATTTAACAGCAGTGGTTTATCCGAAGGTTATGCGACTTATGCACAACTGTACGCTTTAAAGTATCTGGATAAAGATACCAAAGCCTGTAAATTGGAAAATGAATTGAATTTTTATTTAACCGCTTTACTGGATTTATCCATTCATTACGATGGTCTAACCTTAGAAGAATTAAATGAACAATATAATATGGATATGTCTTCTTTTTATAATCAGATTGCCGAAAATCCAGGTGTATTCTTATCATATTATTATGGATATTTACAGGTGAAACAGTTAAAAGATTCTTTTAAAGGATCCGATCTACAATTTCATACCCAGCTATTACAGTATGGAAATGTTTATTTTGATGTATTATCAAAAATGTTTAAAAAGAGCTGATTTTTCAGCTCTTTATGCCATTACAATTTCTTTCAGCTGATTCTTTGCACTATCAATTAATACATCCGAAGCTTCCTTTAATTTCTTGGCTCCATGTTTCATTCCATATCCAATTCCAGCACAACGTATCATTTCAACATCGTTTTCCTGATCTCCAAAGGCAATTCCATCTTCCAAAGAAATCCCTTCCATCTTTAGTAATTTCTTTAAAGCATTTCCTTTGTTCACGTGTAAAGGTAAAAAATCAAGCCACTGGTTTCCACTGGTCACAACCTTCATCTGAGGAAGTTCCTGTACAAATATAGGTTGAATATCTTCAAATCCATTAAACTTAAACAATGATATTTTATCAATGTCTTCTTTAATTTCTCTTATATTCTGAATCGGATTCACAAATAAATGAACATCTTCATTCATATGTCTTAAAAACTCTTTATCTTTTGAATTGGTATACATTTTTCCATTGCAGGAAATAAACATATGACAGTTTCCAACCTGTTCCACTAAATCAAATACTTTATACGCATCTTTCTTTTCAATATATTCGGAAACAATCTGTTTTCCTTTATGAAAACAATGAGCTCCATTTCCAGCTATATAAGAAATACGATGGGCAATGGGCTTCATGACTTCCAGTTCATTCTGATACGTTCTTCCACTGGCAACAATAAATAATACATTTTCATCAATGCATTTAGAAATCAGTTCATAGGTTTCATCATCCAGTTTATGTCCTTCATCAAACAATAAAGTTCCATCTAAGTCACTGGCAATGTATTTTATTTTTCTTCCTTTATAATTTATACTCATATTCTTTCCTTCTCATCTTCTGATCCAAATTAATTTTGACATACAATTCCTGATGAATTTCATATGCATCTAAATTTAAGAATTCAGCTTCTTTTTCTTTTGATGGAATAAAACGATCCATATAATATAAATTTTCATCATCTTTACACATATAGACGATTCCAGCAATACTTGAATCTAAAACATATACTCTTTCAAATACTTTTAGATTTTTTTTAGAAATCAGCTGTACAAATTCTTCTGGCTCATAATGTGTTGCATATAACATATTCATCACTCCTTTTGTACCTTTATTATGAAGGATACAAAAGAAAAATATAGATTTTTTTTGTTTATTTATATAAAAACAAATATTTTATTTTTATATACCAAATTGTAAGCACTTAATTCTTTTTATTCAAAAGTTTTTGCGTTTTTTAAAATACGATAAATATCATCAGAAGTCAGTTTTCTGAACTTACCTTTTGTATCTGAGTTCCAGCAGGTACGAATGGCCAGTTCTTTACATTTTTCATCATCCATTTCTAAAGATGAAATATTATAGTCTAAACCAATCTTCTTTTCAAAATCCACAAAAGCATCTACAATGCATTCAATGGTTTTATCATCCTCTTCCATTACATCCACACCTAATATTCGTCTTCCAAATTGTCTGAATCGAGGCATATTTTCCTTTGCGACATAAATTAACCAGGAAGGATAAATCATCGCAAGACCCAATCCATGCGCTATATCAAATTCTCCGGACAATTCATGTTCGATCTTATGACAGGCCCAGTCTCCATCTCTTCCTGTATTCATCAATCCATTCTGCGCTAAAGTGGCTGCCCACATAATCTGAGCACGATATTCATAACAGTCTGGATGTTTCATTGCCAGTGGGGTATAGATCATCAATGTTTGAACAAGACCTTCAATCATGCGATCGGTCACATCTGTGCTTTCGGTTGGTGTAAAATAACGTTCCAGTAAATGGGAAATGGCATCAAAAGAACCACAGGCTGTCTGGAATGGAGAAACCGTATAAGTCAGTTCTGGATTTAGAATACTGAATTTTGGAATGATGATTTCGTTATCAAAATCTCTTTTCAGATTTCCTTTTGTGATAACATTGCTGTTGGACATTTCTGAACCGGCTCCCACAACAGTTAATATCGTTCCTACAGGCAATGCTTTTTCTGGTTTGCGTTTTCTTAAATAAAAATCCCAGGCATCCCCATCATACAAAGCACCAGTCGCAATGGCTTTGGCACAGTCAATGACACTTCCTCCACCAACAGCCAATACAAAATCGATGTTTTCATTTTTACAGATTTCAATCCCTTTATAAACCAGATCCATTTCTGGATTGGGTTTTACACCATTCAATTCGATAAATTCGATATTTTCTTCTTTAAAAGAAGAAATAACCGTATCATAAACTCCATTTTTCTTAATACTGTTTTTTCCATAGACCATTAATACTTTATGACCGTATTTTGCACAAAGCTTACCTGCATTCTTTTCCTGTTCTTTTCCGAAATAAATTTCACATGGATTATAAAATCTAAAATTATTCATAAAAACCTCTCATTCCATTATCTCTTTTGTGTATAGATTTCTTCTCCTTTTTTAAAGACGCGGACATTAAAAGGCATCTGTTCCACTCTTTGATAATCGTGTCCAGCATTGGCATTCCATACACAGATGACTTTTAGATCTTCGTTTCCGGTATTAATCAGACGATGAGCATGATGGCCATTGATATGATGTAAAGACCCTTCTTTCATCTTTTCACACCATGTTTTTCCATTTTCATCCATAAACATTAATAAACCAGTTCCCGATGCACACCAGTAATATTCTTCACAATTTAAATCTTTATGAAAATGCCCTCTTGTCATATTGCATTCTCCATTTACATAAACAGGATGAAGCAAACTGATTCCCCAGTTTAAATATCCTTCTTCTTTTTTCGATGCATTGACACAGCTTACTTCATACATAATCGTATTGTCATCTAAAGATGCATCCACACTCTGATAAAATCCTTTGGCATCTTTATATAATTTTTTAGAAGTGGTTACTTCCTGTCCCTTTAACATTCCATGAAAATCATGAAATAATTTTGAATCTAGAATTTCCATTTTATTTCTCCCTTTTTTCAATTCCAATTATATAAGGACTTTTATCCTGATTTAATAAATTCATTTTTAAAATTGAATATTTATAAACATCCAATTCAGATAACATGCTTTCTATTTTTTCCGCTTCTATTCTTCCCTGTTCATGAGGATATAAAACCAGTGCCATCCTTCCTTTCTGTTTCAATAAAGACAACCCTTTTTTTACAGCTGTACAGCTGGTTTGCCATTTTGTAGAAATTGATGGGTCCAATCCAGGACAATATCCAAAATTAAAGATTATCGCATCAATTTCCTCCTGTATATATTCATCCATGTTTTCATGTCCTGCCGGATTCAGAATGAAACGAGGATCGGTAATGGTACAGGCATCAATGGCTTCTTTCTGAATTTCAAAGGCAATCACTTTCTTAACTTTCTGATTTAAAAAGAATACACTGTCTTTTCCAGTTCCAAATGTTCCATCCACACAGATGGCCTGTGGATGTAAAACCGGTTTTAAAAATTCATGTGAGATTTCAACCATGGAATGCATAATGAAGTTCCTCTTTTATATACGAATAATTTTCCTGATCGTCACAGACAAAGATCACATGAATGATTTTGGCATCCGGATATTCTCTAAACAGTCTTTGAATGGTATTTACGGCAATATGACACGCTTTTCTTTTATCAAAACCCTGTTCATAGCCTAATATAGGAAAAGCCAGTGTGCATTCTTTTCTTTTCTGTGCAAACACAAAACCATAGGCACAAGCCAGTGCATTCCAGTAACACGCTTCCAGCAATTCGCTTTCTTCTTCCTTTGAATCTATAAAAACAGGCATTGCCACATGAACGATAAAGTGGCTTGGAAGATCATAAGCTTTTGTGATTTTTGCCTGTGTCATTTCACATCCCTTTAAAGATATACATTCATCAACCAGTCCTTTTCCTGCTTTTGAAAAAATCTGGGAACACAATCCTGGTTGAGGCATCAGACTGGAAGAAGCTGGATTTACAATCATATCAAAGTCCAGACCCGTTATATCTCCTTTTAATGTTGTGATCATCCTGTTCTCCTTCCGTTATTTTCTGAATTCGTTTTCCAATTTTCTTACACGATGTATGAACCATTTCAAACTGATCCTGTAAAAGATTTAAATTGTTCTGTGCTTTTTCGCTTCTTTGAAGCAAACGATTGACATCTTCCAGTAGTACTTTTAAATCTTTTTCAATTTCTTCTACATGCTCCTGTCTATAAAAATCTTTTGTCTGTGACAGTATCGTATAGACAATTCCCACTAAAGTAGTGGGAGATGCCAATAGTACATGACTGGATAAAGCTTCCTGAAATAGATCCGAACATTTTGCGCATACAAACTGATAAATGGCTTCACTGGGAATAAATAGAATGGCCTGATTCATCGTCTGTGGTGTGATGTATTTCTGAGAAATGTCCTGAATGTGTTTTTTCATATTGTTTTTAAACAAACGAAAATAATATTCCTGGTTTTCTTTATCTTCGATCATTTTTAAATAATTTTCCATCGGAAATTTTGAATCAATACATAAAATCTGATGATCGTATGTATATAAGATGGCATCGGCTATTTTCTTATTTTCAAGTGGATACTGCATCTGAAACACTTCTTTATTTTCAGAAGCATACATATTTAATAAATACTCCAGCTGATATTCTCCCCAGTTTCCTCTCTGTTTGGTATTATTGAATATCAGATTCATCTTTTTCAGATCCTGTTCCATATTTTCTATTGAACGAATCGTTTCATTTTCCTCTTTATTCTTGTGTTTTATTTCTACAATCAGAAACAAAACACAAACAATCAATATTGTTAATAAAATTACAATTACTATTTCCATACGTCTCTAATATATAACATCAATGTTTCTTTATCATTCTTATCTGGATGATAAAAAACATATTTTAAACAATCTTTTAATACTTCTTTTATTTTCTCTTTTGGAATATCACAATTTTGTATATCCTTTCCATTCAGATTTAATTCTTTTAAAGTAAAAATTCTTTCTTTTTTACATTTTTCATACAGCTCTATAAAATCATTCAGCTGATGCAGTGTTTCTCTTCCTTTTTTAGAATGAGCCATTAAATCACATCGTCTGACTTCAATAAGCTGATTGAGCCTTTCATCATCCCAGTTCAATTCGATTCGAAATTTATAAACGGAATCCAATCCTTTTGTAAAGCCATCATCGTGATAATAAACCAGCTGTTCAATTCTTTCTTTCTGTCGGTTAGACACTTTAAAGCCTGTACAGATACGCTTTGCGATTTCATAAGACACTTTTGGATGTCCTTTAAAATGATCCACTCCCTTTTCTGTTTTTTTCACCTGTGGTTTTCCTAAATCATGAAACAGCAGTGCATAAGCAATGGTTTCATCATAAGGATGACAGTATGATACAGATAATAAAGAATGGGAAAGAACATTGGTAAAATGATATGGACTGTTCTGCTGACAGTTGTAACATTGTTTAAGTTCTGGAAGAACCGGTTCTAACAGATCCACCATTTCTTCAATCTGAAAAGGATCGTATTTAAGAATTTCACTTAATTCTTCCCAGATTCTTTCTTTTGAAACATATTGAATGAGATGTTTATTCTTTTCAATTGCGATTTTTAAAGAATCATCCATTTTAAATTGAAGTTTTGCGCAAAAACGAAACGCTCTTAACATTCGTAAGGCATCTTCCTGAAAAGAAAGACTGGCATCTTTTACGGTTTTTAGTATTTTATCCTTTAAATCTTTTTGTCCATTAAACAAATCAATGATTCCTTTTTCAGGATGATAAGCCATTGCATTCACGGTAAAATCTCTACGATACAGATCTTCTTTTATGTCCTGAACAAAAGATACCGAATCTGGATGTCGATGATCGGAATATGTGCTTTCTTTTCGAAACGTTGTGATTTCCACATCGTATTTTCCTGAAACCACAATGGTCCCATGAGACATTCCTTTTGTCTGACAATGTTCAAACAGATTCAGGATCTGTTCTGGTCTGGCCTGTGTGGCAATATCATAATCGTGACATTCTCTATTTAATAAGGCATCTCTTAGACAGCCACCTACCAGATAAGCTTCAAATCCATTCTGATTTAAAGTATCAATGATTTCCAGAATAAATTCAGGCCACTTCATCTTTACTGTAAACCGGAGAAGAATCCGCGATGATCTTTTGTGAAACAGGATGAGAAGCAAACATAAATTCCATCATTTTATTTTCATCATATGGATGAATAAAACTTCCCAATGCCTGAAACATCTTTGGTTCTTCCTGTTCCATATCCACTAAAAGAAGCCAGTGAGACGGTTCATTTTCAATCAGTCTTTCTTTCAGATAAATGGATTTAATAGAAGGTGTCTGTTTTCCAAAACGAACAATGGATTGTTTAAAATCTTCTCTTTTTAATACATCTCTAACTCTTAACTGTTCATTCACTTTAAATTCTTTTTTCTGAATGGAAGTATGATGAGCCATTTCTCTAGCCTGTACCTGTTTTAGAAAATTCATATCCAAAGGAATTTTTACATCGGTTGGATCGATAAAGATTCCTTTAATATCATTTGAAATATTCTGTATGACTTCCATAAAACGAACCACAGGCAAAACCATTGGTTTAAAGCGATGATTTACATCCCAGTGTTTATAATCATAATAAGAAGTAAACGCAACAATAAATTGTGAACCATTTTTTGTCTTTAATAAAGCAAACTGAAAATGTGTATTTTTTTCAAACAACATTTGTCCATCTTTATTCATTTTTGGTTCCACATCCCAGATAGCTGGAATCAGAATACTGGAAGTCTGCAAAGTAGTCCCCATTCGATTGATATTTTCCTGAACTGGATTTTCTTTGTAGTCCCGTAATACATCTCTTAATTTTTCATTATTAAATTCTGCCATATTATTCTCCACTAATTGAACATTCTTTAAAATATATACTTGGACTGGCTATAGTACGATAAGACCAATCCAGATCGTTTCCAACACAGATGACCTGATTCATCAGATCCATAAAATTTCCAGCTACTGTAATCAGAGATATACTTCTATCTCTTTTTCCATTCACAACCAGATATCCACTGGCCTGTAAGCTGAAATTGGTACTGACAAAATCAATGCCACTGTGCAGTCCCGCTAATTCTTCAATCACAATTCCATCTTTCATTTCCTGAATCATAGAATCTAAAGAAAGATGTCCGGGTTTGATGCAGCAATTCATAGGCTGTACACTGACAGGGGATGCATATCCAGACTTAAATCCATTTCCAGTACTTTCTGTATGTAAACGACTGGCGGATTTTGTGCTCTGTAAAGCCACTCTATAGATTCCTTTTTCAACCAGCTTCTTTTTTCTGGTTGGACATCCTTCATCATCAAAACAGCAGATGGTTAAGGATTCTAAATTTTTAGGATCATCAACAATTGTGATCAAATCCGAAAAGATTTTCTGGTTTTCTTTTCCTTTTAGACACGATATTCCTTTATAGATCAAATCTCCACTGAACAATCCCATAAAACTTGAAAATAAAGAAGTCATCGCATTTTTTTCAAAAATTACTTTCATTTTCTGAGACGGATAGGAAGTGGAATTTAATTTTAATATTGATTTATGAATTAATTTTGAAAGAAATTCATCTCTATTAAATAGATTTAAATCTTCTACAATTTCAATCTCATTATGTGTTTTAACTTCATCTTTTTCTTTGACTACCACAGACATAGCTAAATACTGAAGCTGATTGTGATCGGTTACATTCATATCATGGGAATTGAAAATGCTTCTTGTGCTCTTGGATTCATTCCAGGATATATGAGATACCTGAATCACTCTTCCATCCATTTTATATGCCTGTTTTTCCAAATACTGTATTGTATCATAAACTAAGTCCATTGAAGGCTGAACCCAGTTTATATCTTTATGGATCCATTCTATCGGTTCTGGTTTTCGAAGATGATCTTTTTCTTTTGGACAGATATACTCAATTGAATCCATTAATTGGGAAATGACACGTTCACACTGATCATCACAGACCTGTTCTAAAGCCATAGAACCCATTTTTCCATCAATGGTTCCACGAATGGATGTTCCTGTAATATGGCTGGTTTCAAATCCATCCATTTTCCCATCAAACCAGGATATCCCTTTTTCAAAACTTTCATCCTGATAAATCTCGAATTCATCCAAACCCATTCCAAGAGCACACTGTATCCATTTTTCTTTATTCATGGCTGGTTCCTCCTACAGTAATTGATGAAACACGAATGGCAGGCTGTCCAACATCGGTCGGAATGCTTCCGGAACTGGCTCCACACATTCCCTGTGCCCGTTTACAATCTTTACCAACCCGATCGATATTCATTAATATTTTATCTCCACTGCCAATTAAAGTGGCTCCTTTTACTGGATAAGAAATCTTTCCATTTTCAATTAAGTACCCTTCATTGACCGCAAAATTAAATTCTCCTGTCTGTGGATTTACACTTCCTCCACCCATTTTCTTTGCGTATAAACCTCTGGAAATACCTTCAAACATTTCATCAAAATCATCTTCTCCAGCCTGAATAAACGTATTGCTCATTCTGGAAGTGGGTTCATATTTATATGATTGTCTTCGAGAAGATCCAGTGGAATTCATATGCATTCGTCTTCCATTTAAACGATCCACCATATACGATTTTAAGATTCCTTTTTCAATTAAAACTCGTCTCTGCTGTAAATTTCCTTCATCATCTACATTGGAAGACCCCCAGGCATTTGAAATGGTTCCATCATCGATTGCTGTGACTTTTTCACTGGCAATCTGACATCCCAGCTTACCTGTAAAAATACTTTGATTTTTAGACACTGCACTGGATTCCAGTGCATGTCCACACGCTTCATGAAAAATAACGCCTCCAAAGCCATTGTCAATGATGACTGGCATTTTTCCAGAAGGACAATCTTTTGCCTCTAAATTCACGATTGCCACTCGAGAAGCTTCGCTGGCTGCCTTCTGAATCAATTCATCACTAAAATATTCCAGTCCCATACTGGCACCTGGTCCTTCAAAGCCAGACTGCATCTGATCTTTATCTTTGGCATAACTGGAAATAGGCATTCGCGTACGGATCCGTACATCCTTTACCCACTTTCCTTCAGTATTAGATATCTGAACATTCTGACAGACACTTAATAGATTGGTCTGTACTTTAAAAATACGAGAATCATAATGTTTCGCAATACGATATGCTTTTTTTAATAAATCAATTTTATCTTTCAGATCTGCCTCTATTGGATGAATTAAAACAGGATGTTTATTTTCAATGATTTCCTCATTTAACTGTATTGGAATCTGTTTTTCAATGTTACCAAAAGCTTCTTTTAAAGAAGAAACAAAAGCCAGTAATGACTCCATTTCCAAATCATTTGTATATCCATAAACCGTTTGACAATCTTTATAAATCCGTACTCCGATTCCACTTCGATTGTTCTGATTGATCTCTTCAACCAATCCATTCAGCATCTGAATGGATTGAGAAGTGGTATCTTCTTCAAAGATTTCCGCAAAATCAGCATCGGAATCCAAACATTTTGATAATAAAGTTTCCAATTGTTCTTTATTTAACATATTTACTCTCCATTCCCAAATATTATACTACAAAAAAACCATCTTATTCAGATGGTTAATTTTTATTTATTTTCAATGGCATCCACAAAACGTCTTGTGATTACCTGAGGACGAGTGATGATTGAACCAACTACACAGCTGTAGCATCCTAAATCCAGTACTCTTCTTACCTTTTCAGGTGTATCGATGTTTCCTTCAGCAATGACTCTATGTTTACATACAGCCAACAGATCACGGATGATCTTGAAATCATCGTTTTCAATTTTCATGCCTTTTGACTGTTCTGTATATCCAACCAGTGTCGTTCCAATGAAATCAAATCCCAATTCATCGGCATGAACCATTTCTTCAGGAGTTGCACAGTCTGCCATCAGAAGCTGATCTGGATATTTTGCCTTAATATCTTTAAAGAATTCATCGATGTATTTTCCATCTGGATGTTCACGGCAAGTCGCATCCACTGCGATAATGTCTGGTTTGATTTCCATCAAAGCATCCACTTCTTTCATAGTTGGTGTGATATAAACCGGGCTGTCTCCATATACTTCTTTAATAATTCCAATAACCGGCAGATCCACATTCTTTTTAATTTCAACAATATCCGCAACTGTATTGGCACGTATTCCTTTGGCTCCTCCCTGTAAAGCAGCCAATGCCATTCTTCCCATAATGAAAGATGAATGAAGTGGTTCATCTGGCAAAGCCTGACAAGATACAATTAAATTCCCTTTTACTTGATCTAAATTACTCATAGTAAGTTCCTCCTTGTTTTATTCTATCACCTTTTTTATAAAAGTTATAACTATTTTTATATTGCAATGTGTTATATACTGTTATATACTGTTTACAGGAGAACTCTTATGAAGATTATAATCAATCATTCGTCTATGGTTCCTATTTATGAACAGATAGTCAACCAGATCAGAAATCAAATTGTGAATCATGAATTAAAAGAAAACGATCCTCTTCCATCGGTACGATCTTTAGCCAATCAGTTAAAAATCAGTGCCCTTACCGTTAAAAAAGCATATGACTTTTTAGAACAGGAATGTTTTATTCAGACCATTCATGGAAAAGGAAGTTTTGTGAAATGTATAAATCCTTCTTTACTGGAAGAAGAAATTCGAAAAAACATTCAAATGGAATTAGAAACCACTCTTTTAAAAGCTTTACAGAATGGATTAACAAAAGAAGAAATAAAAGAACTTATATCAATATTACTGGAGGAATAACATGATAAAGATTAATCAGCTAAAAAAAAGCTATCCTGGTTTTGATTTAAATGTATCTATGAATATAAAAAAAGGTTTGGTTACAGGACTGATTGGAAAAAATGGTTCAGGTAAAAGTACCATTTATAAATCTATACTGGATTTAATTCAGATCGATGATGGATCCATTACAATATTAAATAAAGATAAAGATGATCTATCCATTGAAGATAAAAATAAGATTGGTATTGTTCTATCGGATTCTTTTTACAGTTCTTATTTAACCATTAAAGATTTAAAGAAAATCTTAAAAGCGTCTTATTTATCTTTTGATGATTCTTATTTCACATCAAAAGTCAATCTGTATCAGCTTCCATGGGATAAACAGATTCGAAGTTTTTCATTTGGAATGAAATCCAAATTAAAAATTATATGTGCTTTATCTCACAATGCACAGCTTTTATTACTGGATGAACCAACATTAGGATTAGATGTCATTGCTCGAGATGAAATACTGGATCTGTTAAGAGAATTTATGGAAAAAGATGAAAATCATACGATACTGATCAGTTCTCATATATCCAATGATTTAGAACATTTATGTGATTATGTATATATGATCGATGATGGAAATATTTTATTAGAAGAAGAAATGGATGCACTGTTAAGCTGTTATGGAATTTTAAAAGTAGATAATAAACAGATGAAGGAAATGGATCTTTCTTATATCTTAAGGAAGAAAAAAGAAGTGTTTGGATATACGTTATTAACAAACCAGAAACAGTTTTATCTAGAAAATTATCCAGATATTGTGATTGAAAACAATAACATTGATGAATTCATCTATATGATGATCAAAGGAGTAAAAGTATGAAAGGTTTAATCATCAAAGATTTCTGTATTATGTCCCTACAGAAACGATTTGTCTTATTAATGCTGATTGCAGGTGTATTCTTATATAAGATTTCTCCATATACTGCAATCTTATATATGAGTTTTATATTTGCATCTATTGCCATTGGTACCATCAGTTACGATCAGTATGAAAATGGAATGTTGTATTTATTATCCACTCCAGTAAAAAAGAAAGAGTACGTAATTGAAAAATTTATAGTCAGTCTGATTATGACTGTTATTGGATGGACAGTTTCCTTTCTGATCTGTTTGATAATGATGATAATTCAGAATGAATTCAGTATAGAATTTCTGATCATATCTATTACAATGCTTCCGATTGCTTATATGGTTTCCAGTTTACAGATTCCTATTAAATTAAAATTTGAAGCAGAAAAAAGTAAAATTGCGACTATGATCACAACAATCTTTCTGGTTTCTTTATTTACCGTCATTCCTTTGATCAATATGAATATAAGCATTGTATTCTTAGGTATTCTTATGATGGTTCTAATTGTTCTGTTTTATCGAATCAGTATTCAAATCATATCAAAGAAAGAATATTAAAGAATGGTTTTTACAATTGGTGTATGATATAATGACTTAGGAAGAAAAAATAAAAAAAATTTATATTTTCTTCTTGCAAATGATGATACTGCGTGTTATATTATTTAGGCACTAATTGTTTGCGCCCTTAGCTCAACTGGATAGAGCGTTTGACTACGGATCAAAAGGTTGTGGGTTCGATTCCTGCAGGGCGCGCCATCATCGGGATGTAGCACAGCTTGGTAGTGCACTTGATTTGGGATCAAGGGGTCACAGGTTCAAATCCTGCCATCCCGACCATTTGGCTGGGTAGCTTAGTTGGCTAGAGCATCCGGTTCATACCCGGAAGGTCGTGAGTTCGAGTCTCACTCCAGCCACCAACCTTGTTTGGACCCTTAGCGCAGTTGGTCAGAGCAGTCGGCTCATAACCGATCGGTCGCAGGTTCGAGTCCTGCAGGGTCCACCACAATTTTATATGGAGAAGTACCCAAGTGGCTGAAGGGTCCGGTCTTGAAAACCGGTAGGTCGTGCAAGCGGCGCCTGGGTTCGAATCCCAGCTTCTCCGCCATCTTTCATATCGCGGGATAGAGCAGTCTGGTAGCTCGTCGGGCTCATAACCCGGAGGTCGTTGGTTCAAATCCTTCTCCCGCAACCATTAGTTGGTCTCATAGCTCAGCTGGTAGAGCAACGGACTGAAAATCCGTGTGTCGCTGGTTCAACTCCGGCTGGGACCACCATTTGTCAGAGATTGCCTTTAGGGAAACCTAAGGGCTTTTTTTGTATATAAAAAAAAGGAGTTTTCACTCCTTATCGTACCGGACACATCCAGTATAAGCTTTCCGCTATACGCACCTTGTTTCCATTTAACAATAGTTTTTTCTGATATTCCCCTGCCAATGTATTTACAGCTGACCAGAATGTTCTTTCCCCCGTTAATTTTCCATTGATAAAATATTCCATATGATTCACCTCGATATCAAATATTAAACCAAATAAAATTGAAAACAAGACTTGAATTTCAACTGTTTTTATTGTTTTAGTATTTGTGAAATCATTTGTTTTAATA
The DNA here is from genome assembly GCF_009696175.1 of Floccifex porci. GTDB lineage: Bacteria > Bacillota_I > Bacilli_A > Erysipelotrichales > Erysipelotrichaceae > Floccifex > Floccifex porci. Next base: position 181,699 of record NZ_VUMM01000003.1, read on the forward strand.
AGTGTGAACACCTATTTTTGTCAATAAAAAAAAGGATTTTCTTCTGATATAATCCCACTGAAGTAGACACACGAAATAATTAAAATTATCCCATTGATGTGAAACTACAATGATATGTACCCTCCAAACTGGACAATAAGCCAGTAAGGAGGGTTTTTATATGAAGTATACATGGCAGTTTAAACTTGAATGTGTAAAGAATTATAAGAAAGGCATTACTACACCTGTACCTGAA